>NZ_JACYVB010000007.1:0-345940 GCF_014842095.1 Pseudomonas sp. CFBP 13719 | reverse complement strand
GTTTCGCGGCCGATGACCGCTCCTACGGGATTTGCACAAATCCTGTGGGAGCGGCCCGTGGCCGCGAAGGCCGCGCCGGAGTTTGCCTGATACACCGCAGCGCCTGTTTCGCGGCCGATGACCGCTCCTACGGGATCGTGCAAGCTTCGTAGGAGCGGCCCGTGGCCGCGAAGGGCGCGCCGCAGTCTGCCTGGTACACCGCGGCGTCTGTTTCGCGGCCGATGACCGCTCCTACGGGATTTGCACAAATCCTGTGGGAGCGGTCCGTGGCCGCGAAGGGCGCGCCGCAGTCTGCCTGATACACCGCAGCGCCTGTTTCGCGGCCGATGACCGCTCCTACGGGATCGTGCAAGCTTCGTAGGAGCGGTCCGTGGCCGCGAAGGCCGCGCCGCAGTCTGTCTGATGCAGCGCGGCGCCCATTTCGCGGCCGATGACCGCTCCTACGGGATCGTGCAAGCTTCGTAGGAGCGGCCCGTGGCCGCGAAGGGCGCGCCGCAGTCTGCCTGGTACACCGCGGCGTCTGTTTCGCGGCCGATGACCGCTCCTACGGGATTTGCACAAATCCTGTGGGAGCGGTCCGTGGCCGCGAAGGGCGCGCCGCAGTCTGCCTGATACACCGCAGCGCCTGTTTCGCGGCCGATGACCGCTCCTACGGATGTGCGCAACCCTTGTAGCAGCGCGAAGGGCGCGCTGCTGTTTCGATCAGGCCAGTTCGCCGCACAGGTCGAGTTCTACCAGGCGGCGGACTTCTCCCACCGGCAGGCCTGCACCGAGCAATGCGTGCAGCTTGCCCAATGCCGTCTCGCGGGTCATGCCGCCGCCGGAGAGCACGCCTGCATCGCGCAGGCGGCTACCGGCTTCATACACATCCAGTTCGACGCCGCCTTCCTGGCACTGCGTCAGCGCCACGACCACGATGCCCCGGGCATGGGCTGCCTGCAGCGCCTCCAGGAACGCCGCGTTGTCGGATGGCCCGGTCCCGCTGCCATAGCATTCGAGCAATAGGGCATGCACTCCGCTGTCCACAACCGCCTGCAAGAGCGGCACGCCGAGGCCGGGGTACAGCGGCAATACACCGATGTTGGCGGGCTGACGTGGCTGGCGATAATCCAGCGCCGCCGGTATCAGTGCAACCCTGGCGGCGCCACCTGTACGACGCAATGCGGCAAATGGATTGCGGCCCGAGCTGCGCACTTTGGCGCAGCGGGTTGGCGGCAGCAGCTCGCCGTGGAAATGCAGGTGCACACCCGGCTCCAGGCCCCTGGCAAGATCTGCCAGGGCGCCGTTGACGTTTTCCCAGGCATCGCTGTCGGGCACTCCGGCAGGCAGCATGGAACCGGTGAACAGCACCGGCGCCTCGAGCCCCAGCAACTGGAAACTCATGGCCGCCGCGCTGTACGCCAGCGTGTCGGTGCCATGCAGAATCAGTACGGCATCGCACCCCTGCTCATCCACCGCTCGAACCACAGCTTCGCGCAGCCGCTGCCAGTAGGCCGGCGTCATGTTGGCGCTGTCGATCAGCGGCAGCAACTCCTCGAAGCTGAAGTGCGGCACCACCAGCTCAGGCTGGGCATCGAGTTGTTCGCGCATGCGCGCCTCGAAGCCCGAAGCCGGAGCCAGGCCATTGGCACTGGCCTGCATGCCGATGGTGCCGCCGGTGTACAGCACCCGTACATGACGGGCAGGGGATGCGATGCTCATGCAGAAGGCTCCTTAACGCTGGACGGGCAGGGGTGCCTGGGCCTTTTCATCGGCTGCCGACGGATTTGGCACCGGCCAGGCCTTCAGGTCCAGGTCGAGATCGGCGAACTGCCGCGAATCGAACACCGGTACCTTGATCCCGGCACTGCGCTGCGCATCATAGTCGCGCAGCAGACGCAGGCCGGTCTTGAACAGCATGGCCAAAGCGATCAGGTTGACGAAGGCCAGCAGGGTCATGGTGATGTCGGCGAAGGCAAACACCGTTTCCAGGTTTTCTATGGCGCCCCAGAAGATCAGCAACAGCACGATCGCGCGGTACACCAGCACCGCCTTGCGGTTGTCGCCGATGAGAAAACGCAGGCTGTTCTCGCCCAGATAATAGTTGTAGAGGATCGAGGTGAACACGAACAGCGACAAGGCGACACTGATGAACACCCGGCCCCATTCACCCACCACGTTGGCCAGCGAATTCTGCGTCAGGGCAATGCCATCGCCTTCGAAACCCGGCGTATAGAAGCCCGACAGTAGGATCACCAGCGCGGTACAGGTACAGATCACGAAGGTGTCGAGGAACACGCTGAACGCCTGCACCACGCCCTGGGCAACCGGGTGTTCGACCTGCGCCACGGCGGCCACGTTGGGCGCACTGCCCAGGCCCGCTTCGTTGGCGAACACGCCGCGCTTCACGCCCATGACGATGGCGCTGCCGAGCAGGCCGCCGAATACCGGGTCCAGGCCGAACGCACTGCGCACGATGGTGGCGAGCATTTCCGGAACCTGATCGAACTGCAGCACGATCACATAGAGGCTGACCGCGATGTAAGCCAAGGTCTTGACCGGCACCAGCAGGTCGGCGACTGCCGCGATCCGCTTGATCCCCCCGAAGAACACCAGGCCCAGCAACGCGGCCAGGCCGACGCCGGTCCAGGTGGTGGACAGGCCGAAGGCATCGTTCAGCGAACTGGTGACCGCATGCGATTGCAGGCCGTTGAAGGCAAAGCCGAAGGTCAGCAGCAACAGCACCGCCATGACCATGCCCAGCCAGCGCTTGCCCAGGCCGTGCTGAATGTAGAACGAAGGACCGCCGCGGTATTGGCCGTCGGGGTCGCAGCGCTTGTAGGCCTGCGCCAGGGTGCATTCGAAGAAGCTGCTGGCCATGCCCACCAGGGCGGTGACCCACATCCAGAACACCGCGCCCGGGCCACCCAGGGTCACGGCAATGCCGACACCTGCGATGTTACCTGCGCCGACTCGCCCGGCCAGGCTGAGCATCAGCGCCTGAAACGAGCTGAGCTGGTCTGAACTGTTGCGCAGGCTGTCGCGGAACACACTGAACATGTGCAGGAAGTGGCGCAGTTGGACGAAGCGCGAGCGCACGGTGAAATAGCCACCGAGGCCGACGATAAGCACGATCAGGACTTTTCCCGAGAGGAAGTCGTTGATGACTTCAAGCATGGGGGTTACCTCGTCAAGTTCAAAAGGGCGGCACTATACCCATAGGTGTAAGGCCGCGCAGCTTTTTGGTGCATAGGACTGGGCATATTCATCTTGTGGGATGTTTGACCCAGGGCGTTACAGCGGCACAAAAAAAGGGCTCCGAAATTGCTCTCGGAGCCCTCAAAAGGTGAGAGGTGTCTAGTCCCTCGACCTGGTGAGCGTACGGCCGGCTCAGGCCTTGAGGGGCACGAGGCGCGGCGCGATCATGTTTTCCGGGCGCAGGATGTCGGCCAGCATGGCGTCGTCGAGCAGGCCTTCCTCGCGTACCAGTTCCAGCACGCCGCGACCTGTCTGCAGGGCGATGCGAGCGATACGGGTGGCGTTTTCATAGCCAATGTAGGGGTTCAGCGCGGTGACCAGGCCGATGGAGTGCTCCACCAGCTCGCGGCAGCGCTGTTCGTTGGCGGTGATGCCGACGATGCAGTGCTCGCGCAGCATGTCCATGGCGCGCTGCAGCAGGCGGATGGAGTCAAAGATCTTGTAGGCGATCAGCGGCTCCATGACGTTGAGCTGCAACTGCCCGCCCTCGGCGGCGATGGTCAGGGCCAGGTCGTTGCCCATGATCTCGAAGGCGCACATGTTGACCGCTTCGGGAATCACCGGATTGACCTTGCCCGGCATGATCGAGCTGCCCGGCTGGCGCGCCGGCAGGTTGATTTCGTTGATACCGGTACGTGGGCCGCTGGACAGCAGGCGCAGGTCGTTGCAGATCTTCGACAGCTTGACCGCCGTGCGCTTGAGCATGCCGGAGAACAGCACGAAGGCACCCATGTCGGAGGTTGCTTCGATCAGGTCGGCGGCGGGCACCAGCGGCTGGCCGCTGATGGTGGCCAGGCGCGACACGGCCAGGGCCTGATAGCCCGGGTCGGCGTTGATGCCGGTGCCGATGGCGGTGCCACCCAGGTTGACTTCGGTCAGCAGTTCCGGAGCCAGGCTGCGCAGGCGGTTGAGGTCTTCGGTCAACGTGGTGGCGAAGGCCTTGAATTCCTGGCCCAGGGTCATCGGCACGGCGTCCTGCAGCTGGGTCCGACCCATCTTCAGCACGTGGGCGAATTCCACGCCCTTGGCGGCGAATGCCTGGATGAGGCTGTCGAGGCTGGCCAGCAGGGCGTCATGGCCCAGCAGCAGACCCAGTCGAATGGCCGTCGGGTAGGCGTCGTTGGTCGACTGCGCCATGTTCACGTCGTTGTTGGGGTGCAGGTACTGGTATTCGCCTTTCTGATGGCCCATGACTTCCAGGGCGATGTTGGCGATCACCTCGTTGGCATTCATGTTGGTGGACGTACCGGCGCCACCTTGAATCATGTCGACCACGAACTGATCGTGGAAATCGCCGCGCACCAGGCGGGCGCACGCTTCACTGATTGCCGCATGCTTGGCTGTGTTCAGATGTCCCAACTGGTGGTTGGCATCGGCGGCAGCCTGCTTGACCATGGCCAGGGCCACGACCAGCTTGGGGTAGTGCGACAACGGCACGCCGGAGAGGCGGAAGTTGTGCACGGCACGCAGGGTTTGAATGCCGTAGTAGGCTTCAGCCGGGACTTCGAGAACGCCGAGCAGGTCTTTTTCAGTGCGCAGTGATGCAGCGGAGGACATGATAGAGATGATCTCTGTAGAGGCCCGGCAAGTGCCGGAATGCTTGCAATGCTAGGCCTGTAGCAGATTTCCGGCTAATGCTGATGCTTGCTGGGGTATGCATAATCGGCATAATGGCGCATGTGACGCGCGAGGGCGATCCGGCGTATTCCAATGACGTCGGTGTTGTCCGCCGACGCGGCTTGCGCCGCTGCTACTAGGGATCCCTGTAGCAGCGGCGCGAGCCGCGTCCGGCTGTTACACGCTGCCCGAATCAACGCACCGAGAACCGACATGAACCTGGAAAGCAAATGGCTGGAAGACTTCAGTGCCCTGGCGGCCACCCGCAGCTTTTCACAGGCCGCGGAACGCCGCTTCGTCACCCAGCCGGCGTTCAGCCGCCGCATTCGCAGCCTGGAGGCGGCGCTGGGCCTGACGCTGGTGAATCGGTCGCGCACGCCGGTCGAGTTGACCGAGGCCGGTCAGTTGTTTCTGGTCACGGCGCGCACCGTGGTCGATCAACTGGGCGAGGTGTTGCGTCATCTGCATCACCTTGAGGGTGGGCAGGGCGAGGTCATGCAGGTGGCTGCAGCGCACTCGTTGGCACTGGGCTTCTTTCCCGGCTGGATCGCCAAGCTGCGCAACGAGGGCCTGCCCATCGCCACACGCCTGATTGCCACCAACGTCGGTGATGCGGTGCATGCACTGCGAGAGGGCGGCTGTGACCTGATGCTGGCGTTCTACGACCCCGATTCGGCGATGCAGATGGACCCGGAGATATTTCCGTCGCTGCACCTGGGCACCACCGAAATGCTGCCCATCTGCGCCAGCGACGCCCAGGGCCAGCCGTTGTTCGACCTGGAAGGCGAGGGCAGCATTCCACTGCTGGCTTACACTGCAGGCGCCTTCCTCGGGCGCTCGGTGAACCTGCTGCTGCGTCAGCGCAGCCTGCGCTATACCACGGTGTATGAGACGGCGATGGCCGACAGCCTGAAAAGCATGGCGCTCGAAGGCCTGGGGATCGCCTGGGTGCCGCGCCTGAGCGTGCGCGCCGAATTGGCTCGGGGTGAGTTGGTGGTGTGTGGCGGGCCGCAGTGGCACGTGCCGCTGGAGATTCGCGTGTATCGCTGTGCGCTGGTGCGCAAGGCCAATGTGCGGCTGTTGTGGAAGCGGTTGGAGGGTGCGGCGGCGGGCAGCGCCTGACTCGAGTCGGCGGTGCTGCCTTCGCGGCCACTGACCGCTCCTACGCAAAGCCACCGTGATCTCCATAGGTGCGGCCATCGCGATCTCTGTAGGAGCGGCCAGTGGCCGCGAAGGATCCACACCCATTTCACTGACCTGAAAGTCAACAAACTCGTGCTTCGCAGCCATTTGACGGTCGGTCGAGATGGCTGCAATAAATCTTCATTCTTGCGGTATACTGCGCGGCCTTCGGCCGGTCTGTTCCGGTCATTATTCGCATAACGAGCCACGCCGGTCTTCCTGCGTGGCTCGTTGTTTTTTGACGCGCCTGTGGGCGCCCAAGAGAAGAGGCTCGACGATGAGTGCATTGGTTGGCGTGATCATGGGCTCCAAGTCCGATTGGTCCACCCTTAGCCACACCGCCGATATGCTGGAAAAGCTCGGTATTCCCTTCGAGGTCAAGGTGGTTTCCGCCCACCGCACCCCGGACCTGCTGTTCCAGTATGCCGACGAGGCCGAAAGCCGCGGCATCGAGGTGATCATCGCCGGCGCCGGCGGCGCGGCGCATCTGCCAGGCATGTGCGCGGCCAAGACGCACCTGCCGGTGCTGGGCGTGCCGGTGCAGTCGTCCATGCTGTCGGGCGTCGACTCGCTGCTGTCCATCGTGCAGATGCCGGCGGGCATTCCGGTCGCCACACTGGCCATCGGCAAGGCCGGCGCGATCAACGCCGCGTTGCTGTCGGCCAGCATCCTGGGCGCCAAGCACCCGCAGTTCCACACTGCGCTGAAAACGTTCCGCGCCGAGCAGACAGACAACGTTCTGGACAATCCCGACCCGCGCCAGGCCTGAGGTTCTTTGACATGAAGATCGGTGTAATCGGTGGCGGCCAACTGGGCCGCATGCTGGCCCTGGCCGGTACCCCCCTGGGGATGAATTTCGCTTTCCTGGACCCGGCGCCCGATGCCTGTGCCGCCCCTCTGGGCGAGCACCTGCGGGCCGACTACGGCGACCAGGATCACCTGCGCCAGTTGGCCGACGAAGTCGACCTGGTCACCTTCGAGTTCGAAAGCGTTCCGGCCGAGACCGTGGCTTTCCTGTCGCAATTCGTACCGGTGTATCCCAGTGCCGACGCGCTGCGCATCGCCCGTGACCGCTGGTTCGAAAAAAGCATGTTCAAGGACCTGGGCGTGCCGACGCCGACGTTCGCCGACATCCAGTCCCAGGCCGATCTCGACGCCGCGGTGGCCAGCATCGGCCTGCCCGCTGTGTTGAAAACCCGTACCCTGGGCTATGACGGCAAAGGCCAGAAGGTCCTGCGCAGCGCCCTTGATGTGGCCGGAACCTTCGCCGAACTGGGCAGCGTGCCGTGCCTGCTCGAAGGCTTCGTGCCCTTTACCGGCGAAGTGTCGCTGATTGCCGTGCGCGCACGCGATGGCGAGACCCGCTTCTACCCGCTGGTGCACAACACCCACGAGGCCGGCATCCTGCGCCTGTCGGTGGCAAGCACCGCGCATCCACTGCAGGGGCTGGCCGAAGACTACGCTGGCCGTGTGCTGGAGAAGCTCGACTACGTTGGCGTACTGGCGTTCGAGTTCTTCGAAGTGGACGGCGGCTTGAAGGCCAATGAAATCGCGCCACGCGTGCACAATTCCGGGCACTGGACCATCGAAGGCGCCGAGTGCAGCCAGTTCGAAAACCACCTGCGTGCCGTGGCCGGGCTGCCATTGGGTTCGACCGCCAAGGTCGGCGAAAGCGCCATGCTCAACTTCATCGGCGAAGTACCAGCAGTGGCGCAGGTCGCCGCCATCGACGACTGCCATCTGCACCACTACGGCAAGGCGTTCAAGGTCGGCCGCAAGGTTGGTCATGCCACCGTGCGGTGCGCCGATCGCGCCACGTTGCAACGCCAGATCGCCGAAGTCCAAGCGCTGATCGAGGGTTGAGGAACCATTGCCGACCATCAACCCTCTGATGGCTGTACGCCAAGGCTGCTATCGCACCTTGGCATCAAGCCTGTTCATATCAGAGGGAATATCATGGGAATCATCGGGACTATCTTCATCGGCTTGATCGTTGGTCTGCTGGCTCGTTTTCTGAAGCCCGGCGATGACAGCATGGGTTGGATCATGACCATTCTGCTGGGTATCGCCGGCTCCCTGGCTGCGACCTACGGTGGTCAGGCGCTGGGTATCTACCGGGCTGGCGAAGGTGCCGGTTTCCTCGGCGCGCTGGTCGGCGCGATCATCCTGCTGGTGATCTACGGCATGGTCAGCAAGAAGCGTTGATTCAACGCGCCTGATACCTGCGGCAAACCTGCAGGTACCTGACTGGTTGCACCGCAGCCCCCCTCGAGCTTGCCTCGATGGGGGCTGCGTCACGTCTGGGCTGTGGTTAGAATGGCCGACTTTCCACTCTGGGCCCTGCCATGCGCCGACTTCTACTGCTCTGCTTTGTGTTCGCCGCAGCCTCTGCGCATGCTGAATTGCCGGAAACCGACTGGCTGCAGCTGATGCCCAAGGCTGACCAGAAGGCCTTGGAGCAGATGCCCGAGATCGACCACGATTCACCCGAAGCACAGGGCACGTTCACCGAAAAGGGCGGCATGAAGCAGGCCAAGGGTTTGCCCGCCGTGATGTATTCCACCAAGACCGTGGCGGCCATGAACGGCAAGGATATTCGCATCGGTGGCTATCCCGTTCCGCTGGAAAGCGATGCCAAGGGCAACAGCACGCTGTTCTTCCTGGTGCCGTACCCAGGCGCGTGCATTCACGTCCCACCGCCGCCGCCGAACCAGTTGATCCTGGTGCGCTACCCCAAGGGCCTGAAGCTGGCCGATATCTACACACCGTTGTGGGTCACGGGCAAGGTCAAGGTGGAGAAGGTCAGCAACGACCTGGCCGATGCGGCTTATGCGCTGGATGCGCAGAAAGTGCGGGTGGTGAAGGAGTCGGATTTGTGATTCTGCAGGTCTGGCCCCTTCGCGAGCCTTCTACCCGCGAAGAGGCCAGACCTGCCTGCAAATATCAAAGCTCTGAAGCCGTAAACCTCACACCCATAGCACACGCCGCACCGGGTGCCAGCGTCACCACGTCATCCCAGACGTTCGCCGTCTCGATGCACAGCATGCCCTGCCAACCGTCGTCGGCCATGTCCGGCAAGGCCGTGGCGCGCTCGACCCACGGGTTCCACACCACTGCGCTGCGCGAGCCGGTGGAGGCGAGGGTCACCCGCCGTTGCCAGCCCGGGTCGACGAAACTCAGCTGCGCTGGAGTATTCAGGTAGATCCGGTCGGTTTCGCCGGCAAACCCGAGCACGCCAGCCTGCTGGCGGGGCTGCCAGCCGTCCAGGGTTTCGATGTACGTCAGGCCGCCCAGGCACTCGACGGTGGCCTGACGCACGTCGCTCACCGCAAAGTAGCTGTGCAGCGCCTGGCTCAGGCTGACGGGATGGTCGTCCAGGTTGCGACTGTGCAAGGTGATCTCCAGCGCCTCGCCAAGCACCACGCACAGCCTGACCTCGACCTTGTGCGGCCACCCTGGCAATTCGCCGCGAGCTGCCTGCGGCACGCTCAATTCGACCTTGACGCCTGAGTCGAGATTTTCGATGCCCAGCAACTCCCAGTCCAGCGTCCGCACCAGGCCGTGGGCAGGTGCCTCGTCGCTGGCGGTGCGCATGGCCTGCACCGTCTCGGGATTGCGCCCCAGGTTGCCGAACCATGGCCAGCACACCGGCACGCCGGTGCGAACGGCCTTGCCCGGCTTGTAGAGGGCGGCTGGGTTGGGCCAGATCAGCGGCTGCTCGCCGTGACGCTGGTAGCTGATCACCTGGGCGCCTTGTTGCGCGATCAGCAGCTCAGCCTGATCGGTGCTGATGCGCCAGCAATTGAGTTCATCCAGCTTGACCGATTCGACCTGCGGCTCAGACATGAAGAGTTCTCGCTATGGGTTCAAAAAGTCGGCTGATGCGCCGGTGGTACATCAGCGCCGCGGTGGTACCGCGCGGGTGCGGCCGCTGCCGTCGATGGCGACGAACACGAAGACGGCCTCGGTGACCTTGCGCCATTCGCTCGACAGTGGATCGTCGCTCCATACCTCGACCATCATCTGGATCGAGCTGCGGCCGATCTCCAGGGTCTGGGTATAGAAGGACAATTGCGCGCCGACGGCAACCGGGACCAGGAATGCCATGCGGTCGATGGCGACCGTCGCCACACGTCCACCGGCGACCTTGCTGGCCATGGCCGTTCCGGCCAGATCCATCTGGGCGACCAGCCAGCCGCCGAAGATATCGCCAAAGCCATTGGTTTCGCGCGGAAGCGCGGTGATCTGCAAGGCCAGGTCGCCTTGGGGAATGGGATCTTCTTGTTCGAGTTCAATCATGCCGGGGGGGCCTCTGACCCGTGACGCTTTATTGGAGTGGCGCATTGATCGGCGCCAATGACAAAAGCCTACACGGCTTTTCTTTCAACTGGCGCACACAGGGTACCTCTGCGAAATCGGCTACAACGCTAGCTGCGTTTTCGCACAACACCCTTTAATTAAGGCCAGTATATAGGCGCAGAACCACCATAACGACCGTTCGCTGTCCAATTACTGCAATTGCCAATACAGGCCATGTGCTTTTTCTAGCAATTTGCTATCGTGCCTGCACTGCCAAACCCAAAACAGCAACAAAGCTGTGGATTTGTATATAAGAGAACATCAAATGACCGCCGCGCCTTCGAGTATCGCTCCGCCTTCGCGTCCGCTGACCCGCAGTGATTACAAGACACTTTCGTTGTCCGCCCTGGGCGGTGCACTTGAGTTCTACGATTTCATCATCTTCGTGTTCTTCGCGGCGGTGGTGGGCAAGTTGTTCTTTCCCGCCGACATGCCCGAGTGGCTGCGGCTGATGCAGACCTTCGGCATCTTCGCCGCCGGCTATTTGGCGAGGCCGCTGGGCGGCATCATCATGGCGCACTTCGGCGACCTGTTGGGGCGCAAGAAGATGTTCACCTTGAGCATCTTCATGATGGCCGTGCCCACCCTGATCATGGGTCTACTGCCCACTTACGCACAGATCGGCATTTTTGCGCCCATCCTGTTGCTGTTGATGCGCGTGATCCAAGGCGCAGCCATCGGCGGCGAAGTACCCGGAGCCTGGGTGTTCGTCTCCGAGCACGTGCCGGGGCGCAATGTCGGCTATGCCTGCGGCACGCTGACCTGCGGCCTGACCACCGGGATTCTGCTGGGCTCGCTGATGGCCACTGCCATCAACAGCATCTACACGCCGGCCGAGGTTTCGGACTACGCCTGGCGTATCCCTTTCCTGATCGGTGGTGTGTTCGGTCTGGCGTCGGTGTACCTGCGGCGCTGGCTGCATGAAACCCCGGTCTTCGCCGAGCTGCAGCAACGCAAGGCGCTGGCCGCCGAAGTGCCCCTGCGCACGGTGCTGCGCGACCATCGCGGTGCGGTGGCCATTTCCATGCTGCTGACCTGGTTACTGTCGGCGGGGATCATCGTGGTCATCCTGATGACCCCGACCATTCTGCAGACCCTCTACGGCTTCACCCCCAAGCAGTCGCTGCAGGCCAACAGCCTGGCCATCGTGTTCCTGAGTCTGGGCTGCATCGGTTCGGGCGCGCTGGCCGACCGCTTTGGCGCCGGCAAGGTGTTCGTGGTCGGCAGCCTGGCGCTGTTGGCCACCTCCTGGACCTTGTTCCACAGCCTGCACGCGCATCCCGACTGGCTGTTTCCGCTGTATGCGGTGACTGGCCTGAGCGTGGGTGTGATCGGCGCTGTGCCCTACGTGATGGTCAAGGCCTTCCCGGCGGTGGTGCGTTTCTCCGGCCTGTCGTTTTCGTACAACGTGGCCTATGCCATCTTCGGCGGCCTGACGCCGATGGCAGTGACCCTGCTGATGAAGTCCAATCCCATGGGCCCGGCCTATTACGTGGCGGCGATCTGTGTGATCGGCTTCCTGTGCGGGTTGTACCTGATGGCCAAGAAGCGCTGAATCCGGCGGCCTCGTTCGCTGGCAGCGCCTGCGAACGAGGCACGCACGGAGGATGATGGCCATTCATCCTACTGTCACAATCCTTTCATAGAGTGTCCCCACGGCCCGCCAATACCGAGCGCCGAGTCAACACCCTTTTCTGGATCTGCTAGGAGCAAGGCATGAAACTCACGCGTTTGATGGCCGCCATGACCTTCGTCGCCGCAGGCTTTGCCACTGCCAATGCGGTAGCCGCCGTCGACCCTTCCATCCCTGCCTACGTCAAGACCACCGGCGTGTCGGGCAACTTGTCCAGTGTGGGTTCCGATACCCTGGCCAACCTGATGACCTTGTGGGCCGAGAACTACAAGAAGGAATACCCGAACGTCAACATCCAGATCCAGGCAGCAGGTTCGGCCACGGCGCCCACGGCGCTGATCGAAGGCACCGCCAACCTGGGGCCCATGAGCCGCAAGATGAAGGACACCGAAATGGCGGCCTTCGAGCAGAAATACGGCTACAAGCCCACGGCCATTCCGGTAGCCGTCGACGCCCTGGCCGTGTTCGTGCACAAGGACAACCCGATCCAGCACCTGACCATGGAACAGGTCGACGCGGTGTTCTCGTCCACTCGCCTGTGTGGCGCCAAGGCCGATGTCAAGACCTGGGGCGACCTGGGCGTGACCGGCGACCTGGCCAACAAACCAGTGCAGCTGTTCGGTCGCAACTCGGTGTCCGGTACCTATGGCTATTTCAAGGAAGAGGCCCTGTGCAAGGGTGACTACAAGCCCAACGTCAACGAGCAGCCAGGCTCCGCCTCGGTGGTGCAGTCGATCAGCAGTTCGCTCAATGGCATCGGCTACTCGGGTATCGGTTACAAGACCGCCAGCGTGAAGACCGTTCCGTTGGCCAAGAAAGGCAGCAGCGAGTTCATCGAAGATACCGAGGAAAACGCCTTGAACGGCAAGTATCCGCTGTCGCGTTTCCTCTATGTGTACGTCAACAAGGCGCCGAACAAGCCGCTGGCTCCGCTCGAGGCCGAGTTCGTCAAGCTGATGCTGTCCAAGCAGGGTCAGGAAGTCGTGGTCAAGGATGGCTACATTCCGCTGCCGGCCAAAGTCGCTGCCAAGGCCCTGGCCGACCTGGGTCTGAAGGAAGGCGCAGACGTCGCCAAGCAATAAACATCGCCACCCTGTAGGAGCGGCCGGTGGTCGCGAAAAGAGCGCCGCAGTACACCTGATGCACCGCAGTGTCAGGTTCGCGGCCACAGACCGCTCCTACAGGATTAACCAACATCCATTCGCCGACGGCCTTGAGCCGGCCGGCGATTTTGTCGCGTCACCTCATTGTCATGTTTCTGTCATACAGGATCGCTAGGGTGTGCGCATGAACGATCTGGCCAATTCCCCGATGACCCCGACTTCTCCACCCAAGCGCATCGATTTCAACACCCCCGAGATGCAGCGCAAGCGGCGCATTCGTGCGCTCAAGGATCGCTTCACGCGCTGGTATGTGTTGGTCGGTGGCCTGGCTGTGCTGGCCGCGATAACGTTGATCTTCTTCTTCCTTGCCTACGTGGTGGTACCGCTGTTCAAAGGGGCAGAGCTGACGGTCGAGCCGCCCCTGCACCCAGCGTGGCTGCAGGATGCCGGCAAGCCTCTGGTGTATGCGCTCGAAGAGCAGAACGAAGCAGGCATGCGCGTCTCGGAGCAGGGCACGGCACTGTTCTTCAATGCCCATACCGGGGAAGAGCTGTCGCGCACGGCGTTGCCGATTCCCGCCGGCGTGACCGTGACCGCCAGCGCCAAGGACCAGCCTGGCGCGCCACTGGTGGTACTGGGCCTGTCCAACGGCCAGGCTTTGGTGTTTCGCCACACCTACCGGGTGACTTACCCGGATGGCAACAAGACCGTCACCCCGGCGATCGAATACCCCTACGGCAACGCCCCTATCGAGCTCGACCCCCAGGGCCGCGCGCTGGAGCGGGTGAGCATCAATGCCAGCGATTCCAGCCTGATCCTGGCCGGTTCCACCGGCGATCAGCTCAACGTGCTGCAGCTCACCCGCGAAGAAAACATGATGACCGGCGAGGTCGCCAACGAGCAGAAGCGCATCGAGCTGCCGCAGATGAACCAGGCGGTGAAGGCGATCTTCATCGACCCGCGCCAGCAGTGGCTGTACGTGATCAACGGCCGTGCCCAGGTCGATGTTTTCAGCCTGCGCGACCGCAGCATGAACGGCCGCTACAAGCTCAGCGAAAACGCCGACACCCAGATCACCGCCAGCGCCCAGCTGGTCGGCGGCATCTCGCTGATCATCGGCGACTCCAAGGGTGGCCTGGCGCAATGGTTCATGGCCCGCGACGAAGACGGCGAACCGCGCCTCAAGCAGATCCGTACCTTCCAGATGGGACACACGCCGATCATCCAGATCAGCTCCGAACAGCGGCGCAAGGGCTTCACCGCCCTGGATGCAGCCGGTCAGCTCGGGGTTTTCCACAGCACTGCGCACCGCACCCTGCTGGTCGAGCCCGTGGTCGACGGCGCGGGTATCTACGCCATGGCGCCGCGGGCCAACAAGCTCATGGTCGAAGCCAACGGCGCGTTGCAGCCATTGACCCTGCACAACCCGCACCCGGAAGTTTCGTGGAGCTCGATGTGGAGCAAGGTCTGGTACGAAAACTACGACAAACCGGCCTATGTCTGGCAGTCGACCGCGGCCAACACCGATTTCGAACCCAAGATGAGCCTGGCGCCGCTGACGTTCGGCACCTTGAAGGCAGCGTTCTACGCAATGCTGCTGGCCGCGCCGCTGGCCATTGCCGCAGCGATCTACACCGCCTACTTCATGGCCCCCGGCATGCGCCGCAAGGTCAAGCCGGTCATCGAGCTGATGGAAGCCATGCCCACGGTGATCCTCGGCTTCTTCGCCGGCCTGTTCCTGGCACCCTATGTCGAAGGTCACCTGCCCGGTATCTTCAGCCTGCTCCTGCTTACCCCGCTGGGCATCCTCACCGCAGGTTTCGTGGTCAGCCGCCTGCCGGAGTCGATCCGTCTGCGCATTCCGGACGGTTGGGAAAGCGCGATCCTGATCCCGGTGATCCTGCTGGTGGGCTGGTTTGCGCTTTACATGAGCCCGTTCCTGGAAACCTGGTGGTTCGGCGGCGACATGCGCCTGTGGATCAGCAACGACCTGGGCATCACCTACGATCAGCGCAACGCGTTGGTGGTGGGCCTGGCCATGGGCTTCGCGGTCATTCCCAACATCTATTCGATTGCCGAGGACGCTGTGTTCAGCGTGCCCCGCGGCCTGACCCTGGGTTCGCTGGCACTGGGCGCCACACCTTGGCAGACGTTGACCCGCGTGGTGATCCTGACCGCCAGCCCAGGCATCTTCTCGGCGCTGATGATCGGCATGGGCCGGGCCGTGGGCGAAACCATGATCGTGCTGATGGCCACCGGCAACACACCGGTCATGGAAATGAACCTGTTCGAAGGCCTGCGCACCCTGGCGGCCAACGTTGCGGTGGAAATGCCCGAATCGGAAGTAGGCGGCAGCCACTACCGCGTGCTGTTCCTCTCGGCATTGGTGCTGCTGTTGTTCACCTTCGTCATGAACACCGCGGCCGAGCTGATTCGTCAGCGCCTGCGCAAAAAGTATTCATCGCTTTGAGAAAAGGTAGCCGGCTGTGAAGCAGAACTCCCTGAAAGGCTGGTTCAAGAGCGGCTCGCCCGGTGTATGGATGAGCGGCGGGGCCGTGTCCATCGCGGTGATCATGACGCTGGGCCTGCTGGCAGTGATCGCCGTGCGTGGCCTGGCACATTTCTGGCCGGCCGACCTGGTCCACGCCAGCTACAACGTGCCGGGGATGGCCAATCATCTGGTCATCGGCGAAATCGTGCAGAAGGAAGAAGTACCGCGCGAGCGTCTGAAAAGCGCCGGCCTGCCGGTGCCCGACAACGGCCCCGAATTCATGACGCGCGAACTGGTCAAGGTTGGCAACCGTGACATCAACGGCGCCGATTTCACCTGGATCGTCGGCGACTGGTTGACCGAACAAAGCACCCCACCCGAACTCATGGCGCTGGAGCGGCGCGAGTGGGGCAACTTCTATGGCTACCTGGTCAATATCAAGGAACAAGGCAAGGTCGTCGCCGAGGGTGAAACAGCCTGGCCGGAACTGCAGAGCCGCATCACCCGGGTCAGCGACCTGGCGGACGCGCTGCGGCGGTTGGAGAAGTCCGATATCGGCAAGGTCAATGCCGGCCTGGAAAGGCTGCGTCTGCAGACCCGTCGCCTTGAACTCGAAGGCCGGCTCACGCCCGTGGCGCAGGCCGACATGGACGCCGAGCGCGCCGAGCTCGATGCGAGTTACAAGGACATCGAAATCCGCCTGGGCGCGCTGCATGCCCAGGTCAATCGCGACAGCATCACGGTGCGTGACGCCAACGGCAAGGAAATCGAGGTTCGGCTGGGCCAGATCGTCCACGCCTATCAGCCCAACGCCATGAACACCCTGACCAAGTTGGGTTTCTATTTCAGCAAGATGTGGGAATTCCTCAGCGATGACCCGCGCGAAGCCAATACCGAAGGCGGGATCTTCCCGGCCATCTTCGGCACGGTGATGATGACGCTGATCATGGCCGTCATCGTCACGCCGTTCGGCGTGCTGGCGGCGGTCTACCTGCGCGAGTACGCCAAGCAGAATACCTTCACCCGGCTGATCCGCATTGCGGTGAACAACCTGGCGGGTGTGCCGGCCATCGTCTATGGCGTGTTCGGCCTGGGGTTCTTCGTCTATGTGCTGGGTGGCTCGCTTGATCGCCTGTTCTTTCCCGAGGCCCTGCCGGCGCCGACCTTCGGCACGCCGGGGCTGTTGTGGGCGTCGCTGACCCTGGCGCTGCTGGCGGTGCCGGTGGTGATCGTGGCCACCGAGGAGGGCTTGGCGCGGATTCCGCGGACCGTGCGCGAGGGCTCGCTCGCCCTCGGCGCGACCAAGGCGGAAACCCTGTGGAAGATCGTCCTGCCCATGGCCAGCCCGGCCATGATGACCGGCATGATCCTGGCCGTGGCCCGCGCCGCCGGCGAGGTGGCCCCGCTGATGCTGGTGGGCGTGGTCAAGCTGGCGCCGTCGCTGCCGCTGGACGGCAACTACCCGTACCTGCACCTGGACCAGAAGATCATGCACCTGGGCTTTCATATCTATGACGTCGGTTTCCAGAGCCCCAACGTGGAGGCCGCGCGACCGCTGGTGTATGCCACCGCATTGCTGCTGGTGCTGGTGATCGCTACGCTGAACCTGTCGGCAGTGTGGATCCGCAACCACTTGCGCGAGAAGTACAAGGCGCTGGACAGTTGAGGGGTGTGTCAGTGATGGCCCCTTCGCGGGCAGAGCCCGCTCCCACAAGGGTGGCGAGCGCTGCGCCCGCGAACAGGTCATCACAGCCCCCGGAATATTCCGACGTGGAACCGAATTTGACAGCCTCTGGAGTCTGCCATGCAGCATGAAAACCCATCCCATGGCATCAACCTGTCGGCCCTGGGGCGCGACAAGCAGAGCCTGAACCTGGCGAAAGAGACCGTGGCCATCGAAGTGCCCGGCCTGAGCCTGTTCTACGGCGACAAGCAAGCACTGTTCGACATCGGCATGAACATTCCCAAGCAGCGCGTGACCGCCTTCATCGGCCCGTCGGGCTGCGGCAAGTCGACCCTGCTGCGCACCTTCAACCGCATGAACGACCTGGTCGATGGCTGCCGCGTACAGGGTGCTATCAACCTCTATGGCCACGACATCTATAGCAAGGGCGAGGACGTCGCCGAGCTGCGCCGCCGCGTCGGCATGGTGTTCCAGAAGCCCAACCCGTTCCCCAAGACCATCTACGAAAACGTGGTCTACGGCCTGCGCATTCAGGGCATCAACAAGAAGCGCATCCTCGATGAAGCGGTCGAGTGGGCGCTCAGGGGCGCAGCCTTGTGGGACGAGGTCAAGGACCGCCTGCACGAGTCGGCGCTGGGCCTGTCCGGCGGCCAGCAGCAGCGTCTGGTGATCGCCCGCACCATCGCCGTCGAGCCCGAGGTACTGTTGCTCGACGAACCGTGCTCGGCGCTCGACCCGATTTCCACGCTCAAGGTCGAAGAGCTGATCTACGAGCTCAAGTCCAAGTACACCATCGTCATCGTGACCCACAACATGCAGCAGGCCGCGCGGGTGTCGGACTACACGGCGTTCATGTACATGGGCAAGCTGGTGGAGTTCGGCGATACCGACACGCTGTTCACCAATCCCGCCAAGAAGCAGACCGAAGACTACATTACCGGTCGCTACGGCTAGGGCTTCGCAGCGGTTGCTGGCATCATCCCGAGTGGACGCACCAAGGATTCGACCCATGATCAGTAAAGAAGGCCTCACCCATCACATCTCGCAGCAGTTCAACGCCGAACTCGAGGAGGTGCGCAGCCACCTGCTGGCCATGGGCGGGCTGGTCGAGAAGCAAGTCAACGACGCGGTCACCGCGCTGATCGAGGCCGACTCCGGCCTGGCCCAGCAGGTGCGCGAGGTCGACGAGCAGATCAACCAGATGGAGCGCAACATCGACGAGGAATGCCTGCGCATCCTTGCACGTCGACAGCCAGCGGCCTCCGACCTGCGGCTGATCATCAGCATTTCCAAGTCGGTGATCGACCTGGAGCGCATCGGCGACGAATCGACCAAGATCGCCCGCCGCGCCATCCAGCTGTGCGAGGAGGGCGAGTCGCCGCGTGGCTACGTCGAGGTGCGGCACATCGGCGACCAGGTACGCATCATGGTGCGCGACGCGCTCGACGCCTTCGCCCGCTTCGACGCCGACCTGGCCCTGTCGGTGGCGCAGTACGACAAGACCATCGACCGCGAGTACAAGACGGCGCTGCGCGAGCTGGTGACCTACATGATGGAGGACCCGCGCTCCATCTCCCGAGTGCTCAACGTGATCTGGGTGCTGCGCTCGCTGGAGCGCATCGGCGACCATGCGCGCAACATCTCCGAACTGGTGATTTACCTGGTGCGCGGCACCGATGTGCGGCACATGGGCCTCAAGCGCATGAAGCAGGAAGTCGAAGGGACCCTCGACAGCGCTAATGTTCTGGACCAACCTGACGATAAGTAAGGTGGCCCAACACGAACGCCCGGCCTTTGCCGGGCGTTTTTCATTGTGGGTCGAAGCGAGGCAGCCGTGTGGCCAGCCACGCCACGTGGCACGTGGCCCTTGGCGAGCGGTAATGCCTGCGCGGTTTTCAGGAGCGGTCGATGAGCAAGATCAGTGTGCTGGTAGTGGATGACGCGCCGTTCATCCGCGACCTGGTGAAGAAATGCCTGCGCAATGCCTTTCCCGGCATCGTCGTCGAAGATGCAGTCAACGGCCGCAAGGCGCAGTCCTTGATGATGCACAACAGCTACGACATGGTGCTGTGCGACTGGGAAATGCCGGAAATGTCGGGTCTTGAACTGCTGACCTGGACCCGCGAGCAGGAAAACAGCAAGACCTTGCCCTTCATCATGGTGACCAGCCGAGGCGACAAGGAAAACGTCGTGCAGGCGATCCAGGCTGGCGTTTCCGATTACATCGGCAAGCCGTTCACCAACGAACAGCTGATGACCAAGGTCAAGAAGGCCCTGGCCAAGGTCGGCAAGCTGCAGGCCCTGGCCGCCGGTGCGCCGACTCGCCAGCAGGCCGCTTCGGCCTTTGCCAACGACTCGCTCAGTGCGTTGACCTCGGGCCGTGCCGAGCCTGCACGGGCTGCAGCGCCGGCGTCTCGTGCTGCCAGCCCACTGTTGGCAGGTACAGCCGCGGCGCCTCCGCGAGCTGCAGCGCCCATGGGCCGCGGGCAGGGCCAACTGCGTTTGCCCGGTGGCAGCCAGCAGTGCGTGATCAAGGCCCTGAGCCTCAAGGAAGCGTTGCTGGTGGTACGCCGCGCAGCCGTGTTGCCCCAGGTGCTGGAGCTGGCGGTACTGGACCTGGAGCAGGGCGAGAATGCCGAGGTGGCTCGCCTCAATGGCTACCTGCACGCCGTTGCCGCATTCGAGCCCAAGCCCGACAGTGACTGGCTGCAGCTGACGTTCCGTTTTCTCGACCAGGATGCGCAGAAGCTCGACTACGTTTCGCGCTTGATCGCCCGTGGATCGGTGCAGAAACATTTCGTGCCAGGCGCCTGACAGATGGCACATTGCCGCTGCGCCGATACCTGCTAATCTTGGCGCTCGTTCCCCTTCAGACATCGCCCCCATGGTCTATCGCCTCCTGCTGATCTGCGGCCTGCTCGCGGCCGCCCCCATGGCTCAGGCGGCGACCGTCTACAAGTTCACCAATGCCGATGGCGTCACCTCCTACACCGATCGACCCGTGCCCGGCGCGCGGGTGTTCGTGCTGCGCGAGCGCATCGTCGAGCGCATCGACCGGCAGGTCCGCCTCGAGGTGAAGAAAACCAAGGGCAGCGCCAATTTCATGGTGCGCAACGATCTGTATGCACCGGTCGAGGTCGAGCTCAAGCTGAGCAAGTTGCGCAACGTGCAAGGCCTGCCCCCCAGCAGCATCCGCCGGGTAGTGCCCGCGCGCAGCAGCGTCAGCCTGGTGGTGCTCACGGCCCAGCAGGCCGGCAAGCCGTTGGGCTATGCGCAGACGCTGGTGTCCTCGATCGGTGACCCGCAAGGCGAGGCGCATGGTTATCGTTATCCGTTCCCGTGGCGCGGCGGACCTTTCCGCCTGACCCAGGGCCCCAATGGCAAATACAGCCATTTCGGCGCCAAGGGGCGCTATGCCATGGACATCGCCATGCCCGAAGGCACGCCGATCATCGCGGCGCGCGGCGGTACGGTGATCAAGGTGGAAAACGAGCAGGACAATCGCGGTGACAACCCGTCGGGCAACTTCGTGCGTATCCTCCACGAGGACGGCACCATGGGCGTCTATCTGCACCTGATGCGCGGTTCGGTCAGCGTCAGGGAGGGTCAGCAGGTCAGTGTCGGCGCGGCGCTGGCGCGTTCGGGCAACACCGGCAACAGCACCGGCCCGCACCTGCATTTCGTGGTGCAGCGCAACGTCGGCCTGGCGCTGGAATCGATCCCCTACCAGTTCGACCGGCCACTGGGCGTGCTGCCCAACTTTGCCGTCGGCGGCCAGTAGCCTCGTCGCAGGAACCACCCCCTGCGTGAACAGACCTTTGTGCTACGGACCCATGTGGGAGCGGGTTCTACCCGCGAAGAGGCCATCAGGGTCACTGCACAACGCCCGGCCTGCTCGCAGCTGGCACCGACCTGCCATACATCACTCGATCTTGAGCACCTTGGCCAGGATGATCTTGGGCCCCTTCATCTTCTTGATGATGATGCGCAGCCCTTCGACTTCCAGCAGCTCTTCTTCCTCGGGCACCCGCTTGAGGGTCTCGTAGATCAAGCCTGCCAGGGTTTCCGCCTCGATGTGATCCAGGTCCACCCCCAACAGCCGCTCGACCTTGAACAGCGGCGTGTCGCCACGCACCAGCAGCTTGCCGGGCTGATAGGCCAGAATGCCGCGCTCAGCCTTGCGGTGTTCGTCCTGAATATCGCCGACCAGCACTTCCAGCACGTCTTCCATGGTCAGGTAGCCGATGATCTTGCCGTCGGCTTCCTCCACCAGGGCGAAGTGTGCGCCGCCCTTGCGGAACTGCTCCAGCAGGCGCGACAGCGGCATGTGCCGCGATACGCGCTCCAGAGGGCGGGTCAATTCGGCCAGGTTGAACGACTCTGGCAGATGATCGAGTGCGGCCAGCTCCAGCAGCAGGTCCTTGATGTGCAACAGGCCGACGAATTCTTCGCGCTCGGTGTCGTACACCGGATAGCGGCTGAATTTATGCCGGCGAAACATCGCCAGGATTTCCTTGAGCGGCGCGTTGAATTCCAGGCTCACCAGGTCTTCACGGGAGTTGGCCCAGTCCACCACTTCCAGCTCGCCCATCTCCACTGCCGACGCCAGCACGCGCATGCCTTGGTCACTGGGGTCCTGGCCACGGCTCGAATGCAGGATCAGCTTGAGCTCATCGCGGCTGTAGTGATGTTCGTGGTGTGGGCCCGGCTCGCCCTGGCCGGCGATGCGCAGAATGCCGTTGGCGCTGGCGTTGAGCAGGTAAATGGCCGGGTACATCGCCCAGTAGAACAGATACAGCGGCACGGCCGTCCACATCGACAGCAGTTCGGGTTTGCGGATTGCCCAGGACTTGGGCGCCAGCTCGCCGACCACGATGTGCAGGTAGGAGATGACGAAGAAGGCGCTGAAGAACGACACGCCCTTGATCACTTCCGGCGACTGCACGCCAACTGCGCCCAGCAGGGGTTCGAGTATGTGCGCGAACGCCGGCTCACCGACCCAGCCCAGGCCCAGCGAGGCCAGGGTGATGCCCAACTGGCAGGCGGACAGGTAAGCGTCGAGCTGGCTGTGCACGGTACGCAGGATGCTGCCGCGCCATCCATGTTTCTTGGCGATGGCTTCCACGCGGGTCGAGCGCAGCTTGACCATGGCGAACTCGGCGGCAACGAAGAAGCCGTTGAGCAATACCAGGAACAGAGCGAAAAGAATCATGCCGAAGTCGGCGAACAATGACGAAAGGGAGATGCCTGTGGAAGGGTCCATGGTGGCGTTTTACGGTGTCCGTGTGCTGGAAGGGAAGTGAGGCGATACCCGGGGCGGGTAATGTGTTTGGCAATGTAACGGCTGGGCGGGCACTTGCCTAGTGGGGTGCGCCGATAAGGCTGCCATATGCAGCGTTCTCCCAACAGACTGCAGCGCCTGCTTCGCGGCCAATGACCGCTCCTACAGGAACACCACGATTCCCGTAGGAGCGGTCCGTGGCCGCGAAGGGCGCGCCGCGGTTACCGAACCACCACCTGCACCGCCGAGAAGTGGCAGGTGAAGAGGCTGCCACGGCCCGGCACGCTGCTGATCTCCAGCGTGGCCCGATGGCGCAGCAGCACGTGCTTGACGATGGCCAGGCCCAGCCCGGTGCCACCGGTGTTGGAAGCCCGGCTCGAATCCACTCGATAGAAGCGCTCGGTCAGGCGCGGCAGGTGCTTGGCGTCGATGCCGATTCCCGAATCCTGGACCCGCAGATGGGCGCCCTGCGCATCGGCCCAGCAGCGCACGCGGATGGTCCCCTGTTCCGGCGTGTATTTCACCGCGTTGAACACCAGGTTGGAGAACGCACTGCGCAGCTCGGCCTCGCTGCCCTTGAGCAGCACATCGTTTTCGATGTCCAGGCTGATCGTCTGGTTACGCGGCCCCGACAAGGCCCGCGCGTCGCTGACGATGCTCTGCAACAGAGGCGTGACCGCCACCGGCAGGTTGTCCGAGGGGTAGTCGGTGGCTTCCAGCTTGGCCAGCAACAGCAGATCGTTGAGCAGGGTCTGCATGCGCACGCCTTGCTGTTCCATCTGCTGCAAGGCCCGGGTCCAGCGTGGATTGACGTTTTCGACGTTGTCCAGCAGGGTTTCCAAGTAGCCGGTGATGACCGTCAGCGGCGTGCGCAGCTCGTGAGATACATTGGCCACGAAATCCTTGCGCATCTGCTCCAGCTGATGAATGCGGGTCACGTCGCGCACCAGCATCAGGTGTTCGTTGTTGCCGTAGCGAGTGATCAGGAACTGCACACGCAGGCGGTCATTGACTGGCGAGGGGATCTCCAGAGGCTCGGCGTACTGCTCGTGCGCAAAGTATTCCTTGAAGCGTGGATGGCGTATCAAGTTGGTCACCGGTTGGCCGCTGTCCTGCGGGGTCTTGAGCCCCAGCAGCGTCTCGGCGGCGCGGTTCCACCATTCCAGGTTGCCGTCGGCGTCGAGCATGATCACCGCATCGCGCAGGGCCGCGGTGGACTCCTGCACGCGATCGATCACCGCCTGCAGCCGCCCCCGCGCGCGCTGATCGCGGCGCTGCATGTGATAGATGCTGTCGAACACCTCGCCCCACAGCCCGTAACCGTCGGGCGGCGGCTGATCTGGCTGGTGCTCGCGCAGCCAGCGGTGCAGACGCAACAGTTGCTTGAGGGTCCAGGCCAGGTACACCGCCAGGCCTGCTGCCAGGCACCAGCCGTAGTGGCCGGTGAGCATCCCGACCAACAGGCACCCCGCCACCAGCAGCAGCATGTGACGCACCAGGGTGGCATACCAGTCTTGTTTCACGTATCGCGCATCCTTTGCTGTGAAAGCCTGCCGGTTCAGCTCTTGGTGGAGAAGCGGTAACCGGTGCCGCGCACGGTTTGTACCAGATTTTCGTAGGCGTCACCCAGGGCTTTGCGCAGACGACGGATATGCACGTCCACGGTGCGCTCCTCGACATAGACGTTGCCACCCCAGACCTGGTCGAGCAGTTGCCCGCGGGTGTAGGCACGCTCCTGATGGGTCATGAAGAACTGCAACAGGCGGTATTCGGTGGGGCCCATTTCGGCGGGCTTGCCGTCGATGGTGACGCGATGGCTGATCGGGTCGAGCAGCAGGCCGCCGACTTCGATCGGCGATTCGCCATCGCTGGGGCCGGCTCGGCGCAGCACGGCCTTGAGCCGGGCCACCAGTTCGCGCGGCGAGAACGGCTTGGTGATGTAGTCGTCGGCACCGACTTCCAGGCCCTGGATCTTGTTGTCTTCCTCACCCTTGGCGGTGAGCATGATGATCGGGATATCGCCGGTCAGCTCGTCGCGCTTGAGGCGCCGGGCCAATTCGATGCCCGAGGTGCCGGGCAGCATCCAGTCGAGCAGGATGAGATCGGGTTTGCGGTCGACGATGATCGCGTGGGCCTGCTGCGCGTTCTCCGCCTCCAGGCTGTCGTAGCCTGCCATTTCCAGGGCCACGGCGATCATTTCGCGGATCGGTGCCTCATCGTCGACGATGAGAATGCTCCTGCCAGCCATTGTGCGAACCTCTTGTCATTACCCTGTCATGCGCCGCATTAGATAACGCAATTATTGCAGTCGTGTGACAGGTGTTCGAGCGTATCAAATTAGTCAGACTGTACTAAGCTGTAAATCCCTGTTCATTGAAGACGAGAAGCACTCATGAAGACTCGCACGACTTCGGCCTGGATGGCCCTGTGTGGCGCCCTGGCGCTGACGCTGTCCGGCATGGCGACGGCCGCCGATCATCCGCGCCTGGAACCGGGCAAGGCGTTCGTCGATGGTCGCGGCATGACGCTCTACACCTACGCCGAGGACGAAGACGGCAAATCGACGTGCAACGCCGACTGCGCGAAGAACTGGCCGCCGCTGATGGCCGACAAGGGCGCCAGCGACGATGGCGACTGGACCGTGCTCAGCCGCGACGACGGCAGCTTGCAGTGGGCCTACATGGGCAGCCCGCTGTACACCTACAAGGGCGACAAGAAGCCTGGGGAAACCAGTGGCGATGGCAAGAAGGAAAATGCCTGGCAGGTGGCGCGCCCTGTAGAAGACTGACCGGCCTGGCTAGATACGCTGCGACTGCCAGGGACGGCAGCAACCCAAGGCCCCTCAACGCAACGCATAGTCGAGCACGATACCGACGAAAATCGCCAGGCCCACCCAGTGGTTGTGCAGAAACGCCCTGAAGCAGGCCATCCGCTCGCGCTCGCGGCTGTGCCACCACTGCCAGCCGAAGCACACGGCGGCTACCGCCAGGCCTGCATGAAACCAGCCGCCGAGGCCGAACCGCGCGCCGGCCAGCAGCAGGCAGGCCAGCGCCAGCCCCTGCAGCATGACGATGATCAACCGATCGGCAGCACCGAACACAATGGCGGTGGACTTCACCCCGATGCGCAGGTCGTCGTCGCGGTCGGTCATGGCGTAGTAGGTGTCATAGGCTACCGTCCACAGCAGGTTGGCGATCCACAGCAGCCAGGCGGCGGCTGGCAGCTCGCCGGTTTCGGCGGTGAACGCCATCAGCATGCCCCACGAAAACGCCATGCCCAGCACCACCTGTGGGTAGTAGGTGTAGCGTTTCATGAACGGGTAGCTCGCCGCCAATACCAGGCCACCGACCGACAGGCCGATGGTCTGCGCATTGGTGCACAGCACCAGAATGAAACTGATGCCGACCAGTACGGCAAAGAAGACCAGTGCCTCCTTGCTGCTGATCCTGCCGCTGACCAGTGGCCGCGCTTCGGTACGCTTGACGTGCCCGTCGACCTTGCGGTCGGCGAAATCGTTGATCACGCAGCCGGCCGCACGCATCAGCACCACACCGGTAACGAAAATCACCAGGTTGGCCAGCGAAGGCCGGCCTTCGCCGGCGATCCACAGGGCCCACAGCGTCGGCCAGAGCAGCAGGTAGACGCCGATGGGCTTGTCCATGCGCGTGAGCTGAACGAAATCCCAGGCGCGCGGGTTCAGCCGGTTCAGCGACTTGAGCAGGCTCTGGTACATCAACGGCTCTCCACTTGGGTACGAACGGCTTGCCACAGCGGCGGCAGGAATACTTCGGCAACCAGCACTGCCAACGGCCCACGGTCGAAACGCGAGCGCCGCGCCCACAGGCTCTCGCCAGCCTGCTGCGCGGGCAGCCACCGGGCCGGGTAGCGGCAGGTCTGGATGGGGCCGCGGACAAACGCCGGGTCGCAGAACAACAGCTCGCCGAGCGAACGGTTGCCCAGCGCCTGCAGATCCAGGTCGCTGGCCTGCAGGCTGCTGCGCGCCGCCACGCTGCGGGCGAACACCCATGGCTGGCCGTGGCCGAGCAGGCAGACCTCGCGCACCCAGCCCTGGCTGGCCGACGGCACACCCAGCATCAGGCACTCTTCATCGCGCAGCGGCTGCCAATCCTGCAGTAGCACGGTGACGCCGAAATGATCATCGCTGAGCTGGATCAAGCGGCGGGTCAGGGAGCCTGGGTCGAACAGCCAGTCGTGTACCAGCGGTTCGGCATCGGCCAGGCATTGCCAATCGGGGGAGGGGTATCCTGAATGGGGCACGGTAGTGAATCGGGTCGGCCGGAAAGACGCCGAGCTTATCATGTTTGCCGGCGCCGATTGGCCGCCCGCGCCTGATGAAGCTTGCATCGCGCGGCGTTGATCAGTACAAACCGCGAGAGCCGGGCGACAACGTCACACCATCGAGCGCCTGCCAGACCGCCTGAATACCAAGGGGAAATGATGAAGAAGTGGCAATGTATCGTCTGTGGCCTGATCTACAACGAAGCCGATGGCTGGCCCGAGGACGGGATCATCCCCGGAACCCGCTGGGAAGACGTGCCCGAAGACTGGCTGTGCCCCGATTGTGGCGTGGGCAAGATGGATTTCGAAATGATCGAGATCGGCTGATCGCCACCCACAGGCAGGCCCGGCGCGCGGATCGGCGCCGTTCTGTCGGAATAACCGGCATCTGGCCGCAACAAACCCGTGGCAGACACTGGCGCGCCCTCGTGCAGCGTGCCATTCTCACTCCGTCTGCCGCAGCGTAGAGCCTGCGGCGAGTTGGGCGTCGCCGTCCTCCAGGCAGCCGCCAATAAAAACAAAAACCGTCAATGAGAGGCTTCACCATGCGTAAACCAGAGCTCGTAGATGCCATTGCTGAAAAAGCGGACCTGACCAAGGAACAGGCCAACCGCGTCTTGAATGCCGTACTCGAAGAAATCACCGGTGCACTGCATCGCAAGGACAGTGTCACCCTGGTGGGCTTCGGCACCTTCATCCAGCGTCACCGCGGTGCCCGCACCGGCAAGAATCCGCAGACCGGCGAGCCGGTGAAGATCAAGGCCAGCAATACCGTCGCCTTCAAGCCTGGGAAATCTCTCAAGGACAGCGTGAACACCACCAAGTGAGGTGTCTGCTGTCGCGCCGCTGAGCGCAGCCCGCCATGGCACCCGGTTCGCCGGGTGCCTGCGACGTACGCGCCGCCACCACTGCCGGCATACCTGCCAAACATCGTGCCCAGCCGTAGCCGGACTGCCTTGAGCAAGGCATTGCCGGTACACTCGCCGGCACTTTCCCGTGCCGAGACTTCGCCATGAAATTCCGCCTTCTGCTCTGGGCCATGGGCCTGATGATGGCCCGCGCCAGCCGCAACAACCCCGCATTCGCTCAGCAACTCAAGGACAAGGACCTGGTGTTCCAGTTGCAGACACTGGACGGCAAGATCGCCCGGCACTTCACCGTGCGTGATCAACGCGTGACCAGCCGCAGCGGCAGCGTGGCGCAGCCGGCGTTCGCGATTGCCTTCAGGGATGCCGGATACGGCTACGACACCTTGCAAGCCAGCAATAAACAGCTGGCCTTCATGCAAGGCATCCAGGACAAGCACATTCAGATCAAGGGCAATCCGGCACTGGTCGTGTGGTTCCAGGGCGCGATGAAATACCTCAAGCCGAAAAAGCGCTGAGGCACCCCGCGCACCTGTCAGTCGAACTGGTGGGCCAGCTCGCGCAACAGCGCTTCGGCTTCCAGCACTTTGCTCACGACATCTTCGGCCTTGTCTCGGCTCAGCTCCAGGCGTTCGAACAAGGCGTCCGGAATATGCTGCTCGCCGCTGCCGATGCCGCGGCTGCGCAGCAAGCGGATGGCCAGGCATACCAGGTTGGCGTAGGCGGCGTGCTCGCCGGTGTAGCCAGGGTCATGCTGAAAGCGCAATGCAGTGCTCAGCTCTTCCGGCATTTCCCAATAGCGCATCAGCCAGGCACCCATCTGCTCGCGGGTGACACCCAGCAGGTGCTGCTCGACGAAGTCATGTTGCAGATGCGGATTGACTTCGAGGTGGCGACAGATCAAGGAAAAATGTGGCGGAAAGACGTGGGCAAGCAGCAGGTAGCCAAAGTTGTGCAGCAGGCCGGCCAGGTAGGTGAGGCCTGCCTCCGGGCGGCTGGCCCGCGGCATGGCGCGGGTCAGACCCTCGATCACCGCTGCGACGTAGATGGACTGGTGCCAGTAGGGTGTGGCGTGCTGAGGGTGATCCTTGGGCAGGCTCATGGTCTTGCCCAGGGCAAGGCCCAGCGCCAGGTTGATGACCAGGTCGAAACCCAGCACGCGGACGATGGCATCTTCTACCGAACGGATCTTGCCCGGTGACGCGTAGTAGGGCGAAGCGGCCCAACTGACCACTTGCGCGGCCAGCGCCGGGTCGGTTTCGACCACGCCGGTGATGTCGTCGATGGTGGCGTTGGGGTCGACACGCAGCTTGATGATTTTCTGCGCAGTGGCCGCCAGCGGTGGAATCTCGATGGTCGACTCCAGGCGCTGCTGAATTCGCCGTGCGGTGAAATTCTGCACGGCGCGGTCGATTTCCTGGCTGTCGTCGTCGGGACGATCGAGGTTGGGGCGGACATTGGCCAGCGGTTCGCCAAAGACGCCCGAGCTGGCCTTGGTAAGCATCTTGCGGAAATCGTCGCCGCTGAGCTGCAGCCAGACACCCGGCTCCCCGGAACTGATCAGCAACGTGGGTTCGAGCATCAGACGCTCATCGTACAGGCACGGCGAACTGGTCAGGATCGGCAGGGCCGGAAGCACGGTCAGCTGGTGCTTGCCCAGCATCTTCATCAGGCGCTCTTCGGGCACCGCAGTGAGCTTGCGCCCAGTCAATTCGGCCAGGCGGCTGAGGTCCAGCAGCTTGCTCTGCGGAAACAGCACCATGAGCGCGCCGATCGCATCGGCCAGCAGCACGGCCTGGATCGTGCGACTGGCATCGGCAGCGGTCACGTGCTGGGCGTCCACCTTGGTCCAGGCGATGCCGAAATCGTCGAGCATCTTCTGGATCACCGAGGGGGCGTGCGAAGTGACGGCTTCCAGCGCATATTCATTCATGGTCTGCATCCATTGTCCTACATTCGTCTCAGTATACTCAGCTTGCCTGGGAAACCGAGACCTCTATCGCGCAAGTTTCCGGCGCGCGTCAGACTTGGCCGTATTGCTGTCCATGGCGCAGCCAGCGTTCGAGCAGTGGCGTGACATGCCCGGGCCAGCGTTCGATCAGCATTTGAGCGGCATCGCGCACGGCCGGCAGCAGGTCGGCGTCGCGCATCAGGTCGGCGACCTTGAACTGCAGCAGTCCGGTCTGCCGGGTGCCGAGCATCTCGCCAGGGCCGCGCAGCTGCAGGTCCTTTTCGGCGATCACGAAGCCGTCATTGGTCTCGCGCATGATGCCCAGCCGTTCCCGGCCGATCTGCGACAGTGGGGGGTGGTAGAGCAGCACACAGTGGCTGGCGGCACTGCCGCGACCGACCCGACCGCGCAACTGGTGAAGCTGGGCAAGCCCGAGACGTTCCGGGTTCTCGATGATCATCAGGCTGGAGTTGGGTACATCGACCCCAACTTCGATCACTGTGGTGGCGATCAGCAGCTGCAGCTCGCCGGCCTTGAACAGCGCCATCACTTCGGCCTTCTCGACCGGCTTCATGCGTCCGTGGATCAGCCCGACGCGCAGCTCGCCGAGGGCCAGGGTGAGTTCTTCGAAGGTACTCTGCGCGGCCTGGCAGGTCAGCTCTTCGGATTCCTCGATCAGGGTGCAGACCCAATAGGCCTGGCGGCCCTCGGCACAGGCGGCCCGCACCCGCTCCACCACTTCCGGGCGACGGCTGTCGGCCACCAGCACGGTGTTGACCGGCGTGCGCCCGGGCGGCAGCTCGTCGAGCACGGAGGTGTCGAGGTCGGCGTAGGCGCTCATGGCCAAGGTCCGTGGGATGGGCGTGGCGGTCATGATCAACTGGTGCGGGCACAGGGTGCCGCCCACGCCTTTCTGCCGCAGCGCCAGACGTTGCTGCACGCCGAAACGATGCTGCTCATCGATGATCACCAGAGCCAGGCGGGCGAACTGCACCTCGGCTTGAAACAGCGCATGGGTACCCACCACCATGGGCGCGCCGCCGACGATACGCTCCAGTGCACTGACCCGCGCCTTGCCCTTGAGCTTGCCGGCCAGCCACGCGACCTCGATGCCCAGTGGTTCGAGCCAGCGCTGGAAGGTAATGAAATGCTGTTCGGCGAGAATCTCGGTCGGCGCCATCAGGGCCACCTGATAGCCTGCTTCCAGCGCCTGCAGCGCAGCCAGGGCGGCAACCACCGTCTTGCCGGCGCCGACGTCGCCCTGCACCAGGCGCAACATCGGCTCTGGCTGGCTCAAGTCGTAGGCGATCTCGGCACCCACGCGACGTTGAGCGCCGGTTGGCGCAAAACGCAGGTTGTCCAGATAGCGTACCGGCAGGTCGCGAGCCAGGGGCAGGGCGGGTGCGCGCTGGGCACGCAGGCTTTCGCGCAGGCGTTGCTGCGAAAGCTGATGGGTCAGCAGCTCTTCGAAGGCCAGGCGGTGCTGAGCCCAGTGATGACCGACCGCCAGCTCCTCGAGATCGGCGTCCGGCGGTGGCCGATGCAGGTAGCGGATCGCTTCGTCCAGTGGCGCCAGTCGATGTTCACGCGCCAGCTCCGGGGGCAACCAGTCGGGCAGGCTGCGCGGCCCCAGCAGGTCGAGTGCCTGTTGGGACAACTGGCGCAGACGCTGCTGGGTCAGGCCTTCAGTGGTCGGGTAGATCGGCGTCAGGTTCTGTTCGACCGGAATGTCTTCTTCGCCAGTCAGGACGCGGTATTCGGGGTGGTAGATCTCCAGCCCCGAAGCGCCGGGCCGCGCTTCGCCATAGCAGCGCAGGTGCGTGCCGCGCTTGAGCGCCTCCTTTTGAGCATTGCTGAAGTGATAGAAGCGCAGGCTCAACGAGCCACTGCCGTCGCCCAGGCGCACCAGCAGACTGCGCCGCTTGCCCATGGACACGTCGGCACCACTGACTACACCTTCGATGACCGCATCCTGGCCGGGATGCAGGGCGCCGATAGGCACCACGCGGGTACGGTCCTGATAGCGCAGGGGTAAGTGGAACAACACGTCCTGCAGGTTTTCAAGACCGACCTTGGCGAGTTTTTCCGCCATGGCCTCGCCCACGCCCTTGAGCGCAGTGACCGCTACCTGTGCCAGCTCGGTCATGGCGTGTCGCGGCCCACCGGTTTGGCCACCGAACACAGGCGGATCGAGTCGGCGAGGATCTCGATCGCCTTGGGCCGCGGGAAGCTCGCGCGCCAGGCGATGGCCACGGTGCGGAACGGCGTCGGCGGGGTCAGTGGGCGGACTTCGATGATGCCGGGGGCGTAGTGATGGCTGTCGACTGCCGACAGCGGCAGGATCGAAACACCCAGGCCCGATGCGACCATGTGCCGAATGGTTTCCAGCGAACTGGACTCGACGGTGGTGTGCTTGGCACCCTCCGAACCCTTGGTCAGGGTGGGGCAGGCTTCGAGCACCTGGTCACGGAAGCAGTGGCCTTCACCCAGCAGCAGCAGGCTCTTGTCGTTGAGCAGGCCCGAGTCGATGGTTTCCTTGCGCGTCCACGGGTGGTCGGCAGGCATCAGCACGTAGAACGGCTCGTCATAGAGCGGCAGGGTCAGCACATCGGCTTCATTGAACGGCAGCGCGATGATCACCGCGTCCAGTTCACCATTGCGCAGCTTGTCGCGCAGGATGTGAGTGAAGTTTTCCTCAATGTACAACGGCATCTGCGGCGCAACCCGGTGCAGCTGCGGAATCAGGTGGGGGAACAGGTACGGGCCGACGGTGTAGATGGCGCCGACCTTGAGCGGGGCCGTCAGCTGGTTCTTGCCGGCCTGGGCCAGTTCGCGAATGCCCTGGGCCTGCTCGAGTACCTTCTGTGCCTGGGCGACGATGCCTTCACCCACCGGGGTCAGGCGCACGGCGCTCTTGCTGCGTTCGAAGATCAGCACGCCGAGCTCGTCCTCGAGCTTCTTGACGCCTACCGACAGGGTAGGCTGGCTGACGTGGCAGCGTTCGGCAGCGTGGCCGAAGTGTTGTTCCTGGGCCAGGGTAACGATGTAGCGCAATTCTGTGAGGGTCATAACGTGCGTCCATGAAGTTGCGAGCCCAGCATAGCGGCTGCAACCGATAGACGCACGTTATCAACCGTGCCGAACCGCATCAATATCCGCGATTCAGCGCTTGTCCAGCGAGTAGACGAAAGGTGCGACCACTTCCAGGCTGCCATTGACCAGGATTTCGGCCGGCGGCTTGGGCAAGGGTTGCGCTCGACGGATCATCTCCATGGTCGCGCGATCCAGTGCAGCACTGCCTGAACCGCCGGCCAGGGAATACGACAACACCTTGCCCTCGGCGTCCACCACGAAGCGCAAGCGGTTGACCCCGGTCATGCCGCGGCGACGCGCGTCTTCGGGGTACTTCTTGTACTTGGCCAGATGACGCAGCAGGTCGCTCTGCCAGCTGGGCAGTGCATTGCTGTTGGAAGGCACACTTGGCGCGGGCGCTGCCGGCTTGGCCGGTTGCGGGGAAGCAGGGCGGCTGTCGACGGTCTGTTCGGCCGGCGGTTGCTCCTTGGGCGGTTCGGGTTTCTTTTCGACCTTGGGCGGCTGCGGTTTGGGCTTGGGCTTGGGCGGCGTTGGCTTGGGCACGGAGATGGTCGGCTTGGGCGCTTCGGCCAGCTTCGGCAACGGGTCCTCGACCACAGGTTCGGGCGGCGGAGGGGGTGTGACGACCTGGGGTGGCGGGGGTGGCGCAGGCTCGGGCAGCGGCGCCATCTCCACCATCATGGCCTGCGGCGGCAGCTCGATGGGCTGCGGCGCGGGCCAGTTCAAGGCAATCACCACGGCAACTGCATGCACGCCGAGGACTACCGCCAGGCTGGCACCATAACGCGTCGTTTTCTGGCGCGTCGTGATCATTGCTTGGCTGCCGTCTCGAGTCCGACCAGGCCTACCTTCAGGTAGCCCGCGCCGCGCAGGGTGTTCATCACTTCCATCAGGTCGCCGTAATCCACGCCCTTGTCGGCCCGGAAGAAGATGGTCGTGTCCTTGTTGCCGTGAGTCTTGGCGTCGAGAATCTGGCCCAGCTGCGCACGCTCGATCCGGTCATCGCCCACGTACAGGTTCTGATCGGCCTTGACGCTCAAGAATACCGGCTTCTCGGGCCGCGGCGCCGGCTTGGCGGTGGACGCGGGCAGGTCGACCTTGATGTCCACGGTCGCCAGGGGAGCGGCGACCATGAAAATGATCAGCAGCACCAGCATGACGTCGATGAACGGCGTCACGTTGATTTCATGGTTCTCGGCGAGATCATCGCCGCCTTCGTTCAGGTGCAGGCCCATAGGTCAGCCCACCTTGACCATCTGCGGCTGAGCTGCGCGCTCGCCTGGCTGGTGGTCGAGGTCGCGGCTGACCAGCAGCAGCACCTGCGCCGAAGCATCCGATACCTGCGCCTTGTAGCCGGCGATGGAGCGGGCGAAGACGTTGTAGATGACCACCGCGGGAATGGCTGCGACCAGGCCCAGTGCCGTGGCCAGCAGGGCTTCGGCGATGCCGGGTGCGACGACCGCCAGGTTGGTGGTCTGGGTCTTGGCGATGCCGATGAAGCTGTTCATGATGCCCCATACGGTGCCGAACAGGCCGACGAAGGGTGCGGTGGAACCGATGGTGGCCAGCACGCCGGTGCCCATGCTCATGTTGCGGCCGCAGGCAGCTACCAAGCGCTCGAGACGGAAGCTCACGCGCTCCTTGATGCCTTCACGCTCGCGGGCATTGGCCGACAGGTGCATTTCTTCGAGCGCGTCGTGTACCAGCAGGTTGGCCAGCGTGCCCTTGCGGGTGGCGGTTTCGCTTGCCTGCTTGAGGTTGGCAGCCTTCTTCAACGCGGCAATTTCACCCTTGAGGCGACGCTTGGCGCCCAACAGCTCGAAGCCCTTGGCGATCCAGATGGTCCAGGTGATGATCGAGGCGATGGCCAGGCCGATCATCACCGCCTTCACCACGATGTCGGCGTTCTGGTACATGCCCCAGGGCGACAGGTCGTGGCCCATGCCCAGCGTGGTGTCCTCTACCAGCGCCTGCTCGGCCGGCGCCGGCGCCAGTGGCTCGGATCCCTGCGCAGGAGCTGCGGCAGGCACGGCATTGGCCGGTGCCGCAGTGCTGGCTGGCGCCGTGTTGGGTGCTGTGTTCGGAGCGGTGGCGTCGGCGAATGACAGCGGGACGATGGCCAGGCCCAGCAGCAACGCTGCAATGGCGCGCCATGCGCGTGGCTGGTTTGGCGAAGCGGAAGGGTGTTTGCGAATCATGCTGGCCGGACCTGAGAAGAGAGAAAAGGGGTCAACGTTCTGCAAGGCCTCGCGAAAGACCGAGAACAGATTGGGGAAGTATTATTGCAAGTAATTCTTGTTAGCAAAAGTAATAATGTAACTTATTTAATTCCGCTGGCCGCCAAAGCCCCGGCGCAGGTAGGCTCGACGCCTGACTTTCAGGAGCCATGCGCATGACCTCACCCACTGTATTGATTGCCGGCTGCGGCGATATCGGCAGTCGCGTTGCCCGCCGTCTGTTGGCGCTGGACTGGCGCGTGCACGGCCTGCGGCGGCAGGTCGAGCGGTTGCCCGCCGGCGTGCTCGGCGTCGCCGCCGACCTGCACCAGGCTCAATGCCCCGATGCCTGGCCACGGGAGCCCCTGGATTACCTGCTGTATTGCGTGGCCGCCACGCAGCATGACGAGGCGGGTTATCAGGCCGCCTATGTCGACGGTCTGCGTCACGTATTGGCCTGGTTGGCAGACAACCAGCAGACGCCCAGACGAATCTTCTTCGTGTCCAGCAGCAGTGTGTACGGGCAAAGCGAGGGGGAATGGGTCGATGAAACCTCGCCGGTAGCGCCAAGCGGATTTTCCGGGCAACTGATGTGCAAGGCCGAGCAACTGGCGCTGAATGCCCCGGCGCCCGCAACTGTCGTGCGCTTGACCGGCATCTATGGTCCTGGCCGTGAGCGGTTGGCCGCTCAGGTGCGCGAGGGGTATCAGGTCGCATCGCAGCCACCGCTGTACGGCAACCGCATTCACGCAGACGATGCCGCCGGCCTGCTGACGTTTCTGCTGCAGGCAGATGCTCGGGGTGAGGTGCTGGATGATTGCTATATAGGTGTCGATGATGCCCCGACGGCCCTGCACGAGGTCGTGGATTGGCTGCGCGCCTACCTTGGCGTCACCCATCGGTCGCAGACCCAGAGCATTCGCCGCACCGGTTCCAAGCGGTGCAGCAACGCGCGCGCCAAGGCGCTGGGCTGGCTGCCGCAGTACCCTACCTACCGTGAAGGGTACGCGGCCTTGCTGGAACGATAGTCGTGCATTCGCCTGGTGTTACTTGCTGAGCAACCAGCGCCGGGTGCCGGGCACCAGGTTGGGCATTTCGTCATCCTGGGCCTGGTTGAGCGCCTGCAGGATTTCCAGCTGATTGCCGTTGCGACGAAAGATGAATGCATTGCCACGCTGTTGCTGTTCCAGCCACATGCTGTCGAACTCGCCGCTCATGGCGGCGCAGTCGCCCGCCAGGCACAGTGCGTAGCGATCCAGGCCGGCCAGTCCATCGATTCGTCCGTCTGGAAGGAAATGCGCCACGCCGCCCTTGCCCGGGCCCTCGACCACTTTCCAGTCGCCACCCATGTAGGCGGTGTACAGCGCCTGCTCGAAGGTGCTGCCCGCTGGCGTGTCCGCACGCACCGGCGCCGCCGACTTGCTGAACGTCTGCACCGGAGTGTTATCGCTCGCTGCCTGCTGCAGGGTATCGCCGTCGACCTTCAGGGTGTCTTCGCCGTTACCGTAGAAGTCCACCTTGAGCTGGCCGTCGGCCTGAGGCAGCAGCTTGCCTTCGCCTTCTTCGAAGCCATTGCTGAACCGGGCCTGGCCGGCCACGGTGTCGATCGACCACTCCAAAGTCGGGCCGTTGGCCAGCAGCGCCTGGCGCAGGCTTGCGCCCTTGGCCGCGGCATCGATGGCTTTCTGATTGATCCAGACGCCGTTGGGGTCCACGTTTTCGTGGCTGGCGCAGCCGCCCAGGAACAGGGCGGCCAGAGATAGGGCGAGCGCGTGACGCATGAAGGAAGTCCTTGCTGGCGAATGGCGCTGCAGCCAGTGGCCGCAGCGCGCGAAGCGGCTTATTCGATGACCAGGATAGCGTCCATTTCAACCTGCGCGCCTTTGGGCAGGGCGGCAACGCCAATGGCGGCACGGGCCGGGTAAGGCTGCTGGAAATAGCGGCTCATCACTTCGTTGACCGTGGCGAAATGGCCCAGGTCGGTCAGGAAGATGTTGAGCTTGACGATGTCCTTGAACGAACCACCGGCCGCCTCGGCCACCGACTTGAGGTTCTCGAAGACCTGCACGGTCTGGGCCTCGAAACCTTCGACCAGCTCCATGGTGGTGGGATCCAGTGGGATCTGACCGGACATGTAGACGGTATTGCCAGCCTTGATGGCTTGGGAGTAGGGGCCGATGGCGGCCGGGGCCTTGTCGCTGGTGATTACGGTCTTGGTCATGAACAGCTCCTTGAAATGAAGGTTCTGCGCCTCAGGCACGCACGCGCGTGAGGCGGGTGACGCCTGCCAGGGCGCGCAGTTTCTTGATCACGCGGGCCAGGTGCACACGGTCGTGCACGCTGACCACCAGCTGGACCACGCTGATGCGGCCATCGCGTTCGTCCATGCTGATTTTCTCGATGTTGCCATCGGCCGCGTTGACGCTGCTGGCCAGCAGCGCGATCAGGCCGCGCTGGTGTTCGAGCTCCACGCGCAGTTCGACATTGAACTCGCCCGTGACGTCCTTGGCCCAGCCCAACTGGATGCACTTTTCCGGGTTGTGGCGAATTTCGCTGATGTTGCGGCAGTTTTCCAGGTGAACCACCATGCCCTTGCCGGCCGACAGGTGACCGACGATGGGATCGCCGGGAATCGGCGTGCAGCACTTGGCATAACTGAGCACCAGGCCCTCGGTGCCGCGGATGGCCAGCGGCCCTTCAGGGCTGGGCAACTGCTCGCCGCCATCGGTCGCCAGCAGGCGTCGAGCCACCACATAGGCCATGCGGTTACCCAGGCCGATGTCTTCGAGCAGGTCTTCGATGAGCTCCAGGCGGTACTCGGCCAGCATCGCCTGAATGCGCTCGGCGGGGATCGTGTCCAGCGCGCTGTCGAAACCATTGAGCACCTTGTTGAGCAGGCGCTCGCCCAGGTTCACCGATTCGGAGCGACGCTGCAGCTTCAAGGCATGGCGAATGTGCGTACGTGCCTTGCCGGTGACCACGAAATTGAGCCAGGCCGGGTTGGGCCTGGCTCCGGGTGCGCTGACGATTTCCACCGTCGAGCCGCTCTGCAGCGGTTCGGAGAGCGGGGCCAGACGTCGGTTGATGCGGCAGGCAATGCAGCTGTTGCCCACGTCGGTGTGCACCGCATAGGCGAAGTCAACCGCCGTGGAGCCTTTGGGCAGCTCCATGATGCGACCCTTGGGCGTGAACACGTAGACCTCGTCCGGAAACAGGTCGATCTTCACGCTCTCGATGAATTCCAGCGAGTTGCCGGCACGTTGCTGCATTTCCAGCACGCCCTTGACCCACTGGCGGGCACGGGCATGGGTGCCCTTGGGCTGTTCGTCGTCACTGGACTTGTACAGCCAATGGGCAGCGATGCCGTTGTTGGCCATCTCTTCCATTTCACGGGTGCGGATCTGGATTTCGATGGGCACCCCGTGCATGCCGAACAAGGTGGTGTGCAGCGACTGGTAGCCGTTGGCCTTGGGGATCGCGATGTAGTCCTTGAAGCGACCCGGCAGCGGCTTGTACAGGTTGTGCACGGCGCCGAGCACGCGGTAGCAGGTGTCGACCTTGTCGACCACGATGCGGAAAGCGTACACGTCCATGATCTCGTTGAAGGCGCGGCGCTTGCCGCGCATCTTCTTGTAGATGCCATAGATGTGTTTCTGCCGCCCGCTGACATCGCCCTCGATGCCATCCACCGACAGGCAATGGGCCAGGGACTGCTCGATCTTGTTGACCAGTTCCTTGCGATTGCCCCGGGCGCGCTTGACGGCCTGGTAGATGCGCGCCGAGCGCATCGGGTACATGGCCTTGAAGCCCAGGTCCTCGAATTCGACGCGCACGTTGTGCATGCCCAGGCGGTTGGCGATGGGTGCGTAGATCTCCAGGGTTTCCTTGGCGATGCGCCGGCGCTTTTCGCCGGACAGCACCTCGAGGGTGCGCATGTTGTGCAGGCGGTCGGCCAGCTTGACCAGGATCACGCGGATGTCCCGGGCCATGGCCATGGCCATTTTCTGGAAGTTTTCCGCCTGGGCCTCGGCCTTGGTCTCGAAGTTCATCTGGGTCAGCTTGCTGACCCCGTCGACCAGATCGGCCACGGTTTCGCCGAACTGGGCACTGAGTGCTTCCTTGGCGATACCGGTGTCTTCAATCACATCGTGCAACATGGCCGCCATCAGGCTCTGATGGTCCATGTGCATGTCGGCGAGAATGCCTGCCACCGCCAACGGATGCGTGACGTAGGCTTCACCGCTGCGACGGCGTTGGCCGTCGTGGGCTTGTTCGGCGTAGAAGTACGCTCGGCGGACCAGGTTGACCTGTTCCTTGCCGAGGTAGGTCGACAGGCGATCGGCGAGGGCGTCTATGCTCGGCAAGGGAAAACCTCCTGCTGAGGTGGGATAGAACCTCGCGCCGTACAGCGTCGACCAGGCATGGACTCAGACGGCCTCGTTGGCCTCGTCTTCGAACGCTGCGAAGAGGGGCTCGTCTTCAACGATTTCAGCTTCGGCAATAACAGCATAGTTGATCAGGCCTTCAGCGATTTCACGCAGGGCTACCACGGTAGGCTTGTCATTTTCCCACGCTACTTTCGGCTCTTTGCCGCCGGTCGCCAGTTGGCGAGCGCGCTTGGTGGAGAGCATGACCAGCTCGAAACGGTTATCCACGTGTTCTAGGCAGTCTTCAACGGTTACGCGGGCCATGGTCTTCCTCGTAGCAAATGCGATTATGCGCGCAGCCCGGATGGGCGAGCGGACTAGACAGTTTAAAAAATCACCAGCGTTTAGGGAAGCTTTGTTTTCAGGCAAGCAGCTCGGCCAGCAAATTGCCGTGCCTTTGCTGCTGCGCCTGCTGCTGCAGACGGTTGGCGCGAAACACTGCTTTCAGGTCTTCCAGGGCCGAGGCGAAGTCGTCGTTGATGATCAGATAATCGTATTCCACATAGTGACTCATCTCGCTGACCGCTTCACGCATGCGCGTCTCGATGATCTCGTCGCTGTCGGTGCCGCGGTTGGTCAGGCGCTGGCGCAGCGCCAGCTGCGAGGGCGGCAGGATGAAGATCGAGCGCGCCCCGGGCATCAACCGACGCACCTGTTCGGCGCCTTGCCAGTCGATTTCCAGGATCAGATCGTGGCCTTCGTCGAGTGTCTGCTGCAGGTGACTCTGGGACGTGCCGTAGAGGTTGCCGAACACCTCGGCCTGCTCCAGGAAGTCGCCATGGCCGATCATGTCGATGAAGGTTTCGCGGTCGACGAAGTGGTAGTTCACGCCGCAGACTTCGCCCGGCCGCATGGCGCGGGTGGTGTGCGAGACCGAGACGCGAATGGACGGCTGGGCGTCGATCAGGGCCTTGACCAGGCTGGTCTTGCCGGCGCCCGAAGGGGCCGAAACGATGTAAAGGGTGCCGGTGCTGTGGTTCATGACGGGGTGGCCTTACTCAATGTTCTGCACTTGTTCACGCATCTGCTCGATCAACACCTTGAGGTTGACGGCAGCCTGCGTACTGCGTGGGTCGAAGGCTTTGGAGCCCAGGGTGTTGGCTTCGCGGTTGAGTTCCTGCATGAGGAAACCCAGGCGCCGGCCGGCGGCGCCGCCGGCCTTGAGCACGCGCCGCACTTCGGTAACGTGGGTGGCGAGGCGATCGAGCTCTTCGGCCACGTCGCTTTTCTGCGCCAGCAGGACCATTTCCTGCTCCAGGCGTTGCGGATCGAGTTCGACCTGGAGGTCGGCGCAGCGATCGAGGATCTTCTGCCGTTGCGCGCTGAGCATCTGCGGCACCAGGCTGCGCAAGGTGGCGACCTCGCTGCTCATTGCATCGAGCCGGTCGTTGATCAGTCGGGCCAGTTCGGCGCCTTCGCGCACACGGCCATTCTTGAGCTCGGCCAGCGCCTGCGCGAACAGTTCGTTGGCGGCCGTGCTCAGCGCCTGGGGGTCGCTGGCATCGACCACCAGCACGCCAGGCCAGGCCAGTACTTCCAGTGGGTTGAGCGGCGCAGGCTGCTTGATCAAGCTGGCGATGGTCTCGGCGGCGGCTATCAGCTGGGTGGCGCGTTCGCGATCGACCTGCAGGGGCTGGCTGCCGGTTTCCTCGGTGTAGCGCAGGGTGCATTCGACCTTGCCGCGCGAGAGGCCCTGGCGCAGCGCTTCGCGCACCGAACCCTCGAGGTCGCGCAGGGCCTCGGGCAGGCGCAGGTGCGGTTCCAGGTAGCGGTGATTGACCGAGCGCAGCTCCCAGCTCAGGGTGCCCTGGGCCGCGGCGCGTTCGCAGCGGGCGAAGGCGGTCATGCTGTGCACCATGGGGGAGAAACCTCGCAGGCGGTGGAGGATGAATCGAGGCGCAGGATTGTAGCGCAACCTGGCGCTGGCTCCCAATGCTGCCCGCGCAGAGGCCATCTACAATGTCCCGCGCCGACCCCGCGCGGGCAATTCGTGGTCGGACGCCCTATAATGCCCGTCAGATTTGAGTCCAGTACAGGTATCCCGATGAAACGTCCAAGTGGTCGCGCCGCCGATCAGCTCCGCTCGATCCGCATCACTCGCAACTACACCAAGCACGCCGAAGGGTCTGTGCTGGTAGAGTTCGGCGACACCAAGGTGATCTGCACCGTCAGCGTCGAAAACGGCGTTCCGCGCTTCCTCAAAGGCCAGGGCCAAGGCTGGCTGACCGCCGAATACGGCATGCTGCCACGCGCCACCGGCGACCGTAACCAACGTGAGGCCAGCCGTGGCAAGCAAGGCGGTCGCACCTTGGAAATCCAGCGCCTGATCGGCCGTTCGCTGCGCGCAGCGCTCGACATGAGCAAGCTGGGCGACATCACCCTCTACGTCGATTGCGATGTGATCCAGGCTGATGGCGGTACCCGTACCGCGTCCATCACCGGTGCCATGGTGGCGTTGGTCGATGCCTTGAAAATGGTCAAGAAGCGCGGCGGGCTGAAAGGCGGCGATCCGCTCAAGCAGATGATCGCGGCAGTATCGGTAGGCATGTATCAGGGCGAGCCGGTCCTGGACCTGGACTACTTGGAAGACTCCGCAGCCGAGACCGATCTCAACGTGGTCATGACCAGCACCGGTGGCTTCATCGAAGTGCAGGGCACCGCCGAAGGCGCGCCGTTCCAGCCCGCCGAGCTGAACGCCATGCTGGCGCTGGCTCAACACGGCATGGAAGAAATCTTCGCCCTGCAGAAAGTCGCCCTGGGCGAGTGAGGTAACCCTTTGTGGTAGCGGGCTGCCACAGGGGATTCGCAGTGTTTGTAGGAGCGGCCACAGGCCGCAAACAAAAAAGCCGACCTCGAGGGGTCGGCTTTTTTGTGCCTGACGATCAGATCGTCAGGGTCCAGTCGTAGTCCACGATCAGTGGCGCATGCTGGGAAAAACGCGGCTGACGCGGCAGGCGCGCGCTGCGCACGAAACGGCGCAGGCCAGGTGTGAGCAGTTGGTAGTCGAAGCGCCAGCCCAGGTTGAGCATCTCGGCCTGTTCGTTGTCGGGCCACCAGCTGTACTGGTCGCCTTCGCGGCTGACTTCGCGCAATGCGTCGACGTAACCCATGTTGCCGACGATTTCGTCCATCCAGGCGCGCTCGGGTGCCAGGAAACCCGGCGACTGCTGACTGTCGCGCCAGTTCTTGATGTCGAGTTTCTGTTGCGCTACATACAGCGAGCCACAGTAGATGTATTCGCGACGCTTGCGCCGTTGCTTGTCCAGATACTTGCCGAAGTCGTCCATGAGCTTGAACTTCTGGTTCAAGTCTTCATCGCCGTTCATGCCCGAGGGCAACAGCAGGGTGGCAATACTGAGCTTGTCGAAATCTGCCTGCAGATAACGCCCGTAGCGGTCGGCTGTCTCGAAGCCCAGCCCACTGATGACCGCCTTGGGTTGCAACCGCGAGTACAGCGCCACGCCGCCTTGGGCGGGCACTTCGGCATCGCATGCATAAAGGAAGTAGCCGTCCAGTTGGAAGGCGGCGTCGTCCAGTTCAAAGGCGGAAGCACGGGTGTCCTGCAAGCAGATGACGTCGGCATTCTGGGCCTGCAGCCAACTGAGCAACCCGCGCTCGACTGCCGCCTGAATACCATTGACGTTCACACTGATGATCCGCATACATGGCCCCAAAAATCTTGTGCGTGTATGATACCCGAGCTCTACCTAATTAGCTAAATCCGTGGTATCCGAGACTTTTTCGATGCAGGCCTATCAGCGCGACTTCATTCGTTTTGCCATTGATCGAGGCGTTCTGCGTTTCGGCGAATTCACCCTGAAATCAGGGCGTACCAGTCCTTATTTCTTCAATGCCGGCCTGTTCAATACCGGCGCTGCACTGGCCGAACTGGCGCGCTATTATGCCGCAGCCATCGTTGACAGCGGCATCGCCTTCGACGTGTTGTTCGGCCCCGCCTACAAGGGTATTCCCCTGGCGGCCGCCACTTCCGTGCAACTGGCCGAACGGCACCAGCTGGACGTGCCCTGGTGCTTCAATCGCAAGGAAGCCAAGGCGCACGGCGAAGGTGGCAGCCTGGTCGGTTCGCCGCTGGCAGGCAACGTGCTGATCATCGACGACGTGATCACCGCCGGTACGGCCATCCGCGAAGTGATGCAGATCATCCAGCAGCAGGGTGCCACTGCCGCTGGGGTCATGATCGCCTTGAATCGCCAGGAGCTTGGCAACGGCGAGCTGTCGGCCATCCAGGAGGTGGAGCGTGACTTCGCCGTGCCGGTGGTCAGCATCGTTTCGCTGAACCAGGTGCTGGAATTTCTCGCCGACGATGCGCAGCTCAAGCAGCATCTGCCGGCGGTCGAAGCCTACCGTGCGCAATACGGTATCTGAGCACGTGCGTCTGCGCCTGGCGGTTGCCGCGATCAGCCTGCTGCCAATGTTGCCGGCAACGGCGGCCGAGGTGCCGGGCATGTTGCTCTATCGCTACGTCGATAGCCGCGGCGTGACCGTGCTGGATCGCCAGGGCGTACCCCCGGAATACGTAGGCAAGGGTTATCAGGTGCTCAACCAGACCGGTCGGGTGGTGCAGACGGTGCCACCTGCGCCCACGGCCGAGGAACTGCGTATCAAGCAGCAGGCCGACGTGCAGGCGCAGGCCGATGCGCAGCTGCTCGAGCGCTATCCATCGGTAGAAGAATTGGACAAGGCCTGTGCCCGTCGCCGGGCGGAAATCGATGCGCTGATTGCCGTGGCCACGGCGAACGTGCAGACCTTGCAGGGCCAGCAGGCCACATTGCAGGGGCAGGCCGCCACACAGGAGCGCGCGGGTCAGGAGGTATCGACGTCGATGCTCGACCAGCTGCGTGATGTGCAGGCCCAAGTTACCGAGCTGCAAACCCGCATCGACAAGCTGCAGCAATCGCGCAGCGAAGCCGACGCCGGCTTCGCGCAGCAGCGGGCCAAATTGGTCAAGCTTCTCGAAACGCCTCTGTAGCAGCGGCGCAAGCCGCGTCGGGCCTCACCACGTTCTGCCTGGTCCACCGCATTCACCGCCGACGCGGCTCGCGCCGCTGCTACAGGGGAGCATTCACCGCCGACGCGGCTCGCGCCGCTGCTACACGAGTGCATTCACCGCCGGCGCGGCTTGTGCTGCTGCCACAGGGGATCGGGAATTCTGTAGCAGCGGCGCGAGCCGCGTCGGCGATCGCTGCGGTGCGTCTGCGCACCGCCGTCGGGTCAGCCGATCTTCTTGTTGCTGATCAGGGTGCCGACGCCGCTGTCGGTGAAGATTTCCAGCAACACGGCGTTGGGGACGCGGCCGTCGATGATGTGCGAGGTGGTCACGCCGCCCTGGACCGCTTCCAGTGCGCAGCGGATCTTGGGCAGCATGCCGCCGTAGATGGTGCCATCAGCGATCAGACCGGCCACCTGCTCGGTGGTCAGGCCGGTCAGCACGTTGCCTTCATTGTCCATCAAACCGGCGATATTGGTCAGCAGCATCAGCTTTTCGGCCTTGAGCGCCTCGGCCACCTTGCCCGCCACCAGATCGGCGTTGATGTTGTAGGACTCACCGTCCGGGCCGACGCCGATGGGCGCGATCACCGGAATGAAATCGCCGTTGACCAGCATGTTCAGCAGATCGGTATTGACCCCGGTGACTTCCCCGACGTGGCCGATGTCGATGATTTCCGGCTTGGTCATTTCAGGCGTCTGGCGAGTCACCGTGAGCTTGCGCGCGCGGATCAGTTCGGCGTCCTTGCCGGTCAGGCCGATGGCGCTGCCGCCGTGACGGTTGATCAGGTTGACGATGTCCTTGTTGACCTGGCCACCCAGCACCATCTCCACCACGTCCATGGTCTGCGCATCGGTGACGCGCATGCCATCGACGAAATGGCTCTCGATGGACAGGCGCTTGAGCAGGTCGCCGATTTGCGGTCCGCCACCGTGCACCACCACCGGGTTGATGCCGACAGCCTTCATCAGCACGATGTCACGGGCGAAACCGGTCTTGAGCTCTTCGCTCTCCATCGCGTTGCCGCCGTACTTGATCACCAGCGTCTTGCCGACGAAGCGGCGGATATAGGGCAGCGCTTCGGACAATACCTTGGCGACGTTGGTGGCGGCATCACGTTCGAGGGTCATGCGGGGCTCCAGTGAAACAAGTGATCAGAACGGTAGGTGCAGGTCAGGTGCGACTTTCAACAGCTGGGTACGGAAGACGCCCTGGATTCGTTCGAGTTCCTCGGCGTCTTCGGCTTCGAAGCGCGTCACCAGCACCGGTGTGGTGTTGGAGGCACGAACCAGCCCCCAGCCTTTAGGGTAGTCCACGCGCACGCCATCAATGGTGGTGAGCTGCGCGTCGCCCCATTGGGCGCTTTGGTGCAAGGCGTCGATGATGCTGAATTTGCTGTCTTCGGTCACCGGGATATTCAGTTCGGGTGTGGACACGTCGTCGGCGAATGCAGCGAAGACCTCTTCGGCGCTGAGGTTTTCCCGGCTGAGAATTTCCAGCAGCCGCGCGGCGCTGTAGATGCCGTCGTCGAAGCCGAACCAGCGTTCCTTGAAGAAGATGTGCCCGCTCATTTCCCCGGCCACCAGCGCGCCGGTGCGCTTCATCTCTTTCTTGATCAGGGAATGCCCCGTCTTCCACATCACCGGACGCCCGCCGTGCTCCTTGATCAGCGGGCCCAGGCGGCGCGTGCATTTGACGTCGTAGATCACGTCGGCACCGGGATTGCGCGACAGCACATCGCGCGCGAACAGCATCAGCAGGCGATCGGGATGGATGATGCGACCGGTGTTGGTCACCACGCCTACACGGTCGGCGTCACCATCGAAGGCCAGGCCCAGGTCGGCGCCGCTTTCGTTGACCTTGGCAATCAACGCCTGCAGATTGGCGGCCTTGCTCGGATCAGGATGGTGATTGGGAAAATGCCCGTCGACCTCGCAGAATAACGGGATGACCTCGCAACCCAAGGCCTGGATCAGTTCCGGGGCCACTACCGCGCCGGCACCGTTGCCGCAATCGACCACCACCTTGAGCCGGCGGGTGAGCACGATGTCATCGCGGATCTGCGCGACATAGCGCGGCAGGATGTCCACCCGTTCGACACTGCCCTGGCCCTGGCTGAGGTCGTTGTGCAGCAGGCGCTGGTGCAAGGCCAGGATCTGTTCGTTGGCCAGCGTGTCGCCGGCGATCACCACCTTGAAGCCATTGTAGTCGGGCGGGTTGTGGCTGCCGGTGAGCATCACCCCGGAACGTCCGCTCAGCACGTGGTTGGCATAGTACAGCGCCGGCGTCGGCACCAGGCCCACGTCGCTGACATGGCAGCCGGCGTCGACCAGACCCTGGATCAGCGGCTGCACCAGCTCCGGCCCGGACAGACGTCCGTCCCGGCCGACATTGACGTTGGCCTCGCCCATGGCCAGGCTTTGCGCACCGACGGCGCGGCCGACCCAGTAGGCCGTGTCGGCATTCAGAGTACTGCCGACGATGCCGCGGATGTCATAGGCGCGAAAAATCCCGTGGGGCAGTGCCGGTGGCAGGGTACTCGGGTCGGCGACAGGGTCCGCCGCGTCGAGGTCGAGCATGTAGGTGTCCTGAAAGATCGGATTGGTCCAATTGTCCGCGGCAGGCGCTGGCGCAGCGTCAGTGCTGTCGGCGAGTTGCGCGCTGCCTTCACGCAGCGACAGCCGCGCCAGGCCCTGTGCCAGGCCGTTGAGCGGCGCCAGGCTGAGGCCGAACGCCTTGACCGCCTTGCCGCCGGACAACTCGTCGAGCAACTGCTCGAGTTGCCGCGCATCGGCCTCGATGCGCGCATACAGCTGGCGCTGGGCAAGACGCACTGCCAGCGCCGCGCAGCCAATGGCAATTGCCGCAGCCAGCATCATCAGGCCCAGCGAACTCCAGGCGAAGGGCGGTTGGAACAACGGCCCCGGGCTGAATTCCAGACGCCAGTTGGGGTTGGAGGTCGCATACGGATAGCGTGTGGCAGACGCGTTGCTGCCTTGCTCGACCAGCAGCTGCGGTGGGCTGCCCAGTACGCTTTGCTGCAGGCGCAACTGGCCGAACTCGGCGTCGGGCAATGCCAGCGCCTTGACCAATGGCTGCATGTCGAACCCCAGCAGCAGCGTGCCCAGCACCGGTGACTGCGGGCCTTGCTGGACGGCTGCGACGGTGTAGATCCACCAGCGTCCGTTGACCTTGTAGGCTTCGGGCGGGGTGGCAACGCCGCGTTCGGCGCGGCTGAGCATGTCCAGTACGGCAAAGTTGATCGGGGCCGCGCCCTGCTGGTCGACCTTGGCCTGTCCCGGCAGGTTCAGGCGCACACCTTGCAGGCCGTCGATCAACGGCACTGCACTGGCAGCCTGGGCGATGCCCGCAGGGTCCTGGCTGGCCAGTGCGGCCATGAGTGCAGGTGAATGAGCCAGGGCGGCGGCCTGGCCGGCCTGACGCGCGATCGCGGCGTCCAGGCCCGCAGTGAAAGGCGCGGCAGCACTCGCCTCGGCGTTCTGGAAGGCACGGCCGGCCAGCGGTGCGACCACCAGAAACCAGATCAGCAGCAGAGCGGCGAGCACCCCGGCAATGGCGAGCAGCAACGCCTGGTTGCCGGCGTTGGGCCGTGCGTTCGAAGCCTGGCCGTGCTCGGCGGTCTTGGCATTGCGAGGAAATCCTTTCACTTGTCATCTCCGCATTGAACGCTCTGGAACGGCATGGTATCGCCACGGCCGCCTGATCTGCATGGCCGTCTACTGGGTGCCGGAGTGACCGAAACCGCCGGTCCCGCGCTGGCTTTCGTCGAAGCTTTCGACCAGCTCGAAATGGGCTTGCACCACCGGCACCAATACCAGTTGGGCAATACGCTCGCCCACCGTCAGGGTGAACTCGGTGTGGCCTCGGTTCCAGCACGAAACCATTAGCTCGCCCTGGTAATCGGAGTCGATCAGGCCGACCAGATTGCCCAGCACGATACCGTGCTTGTGGCCCAGGCCCGAGCGCGGCAGGATCAGCGCCGCCAGGCCCGGATCGCCGATGTAGATCGACAGGCCGGTAGGAATCAGCAAGGTTTGCCCAGGTGCCAGCAGCGTGTCCTGCTGCAGCATGGCGCGCAGGTCCAGGCCGGCGGAGCCGGGCGTGGCGTAGTGGGGCAGCGGGAAGTCCCGGCCCAGGCGTGGGTCGAGGATCTTGGCTTGAAGGGCGTGCATGGTTGTCGTTAAACCTGATCGAGGCGCTTGGCGATGAAGGAAACCAGCTGGCGGGCGATCTTGCCCTTGCTGGTCTGGGCGAAAGCAGTGGTCTGCAACTGACGGTCGATCACGCTGCAGGCGTTTTCTTCGCTGTTGAAACCAATGCTGGGGTTGGCGACGTCGTTGGCCACGATCAAGTCCAGGTTCTTGTCCTGGAGCTTGCGCGCGGCGTAGTCGAGCAGGTGTTCGGTTTCGGCAGCGAAGCCGACGCTGAATGGGCGGTCGGCGCGACCGGCGATGGTCGCCAGGATGTCCGGGTTGCGCACCATCTGCAGCAACAGGCCGTCACCGCTGGCCGGGTCTTTCTTGAGCTTTTGCGCGGCCACCACCTCGGGGCGGTAGTCGGCCACGGCGGCGGATGCGATGAACACGTCGCAGGGCATGCCGGCTTCGCAGGCGGCGAGCATGTCGCGGGCGCTGACGACGTCGATGCGGGTCACGCGGTCGGGCGTGGGCAGGTGCACCGGGCCACAGATCAAGGTGACGCGAGCGCCGGCCTCGACGGCCGCTTCGGCCAGGGCAAAGCCCATCTTGCCGGAGCTGTGGTTGGTGATATAGCGAACCGGATCGATGTTTTCCTGAGTCGGGCCGGCAGTGATCAGCACGTGCTTGCCGGTCAAGGCCAGGTGCTCGAAACATTCGGCCGCGCACAGCGCAAGCTCGGTGGCTTCGAGCATGCGGCCCAGGCCGATGTCGCCGCAGGCCTGGCTGCCGGCGGCCGGGCCGAAGACTTTCAGGCCGCGGCTGCGCAGCAGGTGCAGGTTGTCCTGAGTGGCCGGATCGCGCCACATGGCTTGGTTCATGGCCGGGGCGATGGCCACGGTGGCGTCGGTGGCCAGTACCAGCGTAGTCAACAGGTCGTTGGCCATGCCCTGCGCCAGGCGCGCCATCAGGTCGGCAGTGGCGGGGGCGATGAGCACCAGGTCGGCCCATTTGGCCAGCTCGATATGGCCCATGGCGGCTTCGGCCGCAGGGTCGAGCAGGTCCATGTGCACCGGGTGGCCGGAAAGCGCCTGCAACGTCAGCGGCGTGATGAACTCGCTGCCGCCCTTGGTCATCACCACGCGTACTTCGGCACCCTGCTCCAGAAGCCTACGTACCAGCTCGGCGCTCTTGTAGGCGGCAATGCCGCCGCCGACGCCCAGAATGATGCGTTTTCGATACAGCCGCTGCATAGGCCTGCCTTTATCATCTGGTAATAACACCACGGTGAAACCGCCTCCCGGGGCCGGGTCGCCGTGCAAAAAGTTGCGCTAAGATAGCACAGCGCTCGCTATGGAACAGCGAGGCTCACAGACAGGGAGTGGGGATGAGTATTCGCGATTGGCCCGAGGCCGAGCGGCCACGTGAGCGCCTGCTGGCGCATGGTCCGGGCAGTCTTTCCGATGGCGAGCTGCTGGCGATATTCCTGCGCACCGGCGTGGCCGGGCACAGCGCCGTGGACGTCGCGCGCAACCTGCTGATCCGCTTCGGCGGCCTGCGCGCCCTGCTCGAGGCCGACCAGAAAACCTTCAGCCAGCACTTCGGCATGGGGCCGGCCAAATACGCCCAGCTGCAAGCCTCCATCGAAATGAACCGCCGCTACATGGCCGAACGCCTGAACCGCGGACCGGCCATGGAAGATCCCGAGTCGGTGCGCCGCTACCTCAAGGCCAAGCTGCGCCATGAGCGCCAGGAAGTGTTCGGTTGCCTGTTCCTGGACACCAAGCACCAGCCGTTGGGTTTCGAGGTGCTGTTTCGCGGCACCATCGACAGCGCGGCGGTGTATCCGCGCGAAGTGGTCAAGCGGGCCATAGCCATGAACGCCGCGGCGCTGATCCTGACGCACAATCATCCTTCCGGAAACCCGACCCCGAGCCAGGCCGACCGCGCGCTGACCCAGCGCCTCAAGGAATCACTGGCGCTGGTAGATGTGCGCGTGCTCGATCACATCATCATCGGCGAAGGCGAGCCGCTGTCGATGGTCGAGCATGGCTGGATGTGAGTGGCCTTGCTGCGTCCTATTTACCTACAGACACCTTGGAAAAGTCCTGCCGGCCGAACGGGCTGACGGTGTAGCCCTCGACGCCCTTGCGGGCCAGCACGGCCGCCGTCGGGTGTGCCAGTGGCAGCCACAGCGCCTGCTGCTGGATCTGCGCCTGGGCCTGGTGGTACAGCTTGCTGCGCTGGGCCTGGTCGGTCACCGCCTTGCCATCACTGATCAGCTTGTCCAGGGCCTTGTCGCAATAGCGCGCGAAGTTGGTCCCCGACTGCACGGCCGCGCAGGAAAACTGCGGCGTCAGGAAGTTGTCTGGATCACCGTTGTCGCCGGCCCAGCCCATGAACAACAGGTCATGCTCACCGGCCTTGGCACGACGGATCAGCTCGCCCCATTCGATCACGCGGATTTCGGCCTTGATGCCGACCTTGGCCAGGTCCGCCTGCAGCAGCTGCGCTCCCAGGCTGGGGTTGGGGTTGAGCAGGCTGCCCGATGGGCGGGTCCAGATGGTGGTTTTGAAGCCGTCCTTCAAGCCTGCCCTGGCCAGCAATTCGCGCGCCTTGGCGGTGTCCTGCTGGTAACCCGGCAGGTCCCGCGCATAGCTCCAGGTATTGGGCGGGTAGGGCCCATTGGCCGCCTCGGCGGTGCCTTCGAACACGGCCTTGAGGTAGCTGTCCTTGTCGAACGCCAGGTTGATCGCCTGGCGCACTTCAGGCTTGTCCAGCGGCGGGTGCTGGCTGTTGATGGCCAGGAACGCGGTCATGAAGGCTTCGGTCTTGATCACCTGAAGGCTCTTGTCGTCGGCGGCTGCGGCGATGTCCAGCGGCTTGGGCGACAGGGTCAGTTGGCACTCGTTGCGCCGCAGCTTCTGCAGGCGCACGTTGGCGTCCGGGGTGATGGCGAACAGCAGCGGGTCGACCGCAGGTTTGCCGGCGAAGTAGTCCGGGTTGGCCTTGTAGCGCACCACGGCGTCCTTCTCGAAACGCACGAAGATGAACGGACCGCTGCCGATGGGCTGGCTGTTGAGTTTTTCCGGAGTGCCGGCCTGCATCAGTTGCTCGGCGTATTGCGCCGAATAGATCGAGGCGAAGCCCATGCTCAAGGTCGCCAGGAACGTCGCATCGGGATGATCCAGGGTAAACCGGACGGTCAGCGGATCAGGCGCCTCGATCTTCTTGATCAGCCCCGGCAGCTGCATCGACTGGGCGTGCGGAAAGCCACTCTGCGCGACCTTGTGCCAAGGGTTGGCCGGGTCGAGCATGCGCTGGAAGCTGAACAGCACGTCCTGCGCATTCAGCTCGCGGTCGGGCTTGAAGTACGAGGTGCCGTGGAACTTGACGCCGGGGTGCAGCTTGAACGTGTAGCTCAGGCCATCGGCCGATACGGCCCAGCTGTCCGCCAGGCTGGGAACGACCTTGCCGGCTTTGGCATCGAACTCCACCAGGCGGTTCATCAGCACGTCGGCCGACGCGTTGGTGGTGGTCAGGGAATTGTACTGGACCACGTCGAAGCCTTCGGGGCTGGCCTCGGTACAGACTGTCAGCGGCGCGGCATGAGCCAACGCAGAGGCAAACAGGGGAGCAAGCAAGAACGGCAAAGTCGCAAGACGCATGGTGTGTTCCTTGGCGTGTCGAGGGCCCATCTGCCTATGCAGTCTGGAGAAAAGTCCTACCCTAGAGATGTCCGGCAGCGTTGACTATCCCTAAATCGTTTTTTTGCGCGACGAGTGGTCGTGCCGCAGCACGCCCGCCACTGCTGCGCGTGGGCCGATGACTGCGTTGCCCGGCACATTGATTGTGCATCTGCAGTTGTTGCGCCCAAGGCTTTCTGGTATAAAGCAGCGCTCTTTTCTAGGGCCCTGTTCCTCTGCCTTTACGGTGAGGTGGGTAAGACCCTGAAGAAACGCGGCGCCGTGCGCCAAATGACTGAAAGATAAGCGGCCAACCCATGCCGGGTTGGGCATGTGGTTTTAGAGGGCTGAGGCATGTCGAGAGTCTGTCAAGTTACCGGTAAGGGTCCGGTGACTGGGAATAACATTTCCCACGCAAACAACAAAACCCGTCGTCGTTTCCTGCCGAACCTGCAGCATCACCGCTTCTGGGTTGAAGAAGAGAAACGTTTTGTGCGTCTGCGCGTATCCGCCAAGGGCATGCGTATCATCGACAAGCGTGGCATCACTGTCGTGCTGGCCGAAATCCGTCGCGATGGCGGCAAGGTTTAAGGGAGCTTTATCATGCGTGAATTGATTCGTTTGATCTCGAGCGCCGGTACTGGTCACTTCTACACTACCGACAAGAACAAGCGTACTACCCCGGACAAGATCGAGATCAAGAAATTTGATCCGGTTGTTCGCAAGCACGTGATGTACAAGGAAGGCAAAATCAAGTAATTGATTTTGGCGACCAGAAAAAGGCCCGCGTCGAAAGATGCGGGCCTTTTTTTTGGTGTGAATTCTGGCATCGCGGGGATGCTTTCGCGGGTAGAGCCTGCTCCCACAGGTGCACGTGTTCCCACAGGGGGGTGTGGAGCAGACTCAATCCTTGGATTCGAACACCACGTAGATCTTGCGGCAGGCTTCCAGTACTTCCCAGGTGCCAGTGAAGCCGGCGGGGATCACGAAGCGGTCGCCGGCGCGCAGCGTCTTGCCGTTGCCCTGACTGTCGCGCAACACGGAAACGCCCTGCACGATTTCACAGTATTCGTGCTCGGTATAGTTGACCGTCCATTGCCCTACCTGGCCTTCCCATACCCCCGCGTTCATCTGCCCGCAGGGGCTCTGGTAGTGGTTGAACAGTGTCTGTTCGGGGTCGCCGCCAAGGATCTTCTCGGGCTCAGGCCGGTAGCGTTCCGGGGTGACGCTGTGTTGAGCAAAATCGACGATGCTGGTGATGTTCATGCAGCAAACCCCTCGCTTGTTGGATAAAACGCACATCCGTGGGCCTCTGTGCGCCAGGTGTCAAATATATTGAAAAGCGTCACACCGGTGGTTTAGGGTGGTTCGATGTTACCCGCCCAGCCTTGCACGGCCGGGCTTTGCATTCAATCACAGGAGATCCGTATGACCACTCTGACTCGCGCTGACTGGGAACAACGTGCCCAGCAGCTGAAGATCGAAGGGCGCGCGTTCATCAACGGCGAATACACCGACGCCGTGTCAGGCCAGACCTTCGAATGCGTAAGCCCCGTCGATGGCCGGCTGTTGGCCCAGGTGGCCAGCTGCGACGCTGCCGATGCGCAGCGCGCGGTCGAGAATGCCCGCGCCACGTTCAATGCCGGCGTCTGGGCCAAGGCGGCACCGGCCAAGCGCAAGGCTACCCTGATTCGCTTCGCCGGCCTGCTGCGGGAAAATGCCGAAGAGCTCGCGCTTCTGGAAACGCTGGACATGGGCAAGCCGATCAGCGATTCGCTGAACATCGACGTGCCTGGTTCGGCCAATGCCCTGGCCTGGAGCGGCGAGGCCATCGACAAGGTCTACGACGAAGTCGCCCCGACCCCGCACGATCAGCTCGGCCTGGTCACCCGCGAAGCCGTGGGCGTGGTCGCCGCAGTGGTGCCGTGGAACTTCCCGCTGATGATGGCCTGCTGGAAGCTGGGGCCGGCCCTGGCCACGGGCAACTCGGTGATTCTCAAGCCTTCGGAAAAATCTCCGCTGACGGCCATTCGCATTGCCCAGCTGGCGATCGAGGCGGGCATTCCCAAAGGCGTGCTCAACGTGCTGCCCGGCCATGGCCACACGGTCGGCAAGGCGCTGGCCCTGCACATGGACGTGGACACCGTGGTGTTCACAGGTTCCACCAGGATCGCCAAGCAACTGATGATCTACGCTGGCGAGTCGAACATGAAGCGCGTCTGGCTGGAAGCAGGTGGCAAGAGCCCCAACATCGTCTTCGCCGATGCGCCCGACCTGCAAGCCGCGGCCGATTCGGCGGCCAGTGCCATTGCCTTCAACCAGGGCGAAGTCTGTACGGCCGGTTCGCGCCTGTTGGTGGAACGTTCGGTCAAGGAGCGCTTCCTGCCGATGGTGGTCGAGGCTCTCAAGGGGTGGAAACCCGGGAATCCGCTGGACCCGGCGACCAACGTCGGTGCCCTGGTGGACACCCAGCAGATGAACACCGTGCTGTCGTACATTGCGGCGGGTCAGGAAGGCGGCGCAACGCTGCTGGTGGGCGGCAAGCGCATCCTCGAGGAAACCGGCGGCACCTACGTCGAACCGACCATTTTCGATGGCGTGACCAATGCCATGAAGATCGCTCAGGAAGAGATTTTCGGGCCGGTATTGTCGGTGCTTACCTTCGATACTGCCGAGGAGGCCGTGCGCATCGCCAACGACAGCGCCTATGGCCTGGCCGCCGCGGTATGGACGGCGGACATCTCCAAGGCGCACCTGACGGCCAAGGCGTTGCGTGCCGGCAGTGTGTGGGTCAATCAGTACGATGGTGGCGACATGACCGCGCCGTTCGGTGGTTTCAAGCAGTCGGGCAACGGCCGTGACAAGTCGCTGCACGCGTTCGACAAATACACCGAACTGAAGGCCACCTGGATCAAGCTCTGATCCATCGCCAGGGGGGCTGGGGAATCAAAGCATCTTTTCCAGCCCCACTGCCTCGCTGAACCATGCGTTCAGCCTTCGCCACCAGTCACCCGGTTCGCGATGCAGGGTATGCATCTGGTGGTGGTCCTCGGTGTCCCATACCACCTGGCCATTTTCCAGGCGCACCTGATAGCTGCGCGCAGGCGACATGCCCTCATGGGCCAGGTGGCGCATCTGCGCTGCCAGTTCCGGGCTGTCGACCAGCACCCCGACCTCGGTATTCCACAGCACCGAACGCGGATCGAAATTGAACGAGCCGATGAAGGATTTGCGCGCATCGAAGATCATCGCCTTGCTGTGCAGGCTGGAATCGGAACTGCCGGTGAAACTCAGGGACACGTCGCCATCGTCACCTGGCTGGCGACGCAGTTCGAACAGCTTCACGCCGTGTTCGAGCAACGCCTTGCGGTAGGGTACATACCCGCCGTGTACTGCGGGCACATCGGTGGCTTCCAGTGAATTGGTCAGCAGGCTGACGTCGACCCCGGCGTCGGCGCGCCCGGTGAGGTAGTCGCGGCCAGCCTCGCCCGGTACGAAATAGGCAGAGATCAACATCAGTTCATGCTTGACCCGGGTCAGCTCAGGCGCGAGCTGGGTGGTCAGCAGCAGGTGCGGGTCGGGCTCGCCGCGGGCCAGCACCTTGGTTGGTGCATCCCACAGCGCCTGGCCCCAGGCCCAGATCAGTTGCTGCCGCCAGATGTCCATCTGTGGCGCGCTCTGATAGGTCATCAGGCGTTCGTAGAGAACATGGTGCTGGCGTCTGGATTCAAGCAGCGACTGCTCCAGGCGCACGCGCGTGGACGCCAGGTGCCTGGCCGTGGGAACGGTGAACAGAAAGTTGGCGATCGGCTGGCTCAGCGCACTGTTCCAGTACTGATCGAAGCTGTAGCCCAGTTGCTGGGCCACCGGCCCGAAGCCGAGCAGGTCGATGTCGGTGAAATTCATGTCCGGCTCGGCGTCGAAGTATTCGTCGCCCAGGTTGCGCCCGCCGACGATGGCCACGCTGTTGTCGGCCAGCCACAATTTGTTGTGCATGCGCCGGTGTTGCCGGGACAGTTGCAGCAGACGGCCCACTGCACGCGTGGCGCCGGTGGATCGGCCCAGGTGCGTCGGGTTGAACAGGCGGATCTGGATGTTGTGGTGCGCAGCCAGGGTGGCGATGGTCTTGTCCAGGCCATCACTGGTGGTGTCGTCCAGCAGGATGCGCACGCGCACGCCGCGGTCGGCGGCCTTGAGCAGCTCGTCGACCAGCGCCCGGGTACTGAAACCGTCGTGGACGATGTAGTACTGCAGGTCGAGGCTGCCCTGGGCGTTACGGATCAATTCGGCGCGTGCGCGAAACGCCTCATCGCTGCTCGACAACAGGCGGAACCCCGATTGCCCGTGATGGGCCTGTACCTGGGCCTGCACCGACCTGCCGAAGGCCGATTGTTCGGCCGGTAACATCTCGCTGTAGTCCCGCGGCGCGTTCACGCTGGCGCAGCCTTGCAGGGCCAGGATCAAGGTCAACAGCAGCGGTAACAGCCTGGGGCAGGGCAAAGCGGTCATCCTTGGCAGAGGGGGAGGCGTGCAGTTCGACCCTGGCAGGCCGTCAAAGGTCGGCATCGGGGTGTGGATTTTCCACCAGCAGTTGCCGTGCGCAGCTGCCCACCGCGCGCACCGCGGTCTCTATCTGCGGCGTGGGCTTGCTGGCGAAGTTCATGCGCAGGCAATTACGGTATTTGCCCGACGCCGAAAAAATGCTGCCCACGGCGATCTGCACGCCCTGATCGAGCAGCAGGCGGTTGAGCTTGAGGGTATCGAAGCCGTCGGGCAATTCGACCCACAGCATGAAGCCACCTTGCGGGCGGCTGCAGCGGGTGCCGGCGGGAAAGTAGCGAGTGACCCAGTCGATCATCAGGTCGCGGCTGCGCTGGTATTGGGTGCGCATGCGCCGCAGGTGGGGTTCGTAATGGCCACCCTTGATGAACTCGGCGATGGCCAGCTGCGGCTGTGTCGCTGTCGACCCGGTGCCGATGTATTTCATGTGCAGCACCCGTTCCAGGTAGCGGCCCGGGGCGACGAAACCGATCCGCAGGCCGGGCGCCAGGGTTTTGGAGAACGAACTGCACAACAGCACCCGGCCGTCTTCGTCGAACGACTTGATCGTGCGCGGACGTGGGTAGCTGAAGGCCAGGTCGCCATACACATCGTCCTCGATGATCGCCACGTCGAAGCGCTGGGCGAGCGTCAGCAGCGCGCGCTTGCGGGCTTCGGGCATGACGTAGCCCAGCGGGTTGTTGCAGTTGGGCGTCAGCTGTATGGCCTTGATCGGCCACTGCTCCAATGCCAGTTCAAGTGCCTGCAGGCTGATGCCGGTCAGCGGGTCGGTGGGGATTTCCAGGGCCTTCATGCCCAAGCCCTTGAGCGTCTGCATGGCGCCGAAGAAGCTCGGTGAGTCCACGGCGACGATATCGCCGGGTTCGCAGATGGCACGCACGCTGGCCGACAGCGCCTCGTGGCAGCCAGTGGTGACCACCAGTTCACCAACGCCCAACTGGCAGCCGGCATCCACCAGCAACCGGGCAATCTGCTCGCGCAGGGCCTGGGTGCCATACAGCGAATCGTAGTACAGGCCCGGCATGGCCTGGTGCCGGCTCAGGCGAGCCAGCTCGCGCAGCAGGGGGCGCAGGGTCGGGCTGCTGACATCGGGCATGCCGCGGCCCAGCTGCACCACATCATCACGAGGCGCGGCGCGCATCAGTTCGACCACCTGGTCCCACTGCGAGATTTCCACCGGACGCTGCATGGGCCGGCCTACCGCTGGCAGCGCCGGCAGCTCGCGAGCGGTGGGTACGAAATAGCCGGATTTGGGCCGCGGTGCCGCCAAGCCGTGGTCTTCGAGCTGGCGATAGGCTTGCTGCACGGTGCTCAGGCTGACGCCGTGCTCGATGCTCAGGGCGCGTACCGAGGGCAGCCGATCACCAGGGCGGTAGAGGCCTTGTTCGATGCGCTGACTGAGCAGCTGGGCGAGGTTCATGTACAGGGTCATAGAGTCGCTCGAGCAAAGAACCATACAGATACGCTTAAAATACAGCATTCAGACCAGCATTTCAGCTTTCTGTATGGAAAACATAAGAGCTTTTTGAATCTGTATGAGATGCCCATTGCTACGGCACCATGGCCTTGCTGTTTAAACACTTCAAGGAGAACGGCCATGAATGGCTTGACCGATGTACGTCTGCTGCTGCGCACCGAAGAATTGCGGGAAGAGCCAAGGCTGCGTCCCTGCGCCGAGCGCGCACCGGCGGAGCTGGGGCGTTGGGCGCTGATGCTGCATCACCTGCGCACACGGCCAGCCTTGCTGGAACTGGACAAGGACCAGTTGCGCGATATCGGCCTGGATGTGCAGCAGGCGCGTAGCGAGGGCTTGAAGCCGTTCTGGCGCCTGTAGTCGTGCGAGTTCTTGGCGGCTGCAGCGTTCGCGGCTCTAGCCCAGTTCCTTGAACCGGTGCCAGAGCATGCCCAGCGCCAGCAGCGGCGAGCGCAGGTGACGACCGCCGGGAAAGGTCATGTGCGGCACCTTGGCGAACAGGTCGAAGCCGCGGCTGGCCTGGCCGCTGATGGCCTCGCCGAGCAGCTTGCCGGCCAGGTGGGTGACGTTCAGGCCATGCCCGGAGTAGGCCTGGGCGTAGAACACGTTGGGTTGTTCCTTGAGCCGGCCGATCTGCGGCAGACGGTTGGCACCGATGCCGATCATGCCGCCCCACTGATAGTCGATGCGCACATCCGCCAGTTGCGGGAACACCTCGAGCATCTTGGGCCGCATGTACTGGGCGATATCCTTCGGGTCACGCCCTGAATAGTGACAGGCACCGCCGAACAGCAAGCGCCGATCGGCAGACAATCGGTAGTAGTCGACCGTCACTCGCTGGTCGCACACCGCCGTGTTGCGCGGCAGCAGCTGCCGCGCCTGCTCGGCAGCCAGTGGCTCGGTGGCAATGATATAGCTGCCTGCAGGCAGCACCTTGCCGCTCAGCTGTGGGTTGAGATCGTTCAGGTAGGCATTGCAGCCCAGCACCAGATAGCGGGCGCGTACCTGGCCTTGAGCGCTGTGCACGCGCACCTGCGGGCCATACTCGATGCGTGTCACCCGCGAGTGCTCGAAAAGCTGCACACCCAGCTGCCGCGCCACCTCGGCTTCGCCCAAGGCCAGGTTCAGCGGATGCAGGTGGCCGGAGCCCATGTCGACCAGGCCGCCGTGGTAGCGATCCGAGCCGACCACGCTGCGCATGTCCTGCGCCTCGACGATCTGCAACTCGTGGGCGTAGCCGAGGCTGCGCAACGCTTCGGCTTCTTCCATGAAGCCCTGCAACTGGGCTGGTTTGTTGGCCAGGTCACAGTAACCCCAGGTCATGTCGCACTCGATACGATGCTGGTCGATGCGCCGGCGCACGATTTCCACCGCTTCCAGCCCCATCAGGGTCAGGTCGCGCACCCCGTCGTCGCCGATGACCTTGCGAAACTGCTCCAGGCCGTGGCCGACACCACGAATCAATTGCCCGCCGTTGCGCCCGCTGGCGCCCCAGCCGATCTGCCGGGCTTCGAGCAGCGCGACGCTGAGCCCGCGCTGAGCCAGCTCGATGGCGGTGTTGAGCCCGGAGAAACCGCCGCCCACCACGCAGACGTCGACGCTGACCTCACCCAGCAGGGGCGGGTATACCGGCTGCCGGTGCAGGCTGGCGGCGTAGTACGAAGCGGCGTGCTCGGCGTGAGCATTCATGGATAGGGTCCTGATGGCAGTGTTTGGAAAATCTGACGCAGCATAAGCCGGGGTTTCCCATGGCGGCAACCGCGCGGCACAATGGCGCCTTGCCCACCAGGTGACTCGTCATGAGCTGCAACAGCCACAAGCTCCGCTTTCTTCGCGAGCAGATTCCCTCGTTCGAATGCGTGCCGGGTTGCCATGACTGCTGCGGTCCGGTGACCACATCGTCCGAGGAAATGGCCCGGCTGCCGCGCAAGACGGCCGCCGAGCAGGAGGCCGCGATGGCCCGCCTCGACTGTGTGCACCTGGGGCCGCAGGGATGCACGGTGTATGAAGAGCGCCCGCTGATCTGCCGGCTGTTCGGCACCACCCCGACGTTGCCGTGCCCCAATGGGCGGCGTCCGACAGAGCTGATCGATCCGGCCGTGGAGCATCAGGTGCACAAGCTGATCGCCAGTACCCGTCAGGTGCTGGTCTGAAGCGTCCGTGGATCAGTCCGGCACCGGCAGGTTCAGGCTTTCCTTCACTTCTTCCATGACGATGTAGCTCTTGGATTCGCGCACGTGGGGCAGTTTCAGCAGGATATCGCCCAGCAGCTTGCGGTAGGACGCCATCTCCGAGATACGCGCCTTGACCAAATAGTCGAAGTCACCCGACACCAGATGGCATTCCAGTACATGGGGCAGCTTGAGCACGGCGCGGCGAAACTCTTCGAAGGTGTCGCCCGACTTGTAGTCCAGGCTGATCTCGACGAACACCAGCAGGCTGCCGCGCAGGTGCTGCGGATTGAGCCGGGCGTAATAGCCCATGATGATGCCTTCGCGCTCCAGGCGACGGACCCGCTCGGTGCAGGGGGTGGTCGACAGGCCGACCTTCTCGCCCAGTTCGGTGAACGACATGCGCCCGTCGGCCTGCAGGATGCGCAGGATGTTGCGGTCGATCTTGTCGAGTTCGCGTTTGCTCTGGTGCTGGGTACGCACAGGCGATGCCCCTCCGTTAAAGCGCTGATGGCCGAGAATTGTCGCCAAATATAGCCTTGCATACAGTGAAAAGCACTGGCTGGACCTTTTTATACTGCCCACATCTTCGGACCTAACATCTTACGTCAGCGGATTTCCGCGATGAGGGCGACACACATGCGCGTTCTGGTACTCGGTAGTGGTGTGATCGGCACCGTCAGTGCCTATTATCTGGCTCGGCAGGGCATGGATGTGACCGTGGTCGATCGCCAGCCGGCCGTCGCCATGGAAACCAGCTTCGCCAATGCCGGGCAGGTGTCGCCGGGCTATGCCTCGCCCTGGGCGGCGCCAGGTGTGCCGCTCAAGGCGATCAAATGGCTGCTGGAACGCCATTCACCGCTGGCGATCAAGCTGACCGGCGATGTCGACCAGTACCTGTGGATGGCGCAGATGCTGCGCAACTGCACCGCCAGCCGCTATGCGGTGAACAAGGAGCGCATGGTGCGCCTGTCCGAGTACAGCCGCGACTGCCTCGACGAGCTGCGCGCGGAAACCGGCATCGCCTACGAAGGCCGGACCCTGGGCACTACCCAGCTGTTCCGTACCCAGGCGCAACTGGACAACGCGGCCAAGGACATCGCCGTGCTGGAACAGTCCGGCGTGCCCTACGAATTGCTCGACCGAGAGGGCATTGCCCGCGTCGAGCCGGCCCTGGCATCGGTGACCGGCATCCTGGCTGGCGCCCTGCGCCTGCCTAACGACCAGACCGGCGATTGCCAGATGTTCACCACCCGCCTGGCGCAGATGGCCAAGGATCTGGGCGTGCAGTTCCGCTTCGGCCAGGCCATCGAGCGGCTGGATTTCGCCGGCGACCGCATCAACGGTGTCTGGATCGACGGCAAGCTGGAAACCGCCGACCGCTACGTGCTGGCGCTGGGCAGCTATTCGCCGCAATTGCTCAAGCCGCTGGGCATCAAGGCGCCGGTCTACCCGCTCAAGGGCTATTCGCTGACCGTGCCGATCACCAACCCGGCGATGGCGCCGACCTCGACCATTCTCGACGAGAGCTACAAGGTCGCGATCACCCGTTTCGACAACCGTATCCGCGTGGGCGGGATGGCCGAAATCGCCGGCTTCGACCTGAGCCTGAACCCGCGTCGCCGCGAGACCCTGGAAATGATCGTCAATGACTTGTACCCGCAGGGTGGCGATCTGGCCCAGGCCAGTTTCTGGACCGGACTGCGGCCAACCACCCCCGACGGTACGCCGATCGTCGGTGCCACGCCGTTCAAGAACCTGTTTCTCAACACCGGTCACGGCACCCTGGGCTGGACCATGGCGTGCGGTTCGGGGCGCTTGCTTGCCGACCTGATCGCGCGTAAAACGCCGCAGATCAGCGCTGCCGGTCTCGACATATCGCGCTACGGACAGCCGCACGACACGGTTCGCCGAGGCCAGTCAGCGCCGGCGCATTCGTAAGTTTCACCCATGCTCCTCGCCCGGTTCGGTATGCAACCGGGCGACTTCGTCAACTTTTGCACAAGAAGCCCGCCATGCGTCCAGCTCGCGCCTTGATCGACCTTTCGGCCTTGCGCCACAACTATCGCCTGGCGCGTGGAATGAGCGGGGCCAAGGCGCTGGCAGTGGTCAAGGCCGACGCCTACGGTCACGGTGCAGTGCGCTGCGCGCAAGCGTTGGAAGACGAAGCGGACGGGTTCGCCGTGGCCTGCATCGAGGAAGCCCTGCAACTGCGCGCAGCCGGTATCGAGGCCCCGGTATTGCTGCTCGAAGGTTTTTTCGAAGCCAGCGAACTGCCCCTCATTACCGAGCATGGGCTGTGGTGCGTGGTGCATTCGCTGTGGCAGCTTGAAGCCATCGAGCAGGCGCGTTTGAGCCAGCCGTTGCAGGTCTGGCTCAAGCTCGACTCGGGCATGCACCGCGTGGGCTTGCATCCCAAGGATTACCAGAGCGCCTATCAGCGGTTGCTGGCCAGTGGCAAGGTGGCCAAGATCGTGCTGATGAGTCATTTCGCCCGCGCCGATGAACTGGACAGCCCCAGCAGTACCGAGCAACTGGCGGTGTTCGACACGGCGCGCCAAGGCCTGTCCGCCGAAATCAGCCTGCGCAACTCTCCGGCCGTGCTTGGCTGGCCGCAGATCCCCAGCGACTGGGTACGTCCCGGCATCATGCTCTACGGCGCCACACCGTTCGAAACCGCCACCCCTGCCAGCGCCGCTCTGCAGCCGGTGATGACCCTGCAATCCAAAGTCATCAGCGTGCGTGAGCTGCCTGCCGGGGAGGCCGTGGGCTACGGGGCGCGCTTCGTCACCCAGCGGCCGAGCCGAATCGGCGTGGTGGCCATGGGTTATGCCGATGGCTACCCGCGCCTGGCACCCAATGGTACGCCGGTGCTGGTCGACGGCGTACGCACTGGGTTGGCAGGGCGGGTGTCGATGGACATGCTCAATGTCGACCTGACCGATGTGCCCCATGCCGGCGTCGGCAGCACGGTCGAACTGTGGGGCAAGCAGGTGCTGGCCAGCGACGTGGCCCATGCTGCCGGGACCATCGCCTACCAGATCTTCTGCAACCTGCGCCGGGTGCCTCTGCAGTACATCTGACGCAACCTCTGGCGCCACGGCTGGGGCGCGTTGCGCCCATGTGCCGCGGCAGCGCCTGCCAATGTGTTGTAAATCCCGAACGCTGTTGCCATGATACCGGCCATCATGAACTGCACAGCATTCCAGGAGGCTTACGCATTGGACGTCGGCGAACGACTGCAAGCCATTCGCAAACTCAAGGGTTTGTCCCAGCGTGAACTCGCCAAACGGGCGGGCGTCACCAACAGCACCATTTCCATGATCGAGAAGAACAGCGTGAGTCCCTCGATCAGCTCGCTGCGCAAGGTGCTGGGCGGGATTCCGATGTCCATGGTCGAGTTCTTTTCCGAAGAGCTGCAGGCCGAACGGCCAACCCAGGTGGTCTACAAGGCCAGCGAGCTGATCGATATCTCCGACGGCGCGGTGACCATGAAGCTGGTGGGCAAGGCCCATCCAAGCCGGGCCATCGCCTTTCTCAGCGAGGTCTATCCGCCGGGTGCCGACACGGGCATGGAAATGCTCATGCATGAGGGCGAGGAGACCGGCATCCTGGTGGAAGGGCGCCTGGAACTGGTGGTTGGCCAGGACACCTACGTGCTGGAAGAGGGCGACAGCTACTACTTCGAAAGCAGCAAGCCGCATCGCTTCCGCAATCCGTTCGATACGCCTGCCCGTTTGATCAGTGCCGCCACACCGGCGAATTTCTAAGGAGCCAGCCATGGTCCACCGATGTTCAATCGAGGCGGCCGTGGACCAGGTCCTGGAGCGACTCCCCCGCCATATTCACATGGGCATGCCGTTGGGCCTGGGCAAACCCAACCGCTTCGTCAACGCGCTGTATGCCCGGATCAAAAGCCTTCCCCAGCGACGCCTGACGATCTACACCGCACTGGTGCTGGGCCGGCCACCTTTGGGCGACGGCTTGCAGAAGCGCTTGCTCGAACCCTTCGTGGAGCGCGTTTTCGGTGACTATCCCGAGTTCGAGTTTCTCGCCGACCTGCGCCGTGACGAGCTGCCTGCAAACGTCAGCGTGCAGCAATTCTTCATGCAGCCGGGCAGTTTGTTGAGCAGCACGACGGCGCAGCAGAGCTATATCAGCAGCAACTACAGCCACGCCGCTCGCGACATCAATGCCAAGGGGCTGAATCTGGTGGCGCAACTGGTCAGCCAGCACCCCGAGCAGGCCGGTCGGCTGAGCCTGAGCTGCAATCCGGACATCACCCTGGACCTGCTGCCGATGATCGAAAAGCGTCGCGCTGCGGGCGAGACCATCCTGGTGCTGGGCCAGGTCCACGAGGCACTGCCGTTCATGCCGGGCAGTGCCGAAATCGACAGCGAGGCCTTTGACCTGCTGGTCGATATCCCAGAGCGCTCGACGCTGTTCTCGACGCCGAACATGCCGGTCGGCCTGCAGGATCATTTCATCGGTCTGCACGCCAGCACCCTGGTGCGCGACGGCGGCACCCTGCAGATCGGCATCGGTGCAATGGGCGACGCGCTGAGCGCCGCCTTGCTCGCGCGTCAGGCGGACAACGGCGGCTACCGGGCGCTGCTCGCTGAACTCGATCTGTCGCCCTGGCAGGCGTTGATCCAGGCCGAAGGTGGGGTGGAGCCTTTTGCTACCGGCCTGTACGGCTGCAGCGAGATGTTCGTCAACGGCCTGCTGGCCCTGGCCGAAGCAGGCGTGATACGCCGCAAGGTGTATCCCGACGTAGCCCGCCAGGCGGCGGCCAACGCCGGTGTGCTGCACGCCGACGAGGACCGGGACGGGGTGGTGGTGCACGGCGGTTTCTTCCTCGGACCGAGCAGTTTCTACGAGCGCCTGCGCGAGCTGCCCCCGGCCAGCCTTGCACAGTTCGACATGACCGCGATCAGCTACATCAACGAGTTGTACAGCGAAGAGCAGCTCAAGCGTCTGCAGCGGCGCGATGCGCGCTTCATCAATACCGTGTTCACGGCCACGGTCATGGGCGCGGCGGTGTCGGACCAGCTCGAAGACGGTCGGGTCATCAGCGGGGTCGGCGGGCAATACAATTTCGTCGTGCAGGGGCATGCCCTGGAAGGCGCGCGTTCGGTGCTGATCCTGCGCAGCTGGCGCGAGTCGGCAGGCGTGATCAGTTCCAACGTGCTGTGGGACTACGGCCATTGCACGATTCCACGGCACCTGCGCGACATCGTCGTGACCGAGTACGGCATTGCCGACTTGCGTGGGCGTACCGACGCCGAGGTGATCGAGGCGATGATCAACATCAGCGATTCGCGCTTTCAGGCCAGCTTGATCGACGAAGCCCAGCGTGCCGGCAAGTTGAGTAGGGATTTCGTGCTCGATCCGCGCTTTGCGAACAACACCAGCGAGCGTCTGCAGGCGGTTCGCGAGCGGCATGCGCCACTGTTTCCGGAGTATCCGCTGGGGTGTGACTTTACCGAAGAGGAAAAGGACCTGCTGCGGGCGCTGAATTGGCTCAAGAGCAAGTTCAAGCTCAGCGAAATGCTCGAACTGGGCAAGGCGGCGCTCGAAGCTCCGCAGGCCAATCGCTACCCGCTGCACCTGCAGCGCATGGCGCTGGACCAGCCGCAGGGCTTGCGCGAAGAGCTTTACCAGCGCCTGGTACTGGCCGCGCTGCAGGAGACCGAGACCCCGGTGTTCTAGGCGCTACACCGCGTGGCTCCCTTCGCGGCCGATGACCGCTCCTACGCAGGCCAATGATGCCAGCCATGGCGGTCTGGGTCACTCCTACGCAGGCCGATGATGCCAGCCATAGCGGTCTGGGTCGCTCCTACGCAGGCCAATGATGCCAGCCATGGCGGTCATGGGTCGCTCCTACGCAGGCCGATGATGCCAGCCATAGCGGTCTGGGTCGCTCCTACGCAGGCCGATGATGCTCGCCGTAGGAGCGGTCATCGGCCGCGAATGGCTGGATGCGGTGTATCAGGTCACTCCAGGAAGGTCACGACGCCATTGGCCAGTGACTGCACGCGCGCCAGGGACTCTACGCGATAGCCCTGTGCATCGAGTTCGGCGCGGCCGCCCTGGAAGGATTTTTCGATGACGATACCCAGCCCGGCCAGCTTGGCGCCGGCCTGGTTGATGATCGAAATCAACGCCTGCGACGCCTTGCCGTTGGCCAGGAAATCGTCGATCACCAGCACGGTATCGCTGCTGTTCAAATGACGCGGCGAAATGGCCACGGTGCTTTCGGTCTGTTTGGTGAACGAATACACCGAAGCCACCAGCAGGTTTTCCGTCAACGTCAGCGACTGATGCTTGCGCGCGAAGATCACCGGCACGCCCAGGCGCAGCCCGGCCATCACCGCCGGCGCGATACCCGAGGCCTCGATGGTGACGATCTTGGTGATCCCGGCATCGGCGAAGCGGCGGGCGAACTCGTCGCCGATCTGCTGCATCAAGAGCGGATCGATCTGGTGATTGAGAAAGGCATCGACCTTCAATACCTGATCGGAAAGCACGATGCCTTCTTCGCGAATCTTTTTGTGCAGAGCTTCCACGGTGGTTCCTCGATGTACCAATGTGCGCAGGCCGGCTGTGGCCCGGGCAGGGTTGAATTCAGCGTTTGAGCATGGCGCGGATATCGGCCAATGCAGTATTGCCGCGCACGGCTTTGACTTCCGTGGGCGTATCGTCGTTGCCTTCCCAGGCCAGATCGTCGGGCGGCAGTTCGTCGAGGAAGCGGCTGGGCGCGCAATCGATGATCTCACCGTACTGCTTGCGCTTGGCGGCAAAGGTGAACGCCAGGGTCTGCCGCGCGCGGGTGATGCCCACGTAGGCCAGACGGCGTTCCTCCTCGATGGTGTCGGCTTCGATACTGGAACGGTGCGGCAGGATTTCCTCTTCCATGCCCATGATGAACACATAGGGAAACTCCAGCCCCTTGGACGCATGCAGGGTCATCATCTGTACGCCCTCGGCACCGTCCTCTTCCTCCTGCTGACGTTCGAGCATGTCGCGCAGCACCAGCTTGCCGATCGCTTCCTCGACCGTCATGGCGCCGTCTTCGTCCTTCTCCAGGGTGTTCTTCAAGGCCTCGACCAGAAACCACACGTTGCTCATGCGGTAGTCGGCGGCCTTCTCGCTGGAGCTGTTGGTGCGCAGCCACTGCTCGTAGTCGATGTCCATGATCATGCTGCGCAGCGTGCCGATCGGGTCTTCGCCGGCGCACTGCTCGCGGACCTTGTCCATGTAGCGTTTGAAGCGGCCCAGGCGATCGGTGAAGCGTGCATCCAGATGTTCGCCCAGGCCGATCTCGTCGGTGGCCGCGTACATCGAGATCTTGCGCTCGGTGGCATAGTTGCCGAGCTTTTCCAGGGTCGTCGAGCCGATTTCCCGGCGTGGCACGTTGATCACCCGGAGGAAGGCGTTATCGTCGTCCGGGTTCACGATGAGGCGGAAGTAGGCCATTAGGTCCTTCACTTCCTGACGCCCGAAGAAGCTGTTGCCGCCGCTCAGGCGATACGGAATCTGATGGTGCTGCAACTTCAGCTCGATGAGCTTGGCCTGGTAGTTGCCCCGGTAGAGGATGGCGAAGTCACTGTAGGGCCGGTCGGTGCGCAGGTGCAGGCTGAGAATCTCGACGGCCACCCGCTCGGCCTCGGCATCTTCGTTGCGGCAGCGGATCACGCGGATTTCATCGCCGTGACCCATTTCGCTCCACAACTGCTTTTCGAACGCGTGGGGGTTGTTCGAGATGAGCACGTTGGCGCAGCGCAGGATGCGGCTGGTGGAGCGATAGTTCTGCTCCAGCATGACCACCTTCAGCGACGGGTAGTCCTCCTTGAGCAGCATCAGGTTTTCCGGACGCGCGCCACGCCAGGCGTAGATCGACTGATCGTCGTCGCCGACCACGGTGAACTGGTTGCGCGTGCCGATCAGCAGCTTCACCAGCAGGTACTGGCTGGCGTTGGTGTCCTGATATTCGTCCACCAGCAGGTAGCGGACCTTGTTCTGCCATTTTTCGAGAACGTCGGGGTGGTCCTGAAACAGCTTGACCGGCAGCAGGATCAGGTCGTCGAAGTCCACCGCGTTGAACGCGCGCAGCGTACGCTGGTAGTGGCTGTAGACAATGGCGGCGGTCTGCTCCTTGGGGTTGCGCGCCTGCTCCAGCGCCTGGGGTGGCAGGACCAGGTCGTTCTTCCAGGCGCCGATCATGTTCTTGATCTCGTCGACGCCGTCCTCGCCCGAGTACTCCTTCTGCATGATGTCGGTCATCAGCGCTTTCACGTCGGCTTCGTCGAAGATCGAGAAGCCTGGCTTGAAGCCCAACCGCGCGTGTTCCTTGCGGATGACGTTGAGGCCCAGGTTGTGAAAGGTCGACACGGTCAGGCCGCGGCCCTCGCCGCCGCGCAGCAGGCTGCCGACGCGCTCCTTCATCTCGCGCGCCGCCTTGTTGGTGAAGGTCATGGCGACGATGTACTGAGCACGAATGCCGCAGTTCTGGATCAGATGGGCGATCTTGCGCGTGATCACGCTGGTCTTGCCGGAGCCTGCACCGGCGAGCACCAAAAGAGGGCCGCCGACGTAGTTCACGGCTTCTTGCTGCCGGGGGTTGAGTCGGGACATGACGGGAGTCACTGACGAAATGGCCGCGCATTTTAGCACCGCTGGTTCAACTGTGCCGCGACCGCAGATCCATTAAAATTTGCCGGTTTGCCGACTTTGCAGCAGGATGTGGTTACACGTTGACACGTACTGTGGATTGGGTCTGCCCCGAGCTGCTGGCGAGGCCGTTTTTAAGCGCTATCGAATGACTGTGAAACTGTCCCAAGGAGCTCGTTTGTCTACGCCTGTCGAACCCGCGCGGCTGTTGCTGCTGGCCCAGGATCGCACCTGGGCCACGTCGCTGCGCGAGTGTCTGGCGACCCTTGGCAATGTGGCCACATTGATCGAGGCGTCCGCCTGGGATCCTGTGGCCTCGCACTTCGACAACCAGCCCGGCACCTTGCTGCTGACCACCACCGCCCTGCTGCCGGCGCCGGGCCGTTGCGCGCTGCCGATCGTGCTGTTGCTGACCCAGGAGCCGGACGAACCGCCGCCGGGTGTCAGCGACTGGCTGGTGGCGGGCGAGCTCACCAGCGACACGCTGCGCCGCTGCCTGCGCCATGTGCGCGAGCGGGGCGTGCTGCAGGACACCCTGCAGCGCCTGGCCGAACAGGATCCGCTGACCGGCATTGCCAACCGCCCCGGTTTCCAGACGCTGCTCGCCGCGCGCCTGGCCGAGCAGGAGGGCCGTGGCGTAGCTTTGGGCCACCTGGACATGGACAACTTCCGCCATGCCAACGATGCGCTTGGGCACCAGGCCGGCGACCGGCTGATCCTGCAGGTGGTGGCGCGCCTGAAGAAGCAGCTCGAGGCGGGCGATCAGGTCGCCCGCCTGGGCAGCGACGAGTTCGCCCTGTTGCTCGATACCCGGCGGGACCCGTCACGGGCCGAGCGCCTGGCCGCCAACATCATCGAGGCCATGGCCGAGCCGTATTACGTGGACGGCGAGAGCCTGCTGATCGGCTGCAGCCTGGGCATTGCGCATGCCCGCGCCGGTGCTGGCGCCGATCCGCTGATGTGGCATGCGCACATCGCCATGCAGCAGGCCAAGAGCACCCAGGGCTGCAGCTATCATCTGTTCAACGAACGCATCAACCGTCATGCGCGCAGCCTGGCGGACCTGGAAAGCGAGCTGCGCCGCGCCCTGCGGCGTGACGAGCTGGAGCTGCACTACCAGCCACGGCTGGACCTGAGCGGCAATACCATCGTCGGTCTCGAGGCCCTGGTGCGCTGGCGCCACCGCGAGCGTGGCGTGCTTGCCCCCGGCGAGTTCGTGCCCCTGGCCGAGCAGAGCGGGCTGATCGTGCCTATGGGTTACTGGGTGATCGCCCGCGCCCTGCGCGACATGCAGACCCTGCGCGAAGGTGGCTTCGAACCATTGCACATGGCAATCAACCTGTCGTTCCGGCAGTTCCAGGACAGCCAGCTGCTCAGCACCCTGGGGCGCTTGATCGCCGAGCGCGGCATCGACGCCGGCTGGCTGGAATTCGAACTCACCGAAACCGCCGTGATGCGTCGCAACGACCTGGTAAAGCGGACCATGGACGCCCTGGGCTGCCTGGGCGTGCGTTTCTCTCTCGACGATTTCGGCACCGGGTTCTCTTCGTTTGTCCACCTGAGCAGCCTGCCGATCGCTTTGCTCAAGATCGACAAGAGCTTCGTCAGTGGCATGGAACAGCGTCCGGAAAACAGCAAGTTGGTCCACGCCATGATCAACCTGGCGCACAACCTCGACCTCAAGGTCGTTGCCGAGGGCGTCGAAACCCCCGAGCAGCTTGCGTTGCTGCGTGATTTCGGCTGCGATCAGGTGCAGGGCTACCTGATCAGCCGGCCCCTGCCATTGGAGCAGCTGCAGGCATTCCTGCGTTTCGGCCAGGCCCAGGCCATCAGGTCGCCAGCGCCGTAGGCCCGGCCAGGCGGCGCAGTCGGCGCATGCGCCACTCGAACGCCCAGGTCAAGGTACAGGCCGAGCACAGCAGGCCCAGCGCCAACCCCCACCACACGCCCACCGCACCCAGCTGGAAGTGAAACGCCAGGCTCCAGGCCGCTGGCGCACCGATGGCCCAATAGCAGAAAAGCCCTACCAGAAACGTGGTCTTGGCGTCCTTGAGGCCGCGAATGGCGCCCATGGCAATGGTCTGGATGCCGTCGAACATCTCGAACCAGGCCGCGACCGCCAACAGGCTGATTGCCAGCTCGATGACACCGTGGAAAGTCGGATCGGCCCGGTCCAGAAAGACGCCGACCAGAGGGCCTGGCGCGAGCCAGAACAGCAGGGCGAAGGCGAGCATCACCACTGCCCCGAAACCGATGCCGACCCGCCCGGCCAGGCGCGCAGCCAGCAAGTGCCCGGCGCCGTAGTGCTGGCCGATGCGCATGGTCACCGCGTAGGACATGCCGGCAGGCACCATGAAAGCCACCGAGATGATCTGCAGGGCAATCTGGTGCGCCGCCAGCGGCGTGCTGCCCATGGTGCCGATGCACAGCGCGGCGAAGGCGAACAGGCCGACTTCCACGGCGTAGGTGCCACCGATCGGCAGCCCCAATCGCCACAACTCGCGCAGGGCCGACAGGTTCGGTCGGGCCAGGCCCTTGAGCAGCGGGTAGGGCGTGTAGGCACGGTGATAGCGGATGTACAGCGCCAGCGCGATTGCCATCAGGTTGCTGACGATCGCGGTGACCATGCCGATGCCCACCAGGCCCAGTTTGGGCAAGCCGAACAGGCCCTCGATGAACGCATGGTTGAGCAGATAGTTGGCCACGGTGGCAATGATGCTGATGACCATCACCGGCGTGGCCCGGCCCAGCGCGGCAGTGAAGCCGCGCAGCGCCATGAAGCTCAGGAAGCCTGGCAGCGCGAAGGGCAGCAGCAAGAGGAACTGGGTGGCGAAAGCGACGTTGGCCGGAGTCTGCCCGAGCATGGCCAGGACCGGCCCCAGGTTCCACAACAGTACCGCCGCCACCGCTGCCATCCCCCATGCCAGCCATAACCCGGCCTGGGTCAGGCGCGCCACGCCTTGCTGGTCGTTGGCACCCTTGCGGATCGACACCAGGGTGCCGACTGCAGCGATCACGCCGATGCAGAAAATCGAGACGAAGGAGTAGCTGGCCGCCCCCAGGCCGCCGCCGGCCAGTGCCTCGGGGCTCAGGCGGGCCATCATCAGGGTGTCGGTCAGAACCATCAGCATGTGTGCCAGCTGCGAGGCGATCAGCGGCCCCGCCAGCCGAAGCAGGGCCTGAAGTTCGATACGTACGGTGGGCTGCATGATGAATCCGGCTCGGTCGGCTCAGGGGTGGGACGCAGGATTCTCGACCTTGTGGCAGCGCAACGCAAATCGCTGTGTAGCGTTCATGCCACAGCAGGGCGCTCAAGTATTCGTTCGAATCGCCGATGTAGCAGTACCAATAAGATCAAGGATGACAGGTGCTCGACGGCTCTGGACATCCCTGGCACTGCTGCCAAGCACACGATTCCCAGGAGTTTCCAATGTCTCAACCTCGCGCTCGTATCGCCACGCAACTGGGCATCGCCCTGGCTGTGATCCTGGCGGTCGTCATCACCGGCAGTACAGCGTTCGCCCTGCGTTCGCTGGACATCGCCAACCTGGCCATCCGCGAACAGCACATGGCCAGCGAGGCGCGGCTGCTGGCCGACCAGCTCAGCACGTTCCACAGCACCCTGCGCGACAGCACCCAGCGTCTGAGCGGGCTGTTCGAGAAGCGCTTCGCCGGCGGCCTCAGCGTGGACGCCAGCAGCCCGGTCACCGTGGCCAACCAGCAGACACCGAGCCTGCGCCTGGGCAGCCAGACCCTGAACAACGACTTCAAGGAAGTCGACGATTTCAAGCAGCTGACAGCGGGCGTCGCCACGGTATTCGTGCGCAGCGGCGCCGAGTTCGTGCGCATCAGTACTTCCCTGACCAAGCAGGATGGCAGCCGCGCGATCGGTACCGCGCTCGACCATGCCCATCCCGCCTACCAGCGTTTGCTCGACGGCCAGAATTACATCGGCCGTGCGGTGTTGTTCGAACGCTCGTACATGACCCAGTACACACCGGTGCGCGACGGCTCGGGCCAAGTGATCGCCGTGTTGTTCGTCGGCTTCGACTACACCGACGCGCAGAACACCCAGTTCGCCAACCTGCAGCGCTTCCGCATCGGCCAGACCGGCTCGCTGGCCTTGCTCGACGAGCAGAATCGCTGGCTGGTAGCGCCAGCCAACGTCAACGACCCGGACGCCGCCGCCAAGGCATTGGCCGACCTGGCCCTGCTGGATGGCAAGGGCCGGTTGTGGAACGATGGCAAGCAGGACATCTTCTCCGAAGCGGTGACATTCCCGGGCGGGCCCTGGAGCGTCGTGGCGAGCATGCCCAAGGCGGAAATCAATGCCGTGACCTGGAGCGTCGGTACGCAACTGGCGATCGGCAGCCTGCTGGCGATGCTGATCGCCGTGGGCGCCGCTATCTGGCTGCTGCGCAGCAAGCTGCGGCCTCTGGGTGAACTGGTGCGCCAGGCCGAAGCCCTGGGCGCGGGTGACCTCGATGCACGCCTGAAGGTGTCCAGCCACGACGAAATAGGCCAGTTGGCCAGCAGCTTCAACCACATGGGCGAAGCCTTGTCGAACATGGTCGTGCACATCCGCAATGCCGCCCATGAAGTCAGCGGCCGCGCGCAAACGTTGTCGAGTCTCTCGGCAGGGGCCTACGAAGGCATGGAGCACCAGTCCGGGGAGATTTCCAGCATGGCCGGCGCGGTCGAGGAATTCAGTGCGACGTCCCTGGATATCGCCGACAACATGGGCCACACCCAGCGCATGGCCCAGGACAACGCCCAGCAGACCCGCATCGGACGGACCTCTATGGATGAGGCGTCCAATTCTCTCGAGCAGATCGCCGGCGCGCTGAACAGCACCGCGGGGGTCATCAATACGCTGGGGCAGCGCTCGCAGGAAATCGGCGGTATCGTCGGCGTGATCACCTCGATTGCCGAGCAGACCAACCTGCTGGCCCTCAACGCCGCCATCGAAGCGGCCCGCGCCGGCGAGCAGGGCCGGGGCTTTGCCGTGGTCGCCGACGAAGTGCGCAGCCTGGCCTCGCGCACCCGTCAGGCCACCGATGAAATCTCCGGCATGATCAGCAGCATCCAGAAGGAAACCGCCAACGCCATCAGTACCATGGACCAAGGCAACGTGCTGATGCGTGAAGGCCTGACGCGCAACGCCAAGGTCGCCCAGGCGCTGGCGCAGATCGACGAGCAGAGCCGTTCGGCCGGGCATCAGTTCGATGCCATCAGCACCGCCACCCAGGAGCAGAGCAGCACGGCCACCATGCTCAGCAGCAACCTGCAGAGCATTGCCATGACCAACGGCGAGCAGCGCGAGGTGGTGTCCAATCTGGCCCAGACCGCCCGCGAGCTCGAAGGCCTGGCCGCAGAGCTGCGCCAGGAAGTGAACCGTTTTCGTGTGGGCGGCGCGCGCTAGCGGCGCAGATCAGTTCAGCGCGGCAAGGCCCAGTGCGCGGGCGCAGTCGTCCAGCGAGCGCTGCTGGGTCTGGGCGTACAGCGCCAGTTCGTCGAGCACCGTCCGGCCCAGGGCCTGGTGAAAAGCCTCTTGGCTCGACCCCAAACCATAGTCGGCCTGGGCATCGTCGCCCAGGTTGGACTGGAAGATGCCTGCAGCGCTGACCGGCAGGAAATCTTCGTAGACCAGGGGCTCGCAGCGAATCGCGCCATTGTCCAGTAGACCCTGCAGGGTCGTCTGGCCCGCACTGGGCTGGCCGCTGGGGAAATAGCGGAAGAACGCCAGGTCCTGCTCGCGCATCTGCGCCAGATCATCCGGAAACTCACTGAATTGCTCGCCCAGCAGACGCATGTACTCAGTGGCGTTGGTCTCGCTGGGAAACCCGGCAAGCGCGCTGCGCGAGGCGTTCAGCAAGCGATCGTACAGCGCGCGCCCCTTGGGCGTCAGCGCCGCGCCGCGTTGCTCGATCTCGCCGAAGCGCGCGGTGTGGCTGCCTTCGGCGACTGCGGTTCGATCGGTGAAGGCGACCTTTTCCTGCAGTGCCTTGAAGCTGGTCTGCCGCAACAGGATGGCATGGCGACGCGGCGGCGGCCCTTCGATGACGGCCTTGGGTGTGATCCCGCGCGTCGGCATCAGCGCCTGCACCTTGTCGATGTCCAGCGTGCGCGGGGTCAGGTGATTGATGTGCGGACCCTTGAACGCCACCACATCGGCGATCAGTCGATGGGCGTCGTGCAGGCGTTGATACTGGTCCGCCGTCACCGTGGCATCGTGGTGCCAGCGGAAGGTTTCCAGGGCCTGCTCGACGAACGCATCGGCGTCGGCCTGGTCGAGGCCGCCGTCGCGCTCGAATCGCTCGATCAGGGCCAGGCACGGCGAGGTGAATATCTGCCGCTGCGCCAGCAGGTGCGCGGCCTGTTCGCGCAATGCGGCATCCTCGATCAATTCCAGGCGCAGCAAAGAGGTAAACACGCGAAACGGGCTCACCTGCAAAGACTGTTCGTGCACCGCGCGAAACGCTGTGGAGTGCACCGGCACGCCAGCCGAGGTCAGGTCGTAATATCCCACCGGTTGCATGCCCATCACCGCGAACAGCCGAGCGATGGTCGCCAGCTCTGCGGCGGTGCCGACCCGAATGGCGCCATGACGCTCGGCATCCAGGCGCTCGATCTCTCCGGTGCGCGCCAGGGACGCGGCCAGATCCGGCTGTTGTTCCAGACCCTGGCGATTGACCTCGCCGACCAGGCTCATCAAGTCGCCATACAACGGCACTTCGTTCTTGTACATCTCGGACATGGCGCGGGAAAACGCGGCACGGGTCTGGTCGGGGCTGACGAAAGGCATGGCTGACTCCTGCGCAAAGGGCTGCAGTATGAAAGCGGGGAATGACCTGCACGATCAAGCGAAAAAAAGTGCGGGGGTCATTCCTGCAGGTCGGCTTCGCCATTGCTCATGCTGCGCCGCTAGTGGGCGACCTGCTGCAGGATCCAGTCGACCAGCGCGCGCACCTTCGGCACTTCTGCGGCATGTTCGGCAAAGGCGACGAAATGCGCGCCCTGGCTGCTCATGGTGTGCGGCCAGGGCATGACCAGATCGCCGTTGGCCAGGTGGTTCTCTGCTAAATAGCGCGGCACCAGGGCCACGCCGCAACCGGACAAGGCAGCGCTCAGGCACATGTAGAAGGTATCGAAGCGCGGACCGTGGTAGCTGTTCTGGGCGCTCAGGCCCTGTTCCAGAAACCACTCGTGCCACGCCTCGGGGCGCGACGTGCATTGCATCAATACCAGCTCGGCCAACTGTTCGGCGTGGGTCAGCGGCTGATCGAGCAGGTCGGGCGCGCACACCGGCACCACCTGATCGTCGAACAGCTCGATACAGGTCGCCCCAGGCCAGGTGCCCTGGCCGAAGAAAAACCCTACGTCGGCCTTGGCCTGCAGCAAGGCGAAGGGCTCGAGTTCGTTGCGGATGTCCAGATGGATATTCGGGTGCGCCTTGCCGAAACCCTTGAGCTTGGGGATCAGCCAGCCCACGCCGAAGCTGGGCTGGGTTGCGACGGTGAGCACTTCGGTTTCGTCGCCGTAGGACAGGATGTAGCGGCTGGAAATATCCACCTGGGTGAGAATCTTGTTCACCTCGGCCAGGTACAGCGAGCCAGCCGGCGTCAGTTGCAGGCGCCGACGAATGCGCAGGAACAGGTGGTGACGCAGCATGTCTTCGAGCTGCGCGACCTGCTTGCTGACCGCGCTCTGGGTCAGGTGCAGTTCTTCCGCCGCGCGGGTAAAGCTCAGGTGGCGGGCGGCCGCTTCGAAGCACTGCAAGGCCGTCATCGAAGGAACAAGTCGTTTTGACATGGAGGCATCGCCGCGAGGTCATGAGGTGAGGGAATGATATATGGAATATTGCTCCGTTGTGGTGGTCTGGCCTGCGGATTAATACTGATCTCAATTCGTTCTTATCGTTAAAGCCTTGTGAGGAGAAAACAATGGTCGATGGCCTGCTCGAAAGCCTGGGTGTTGCGGCGAGTGCATTCAAGGATGGCAACCATCCTGTTCACACCCCAATCGACGGCAGCCAGATCGCCTCGGTGAGCCTGGAATCCAAGGCGCAGGTCGTGGCCAAGATTGAGCTGGGGCATAGCGCCTTCCTGGCCTGGCGCACCGTGCCGGCACCGCGTCGCGGCGAGCTGGTGCGCCTGTTCGGCGAAGTCCTGCGCGCACACAAGGCCCAGCTCGGTGAGCTGGTCTCGGTCGAAGCCGGCAAGATCACCCAGGAAGGTCTGGGTGAAGTGCAGGAAATGATCGACATCTGCGATTTCGCCGTCGGCCTGTCTCGCCAGCTGTACGGCTTGACCATCGCTTCCGAGCGCCCAGGCCACCACATGCGTGAAACCTGGCAGCCGCTGGGCGTGGTCGGTGTGATCAGCGCCTTCAACTTTCCGGTGGCGGTGTGGGCATGGAACACTGCCCTGGCCCTGGTTGCCGGCGATTCGGTGATCTGGAAACCATCGGAAAAGACCCCGCTGACCGCGCTGGCCTGCCAGGCGCTGTTCGACAAGGCCCTGCAGCAGTTCGGCGATGCGCCCGAAGGCCTGGCGCAATTGATCATCGGTGACCGCGAAGCGGGCGAGGCGCTGGTCGATGACCCGCGCGTCGCCTTGGTCAGCGCTACCGGCAGCACCCGCATGGGTCGCGAAGTCGGTCCACGGGTCGCTGCGCGCTTCGGCCGCACGATCCTCGAACTGGGCGGCAACAACGCCATGATCCTGGCCCCCAGCGCCGACCTCGACCTAGCCGTGCGCGGCATTCTCTTCAGCGCCGTGGGCACCGCTGGCCAGCGCTGCACCACCTTGCGCCGGGTGATCGTGCACAGCTCGATCAAGGACGAAGTGGTCGCTCGGGTCAAGGCGGCTTACGCCAAGGTACGTATCGGCGATCCGCGCAAGGACAATCTGGTCGGCCCGCTGATCGACAAGCAATCCTTCGACGCCATGCAGGGTGCCCTGGCCAAGGCTCGCGACGAAGGCGGTGAAGTGTTCGGTGGCGAGCGTCAGTTGGCCGATCAGTACCCTAATGCCTATTACGTGGCCCCAGCTATCGCCGAAATGCCGGGGCAATCGGACGTGGTGCGCCACGAAACCTTCGCGCCGATCCTGTATGTATTGAGCTACGAGGACTTCGACGAGGCGCTGCGCCTGAACAACGAAGTACCCCAAGGCCTGTCCTCGTGCATCTTCACCACCGACCTGCGTGAAGCCGAGCGCTTCCAGAGCGCAGCGGGCAGCGACTGCGGCATCGCCAACGTCAACATCGGCACCAGCGGCGCGGAAATCGGCGGTGCCTTCGGCGGCGAGAAGGAAACCGGTGGCGGACGCGAATCCGGCTCCGATGCCTGGAAAGCCTACATGCGCCGCCAGACCAACACCGTCAACTACTCGCGCGAACTGCCGCTGGCTCAGGGCATCGTGTTCGATTGATTGATGGTTGAGTGATGTGGTGGCGGGGCTGGCGCTATCGTGGGTGGAACCCGCTCCCACAGGGATCTTTGCTGCAATGGATATCCCTGTGGGAGCGGGCTCTGCCCGCGATGACGACGGCGCGGTCCGAACCCGATTTCCCTGGCTTGGAATGAGTCATGAGCGAACTACGGCAACAATGTCTTTGGGAACACATCACCGCCAGGCCCCCTCACACGGCGGCTCTGGCCAGTGCGGTAAAGGCGGATGTCTGCGTGATCGGCGGCGGCATCACCGGGTTGTGCGCTGCCATCGAGTTGCTGGAGCAGGGCAAGCGGGTGGTGTTGCTCGATGCCAGCGAGATCGGTACCGGTGGTTCGGGCCGCAACGTCGGACTGGTCAACGCTGGCACCTGGATTCCGCCCGACGAAGTCGAGCAGACCTTGGGCAGTGCCGTGGGCGGTCGTCTCAACAGCGTGCTCGGCGGCGCGCCGGCTGAAGTGTTCGCGCTGATCAAGCGCTATGGCATCGACTGCCAGGCGCACAACGACGGCACCCTGCACATGGCCCACAACGCCAATGGCGTGGCCGACCTGAAATCGCGCTGCGAGCAATGGCAACGGCGGGGCGCCGACGTCGAGCTGCTCACCGGGGCGCAATGCGTCGACTACTGCGGCACCGAAAAGATCGAGGCCGCCTTGCTCGACCGGCGTGCCGGTACCATCAATCCCATGGCCTATACCCGTGGCCTGGGCGCGGCCGTCGAGCGCCTGGGCGGGCAGGTGTTCCAGCACTCGCCGGTGTTGGGCCTGGAACAGCAGGGTGGTGGCTGGCTGGTCAAGACTGCCAAAGGCGAAGTCAACGCCGACAAGGTACTGATCTCTACCGGCGCCTACACCGAAGGGGAGTGGTGCAACCTGCGCGGTCAGTTCTTCCGTGGCTACTACTACCAGGTGGCCTCCAAGCCTCTGCACTCGGCCGCGGCAGACGCTGTGCTCAAACACGGACAGGGTTCCTGGGACACCCGCCTGGTACTGAGCAGCATTCGCCGTGACGACGATGGCCGTTTGTTGCTCGGCAGCATGGGCCGCGTGGACAACAAGCCGGCTTGGTTCATCCGCCGCTGGGCCGACCGCATCCAGACCCATTACTTTCCCCAGTTGGGCAAGGTCGAATGGGAGATGCACTGGACCGGCTGCATCGACTTCACCCCCGACCACCTCATGCGCCTGTTCGAACCCGCCCCGGGGCTGGTCTCGGTCACCGGCTACAACGGCCGCGGCAACACCACCGGCACCGTCGTGGGCAAGGCCCTGGCGCAGTTTCTGCTGCATGGCCAGGCCGACAAGCTGCCGCTGCCATTCTGTACGGACAAACCGGTGTCGGTACCGAGCCTGCGCACCGGCGTCTATGAAACCGGGTTCTCGCTCTACCACGCCGGCCAAGTCCTGCGCGTCGTTTTGTAGCCTCAAGCCCTGTAGCAGCGGCGCAAGCCGCGTCGGCCCCGATCGCGTTCCGACAGCCAGACCGCACCCACCGCCGACGCGGCTCGCGCCGCTGCTACAGGAGTATCGCAATCCCCCGCCGGCGTGGTGAGCCACGACCACCGCATCCACGACCGACGCGGTGATGCACGAACACCGCATCCACGACCGACGTGGTGATGCACGACCACCGCATCCATGGCCGACGCGGTGATGCACGGCCACCGCATTCACGACCGACGCGGTGATGCACGGCCACCGCATTTACGACCGACACGGTGATGCACGGCCACATCATCCATGGCCGACGTGGTGCTGCACGGCCACCTCATCTCTGGCCGACACGGTGATGCACGAACACCGCATCCACGACCGACGCGGGAATGTATGAATACCCAATCCCCTGTAGCAGCGGCGCAAGCCGCGTCGGCGGTATCCACGATTGGCCTGCTGAAACGCAATGACGCTTGTCGCTTCTGCTTCATTGCTCACTGCGCCGACGGCCGATACTGCAACGCCTCCGCCACATGCGCCCGCTCGATGTCTTTCACCTGCTCCAGATCCGCCAAGGTGCGAGCCACCTTCAACAACCGGTGCGCCGCCCGCAGCGACAGCGTCAGCCGTTCACAGGCGGTTTCCAGCCAGCGCTCATCCTCGGCCGACAACCTGCAATGCTCGCGCAACCCCGGCAGATCGAGAAAGGCATTGGCACAACCCTGACGTCGATTCTGCAATTCACGCGCCTCGGCCACCTTGATGGCAGCACTGGCCGTATTCTCACCCGCCTGTGGCACATGGCTCAGCGCCGTCGCCTCGCGCGCCACCGTGAGATGCAGATCGATCCGGTCGAGCAACGGCCCGGACAGCTTGTTGCGGTACCGCTGGATCTGGTCGCTGCCGCATTGGCATTTACCGCTGGGGTCACCCAGATACCCGCAGGGACACGGGTTCATCGCCGCCACCAACTGAAACCGCGCCGGAAAACGGATCTTGTCCCGCGCCCGCGCAATCACGATTTCGCCGCTCTCCAAGGGCTCGCGCAAGACTTCCAGCACCTTCCTGTCGAACTCCGGAAGCTCATCGAGAAACAGCACGCCATGGTGCGCCAGGGTGATTTCCCCGGGCTGTGGCCGACTGCCACCGCCCACCAGCGCAGCGCCCGAGGCCGAATGATGGGGATGCCGAAAGGGCCGCTGCGGCCAGTTCTTCAGCGGCACATGGCTGGCCACCGACTGGATGGCGGCCACCTCCAGCGCTTCGCGCTCGTCCAACGGCGGCAACAGGCCAGGCAAGCGGCTGGCAAGCAAGGTCTTGCCGGTACCCGGCGGGCCGCTGAACAGCAGATTGTGCGCGCCAGCGGCGGCCACCAGCAGCGCACGCTTGGCCGCAACCTGGCCTTGCACTTCGCTCAGGTCCGGGTAGGGCTTGCTCAACAGCAGCAGCCCATTGGCATTGAAGGGACTGATCGGGTTGCGGCCATTGAAGTGACTGACCAGCTGCATCAGATCATCCGCGGCAATCACCGTCAGGTTCGAGGCCAGCGCTGCCTCTTCGGCGTTATCCCTGGGCACGATCAGCGTTCGCCCTGCATCGCGAGCGGCGAGGGCAGCGGGCAAGACACCCTGCACCGGCCGCACGGCGCCCGACAGCGCCAGCTCGCCCAGGCATTCCACGTCATCCAGGGTAATGGCCGGAATCTGCCCGCTGCCCGCCAGGATGCCCAGCGCAATGGCCAGGTCGAACCGCCCGCCGTCCTTCGGCAGATCCGCCGGCGCCAGGTTCAGGGTGATCCGCCGCGCCGGAAACTCCAGCCCCGAATTGAGAATCGCGCTGCGCACGCGATCCTTGCTCTCCTTGACCGAGGCCTCCGGCAGCCCCACCAGCGTCAGCGCCGGCAGCCCATTGGCCAGATGCGCCTCGACCGTGACCGCAGGCGCACCCACGCCCACCTGGGCCCGGCTGTGAACGATAGCGAGAGACATGCGTGCTCCATGCGTTGAAAGAGGAACCGCTTCCTGCGGTGGTGGTGCGAGGGTAGTAGATGGGGAAGGGGGCGCCAGTGCGGAAATGATTCACGGTGCTACGGGTGGCAGCAGCAGGCAGGTCATGGTTTCCAGACACTGCTATTCAGCGACGTGCCCACGACCAAGGCGTGTTTGTGAGATGGATGACACTTTGTTGCGACCCTACACCACCCCACCGCGATCCCCCATGAACGCTTCCAACCGTGACCGCAACCAGCGCTCCGCCGGATCCGTGTCGGTGATGCTCAACCACACCATCGACAAATCCAGCGTCGGCGCATCGAACGGCAGCGGTTCGTCGAACAGGTTGCCGTGGGCGGCCATCGCGGTGGCGGCGTAGTCGGGCAGGCCGGCGAGCATGTCGGTGCCGGCGAGCAGAGCGGGCAGCGAGCTGAATTGGGGCACCGACAGCACCACTTGGCGAGTGCGGCCAATTTCCTGCAGCCACTCATCGGCGATGCCGCTGGTGTGCGCAGTCGGCGACACCAGTACGTGGGGGCGGGCGCAGTATTCGTCCAGGGTCAGCGGAGTGGCCGACTTGTCGGCGCGCAGCACGCGCGGGCGCATGCGGCGCAGCAATTTACGCTTGGCGTTGGCCGGCAGGCCGCGGGTCTGGCTGATGCCCACGGTGATGTCGCCGGAGGCGAGCAGATCGGGAATGCGCCAGTAATCCACGTGCTGGACCACGATCACCACTTTCGGCGCCTCGGTGCGCAAGGCGCGCAGCACCTGGGGCAGCAGGCCGAATTCGACGTCGTCGGACAAGCCGATGCGGAAAGTCATGGTGCTCACGGCCGGTTCGAAGTCGTGGGTCAGGCTCAGCGCTACCGACATTGCATCGAGCGCCGGGGACAGGTGCCGAATGATTTCCTCGGCGCGCGCGGTGGGCTCCATGCGATGGCCGATGCGAATGAACAAGGGATCGTTGAACAGGGCGCGCAGCCTGTTCAGGGCTGAACTGACCGTGGGCTGACCGAGGAACAGCTTTTCCGCGACGCGGGTGACGTTGCGTTCGAGCATGAGCGCTTCGAACACCACCATCAGGTTGATATCGGCCTTGCGCAGCTCGTTGCGGTTCATCGAAGCACGTCCCTGCTGTTCAATGGCAATGCCGAGCGTGGCACAAAGCGGTGCAGCCGATCGGCAATCAAGCTGCGGTCCAGGTTACTCGGCCTTGGGTGCTGCCTTGGCTTCCATCTCGGCGACTTTGGCCTCCAGGCTCTCCAAACGCGCACGGGTACGCGCCAGCACGACCATCTGGCTGTCGAATTCCTCGCGGCTGACCAGATCGAGCTTGCTGAAGCCCGATTGCAGCAGCGCCTTGAACTGACCTTCGAGCTCTGCGCGCGGCTGCGCGGTGTCACCGCTGAACAGGCGCGAGGCGTGATCGCTCAGGGTGTCGAGGAACGCTTTGGGCGGGAGCATGGGAAATTTCCTGAGGCAAAGTGATGCGCAGTGTATCACGCAGCCATGCCCTGGAAAGCCGAGCCGCGGCGCACGGTTTTCGCGCACGGGTGTGCCCAGCGCTGCACCCTTGTTGTGCGCTTGCCCGCCCGGCCTGCTCAAACCACTGCACAAAAGCCGCGCAGGGTGGCCAAATCTCGCGGTTTGCACGACATGGCAAGCTTTCTGCTTAGAGCCAAGAGACCCAGGCACTGATGGACTCGTCGTGACGAGAACGGTGCGCGGCTTCAAGGGAAATGTTTCGTCAGCAGTCGTTCATCGGTTGTCGGTCCGGGCTGCGGGGTCGACGACGCGTTACAAAGCCAGGCACTGCGCTTAGACTTGATCCGGGTTTGTTTTCCTGGGGCAAGTCCACCAATTCGGGAGAGAGTTTCATGAAGCTAGTCACTGCCATCATCAAGCCATTCAAGCTGGACGACGTGCGCGAGTCGTTGTCGGAAATCGGCGTGCAAGGCATCACCGTTACCGAAGTCAAGGGTTTCGGTCGGCAGAAAGGCCATACCGAGCTGTATCGCGGCGCGGAATACGTGGTCGACTTCCTGCCCAAGGTCAAGATCGACGTCGCCATCGACGACAAGGATCTGGATCGCGTCATCGAAGCCATCACCAAGGCCGCCAACACCGGCAAGATCGGCGACGGCAAGATTTTCGTGGTCAATCTGGAACAGGCGATTCGCATTCGTACCGGCGAAACCGATACCGACGCAATCTAAAAAAAAGCCGACACAACCCAACGCCCCAGGAGTAAACAATATGACTCTGCGTCAATTCGCAGGGCTAGGAGCCCTGTTGTCCCTCGCAATGCCAGGCCTTGCCCTGGCGGACGAGGCGGCAGCCCCCGTTCTCAACTCCGGCGACACCGCCTGGATGTTGACCGCGACCGCACTCGTGCTGTTCATGACCATTCCTGGCCTGGCGTTGTTCTACGGCGGCATGGTGCGCTCCAAGAACGTGCTCTCGGTGATGATGCAGTGTTTCGCCATCACTGGCCTGATCAGCATCCTGTGGATGGTCTACGGCTATAGCCTGGCCTTCGACACCACTGGCATGGAGCAGGGCGTCGTCAACTTCAATTCCTTCGTCGGCGGGCTGTCCAAGGCATTCCTCAGCGGCGTGACGCCTAGCAGCGTCACCGGCCCGGCGGCACTGTTCCCTGAAGCAGTGTTCATCACCTTCCAGATGACCTTCGCCATCATCACGCCGGCGCTGATCGTCGGTGCCTTCGCCGAGCGCATGAAGTTCTCCGCGATGCTGATCTTCATGGCCATCTGGTTCACCCTGGTCTATGCACCCATCGCGCACATGGTCTGGTCCGGCAACGGCGGCCTGATGTGGGACTGGGGCGTGCTGGACTTCGCGGGCGGCACCGTGGTGCACATCAACGCCGGTGTTGCCGGTCTGGTTGCGTGCATCGTGCTGGGCAAGCGCAAGGGCTACCCGACCACCCCGATGGCACCGCACAACCTGGGCTACACCCTGATCGGCGCGGCCATGCTGTGGATCGGCTGGTTCGGCTTCAACGCCGGTTCCGCTGCGGCGGCCAACGGCACCGCTGGCATGGCGATGCTGGTTACCCAGATCGCCACCGCCGCTGCGGCGTTGGGCTGGATGTTCGCCGAGTGGCTGACCCACGGTAAACCCAGCGCACTGGGTATTGCTTCGGGCGTGGTTGCTGGCCTGGTGGCCATCACCCCGGCGGCCGGTACTGTCGGTCCGATGGGTGCACTGGCAATCGGCCTGGTGGCCGGTGTCATCTGCTTCCTCTGCGCCACTACGCTCAAGCGCAAGATGGGCTACGACGACTCCCTGGACGCCTTTGGTGTACACGGCATCGGCGGCATCGTCGGCGCGATTCTGACCGGCGTGTTCGCAGCGCCCGCCCTGGGGGGTTTCGGCACCGTCGAAGACATCGGCGCGCAGGTCTGGATCCAGCTCAAGGGCGTCGGCTTCACCGTGGTCTACACCGGCATCGTGACCTACATCATCCTTAAGGTACTGGATGCGGTGATGGGTCTGCGAGTCAACGAGGAAGAAGAGGCCGTTGGCCTTGACCTCGCGCAACACAACGAGCGCGGCTACAACTTGTAACCGTTCGGAAAAAAATGCCCGGCTTGCCGGGCATTTTTTTGCCTGCGATTTGTCATCTGCTTCAGGTCCTGCGGGTTTGCCGACGGGGCTGTCTGTTACCGCAGCGATCACGCGCGGTAGCTCAGTGCAAAACAGTCGCGAACAGGCTCTTTGCTTTTTCCCAGAGCGCGCTAGAATGCGCCCCGAACGGACGAGAACGGTATGTGGCAGCAGACCCTCATCACCTTGCGAGCCAAGCCTCGCGGGTTTCACCTGGTGACCGACGAGTTGCTCGCACAACTGCCGCGCCTGCGCGAATGCCGCACGGGCCTGCTGCACTTGTGGCTGCAACACACCTCGGCGTCGTTGACCGTCAACGAAAACGCCGATCCGGCCGTTCGCAGGGACTTCGAGCGTTTCTTCAACCGCCTCGTGCCACAAGGCGCAGACGGCTTCGAACACAACGACGAAGGGCCCGACGACCTGCCAGCGCACTTCAAGGCCAGCCTGCTGGGCTGCCAGGTGACCGTTCCGGTGACCTCGGGAAGGCTGGCAACAGGTACCTGGCAAGGTATTTATTTGGGCGAGCATCGCGATCATGGCGGCGCGCGTCGGGTCCTTGCCACGCTGTATGGCGAGGACGCTTGACCGCTGGTTACCAGTGGATGTGAATTTTTTCCGGCAACCGTCGACATAAGGTAAAGCTGGGCTATAAATAATCTGCTTTCGCAAGTCATGAGGTAGAACATGAGCGACGATGATCTGGAAAACGACGACCTCGAAGTAGGCGAAGAAGACGAGGCCGAGGAAACCCTCGAGGCGGCTGCCGAAGACGTTGCGGAGGACGACGGTAGCGACGCACCTGCGCCCGCTGCCAAGGGCAAGGCCAAGGCGGCGGTGTCGGTGGATGAGCTGCCGAGTATCGAAGCCAAGAACAAAGAGCGCGATGCGCTGGCCCGGGCGATGGAAGAGTTCCTGTCGCGTGGAGGCAAGGTGCAGGAAGTCGAGCCCAATGTGGTGGCCGATCCACCCAAGAAGCCGGACAACAAGTACGGTAGCCGTCCTATCTGACGATCTGCTGCGCTTGGCGCTCTGATGAAAAAGCCCGCGGTCGCTGCGGGCTTTTTTGTGGGTGTCTTTTTGGGTGTCGAGTGGGCAGTAATGCCTTTTCGCGGGCAAAGGGCTCGCCGCACGCCCCGCTCCCACAGGGATGAGGTGGTTAGGCTAGTCGGGTTAGCAACGCAGGCAGTTCGGCCAGGCTGGCGACCTCGGCGTCGGGTCTGCCATCGGCAGCCCATGGCTTGCCTTGCGGGTTGTACCAGATGGCCTTCATGCCCGCCTTCTGCGCGCCGGCGATGTCATCGCCCGGGTGATCACCGATGTGTACCGATTCGTGGGCGCCCGCAGCGCCCAGGCGCATGGCTTCCAGAAAGGGTCGCGAATCCGGTTTGCCCACACCCAGGTCTTCGGCACACAGCGCGAACGTGAAGAAATCGGCGATGCCCAGCCGACGCACATCGGCGTTGCCGTTGGTAACCACGCCCAAGGTATAACGCTGGCAAAGGATCTCCAGGGCTGGCTGGGCCTCGGGAAAGATGTCCACTTGATGCCGAGCGTGCAGGAATACTTCGAAGGCCTTGTCGGCCAGCGAGGCCGCTTCATCCTCGGCATAGCCAGCTTCCTGCATGGCGTGCAGCAGCACACGACGGCGCAGCGCGCTGATGCGATGCTTGAGCGAAGGGTCGGCGTCGACCAGACGCTGGCGAATCTGGAACAGGTGCTCCACCGGCACCGGGCCTAGTTTCGGTGCCTGGTCGGCCAGCCAGTCGCGCAGGATGGCTTCGGCGCTGACAATGACCGGGGCGGTGTCCCACAGGGTGTCGTCGAGGTCGAAGGTGATCAGCTTGATGCTCATGAGTCGCCGCCTTTGCGTTTGGCCCGTGGGTGGGCACTGTCGTAGACACTGGCCAGGTGCTGGAAGTCCAGGTGGGTATAGATCTGCGTGGTGGCGATGTCGGCGTGGCCCAGCATCTCCTGCACGGCGCGCAGGTCTTGGGACGACTCGAGCAGGTGGCTGGCAAACGAATGACGCAGCATGTGCGGGTGCAGGTTCTGCCCCAGCTCGCGCTCGCCTGCGGCCTTGACCCGTACCTGGATGGCGCGCGGCCCGAGCCTGCGGCCCTGCTGGCTGACGAACACGGCATCGTCGATAGGGTTGCTCATCGAGCGCATGGCCAGCCACTGCTCCAATGCCGCGCGCGCCTTGCGCCCCACGGGCAGCACGCGGGTCTTGCTGCCTTTGCCATGCACCTGCACCAGGCCGTCGGCAAGGTCGAGTTGCCCGAGGTCGAGGCTGGTCAGCTCCGACAGGCGCAGACCCGAAGAATAGAACAGCTCGAGAATGGCCTGGTCGCGATGGGCCAGGAAGTCTTCTTCCACCGCACCTTCGAGCAGCTGCAGGGCGCGATCGGTGTCCAGCGTCTTGGGCAGGCGACGCTCACCCTTGGGCGGCGCCAGGCCATTGGCCGGGTCGTGGCTGCAGAGGCCTTCGCGATTGAGGTAGCGATACAGGCCACGGACTGCTGAAAGCAGGCGCGCCAGGCTGCGCGACGACTGCCCCTGCTGATGCTGGCGAGCGATCAGGCGCCGCAGCAGCTGGATGTCCAGTGCCTGCCAGGTCGCCAGGCCTTCCTTCTCGCAGAACTCGACGACCTTGATCAGGTCGCGCCGGTAGGCATCCAGGGTATGCACCGACACCTGGCGCTCACTGCGCAGGTGCGTGCAGTAGGCATCCAGTTGTTCGCGCACCTCAACGTACCGAGCGCAGGGCGCCGGTGTAGCGTGGCAATACCCGGCTGAGCACTTCGCCGATATGGTTGAGGAACAGCGTGCCTACCGAACTCTTGTAGTGCGCAGGGTCGCGGCTGCCGATGGCCAGTACGCCGTGCAGGCCTTGATGCAACAACGGCACCAGCGCGGTCGAGCCAACCTGCGAGGCCTGGTCGCTGCCGAACAGAAACGCCAGCTCGTGTTCGCGCAGGGCACCACTGAGCGACTTGCCTTCGGACAGCAGGCCACCGATGGCTTGCTGAGCCTCGCCGCTGGTCACGCTGCGGCCTACCGGGGCGGGAATGTCGTTGAACAGGATGAGGCTGACGAAGGGCACCTGAAAGTCTTCGCGCAGGCTGTCTTCGACGCTGATCACCAGCTCATCCAGGGACGTGGCATCGAGCATGGCCAGGATCAGGCGGCGGGTCTTCTCGAACAGGCGGTCATTGTCGCGCGCAACCTCCATCAAGTGCGAAAGGCGCTGGCGCATCTCGCCATTGCGGTCACGCAGCAGGGTCATCTGCCGTTCGACCAGCGACACCGTGTCGCCACGTTGGTGAGGCAGGCGCAGCTGGGTAAGCAGCTCTTCATGCTGCTCGAAGAACGCCGGGTTGGCGGCGAGAAACTCGGCCACGGCCGAAGCCTCCAGGAGCTCCGCAGGCGCGGGTACTTGAGGCTGATCGGTCATTGGCTGTACTCGCTCATAAACGCACTTGTCCTTCGAAGACCCGCGTTGCGGGACCGGTCATGATCACCGAATGGCCCGGCCCGGCCCATTCGATGGACAGGCGGCCGCCCGGCAGGTCGAGCAGCAGCGGCGAGTCCATCCAGCCCTGGCTGATGGCCGCGACCGCAGCGGCGCAGGCGCCGGTGCCACAAGCCTGGGTTTCCCCGGCGCCACGCTCCCAGACACGCAGCTGCGCGCGGGTGCGGTCGACTACATGCAGGAAGCCCACGTTCACCCGCGCCGGAAAGCGCGGATGGTGTTCGATCTTTGGGCCCAGCGCGTGCACCGGCGCATTGTTGATGTCGTCGACACGCAGCACTGCATGAGGGTTGCCCATGGACAGGGCGGCGATTTCGACGTTCTGGCCATCGACGCTCAGCGCGTAGCTGCGCGCCTGGGCGTCGGCCTGGAACGGGATCTCGGCCGGCACCAGGCGCGGCGGGCCCATGTCGACACTGATCTGACCATCGCTGCGCACGTCCAGGGTGATGATGCCGCCCTTGGTTTCCACGCGAATGGTCTTCTTGGCCGTGAGGCGCTTGTCCAGCACGAAGCGGGCGAAGCAGCGCGCGCCGTTGCCGCATTGCTCCACCTCCGAACCGTCGGAATTGAAGATGCGATAGCGGAAGTCGACATCGGGATTGTTCGGCGCTTCGACCAGCAGCAATTGATCGAAGCCGATGCCGGTGTGGCGATCGCCCCACTGCTTGGCATGCTTGGGCAGGATATGGGCATGCTGGCTGACCAGGTCCAGCACCATGAAGTCGTTGCCCAGGCCATGCATCTTGGTAAAACGCAGTAGCATGGGATTACTCCGGCAACAGGCTTTCGCCGGCGAAAAGCTCGGCCACGGTCTCGCGGCGGCGTACTTCGAATGCCTGGTCACCATCGACCAGTACTTCGGCACAGCGGCCGCGCGTGTTGTAGTTCGAGCTCATGACGAAGCCGTAGGCGCCGGCCGAATGCACGGCCAGCAAGTCGCCTTCGGCCAGCACCAGTTCACGCTCCTTGGCGAGGAAATCACCGGTTTCGCAGATCGGCCCGACGATGTCGTAGGCACGCGCCTGACCTTCGCGCGGCGTGACCGGGCTGACATTCATCCATGCCTGGTACAGGGCCGGGCGAATCAGGTCGTTCATCGCCGCGTCGACGATGGCGAAATCCTTGTGCTCGGTATGTTTGAGGTATTCCACCTGGGTCAGCAGGATTCCGGCGTTGGCCACGATGAAACGCCCTGGCTCGAACACCAGAGTCAGCTCGCGACCGTCCAGGCGCTCGCGCACGGCCTGGATGTAATCGGCGGCCAGCGGTGGCTGCTCTTCGCTGTAGCGCACGCCCAGGCCACCGCCCAGGTCGATGTGGCGCAGGTAGATGCCGCACTCGCCCAGGCGATCGACCAGGTCGAGCAAGCGATCCAGGGCGTCGAGGAACGGTGCCAGGGTGGTCAGCTGCGAGCCGATGTGGCAATCCACGCCGATCACGTCGAGGTTGGGCAACTGCGCGGCACGCACGTAGACGTCTTCGGCTGCAGCGATGTCGATGCCGAACTTGTTCTCTTTCAAGCCCGTGGAAATGTACGGGTGGGTGCCCGCGTCGACGTCCGGATTGACCCGTAGCGACACAGGCGCACGCACGCCCAGCTCGGCGGCGACTTCCTGCAGGCGTTCCAGCTCGTCGGTGGATTCGACGTTGAAGCAGTGCACGCCGACTTCGAGGGCGCGGCGCATGTCGGCGCGGGTCTTGCCGACGCCGGAAAACACCACGCGTTCGGCGCGCCCGCCCGCGGCCAGCACGCGCTCCAGTTCGCCGCCCGAGACGATGTCGAAACCGGCGCCCAAACGCGCCAGGACATTGAGCACGGCCAGGTTGGAGTTGGCCTTAACGGCAAAGCAGACCAGCGACGGGGTGCCCTGCAGGGCATCGGCGTAGGCGTTGTACTGCGCCTCGATGTGGGCGCGCGAGTAGACGTACGTCGGCGTGCCGAAGCGCTGGGCCACGGCCGACAGGGCTACGCCTTCGGCAAACAGTTCACCGTCGCGGCGTTGAAAAGCGTCCATGGTGTTCCCTTAGTAGTGCTTGTGCGGTTGCGACGACTTGGCTTGGTCCTCGGGAGATTTGCTGTCATCGGGCAGGTACAGCGGGCCCTTTTGACCACAGGCGGACACCAGGCAGGCAACGGCGACGAGCGCGGCCAGGGAAGAGATCAGGCGCTTCATGGCGAAATCCTTTGTATAAGCAGTAATTGCGCCCGAGTATACCCAGCGCCCGGCATGGTGGCTATGCAGGTGGGCCGCGAGCGTTGCCACCGATCCAGACGGGTGCATTATGCTTTGCATAAACCGCTGGCTGCTCGTATCTTGCCGCCCGTAGCGCGAACAGACACTTTCCGAGGTTCCTGCAATGAGTTTGACCGAAGCCCGTTTCCACGACCTGGTCGATGCCACCCAGCAGGCGCTGGAGGAGTTGCTCGAAGACCACGCCGACGACATCGAAATTTCCGCCGGCATGATGACCATCAAGTTCGACAACGGCAGCCAGCTGATCATCAGCCGCCAGGAGCCGCTGCGCCAGTTGTGGCTGGCCGCGCGCTCCGGTGGCTATCACTTCGATTACGACGAAGAGTCGGGCAAGTGGCGCTGCGAGAAATCCGAGGAATTGCTGGGCGAGGTACTGGCCCGAGCGACCGAGGAACAGGCCAGCGTCGAGCTGGATTTCGAAGAGATCTGATGGTGAGCAAGCCCGTACGCGCCCCCAAGCCTCTCTACAGCAACGTCAGTCCGTCGGTACAGTCACCTTGCGTGAGCCTGTGCCGGCTGGACGAAGAACGCGTTTGCCAGGGGTGTTTCCGCCATGTCGAGGATATCCGCGCCTGGCGCTCGGCCGATGACGATACGCGGCGCAAGATCATCGCTGTGGCTGATCAGCGCCGCTCGCAGGCGCTGTCGGCGCCTGCTGGCGACTGACAGCACCTGCTTTCATCAAGCCCCAATGCTCAGGCAGGCTCGGCCACCGTCAGGATGGTGAGCAATGACTGCGCGTGCCCGGCAGCCTCATGGCCCAGGCTGGTCAGGTAGCCGCCATCGGGCTTGGTGATCAATTCCTTTTCATGCAGGCGAGTGGCGGCGGCAATGGCCGCAGGTGATGCAGTGTGGTGGATTTTCAGACCTTCCATGGTGTTGCCGAGGTTGAACAGGGCAAGGATTTCTAGCTCGGCAACCAGTTCCGGGGTGTAGGACGACATAGGCGCTCCCGACTTTTCTTATGGAATGAACGACAGCGCCGAGTGGCGCTGAACGCTGTACCCCGACACTGTGGCAGCGGGGTTTTTCCAGTGTAGTCAGCTGCGGGCGAACGCGCCTGCGCGGTGTCAGACTTTTTCCGGTGGTAGCTCGGGCAGGGCGCGCAGGGCGGCTTCGTACCAGGCGGTGTCGAACGCGCGATCCTGCTCCAGAATCGCATCGATCTCGATCGCCAGCACATGAGCCATCATGTTGAGGATGTCCTCGCGCTCATACCCCACCAGCGTCAGCTTGTTGAACGTGGCCTTGGCCGCGGGCGGGTTGTCGCTTTCGATCTGATTCTCGATGGCCTGGGTGAGGGTGGCTTCGGCAAATGCTTCGTCTTCGTCTGGCAGGTTGTCGCTCATGGGATGTTCTCTATCGGGTCAATGTCGGATTCTGTGGGGCGCCCTTCGCGGGCAGAGGCCGAACCTGCCAGGCGCCTAGCGAGCCGTCAGCAAATCGCGGCCGCGAGCGACTGCCGCACGTACCTGAGCCGGTGCCGTGCCGCCGATGTGGTCGCGGGCATTGACCGAGCCTTCCAGGGTCAACACTTCGAACACGTCCGCATCGATCTGGTCGCTGAATCGGCGCAGCTCTTCCAGGCTCATTTCCGCCAGGTCCTTGCCGGTGTCAACGCCATGCTTGACCGCATGCCCGACGATCTCGTGGCAATCGCGGAACGGCAGGCCACGGCGCACCAGGTAATCGGCCAGATCGGTAGCGGTGGAGAAACCGCGCAACGCGGCTTCGCGCATGATGGCGTGCTTGGGCTTGATGGCCGGGATCATGTCGGCAAAGGCCCGCAGTGAGTCGCGCAGCGTGTCGGCGGCGTCGAACAGCGGTTCCTTGTCTTCCTGGTTGTCCTTGTTGTAGGCCAGCGGCTGGCCCTTCATCAGGGTCAGCAGGCCCATCAGTGCACCGAACACCCGGCCGCTCTTGCCGCGCACCAGCTCTGGTACGTCGGGGTTCTTCTTCTGCGGCATGATCGAGCTGCCGGTGCAGAAGCGGTCGGGCAGGTCGATGAACTGGAATTGCGCGCTGGTCCACAGCACCAGCTCCTCGGAGAAGCGTGACAGGTGCATCATCGCGATACTGGCCGCAGCGCAGAATTCGATGGCGAAGTCGCGGTCCGAAACGCCATCCAGCGAGTTGCCACCGACGGCTTCGAAGCCCAGCAGCCGGCAGGTCAGCTCGCGGTCGATGGGGTAGGTGGTGCCGGCCAGCGCGGCGCTGCCCAGCGGCATGCGGTTGGTGCGCTTGCGGCAATCGACCAGGCGTTCATGGTCGCGGCTGAGCATTTCGAACCACGCCAGCAGGTGATGCCCGAAGGTTACCGGCTGCGCCGTCTGCAGGTGGGTGAAGCCCGGCATGATGGTGTCGGCCTCGCGCTCGGCCTGCTCCAGCAAGCCCTGCTGCAGGCGGGTGATTTCGCTGAGGATGAGGTCGATCTCGTCACGCAGCCACAGGCGAATGTCGGTGGCCACCTGGTCGTTGCGGCTGCGCCCGGTGTGCAGCTTCTTGCCGGTGACACCGATGCGATCGGTCAGGCGCGCTTCGATGTTCATGTGCACGTCTTCCAGATCCGTGCGCCAGTCGAACTGGCCCGCCTGGATTTCCTGCTCGATGGTGCGCAGGCCGTCGATGATGGTGTCGCGCTCCGCATCGGTCAGCACACCGACCTTGGCCAGCATGGTGGCGTGGGCGATCGAGCCCATGATGTCATGGCGGTACAGGCGCTGGTCGAAGTCGACCGACGCGGTGAAGCGGGCGACGAAGGCGTCGACGGGTTCACTGAAGCGGCCGCCCCAGGACTGGTTGGTCTTGTCAGTGCTCATGAATTGGCTCGTGCAAGGCGTGAACGGGAAATTGCCGCAATAATAACAAATGCGGCCCGGGTCTGTTGGCGGCATAGTGCAGGGGTCTATTGTCTGCGTTGATCCCTTCGTGGCCGCTGGCCGCTCCTGCACACGATCTGCACGGATTCCTGTGGGAGCGGTCAGCGGCCGCGAACAGGCTTGATACCTTCGCCAGAGCCAGGAACCACCCCATGTTCAGCAAGCCGTCGAACACTTCCGAACCGGATTTCTTCCTGCCCGAGCTTTGCCTGCCCCAGGCATTGTTGATGCTGATCGTGCTGGCGCAGTTGCTGGTGTTCGTACTGGTGCTGGCCGAACCCATGAACCCAGGCTTCAACTGGGTGCGCCTTGCCCTCACTTCGCTGTTCGTGCAATGGATCGTGCTGCTCTCGGCTGCCTTGCTCTGCGCCCTGCGACCCTGGCTGGCGCGCCTGCGCCCAGGTATGGCGGGTGGTTTGTGCTGCGCCCTGGTGGTGGGCCTGACCCTGGCGGGCACGGCGGTGATCGACTACTTCCAGCTGGGCGGGCTCGACACGCCCACCGTGGAGGTCAACCGATACCTGCGCCACGCCCTGATCGGGCTGATCATGTCGGCCCTGCTGCTGCGCTACTTCTACCTGCAAAGCCAGTGGCGGCGCCAGCAACAGGCCGAATTGCAGTCGCGTATCCAGGCCTTGCAGGCGCGCATTCGCCCGCACTTCCTGTTCAACAGCTTGAACAGCATCGCCAGCCTGGTGGTCAGCGATCCGGTCAAGGCCGAGCAGGCGGTGCTCAATCTGTCCGACCTGTTTCGTGCCAGTCTGGCCCAGCCCAACAGCCTGGTGATGTGGCGCGATGAGGTGGAGTTGGCCAAACGTTATTTATCGATTGAGCAATATCGTCTCGGCGAGCGTCTACAGTTGCACTGGAGGATCGAAACAATCCCGGATGATCTGCCGATCCCCCAACTTACTTTGCAACCATTGTTGGAGAATGCGCTGGTACATGGCATCGCCCCATTGATTTCGGGCGGGGTGGTCAGCGTGGAGGCCGACTACAAAGGGGGAGAGTTCATATTGACCATCAGCAATCCCTACCAAGAGGCCGCCACGGCGCAGGTGTCGGGCGGAACCCAGCAGGCGCTGGCAAACATTGGCGCTCGACTTGCGGCACTTTTCGGTCCGCGCGCAAGTCTTAGCGTGAATCGCCGTGACGGTCGTCACTTCACTTGTCTACGTTATCCATGTGCGAGACTCACGCAGGAATCCAGCGCTCTATGAATGTCCTGATCGTTGATGACGAACCCCTTGCCCGCGAACGTTTGAGCCGACTGGTTGGCGAGCTCGAGGGCTACCATGTGCTCGAACCCGGCGCCAGCAATGGCGAAGAAGCCTTGAGCATGATCGAGGCGCAGAAGCCGGACGTAGTCCTGCTCGACATTCGCATGCCCGGCCTGGATGGCCTGCAAGTCGCCGCCAGGCTGTGCGAGCGTGACACGCCGCCAGCAGTGGTGTTTTGCACTGCTCATGACGAGTTTGCCCTGGATGCCTTTCAGGTCAGCGCCGTGGGTTACCTGGTCAAGCCGGTGCGTTCCGAGCATCTGCTCGAAGCGTTGAAGAAAGCGGAAAAACCCAACCGAGTGCAACTGGCCGCTCTGACACGTCCGGCGGCCGAAGCCGGGACCGGTCCGCGCAGCCATATCAGCGCGCGAACCCGCAAAGGCATCGAGTTGATCCCGCTCGATCAGGTGATCTATTTCATTGCCGACCACAAGTACGTGACCTTGCGCCATGAGGGTGGGGAGGTCTTGCTCGATGAACCGCTCAAGGCGTTGGAAGACGAGTTCGGCGACCGCTTCGTGCGTATCCATCGCAACGCCTTGGTGGCTCGCGAACGCATCGAGCGCTTGCAGCGCACGCCCCTGGGTCACTTTCAGCTCTATCTGAAGGGGCTCAACGGCGACGCATTGATCGTCAGCAGGCGCCATGTGGCCGGCGTGCGCAAGATGATGCAGCACCTCTAGCCTTCATCAGGCCTGCCCAGCCCGCCGGGTTGGGCGCGGCCTGCCGCACAGCTGGTATCATCGTCCGCTAATCTTCATACGGATCGATTCATGCCCATTCGCGAAATCCGCATCGCCACCCGTAAAAGCGCGCTCGCTCTGTGGCAGGCCGAATACGTCAAGGCCCGCCTGGAGCAGGCCCATCCTGATCTGCAGGTCACCCTGGTGCCGATGGTCAGTCGTGGCGACAAGCTGCTCGACTCACCCTTGTCGAAGATCGGCGGCAAGGGGTTGTTCGTCAAGGAACTGGAAAACGCCCTGCTCGAAGGCACGGCGGACATCGCCGTGCACTCGATGAAAGACGTGCCGATGGACTTCCCCGAAGGGCTGGGGCTGTATTGTATCTGCGAGCGCGAAGACCCTCGCGACGCTTTCGTTTCCAACGCCTGGGACAGCCTGGAGGCGCTGCCGCCCGGCAGCATCGTCGGCACTTCCAGCCTGCGCCGCCAGACCCAGCTGCTGGCGCGTCGTCCCGACCTGCAGATCCGCTTCCTGCGCGGCAACGTCAACACCCGCCTGGCCAAGCTCGATGCCGGTGAATACGATGCGATCATTCTGGCCGCTGCAGGCCTGATCCGCCTGGGCTTCGAAGCGCGCATCACTACCAGCATCAGCGTCGAGGACAGCCTGCCCGCTGGCGGCCAAGGCGCGGTTGGCATCGAGTGCAGGACCGGCGACAGCGAAATCCATGCCTTGCTCGGGCCGTTGCACCATCGCGACACCGAATTCCGCGTCAGCGCCGAGCGCGCCCTGAACAAACACCTCAACGGTGGCTGCCAGGTGCCCATCGCCTGCTACGCCGTGCTCGAAGGCGAGCAGATCTGGCTGCGTGGCTTGGTGGGCGACCCGGCTGGTCAGCGCTTGCTGCATGCTCAGGCACGCGCGCCGCTGGCCGATGCGCAACAGCTGGGCGTACAGGTGGCCGAAGCCTTGCTGGAGCAGGGCGCCGACGACATTCTGCGCGCGGTTTACGGCGAGGCCGGTCATCCTTGAACCCCTGGCGAGTGTTGCTGACCCGACCCTGCGACGAGTGCGTCCTGCAAGCCCAGGCGCTGCTGGAACAGGGTGTGTTCGCGGCGAGCTTGCCATTGCTGGCGATCGAGCCGCTACCGGACAGCGACAGTCAGCGACAGGTACTGGCCGAACTGCGTCGATACGATGCCGTGATCGTGGTCAGCAAGCCCGCCGCGCGCCTGGCCCTGGACCGCGCACCTGCCAACCTCGGGCAGACCTTGTGGTTCAGCGTCGGGGCCGGCACGGCGGCCATTCTCGAAGAGCGTGGGCTGCACGTGACGTATCCTGAAACAGGAGACGATAGCGAAGCCTTGCTGAATCTGGCCCAATTGCGCGCCGCGTTGGCCAGCCCCGATCCGCGGGTGCTGATCATCCGTGGCGAAGGCGGACGGGAGGCTCTGGCCGAGCACTTGCGTGAGCAGGGCGCGACGGTGGAGTATCTGCAACTGTATCGACGCAGCGTTCCGGTCTACCCGCCGGGTGCGCTGGCGTCACGTATCGCATCGGAACGCTTGAACGCCTTGGTGGTCAGCAGTGGGCAGGGTTTTCAACACTTGCACCAATTGGCAGGCGAGCAGTGGTCGGTGATCCGTGCCCTGCCGTTGTTCGTGCCCAGCCCGCGGGTAGCTGCGCTGGCGCGTGAAGCCGGTGCCGTGAATGTTGTGGATTGCCGAGGTGCCAGTACTTCGGCGTTGCTGGCGGCGCTGCGTACGCAGGCCGCACCCAGATCGTAAGCGCGACCGCCAGCGAGGCGAGCGCGCCCCTATGCAAAGGATGGACACGTGAGCGAAACAGCCTTGCCCAAAGACGAACCGCAGAGCGTCCCCAAGACGCCTTTCGAACAGCCAGCCGCCGTGCCCCCACAGCGCTCGGCCAATGGCAACGGCTTGGCGATCATCGCGCTGGTGCTTGCCGCCGCTGGTCTGGCCGCCGCAGGCTGGGGCGTGTGGCAGGTGCGCACGCTGACTGCCGGCCATCAGCAGCAATCGCGGGTGATCGAAGGGCTGGCCACGCAAACGCTGACGCTGGAACACAACGAACGGCAACTCAGTGCCGATCTGGCGCAGTTGCCCGACGCCAACGAACTCGAAGACCGCCATCGCCTGCTTGCCCAAGTTCAGGGCGATCAGCAGCGCCTGAGCCAGCGTCTGGAAACCGTGCTGGGCGCCAGCCGCAAAGACTGGCGGCTGGCCGAAGCGGAGCATCTGCTGCGTCTGGCCAGCCTGCGCCTTTCTGCTCTGCAGGACGTCACCAGTGCTAAGGCGCTGGTGCAGGGCGCCGACGAAATCCTGCGCGAGCAGGACGACCCGCAGGCCTTCGCCGCACGCGAACAACTGACCCGCAGCCTGGCCTCGCTGCAAGGAACAACCCAGCCCGATCGCACCGGGTTGTTCCTGCAGCTGAGTGCCTTGCGCGAGCAGGCCACGCAGTTGACGGCACTTGCACCTGAATTCCAGGCAGCCGCAGAAGCTGCGCAAGGCAACTCGCCAGAAGGCGAGACACGCTGGCGCCAGTGGTGGAACAAGATTTCCGGTTTCTTCCGGGTCGACTTCAGCCCCGATGACAGCATCCGGCCGTTGCTCGCCGGGCAGAGTTTGAGCCAGGTCCGCCTGGCCTTGAGCCTGGCGCTGGAGCAGGCCCAGTGGGCCGCGCTCAATGGTCAGGGCAAGGTCTATACACAAGCGCTGGACGATGCCCGCAGTATTCTGGTGGCAGGCTTCAATCGCGAAAATGGCCCCACCCAGGCCATGATCGAACAGTTGACCGCACTCAAGAATCAGCCGGTTTCGGTCACCACTCCTGATCTGGATGCCAGCCTCAACGCCATCCAGGCCTACCTGCAGCATCGTCATACACCGGTCGAAGGCCTGCAGAAGTCGAACGAAGCAGCGCCCGCCGCTGTGGAGAACCAACCATGAAACGGTTCTACGTGATCCTGTTTCTGGTGATTGCCGCCATGGTCGGCCTCGGCCTGGCCGTGGCCAAGCACCCCGGCTACGTATTGATCGACTACCCCCATGTGATGCGCTACGAGTCGGGCCTGTGGACCACGCTGCTGGCCTTGCTGGTTCTGGTCTTGCTGGCGTTCGTCGTCTACCTGCTGATCAGCGTCGTGGTCAGCTCCGGTCGCGTGGTCAATCCGTGGTCGGGGCGCAATCGCAATCGCCGCGTGCAGACGTCCATCGAGAAGGGCCAACTAGACCTCGCCGAAGGGCGCTGGGCCAGTGCCCAGAAGCACCTCCAGCACGCGGCCGAAAATGAACGTCAGCCATTGCTGTATTACCTCGGTGCAGCACGCGCGGCCAATGAACAAGGCCGCTATGAAGAAAGCGACAACCTGCTCGAACGGGCGCTGGCGCGTCAGCCACAAGCGGAATTGGCGATCGCCTTGAACCATGCTCAGTTGCAGAGCGATCGCGGCGACAGCGACGGCTCCCTGCAGACCCTGCAGGCCATGCACGAACGTCATCCGCGCAACGTGCAGGTGCTGCGTCAACTGCAGCGTGTGCATCAGCAGCGTGGAGACTGGCCAGCGGTGGTCAAACTGCTGCCTCAATTGCGCAAGGACAAGGCCCTGCCGGCGGCCGAACTTGCCGAGCTCGAACGACGTGCCTGGGGCGAGAACCTGAGCGTGGCGGCGCACGCGCCCGCTCAGGAGCAGGGGCAGGGCGAGGCAGGCCTGGCTGCGCTGGAGCGCGCCTGGCAGGCACTCAGCTCGGCACAACGCCAGGAACCTGCATTGGTGCTTGCCTATGCCGAGCAACTACGCCAGATAGGCGCGCAAGCCCAGGCTGAGGAAGTGCTACGAACTGCGCAGAAACGCCAGTACGACACACACCTGGCTCGCCTCTATGGCCTGGTGATCGGCGCTGACCCTGCGCGTCAATTGCAGACTGCCGAAGGCTGGCTCAAACAGCATCCCCACGATGCCGGCTTGTTGTTGACCCTGGGTCGCCTGTGCCTGCAGAACCGCCTGTGGGGCAAGGCTCGCGACTATCTGGAAAGCAGCCTGCGCCTGCAGCGCAGCCCGGAAACCTGCGCGGAATTGGCACGCCTGCTCGCACAGCTGGGCGACACCGAACGCAGCAACCAGTTGTTTCAAGAGGGCCTCGGGCTGCTCGACGAACGTTTGCTGGCTGCACCTCTGCCCACTGCGGTGCGCACGCTCTGAGCTTCTCTGGCGGGTAGAACCCGACTGCTCTGCCGCTCTGCTCTCGTACCGACGCCGGGAGCAGACACAAGCGCCAGCAAAACCGGCGCTTGGCGCAACATCCCCCGCGATTAAACGCTTGTATGAACTTTATCCGATGCGTACCTTGATGCCATAGGCGCACGGGCATAATCTCCCCGTGCATGTACATCGACATTCGCCGTCACAGACTGCGAATCGGTCCGAGCCCTGCTTCCTGTGGTACAGGATCGCGAAGCCGGGCATGACCCACAAGGGAAGCACTCATCATGTTGGAAAGCTGCAAGAATGCCCAGGAACGCTGGGGCGGAGTTCACCTGCTGATCGATCGCTGGTTGCAGGAACGCAATGAGCTGATCAAGGCATTCGATGCACTGGGCGACACGCCCCAGGCCTTGGTCGAGGATCGCAAGAGGCTGCAGGATTTTTGCGGCTTGCTGGTCGACTACACGTCGGCGGGCCACTTCGAGATCTATGAGCAATTGACCGACGAGGCCAAGGCGTTCAATGACAAGCGTGGACTGGAGCTGGCCGAGACGATCTGGCCACGCATCGACGAAATCACCCAGAAAGCGCTCGACTTCAACGATTACTGCGACAAGGGCGACTGTTCCGATGCCGCCTTCATTCTGGACAAGCTCAAGGAGCTGGGCGGGTTATTGCACGAGCGCTTCGAGCTCGAAGACTGCCTGATCGAAGTTTTGCATAACGCCCACAAGGAAGAGTCCGTCGCCCAGGCGTGACTCTCTCTCGACGCGGCCCTAAGGGGCCGTGGCCAGCAGATGAATGTCGAAGGTCAGCGGTGTATTGGGTGGAATCAAGGCACCGGCGCCGTCTGCTCCATAGGCGTGGGCCGATGCAATGACCACACGCCACTTCGCGCCGACCGGCATCTGCGGCAACACCGTACGCCAGCCTTCGATGACGCTGTCCAGGCGAAACCATTGCGCCTGGGTGCTTTGGTCGAACACGCTGCCGTCCGGCAGCCTCCCCACGTATTGAACCTGCACACGTCCATCGGCTGTGGCAGGAGCCCCTGCGCCAGGTTCCAGCACGGTTACCAGAATCCCGTCGGCAATCTCCCGCACCCCGGCCTTGGCGCGTTCGCCGGCCATGAAGCGGCGTTCGGCAGCCAGCGCCTGTTCCGTATCGGCTGATTCGTCAGGCTTGTCCCCCTTGTCCGCCTGTGCCTGGTACTGAGCCAGCAATTGGCCGATGCGCTCGTCGCTCAATGCCAGCGGCTCTTGTCGATACGCTTCCTGCAAGCCCTTGAGCAGGGCGTCGAGCTGAAGACCGGGGGCATCCTGACGCAGGCGTTCCCCCAGGCTGGCGCCCACACTGTAGGCCAGGTCACGGGCACCGTCCGGCGCCGCTTGCGCCGCCTGGGCATGTGCTTGCGGCAGGGCCAGGGATAACGGCACCAAGGACAACGACAACAGCAGGCGAGGCAACATCACATTCTCCAGGACAAGACACGGCGAGCATGGACCGATTATGCCACCGACCGGGAAACCGGGCCTTGCGGACGCAGTCAACATGTTCTGGCGGCTCTACAGCCACAGGTCTAGTATGAGCCTCTACCCATCGGCCAGGAGGTAACCCATGTCGGCTAACAAGAAGCCCGTAAACACCCCGTTGCATTTGCTTCAACAGCTTTCCGGCAGTTTGCTCGAGCACCTTGAAAGTGCATGTTCCCAGGCCTTGGCCGATGCTGAAAAACTGCTCGCCAAGCTCGAGAAGCAGCGCGGCAAGGCTCAGGAAAAACTGCACAAGTCGCGCACCAAAGTGCAGGACGCTGCCGCCGCCGGCAAGAAAAAGAAGCAAGCCAAGGCGCACGACTCGGTGAGCGAACTCGAACAACTGCTCGACGAGCTCAAGGACCGCCAGGCCGAAACCCGCGCCTACATCGTCGAGCTCAAGCGCGACGCCCAGGAAAGCCTGAAACTGGCCGCCGGTGTCGGGCGCGTCCAGGAAGCGGCGAGCAAGGCAATCGAAACCCGTTCGGCCAAACCCAAGGCAACCCCTGCGGCCGCGGCCAAGTCGGCCAGCCCGGCAGCCAAGCCTGCCGTCCGTACGCCTGCCAAGAGCACCCCAGCCGGGTCGACTGCACGTGCTGCTGCAAAGCCTGCAACCAGCAAAACCACCCGTGTAGCTGCCGCAGCCACTGCAAGCAAGCCCGCGGTTTCCCGCAGCACTACGCGCAAGGCCCTGGCGGCCCCGGGCGCAGCGGTCAAGCCTGAAGCCAAGGCACCCGCCAAGCCGGCTGCGCGGCCGGCCAGAAAGCCTGCGGCCGCCAAGTCGCTTGCCGCAGCCGTGCACTCGAGTGCGACCGAGTCCGGTGCTCCCTCCACGGGTGCTCAGGACGACAAAGGCGGCGCATCTTCGAGCGAAGCCTGAGTCTGCCTGGCTGCCATGCCCAGCACTTGTAACGCCGCGCTCGAGTGCGCGGCCGTTGCCGGTAGCAAAGCAGGCAGCCAGGTCATGCTCAAGCACTGCGTAGCGAGGGGCCAGGGCGCGGCCTGATCGTGCAGGCGCTGCAGCAACTGGCGTTCGGCGTTCAGTTCCAGCGCCTTGACCGATTCGCGCAGGTGCATCAGCTCAGGGTCTTGCACGGCCTGGGCTCGCCATTGCTGGCGCAATTCGCGCAAGGGCCGCACCACGTCCTCATGCCAAGGCCTGGCGATCGCCTCCAGCAGCGTCACCCGTTCGCATGTGCAGGCCACGCCTCTCGCCTCCAGCCAGGCACCGCACAGCAACAGGCACACGTTGGCGCCATTCGCCTGCAACTGCAGGCACGCGTCCTCCACGCCGGGTCGGGCATACAGGTCCAGGGCAAACTCCCACAACTCATCATGCATTGTGCTACTCGCGCCAGTGGGCAAGGAAGCTGGTAGACTTCGCCGCCATTATGATCCGACTTCAGAACCTCACTTTACAGCGTGGCCCGCAGCGTCTGCTAGAAGACGCCGAGCTGACCCTGCACGCCGGTCAGAAAGCCGGCCTCATCGGTGCCAACGGTGCCGGCAAATCCAGCCTGTTTGCCTTGCTGCGCGGCGAGCTTGTGCCCGACTCCGGCAATTGCTACCTGCCCGCCGATTGGCGTATCGCCCACATGCGCCAGGAAGTCGATACCCTCGAACGCATTGCGGTCGACTACGTACTCGATGGCGATGTGCGTCTGCGCGAAGTGCAGCAGGCACTGGCGGATGCCGAGGCCACGCACGATGGCGCGGCCCAGGCACGTCTGCATGCCGAGCTCGACAGCGCCGATGGGTATACCGCGGACGCACGTGCACGCAAGCTGCTCGCAGGGCTTGGTTTCAGCAACGAGCAGATGGACCGTCAGGTCGGTGATTTTTCCGGTGGCTGGCGGATGCGTCTGAGCCTGGCTCAGGCCTTGATGTGCCCGTCCGACCTGCTGCTGCTCGACGAACCGACCAACCACCTGGATCTCGACGCCATCCTGTGGCTCGAGGACTGGCTCAAGGGCTATCCCGGCACCCTGCTGTTGATCTCCCACGACCGCGACTTCCTCGACGAAGTCGTCGACCATGTGGCCCACGTCGAACAGCAGAAGCTGACCTTGTACCGTGGTGGCTACAGCGCTTTCGAACGTGCCCGTGCCGAACGCCTGGCGCAGCAGCAGCAAGCGTACGAGAAGCAGCAAGTGCAGCGTGCGCACATGGAGAAGTACATTGCGCGCTTCAAGGCCCAGGCCACCAAGGCGCGTCAGGCGCAGAGCCGGATCAAGGCCCTGGAGCGCATGGAAGAGCTGTCGGCGGCGCACGTCGATTCGCCCTTCGACTTCGTGTTCCGCGAATCGGTGAAGATTTCCAGCCCCTTGCTAGACCTGTCCGAAGGTCGGCTGGGCTATGGCGAAACGGCCGTGCTGGAGAAGGTCAAGCTGCAACTGGCGCCCGGTGCGCGCATTGGCCTGTTGGGCCCCAATGGCGCGGGCAAGTCGACCCTGATCAAGAACCTCGCCGGCGAGCTCACGCCCATCGGCGGGCGTCTGGTACGTGGCGAGAACCTGGTGGTGGGCTATTTCGCCCAGCACCAGCTGGATTCCCTGGACAGCAAGGCCAGCCCGTTGCTGCATCTGCAACGGCTGGCGCCGGGCGAGCGTGAGCAGGTGCTGCGCGACTTCCTCGGTGGCTTCGATTTCCGTGGCGCGCGCATCGATGAACCGGTGCTGAATTTCTCCGGGGGCGAAAAGGCCCGCCTGGCGCTGGCATTGATTGCCTGGGAACGGCCCAACCTGTTGCTGCTCGACGAACCGACCAACCACCTCGACCTGGAGATGCGCCTGGCCCTGACCATGGCCCTGCAGGAGTTCAGTGGCGCGGTGCTGGTGGTGTCCCACGACCGGCATCTGCTCAAGAGCACCACCGACGATTTCCTGTTGGTGGCCGATGGCAAGGTCGAGCCGTTTGATGGCGATCTGGACGACTACGCGCGCTGGCTGGTGGATTATCGCCAGCGCCATGCGCCAGTCAGCAATACCCCGGTCAACCTCGACAAGACCGACAAGAAAGCCCAACGGCAGGCCGCCGCCGCACTGCGTCAGCAACTGGCACCGCACAAGCGCCAGGCCGACAAGCTGGAACGCGACCTTGGCGAGGTTCACGAGAAGCTGGCGAAGATCGAAGCCGCCTTGTCCGACAGTGCGCTCTACGAGGCCGCGCGCAAGGATGAACTGCGCGACCAGCTTGCCCAACAGGCCAAGCTCAAGGTGCGCGAGGGTGAGCTGGAAGAGCAGTGGATGGAAGCGCTGGAACTGCTCGAAGACATGCAGGCGCAACTCGAGGCATTGGCCTGATACCGGGGCTTGATGCGGAGCTGCCTGCACGGGCCCATAGCCAAATTCGCTGCGCCGTTTTACCTTAGGCTGTCCCTATTCGAGCGTCGAGGTCCGTATGCTGCTGGAAACCTGGTTGGCCTTTTTGGTGGCGTGCTGGATCATCAGTCTTTCGCCGGGGGCCGGAGCTATCGCGTCCATGTCCAGTGGCCTGCAGCACGGTTTCCTGCGCGGCTACTGGAATGCGATCGGCCTGCAGTTGGGCCTGCTTCTGCAAATTGCGATCATTGCGGCTGGCGTCGGGGCCGTGCTCGCGGCGTCGGCCACGGCGTTCCAGGCGATCAAATGGTTTGGCGTGCTCTATCTGCTCTATCTTGCGTTCAAGCAATGGCGTGCACTGCCTGCCGACATCGGTGAGGAAGCGGGGCAAAAGCCGGCTGGCAAGGCATCGAGCCTGGTGCTGCGTGGTTTTCTGGTGAACGTCGGCAACCCCAAGGCGCTGGTATTCATGCTGGCGGTATTGCCGCAATTCATCAATCCGCATGCGCCACTGCTGGTTCAATACCTGACCATTGCAGCGACCATGGTGACCGTGGACCTGATCGTCATGGCCGGCTATACCGGGCTGGCGGCGAAGGTGCTGCGGCTGCTGCGCACGCCGCGTCAGCAGCGGCGCATGAACCGCACCTTCGCTGGCTTGTTCGTGGCGGCGGCGACCCTGCTCGCTACGCTGCGGCGGGTGCCTGCCTGAGGTCGGCGGTCAAGCCTGGGTGAGTTCGATCACCCGGTCCACCAGCTTGTTGATGCCGGCGGCGGCTTCGCTGATGGTCTTGGCGCTCATGTAGGCGGGGGTGCTGACCAGCTTGCGGGCGGTGTCCTCGACGATCTCGGTCACTTCGCATTCCTGGTGAGTGCCACCCATCTTCTCGATGGCCTGCGCGGTTTCGGCATCGGTACCGATAGTGCAGGTCACGCCAGGGCCGTAGATTTTTGCCGCCAGCGCCGGTGAGATGCAGATCAAGCCAACCGGCTTGCGCGCTTCGGCGAAGGCCTCGGCCAGTGCCTGCACTTGCAGGTTGACCGAGCAGGCGGCGCCGTCGCTGGCGAAGGAAGACAGATTCTTCGCCGCGCCGAATCCGCCTGGAACGATCAAGGCATCGAAGTCGTCGGCGTTGGCCAGGGCAATGTCCTTGACCTCGCCACGGGCGATCCGCGCCGATTCCACCAGCACGTTGCGCGACTCGGGCATTTCCTCGCCGTTCAGGTGGTTGATCACATGCTTCTGGGCAACGTCTGGCGCGAAGCACTGCACTTCGCAGCCGCGCTGGTCCAGGCGCAGCAAGGTGATCACGCTTTCCTGGATTTCGCTGCCGTCATAGACGCCACAGCCAGAAAGGATCACCGCGATTTTCTTGGTCATGTCGAACTCCGATTGTGGCCACTGCTTCATTGGCATGTGTTCAGTAGCATGGATCCCGCTCGGCGGCGCGTGTTCAGTTCGAGCAGGCGATCAGGGCTGCTCGTCACCGGGCGCAGGGGTTGCCGCGGGAGCTTCCAGGCGCGCCTGGCGGGCGATGCGTGCGGCCTTGATGCGGCGCCGCACCCACAGCAGGACGCCGATCAGCACCAGCGCGCCGAGGACCCACAGCTCGTATTTCTTGACGTTGCCCAGCATGTGTTCGAGGAACGAGCCGAAATGGTAGGCCGCCAGGCCCAGTGCCGTGGCCCAGACCGCGGCTCCGATGCCGTTGAGCAGCAGGTAACGCCGTGGTGGATAGCCGGACAGGCCGATCGCCACTGGCATGACAGTGCGCAGGCCATAGACGAAACGAAAGCTCAGCACCCAGATGTCCGGATGCCGGCGGATGTGCTCCAACGCACGGTCGCCCAACAGCTGCCAACGAGGTTTGCGCGCCAGTAGCTTGCGTCCATGCTTGCGGCCCATGAAATACCATAGCTGGTCGCCTGCGTAGCTGCCGAAAAAGGCCACCACCACAACCATGTTGATATCCATGTAGCCACGGAACGCCAGAAACCCGGCCAGGACCAGAATGGTCTCGCCTTCGAAGAACGTGCCGAGGAACAGGGCGAAATAGCCAAAATCGTTCAGGAATTGTTGGAGCATTTTATCGATGCTGGCGAAGTGAATGCGCAGCCTAACCCGTCATGGACATACATGAAAGTGTCCAAATGTGTCTTGTCGTGAACAATGCTTGTCAACCTGAGAACGCAGACACCTTGTGGATGCGGCCGGTCATGTCATGCAACCGTCATAATCCATGCTTATAACTGTCGCGCCCCCTTCCAAGCGTGCAGGCGTCAATGGCATCCTGACGCATTACGCGATCCGTGCCGCTCAATTGCAAAGGGCAGTTACGCCCTCGGGAACGCCAGATGAACAACGAAGCCCAGACTCAAGTCGCTCTCACCCAAGATCAGCCGGTGGTCGAAACCCCGGTAGAAGCGCCGTTGGTCATAGAAGCCATCGTCGAACCCGCGCACCCGAGCGAGGCCCTTGCGCCGGCGCCGCACATCGTCGTGCCGGGGCTGGACGACAGCAGCCTGTACATCCATCGCGAACTGTCGCAGTTGCAGTTCAATATCCGCGTGCTGGAGCAGGCGCTGGATGAATCCTATCCGCTGCTCGAGCGGCTCAAGTTCCTGCTGATCTTTTCCAGCAACCTCGACGAGTTCTTCGAGATCCGCGTCGCAGGGCTGAAGAAGCAGATCACCTTTGCCCGCGAACAGGCCGGCGCCGACGGTCTTCAGCCGCATCAGGCGCTGGCGCGGATCAGCGAGCTGGTGCATGGCCATGTCGATCGCCAGTACGCCATCCTCAACGACATCCTGTTGCCGGAGCTGGAGAAACACCAGGTTCGCTTCATTCGTCGGCGGCATTGGACAACCAAGCTCAAGACCTGGGTGCGTCGCTATTTCCGCGACGAAATCGCGCCGATCATCACGCCCATCGGCCTGGACCCTACGCACCCGTTCCCGCTGCTGGTGAACAAGAGCCTGAACTTCATCGTCGAGCTCGAAGGCGTGGATGCCTTCGGTCGCGACTCTGGCCTGGCGATCATTCCGGCACCGCGGTTGCTGCCGCGGGTGATCAAGGTGCCCGAGGACGTAGGCGGGCCGGGCGACAATTTCGTGTTCCTGTCCTCGATGATCCATGCCCATGCCGATGACCTGTTCCAAGGCATGAAAGTGAAGGGCTGCTATCAATTTCGCCTGACCCGCAACGCCGACCTGTCGGTCGATACCGAGGACGTCGAAGACCTGGCGCGTGCGCTGCGCGGCGAGCTGTTCTCGCGTCGCTACGGCGATGCGGTGCGTCTTGAAGTGGCCGACACCTGTCCCAAGCTTCTGTCCGACTATCTGCTCAAGCAGTTCAACCTGTCGGACACCGAGCTGTATCAGGTCAACGGCCCGGTCAACCTGACGCGTCTGTTCAGCATCACCGGTCTGGACAGCCATCCCGAGCTGCAGTACCTGCCGTTCACGCCGCAGATTCCGAAGCTGTTGCAGAACAGCGAGAACATTTTCAGCGTGGTCAGCAAGCAGGACATCCTGTTGCTGCACCCCTTCGAATCGTTCACGCCCGTGGTCGATCTGTTGCGCCAGGCGGCCAAGGATCCTCATGTGCTGGCCGTGCGGCAGACGCTGTACCGCAGCGGTGCCAATTCCGAGATCGTCGATGCGTTGGTGGATGCCGCCCGCAACGGCAAGGAAGTCACCGTGGTCATCGAGCTGCGCGCGCGTTTCGACGAGGAATCCAACCTGCAGTTGGCCAGCCGTCTGCAGGCCGCGGGCGCGGTGGTGATCTACGGCGTGGTGGGGTTCAAGACCCACGCCAAGATGATGCTCATTCTGCGCCGCGAGGCAGGTGAGATCGTGCGCTATGCACACTTGGGCACCGGTAACTACCACGCCGGCAATGCCAAGCTGTACACCGACTACAGTCTGCTGACCTCGGACGATGCACTGTGCGAAGACGTCGGCAAGTTGTTCAGCCAGTTGATCGGCATGGGCAAGACGCTGCGCATGAAAAAGCTGTTGCATGCACCCTTCACGTTGAAGAAGGGCATGCTCGACATGATCGCTCGGGAGACGCAGTACGCGATCGACGGCAAGCCTGCGCACATCATTGCCAAGTTCAATTCGCTGACCGACCCGAAGGTCATTCGCGCGTTGTACAAGGCCAGTCAGTCAGGGGTGCGCATCGATCTGGTGGTGCGCGGCATGTGCTGCCTGCGTCCGGGCATTCCCGGGGTGTCGCACAACATCCATGTGCGCTCGATCATCGGGCGGTTCCTGGAGCACACGCGGGTGTTCTACTTCCTCAACGGAGGCGAGGAGCAGATGTTCCTGTCCAGTGCCGACTGGATGGAGCGCAACCTCGACAAGCGCGTCGAAACCTGTTTCCCGGTGGAAGGCAAGAAGCTGATCGTGCGGGTCAAGAAGGAGCTGGAGAGCTACCTGACCGACAACACCCATTCCTGGATCCTGCAGGCCGACGGACGCTACGTGCGCAACACGCCGACCGGCAACCAGAACGCCCGCAGTGCGCAGGACACCCTGCTCGAGCGGCTGAGCAACCCGATCCTGCCGGTGCGTTAGCAGCCAGCGAGATCGGCGGCGCGATCTTCGCGGCCACTGGCCGCTCCTACAGAGATCGCGTTGCACCGTAGGAGCGGTCATCGGCCGCGAAGGGGGCGCTGCGGTCTATCAGGCAGATGGCGGCGCGATCTTCGCGGCCACTGGCCGCTCCTACAGGGATCGCGTTGCACCGTAGGAGCGGTCATCGGCCGCGAAATGGGCGCTGCGGTCTGTCAGGCAGATGGCGGCGCGATCTTGGCGGCCACTGGCCGCTCCTACAGAGATCGCGTTGCACCGTAGGAGCGGTCATCGGCCGCGAAACAGACGCTGCGGTCTATCAGGCAGATGGCGGCGCGATCTTCGCGGCCACTGGCCGCTCCTACAGGGATCGCGTTGCACCGTAGGAGCGGTCATCGGCCGCGAAATGGGCGCTGCGGTCTGTCAGGCAGATGGCGGCGCGATCTTCGCGGCCACTGGCCGCTCCTACAGAGATCGCGTTGCACCGTAGGAGCGGTCATCGGCCGCGAAATGGGCGCTGCGGTCTATCAGGCAGATGGCGGCGCGGTCTTCAGCGCACGGTGAGGGTAAAGCCTACGCGGGTCAGCCATTCGGCTTCCTGGGCGAAGTCGGCCTGGGTCAGCTGGTTGTTCTCCAGCCAGCCATCGGGGAACACCACATCCAGGCTCTTGGCCTTGGCATGCAGGGACACCGCCGGCATCTCCTGGGTACCACGAATGTGGTGGAACAGGATGGCGAAGCGCAGCAGCACGCACAGACGGATCAACTGCACACCGTCATCGCCGAACTCGGCGAACTTGTCCTTGGGAATGTTGCGGCGGTGGCCGCGCACCAGCAGCGCCAGCATCTGCTGGTCTTCGCGCGAGAACCCGGCCAGGTCGGAGTGTTCGATCAGGTAGGCGCCGTGCTTGTGGTAATGGTAATGGGCAATGTCCAGGCCTATCTCGTGAACCTTCGCCGCCCAGCCCAGCAGCTCGCGCCAGACCCCGTCTTCCAGCTCCCAGTCCGCCGCCACCTGGTCGAAGGCATGCAGCGCCTTGCGCTCGACGCGCTCGGCCTGCTCGACATCGACGTGATAGCGGGTCATCAACGAACCCAGGGTCCGTTCGCGTACGTCCTCGTGGTGATGACGGCCCAGCAGGTCGTACAGCACGCCTTCGCGCAGGGCGCCATCGCAATGGTCCATGCGCTGCAGGGCGAGGGCATCGAAGATCGCTTCGAGAATCGCCAGCCCGGCGGGAAAGATGGTCCGACGGTCCGGCTTGATGCCGTCGAAATCGATCTTGTCGACATCGCCCAGCTTGAACAGCTTGCGCTTGAGCCAGGCCAGCCCTTCGGCATTGACCTCGCCGCTGCCCTGGCCGCCGGCCTTGAGGGCCAGGCCTATGGCGCGGATGGTGCCGGAGGAGCCGATGGCTTCGTCCCAGCTGAGCCGGTGCAGGGCATTCTCGATGCTCATGATCTCCAGGCGCGCTGCCGTGTACGCCTGGGCGTAGCGGGCCGGGGTGATCTTGCCGTCGCGGAAGTAGCGCTGGGTGTAGCTCACGCAGCCCATTTGCAGGCTCTCGCGCAGCAGGGGTTCGAAACGCTGACCGATGATGAACTCGGTGCTGCCGCCACCGATATCGGCGACCAGGCGCTTGCCCGGCGTGTCGGCCAAGGTGTGGGAGACGCCCAGATAGATCAGGCGAGCTTCTTCGCGGCCAGAGATGACTTCCACCGGATGACCGAGGATCTGCTCGGCGCGGACGATGAATTCATTGCGGTTGCGGGCTTCGCGCAGGGCGTTGGTGCCCACGATGCGCACCGCCCCCAGGGGCAAGCCGTTGATCAGTTGGGCGAAGCGCTTGAGGCAATCCAGGCCGCGCTGCATCGATTCTTCGCTGAGCTTGCGCTCTTCGTCGATGCCGGCGGCCAACTGAACCTTTTCACCCAGGCGTTCGAGGATGCGGATTTCATTGACGTGGGCCTTGGCCACCACCATATGAAAGCTGTTCGAGCCCAGGTCGATGGCGGCGATCAGGGACAGGTTCTTGGCTTTGGTCTGCGGCATGGTCAAAGGATCTCGGTCGTTAACCCCCGCATCGTGCCACGATCAGGCGACGGCGCCAACGCGCCATCCTGATCTTTGCCCCAAGGTCCGAGCTCCCGCAAGCGCGAACGGCATTCACGCCGGCTGCATGCCGATGAACTGCGCCAGCTCGGGCGTGCGCGGATTGACGAACAATTGCTTGGGATCGCCCACCTCGTGCACCTTACCATGGTGCATGAACACCAGCTTGTCGCCGACCTCGCGGGCGAAGCGCATTTCGTGGGTGACCATGATCAGGGTCATGCCGTCTTCGGCCAGCTTGCGCACCACGCTGAGCACTTCGTTGACCAGCTCCGGGTCCAGCGCCGAGGTGATCTCGTCGCACAGCAGCACCTTGGGCGACATGGCCAGCGCGCGGGCGATCGCCACGCGCTGTTGCTGGCCGCCGGACAGACGTTCGGGGAACGCATCGAACTTCTCCCCCAGGCCGACCCGTTCGAGCATCTCGCGGGCCAGCTCGCGGGCACGAGCCTTGGGCACTTTCTGCACCACCTGAGGGGCCAGCATCACGTTTTCGCCCACGCTCAGGTGCGGAAACAGGTTGAACTGCTGGAACACCATGCCGACCTTCTGGCGCAGGCTGCGCAAGTCGGCGCGCGCCGCATCCAGATATTCGCCATCGACTTCGATGACGCCGTCGTTGATCGATTCCAGGCCGTTCAGGGTGCGCAGCAAGGTGCTCTTGCCCGAACCGCTGCGACCGATGATCGCGACCACCTGACCTTCGTCCACACTCAGGTCGATGCCCTTGAGCACATGATGATCGCCGTAGTACTTGTGCAGGGCGGAAATCCTAAGCAGCGGCATGCAGCCTCCTTTCCAGATAGCGGGCACTGAGCGACAGCGGGTAGCACAGGGCGAAGTAGCCCAGGGCGACGAAGCCGTAGACCATGAAGGGTTCGAAGGTGGCGTTGGCCAGCATGCTGCCGGTCTTGGTCAGCTCGGTGAAGCCGATGATCGAGGTCACCGCGGTGCCCTTGACCACTTGCACCGAGAAGCCCACGGTCGGCGCCACGGCAATGCGCAAGGCCTGGGGCAGGATGACGTGGCGCAGCTGCTCGTTGCGGGTAAGCGCCAGGCTGGCGGAGGCTTCCCACTGGCCGTTGCCGATGGACTCCACGCAGCCGCGCCAGATCTCGGCCAGATAGGCGCTGGTGAACAGCGTCAGGGCCAGGGCGGCGGCCACCCAGGGCGAGATGTCCACGCCCATCAGCGCCACGCCGAAGAACACCAGAAACAGCTGCATCAGCAACGGCGTACCCTGGAACACTTCGATATAGCAGCGTGCCAGCGTGCGCAGCGGATGCGCGGGCGAGATGCGCAGGGTCATCACCAGCAAGCCGATCAAGCCACCGCCAATGAACGCCACCAGGCTCAAGGCCAGCGTCCATTGCAGGCCGATGAGCAGGTTGCGCACGATGTCCCACAGGGTGAAATCCATCAGCTGTTCCTCATGATGAAACGCCGACCCAGCCAGTTCAGCAGCATGCGGATCAGGATCGACATGATCAGGTACACCAGCGTGGTCAGCAGATACGTCTCGAAGGCGCGGAAATTGCGCGACTGGATGAAGTTGGCGTAGAAACTCAGCTCCTGCGTGGCGATCTGCGAGCAGACCGCCGAACCCAGCATCACGATGATGATCTGGCTGCTCAGCGCCGGCCAGACCTTGGCCAGGGCTGGCTGGAGGACCACATAGCGAAACGCCTCGAAGCGGCTCATGGCCAGGGCCGCAGAGGCTTCGAGCTGCCCCTTTGGCACGGCCTGGATGCCGGCGCGAATGATCTCGGTGGAATACGCCCCCAGGTTGACCACCATGGCCAGCACCGCGGCCTGCCACTCGCTGATCTGCACGCCCAGGCTGGGCAGGCCGAAGAAAATGAAGAACAGCTGGACCAGGAAGGGCGTGTTGCGGATGAGCTCCACGTAGACCCCGAAGAGGCCGGCGAACGGCTTGATCTGCCAGGCCCGCACGGCACCGCCGACGATGCCCACGGCCACCCCGAGCAGTGCGCCGATGGCGGTCAGCTCAAGGGTGAACAGCGCCCCCTTGAGCAGCAGGTCGGCCTGTGCGAGCACCGGGGCGAAAGCGAACTGATAGGCCATTGCGTGCGCTCGACAATCAGAGATCGGCGGGCAGCGGCTGCTTCAGCCAGGTCTGCGCATTCTTTTCCAGGCTGCCGTCGCTCTTGCCCGCAGCGATGATCTGATTGACCTTGGCCAGCAGCTCGGGCTGTTGCTTGTTGATGCCCACGTACACCGGCGAGTCCTTGAGCTTGATTTTCAGGGCTGGAATGCGCTTGGGGTTCTTTTCCGAGATGGCGACCATCACCACGTTGCCGCTGGCGATCAGGTCGGTCTGGCCGGCGAGGTAGGCGGCGATGGTCGAGTTGTTGTCTTCGAAGCGCTTGATGGTGAGGCCTTCGGGCGCGACCTTGCTCAGCTCGATGTCTTCGATGGCGCCACGGGTCACGCTGATGGTCTTGCCCTTGAGGTCGTCCAAAGTGGCGATCGGCGCTTCCGGCGGGCCGAACACGGCCAGATAGAACGGCGCGTAGGCGCTGGAGAAATCGATGACCTGTTCACGCTCGGCATTCTTGCCCAGGCTTGAGATCACCAGGTCGACCTTGCCGGTGGTGAGGTAGGGAATGCGGTTGGTGGAGTTCACCGGGGTGAGCTGCAGCTTCACCTTGAGTTGATCGGCGATCAGCTTGGCGGTGTCGATGTCCAGTCCGCGCGGTTGCATGTCGGGGCCGACCGAGCCGAACGGCGGGAAATCCTGCGGCACGGCAACGCGCAAGGTGCCGCGCTCGGTGATGTCGCTCAAGCCATCGGCGTGGGCTGCCTGGCCCAGCATGAAACTGGCGACCAGGGCGGTGAACAGCAGGCTGCAGCGCGAAATCATGGCGATACTCCGATTGCGATCGAGTCGAGGTTGCCAGGGAGGTAGCACAGCGCGTGCCAGAATGGGGCAGGGCGCGCGTGCCGCCGCGTGGGATCGGGGTTCGAGCTGCCACGAGTGCTCTGTGCCGGACTGGCCGCGCACCGTTGCGGAGCGCACTGGCCCGGACCTGCGATCATTTCTGGTGCATCGAGCGGGGTTCCATTGCCTGTATCACCGATGTTCATAGTGATGATCAATGATCATCGGCTTCCTGTAGCAGCGCTGTGCCGCTATGATGGGCCACGTTTTTCTTTCCGAATATGACCACGGAGACACTCCATGAGCAGCGACCTTATCAAGCACGTCAGCGATGCCAGCTTCGAAGCAGATGTACTCAAGGCTGACGGCGCTGTACTCGTCGACTACTGGGCCGAATGGTGTGGCCCGTGCAAGATGATCGCCCCGGTGCTCGACGAAATCGCCGAGACCTACAAGGGCAAGCTGACCGTCGCCAAGCTCAACATCGACGAGAATCAGGAAACCCCGGCCAAGCACGGCGTGCGCGGCATCCCCACGCTGATGCTGTTCAAGAACGGCAACGTCGAGGCGACCAAGGTCGGCGCGTTGTCCAAGTCTCAGTTGGCAGCCTTCCTGGACGCCAATATCTGATACCTGAAAGGCCCCGCATTCGTCGGGGCTTTTTTCTGGGCGCGATACTGGACGCCTACAAATCGAGGTGTTACATTCGGCCTCGCATTGGTTTCTCCTCTGCCCCCTGCAAGCCGTCGCCGACGCACTCCTACTCGAATCAGTACGCGATCCTGTCGCCTTCTCTGCGGCGCGGCCTCATTAAGCCCAAAGCTTAATTTCTCCCCTCCATACATGATTACGTCATTCCCTTATGAACCTGACTGAACTCAAGCAAAAGCCGATCACCGATCTGCTCGAAATGGCCGAACAGATGGGCATAGAAAATATGGCCCGTTCGCGCAAGCAGGATGTGATTTTCTCCCTGTTGAAGAAGCACGCCAAAAGCGGTGAGGAAATCTCCGGTGATGGCGTGCTGGAGATTCTCCAGGACGGCTTCGGCTTCCTGCGTTCGGCTGACGCCTCGTACCTGGCCGGCCCAGACGACATCTACGTCTCGCCCAGCCAGATCCGCCGCTTCAACCTGCGTACCGGCGACACCATCGTCGGCAAGATCCGCCCGCCCAAGGAAGGCGAGCGTTATTTCGCCCTGTTGAAAGTCGATACCATCAACTTCGACCGTCCGGAAAACGCGAAAAACAAGATTCTCTTCGAAAACCTCACGCCGCTGTTCCCTACGGTGCGCATGAAGATGGAAGCCGGCAACGGTTCCACCGAAGACCTCACCGGTCGTGTCATCGACCTGTGCGCACCGATCGGCAAGGGCCAGCGTGGCCTGATCGTCGCTCCGCCGAAAGCGGGCAAGACCATCATGCTGCAGAACATCGCGTCGAACATCACGCGCAACAACCCTGAATGCCACCTGATCGTCCTGCTGATCGACGAGCGTCCGGAAGAAGTCACCGAGATGCAGCGCACCGTGCGCGGCGAAGTGGTCGCTTCGACCTTCGACGAGCCGCCAACCCGCCACGTGCAAGTGGCCGAGATGGTGATCGAGAAGGCCAAGCGCCTGGTCGAGCACAAGAAGGATGTGGTCATCCTGCTCGACTCCATCACTCGCCTGGCGCGTGCCTACAACACCGTGATCCCGAGCTCCGGCAAGGTCCTGACCGGTGGTGTCGACGCCCATGCCCTGGAGAAGCCCAAGCGTTTCTTCGGTGCCGCGCGTAACATCGAGGAAGGCGGTTCGCTGACCATCATCGCCACCGCGCTGGTCGAAACCGGTTCGAAGATGGATGAAGTGATCTACGAAGAGTTCAAGGGTACCGGCAACATGGAACTGCCCCTGGACCGCAAGATCGCCGAGAAGCGCGTTTTCCCGGCCATCAACATCAACCGTTCCGGTACCCGTCGCGAAGAGCTGCTGACCGCCGACGACGAACTGCAGCGCATGTGGATCCTGCGCAAGCTGCTGCACCCGATGGACGAAGTGGCGGCCATCGAATTCCTGATCGACAAGCTCAAGCAGACCAAGACCAACGACGAGTTCTTCCTGTCGATGAAACGCAAGTAAGCCCACCCGCTGCTTGATCCGAATGGCGCCCTTGCGGCGCCATTCGCATTTTCAACGCACCATAGCCATGCCAGACCCGTTCGGCCGACAAGGATTGTTATGACTCACCCAGCCTATCGACGTGACATCGACGGCTTGCGCGCCGTGGCGGTCATTGCCGTGGTGTTGTTCCACTTTGGTATTCCAGGTTTTGCCGGCGGGTTCGTCGGCGTTGACGTGTTCTTCGTGATCTCGGGTTATCTGATCACCTCGATCATCCACCGCGAGCGTTCCTCGGGCCACTTCAGTTTCGTGGAGTTCTGGGTGCGCCGTGCGCGGCGGATCCTGCCCGCCCTGGTGGTGATGGTGGTGGCCTGCCTGATCGTTGGCTGGTTCCTGCTGGTGCCGCGTGACTATGAGGAGCTGGGGCGCTCGGCGCGCTACCAGGCCATGTTCATGTCCAACGTGCTGTTCGCCCGCCAGGACGGCTATTTCGATACCGATTCGGAGCTCAAGCCACTGCTGCACACCTGGTCGCTGGCGGTGGAAGAGCAGTTCTACATTCTCTTGCCGTTACTGCTGGCCGTGCTCGGCCGCTATGTGAAGGCGTGGCGCAGAGGTTTGCTCGGCATTGCCCTGGCATCGTTTGCAGTGAGCGTCTGGCAGGTTCAGCAAGCTCCGGCGCAAGCATTCTTTCTATTGCCGGCGCGCGCGTGGGAACTGTTGGCCGGCAGCCTGCTGGCGGTGGCGCCGGTGTTCCAGCGCCCGCTGAAAGTGGCCGTGCGTCAGGCCGTGGCCACCGCCGGGATCGCTGCCGTGGGCGTGGCCATTGCCTGCTATGACTGGCGTACCGCGTTTCCCGGCATGGCAGCACTGCTGCCGGTGTTGGGCACGCTGGCGATCATCTGGTCCGGCGCCGGCCAGCCGACCTGGCTGTCACGGCTGTTGGGCACGCGGCCGATGGTGGCGGTGGGCTTGATTTCCTATTCCTGGTACCTGTGGCATTGGCCGGTGCATGTATTCGCCGACTATGCCGCCGTGGACGGTATCGCTGCGCACGAAAACCTTGCGCTGATCCTGGGCAGTCTGCTGCTCGGCTACCTGTCCTGGCGCTGGGTGGAAACGCCCCTGCGCGGTCGGCGCTGGCTGGCCGAGCCGCGTCAGGCGCTGTTGGCTGCATTGCTGGCCATGGTGGTGGTGGGCCTGGCGGGGCAATCCCTGCGCTGGAGCGATGGCGTACCGTCGCGGCTGTCGGCGCAGGCATTGGCCTACGCCGAGGCCGGCGAATGGCATGCCGGGCAGCGCGACTGCATGTTCGAGAAAACCACTGCGCCCGAACGCCTCATCTGTCACCTCGGGCGCCAAAGCAAAGACGTGCTGCCACCGCTGATCTGGGGCGACAGCCATGCAGCCGCCCTGATGCCGGCACTGCGCGTGCACAGCGAGCGCACCGGGCAGGCACTCGATCTGGCCAGTTCGGCCGGCTGCGTGCCGGTCGCGGGGCTGGAGCGCAACGACCTGTGCCGACAGTTCAATGCGCAGGTCCGCAGCGTGATCGCGCAGGCGCCGCAGCGCGACGTGGTGCTGGTCGCGCGCTGGACGTTGTACCTGTATGGCGACGAGCATGGCGACATGACCTATCGCTTGCCCGGTGCCGATGCGCCGGTGCAGCTGGCCGAGGCGCTCAAGCGCGAAGTTCGGGCCTTGCGCCAGGCGGGCAGCCGGGTCTGGCTGCTCGACGAAGTCCCTTTGCAGAACGCCAACGCACCCTATCGGCTGAGCCGCCTGGCCATGCTCCAACGACCGACTGACGGCATCGGGCGCCCGCTGCTCGAGCACCGACAGCGCCAGGCATTCATGCATGCGTTGTTCGCCGAACTGGTTGCCAGTGATCCCCAGGTGCGCATCCTCGACACGACCCAGCTGTTCTGCGCCGACGGCATAACCTGCGTGGCCGAGTCGGCGGGGCGCTCGCTGTACATGGACGACAACCACTTGGGCGACGACGCGGCAGGGTTCGTGGCGCCGTTGTTCGCGCCGGTAGAGGCATCGCAGCCTGGCAATTCCCATTAAAGCCCAGCCGGCGGCTGCCAGCGGCCGCCAGAGCAGGTAGGATGTACGCTTATTTTCTAACTGGCATGGTCGATGAAATTCAAGGATCTTCGGGATTTCGTGCAGCAGCTTGAGCAGCGCGGAGAGTTGAAACGCATTCAGGTGCCTATCTCGCCGGTGCTCGAAATGACCGAGGTGTGCGACCGCACCCTGCGTGCCAAGGGTCCGGCGCTGCTCTTCGAGAAGCCCACCGGCTTCGATATCCCGGTGCTGGGCAACCTGTTCGGCACGCCGGAGCGGGTGGCCATGGGGATGGGCGCCGAATCGGTGAGCGAGCTGCGCGAGATCGGCAAGCTGCTGGCGTTCCTCAAGGAGCCCGAGCCGCCCAAGGGCCTGCGCGATGCCTGGTCGAAGCTGCCGATCTTCAAGAAGATCATCGCCATGGCCCCGAAGGTGGTCAAGGACGCGCCCTGCCAGGAGATCGTCCTGGAAGGCGATGACGTCGACCTCGGCATGCTGCCAGTGCAGCACTGCTGGCCGGGCGACGTGGCACCCCTGATCACCTGGGGCCTGACGGTCACCAGGGGGCCGAACAAGGAACGCCAGAATCTGGGTATCTACCGCCAGCAGGTGATCGGCCGCAACAAGGTGATCATGCGCTGGCTGAGCCATCGCGGTGGCGCCCTGGATTACCGCGAGTGGTGCGACAAGCACCCTGGCCAGCCGTTTCCCGTGGCCGTGGCCCTGGGGGCCGACCCTGCGACCATTCTGGGCGCGGTGACGCCGGTACCCGACAGCCTCTCCGAGTACGCGTTCGCCGGGCTGCTGCGCGGCAACCGCACCGAGCTGGTGAAATGCCGCGGCAACGACCTGCAGGTGCCGGCCACTGCCGAGATCATCCTGGAAGGGGTGATTCATCCGGGCGAGATGGCCGACGAAGGGCCGTATGGCGACCACACCGGCTACTACAACGAAGTCGACAAGTTTCCAGTGTTCACGGTGCAGCGCATCACTCACCGGATCAAGCCGATCTACCACAGCACCTACACCGGCCGGCCACCCGATGAGCCAGCGATCCTGGGCGTGGCGCTGAACGAAGTGTTCGTGCCCATCCTGCAGAAGCAGTTTCCGGAAATCACCGACTTCTACCTGCCGCCCGAAGGCTGCTCGTACCGCATGGCGGTGGTGACCATGAAGAAGCAGTACCCGGGGCATGCCAAGCGGGTGATGCTCGGGGTCTGGTCGTTCCTGCGCCAGTTCATGTACACCAAGTTCGTCATCGTCACCGACGACGACATCAATGCCCGCGACTGGAACGACGTGATCTGGGCCATCACCACGCGCATGGACCCCAAGCGCGATACCGTGCTGATCGACAACACGCCGATCGACTACCTGGATTTCGCCTCGCCGGTGTCCGGCCTGGGTTCAAAGATGGGCCTGGATGCCACGCACAAGTGGCCGGGCGAAACTACGCGCGAATGGGGTCGGGTCATCGTCAAGGACGAGGCCGTGACCCGCCGCATCGATGAACTCTGGAATCAGTTGGGAATAGATTGATGCGTGTGACCTTGCAACCTTCGGGCGTGGTGCTTGAAACCCTGCCCGCCGAGCGGATTCTGGCGGCCGCGCAGCGCCTGGGCTATGACTGCCCGCAGAGCTGCCGCAATGGCAACTGCCATGTGTGCAGCGCGGTGCTGGTGGAAGGCAGTGTTCGCGAGGAAGACGCGGTGATCGACCGCGGCGAGTTTCATACCTGCATCGCCGAGCCGCTGGAAGACTGCGTGATCCTCTGGGACGGCGTGCTGGCCAAGGGCGAGCTGCCGGTGCGCAGCCTGGCCTGCCAGCTGATCGACTGCGTCGATATCGGCGGCGATGTCTGGCGCGTGCGCCTGCGTGCGCCGGCCGGCAAGCCGCCGCGCTACCATGCCGGGCAATACCTGATGATCGAGCGCGAAAATGGCGAAAAGTCTGCCTTCTCGCTGGCCTCGGCACCCCACAGCGGGCGCGACCTGGAGCTGCACGTGCTGGTCCGCGAGGCCAGTGCGCAGAGTTTGATCGAGCAGTTGCAGCGCAACGGCATGGCCCGTGTACACATGCCCTATGGCGATACCCACCTGGCCGAGCTGCCGGACGGACCACTGGTGCTGATTGCTGCAGGTACCGGCATGGCGCAGATGAACAGCCTGATCGAGCATTGCCGACGCGAAGGTTTCAAGCATCGGGTGCACCTGTACTGGGGTGTGCGTCGCCCCGAGGATTTCTACGCGCTGGAACATTGGGAGCAATGGAAGCAGTTGCCCAACCTGTTCCTGAACAAGGTGGTGAGCGATCTGTGTGGCTGGGAAGGACGCTGCGGCATGCTGCATGAAGCGGTCTGCGAGGACATAGCCGACCTGAGCGCCGTGCATGTCTATGGCAGCGGTTCACCGGCGATGATCTACGCCACGCTTGATGCCCTGGTGAATGCCGGGATGGATGCGCACCAGATGCGTGCGGACGTCTTCGCCTACGCGCCGCGGCCAGCCTGATTTCCACTGCCCTGCGTCATTTCGTTGCCTGCTTCTGCTGTCGTGATGCCTGCGTCGAATCTGACGCAGTGGCATTGCGGTAAAATCGTGCACGCCGATTTGTCCCCGAGCCGGCTTGGTGCTTATAACTTATTTATTTGAAGTTGATTATAAGCGCTTGTATTTATTGATCTATCTGCCATACGGTAGGAACGCGGGAGTTGCAATGCGTTAGAGTTAGGCTTCATTGCCATCTTACGGGGATAACAGGCGACTGCTTATGTCGGTACTCGAAACTGCGCACTTGAATGTGGTCTATCCGCCGTCGCTCGATCTCGGGCCGCAATTGACCCACGAGCAACTTCTTCATTCATTGGACACGACGATGCGGCGCCATCGTGGCGGGCCGGTCTGGCTGTTCGCCTACGGTTCGCTCATCTGGCGGCCCGAATGCAGCGCCGCGGAGCGTCGCCGGGCGCGTGTGCATGGCTATCACCGGGGCCTGTACCTGTGGTCCCACGAACACCGTGGCACACCCGAGCGACCTGGCCTGGTGTTCGGTCTGGACCGAGGCGGCTCATGCGCCGGGTTCGCCTATCGCTTGCCTCAGGAAGATCTCGAACACTCGCTGCTGGCGCTGTGGAAGCGCGAGATGCCCTATCCCTCGTACCGCCCGCATTGGCTCAACTGCCGTCTGGAAGACGGCACCAAGGTGCAGGCGTTGGGATTCGTATTGGAGCGGCATTTGCCCAGCTATGCAGGCAACCTGCCGGATAACCTGCTTACGCAGATTCTCGACAGTGCCAGCGGGCGATTTGGCAGCACCCGCGATTACGTCGAGCAAACCATCAGTGCCCTGCGCAATCACGCAATGCCGGACAAGAACCTGGAAGCCAGGCTCAAGCGTTGCCATCAGGGCAGCTGCACTCAAGCCTCGCAGCAATTCCTGCCCTGACGGTGCGGCACGCCTGACGTCAGGCGTTGCGCTGGGTGCTGGCCACCTGTTTGTGCCAGAGCGTGGGGATCAGGAAGACGATCGCCAACAGGCAGGCGCCGATCAGCAGGACGAAACCACCGTCCCAGCCGAAGTGATCCACGGTATAGCCCATCGCCGCGCTGGCGGCGACCGACCCACCCAGGTAGCCGAACAGGCCAGTGAAGCCCGCGGCGGTGCCGGCCGCTTTCTTCGGTGCCAGTTCCAGCGCCTGCAGGCCGATCAGCATGACCGGGCCGTAGATCAGGAAGCCGATCGAGACCAGTGCGATCATGTCCACGGTCGGGTTGCCGGGCGGGTTGAGCCAGTACACCAGGGTCGCCACGGTCACCAGCGCCATGAACACCACGCCGGTCAGCCCGCGGTTGCCACGAAAGATCTTGTCCGACATCCAGCCACACAGCAACGTGCCGGGAATACCGGCCCACTCATAGAAGAAATAGGCCCATGAGGTGGTGTCGACGGTGAAGTGTTTGGCTTCCTTGAGGTAGGTCGGCGCCCAGTCCAGTACGCCATAGCGCAGCAGATAGACGAACACGTTGGCCAAGGCGATGTACCAGAGCATCTTGTTGCGCAGCACGTACTTGACGAAGATTTCCTTGGCGCTGAATTCTTCTTCGTGGCTGGAATCGTAGCCTTCCGGGTAATCGTTCTTGTATTGCTCGATGGGCGGCAGGCCTACCGACTGCGGTGTGTCGCGCATGGTTGCAAAGGCGAACAGGGCGACCAGCAGGGCCACTGCGGCCGGCACATAGAAAGCCGCGTGCCAGTCGTTGAACAAGCCCATGCCGAGCAGGAACAGCGGGCCGATCAAGCCACCGCCGACGTTGTGCGCCACGTTCCACACCGACACCACGCCGCCGCGTTCCTTCTGCGACCACCAGTGCACCATGGTCCGGCCGCTTGGCGGCCAGCCCATGCCTTGCGCCCAGCCGTTGATGAACAGCAGGATGAACATCATGGTGACGCTTGACGTTGCCCACGGCGCAAAGCCGAAGACGAACATCACGCCGGCGGAAACCAGCAACCCGAACGGCAGGAAGTAGCGCGGGTTGGAGCGGTCGGACACGATCCCCATGAGGAATTTGGACAGGCCATAGGAGATGGCGATGGCCGACATCGCCAAGCCCAGTTGGCCCCGGGTGTAGCCCTGTTCTTCGATCAGGTAGGGCATGGCCAGCGAGAAGTTCTTGCGCAGCAGGTAGTAACCGGCGTAACCGATGAATATCCCGGCGAAGATCTGCCAGCGAAGGCGACGGTAGGTGCTGTCTATCTTTTCATCGGGCAGGGCTGCACGATGCGGGGCGGGGCGGAAGAAGGCGAACATTCACAAGCTCCATTTATTGTTATTTGCTGCGTTTTCGAATGTTACAGTTTCGTTACCGAAAATAAAACGATTTACCGCCCAGCGGAGTTTGCGAAAATGTTGCAATGCGAACTTAAGCGGTTCAGTTCTGTTCGCCAGTCTGCTTTGCGCTTCCGAAGAATCGTTTCAGCCCATTGGATTCGAACGAGCTATTGAATCACCCGTGCTGGCCGATACAGTCAGGACACGTTCTTGCGGAGACATATGTGATGAAAGCCTGGGTATTGATTGGGCTGGCGTTGGCCCTGCCAACCACCGTTATGGCCAACGAGGCGGCCAAAGAGGGCGAGAACGCAGCGCCCAAGGTTGCCTATATCGGCATGACCCCACCGTTCGTGGGCAACTACGCCTTGGACGGCGGCCCCAAGCTGCACGTGTACAAGGCGGACATCGCCTTGAAGGTCACCGGCGCGGAAGCGGAAGCTGCCGTGAAGCGCCAGGACCCGCTGCTGCGCAATCAATTGGTAGCACTGTTCGCACAGCAGACCTCCGAATCGATGGGCAACGTCGAAGCCAAGGAGAAACTGCGTCAGGAAGCCCTCAAGCAATTGCAGCAGGTGATGAACGACGAAGAGGGCAAACCCATCGTCGAAGACCTGCTGTTCAATAACCTGATCGTGCAGTGAACTGATTGTTGTGCAGCAAGGCGGACAGAGGATTGCCATTGGCGTAGGCTGTCTCAAAACCACTGAGTTTTGAGACAGCGATGTTCAAGATCCCTCCCGCCGTTATCCGCGATCCGCTTCAACGCATTGCTCGGGATTGTCCGGAGCGCATAGCTGAGTACCTGGCCCTCAACGCGCCCTTGGATGGCAAGGGCCGGTATCAGCATTTCGACAAGCTTCGTTTCCGCATTCCTGAAGGGCTGAACCATGAACTGGTGTGGTCGCTGGTGAAGTTGGCGCGTGAACGGCAACTGAGCGACGTCGTTGTACTGGGGCAGCCTGCACATCAATGCCAACTGCTACTGACGCCAGCGATCCATGCCGCGACCTCCGAGACTGACCGGCACACTACGGGTGCTGCATTGGAGTGGATGAGCAACAAGATCGGTGAGCAGAAACACGTAACGTACCTGCTTAACGACCTCATAGAAGACGAGGCCATCAGCAGTAGCCAGTTGGAGGGTGCATCGACCACGACCCAAGTGGCCAAGGACTTGCTCAAGCGTCAGCGAGGTCCGCGCACTCCAGATGAAAAGATGATTCTGGGCAATTATCGGATGATGCAGTTCGTGTGGGAGCATCGCACACGACCGCTGAGTGCTGACTTGATCGCCGAGATCCACCAAGTGGGTGTGGAAAACATCGACGACGAGCATTATTACCCGGGTGTGTTCCGCGTTAACGATGAGGTAGTGGTCCAGGACGGCGATGGCAATGTGGTGCATACACCACCGCCAGCACGCGGCCTGGAGTCGCGGCTGGAAGCCTTGGCCGAATGGGCCAACAGCAACCATGGTGAGTTCAGGACCAATCGTTACCTGCATCCGCTGATCAAGGCGATCGTCCTGCACTTTGCCATTGGCTATGAGCACCCTTTTCACGACGGCAATGGCCGGGTGGCCCGGTCATTGTTCTACTGGTTCATGTTCAAGCATGACTTCGCTGCCTTTCGTTACATAGCTATCAGCAAATTGCTCAAGGCCGCCCCTGTGCAGTACGGCAAGAGTTATCTCTATACCGAAACCGACGATATGGACCTGACGTATTTCGTCGACTACCAAAGTCGCACGATCATTCGCGGCATCGCGGATTTCAAAGAAGCCTACGAAAAAACGCTGGCCGATATGAACTCATTCAATCGCTTCCTGTTCGACAGTGGTTTGTATGCACAGCTGAGCGACAAGCAGAAAACCGTACTGCAGGTGGCTAGCAACGAGAAGGGGATGGAGTTCACGGCTGTGAACCTGAAAGAGAGCTTGGGCTGCTCGTACAATACGGCAGCTTCGGTACTCAATGGTCTTGTGGATTTAGGCTTGTTTCACAAACGCAAGGATGGGCGGGAGTGGGTGTTTTCTTTGGCGCAGACGGGGCTGCATCGTTAGACGCTGAAAAGGTTAAGTCTTGTGCACACAACGCGCTATGCAGGTACGCATGGCGCACTGCGGCTATGTGGAGCCAGGGCCAGAAGCGTCACGTCATGGCCAGTTCGACGTAGCCTTCTATCGCAATCCCAGCACAATTTCCCACTGCTGTGCCGTTACCGGCATCACCGAAAGCCGGCTGCCTTTTTGTACCAGCGCAAGTTCGGCAAGCCCGCTCTGCTGCTTCAACAAGCCCAACCCGAGCACGGGGTCGAAGGTTTCTACGTGGGCTACATCCACCGAAGTCCAGGGGTTCTTCTCGGTGCTGGCCTTGGGATCGAAGTAATGACTGTCCGGATCCAGGGCAGTGGGGTCGGGATAGTCGCTCGCGACGATGCGACCAATGCCGGCGATGCCTGGCTCGGGGCAGCTGGAATGATAGAAGAAGAACTGGTCGCCAACGGCCATGGTGCGCATGAAGTTGCGTGCCTGATAGTTGCGTACGCCGTCCCAGCGCGTCTGGCCAAGCGTGGCTAGGCCCTGGATGGACAATTCGTCAGGCTCGGATTTCATCAGCCAATAGGCCATGGCGAGTGTTCCTCAATAATGTGAAATGGCCAGCTTTTGTGGGATTCAAGCGCACCCGACAATTGGTCGTGAACAACGTTTGCTTGTCTACCAAGCTTGCCCCAGAATGCGCGCAAATTTAAGCCCGACGCTGCTGCTCGGCACGCCAGAATACCGTTCTGTCGATTCTTTAATTGCCTGTAGGGGGGCAACGTCGATGCGCCGTAAGCCGGACTTGTTGTGGACATTGGTGATTTTGTTGGGCTTGGGTATCGTCACCACTGGATACGCGCAGAGTCTGTGGGCGAGCAAGGCGGATACCGGTGCAGAGCTGATCGTGGTGCAGACTTCGATGGTGCAAAGTTCGATGGTTAGTCCGCGGTAACGGTAGCGCCCGTTCGCGGCTGCTGACCGCTCCTACAGGTTAAAGCCGCGGCGCAAGGCTTACGTCAGATACCAACCCTTGTCCGTCACCGTTCCCTGCAGCGGTATATCCCAACTGGCCTGGGCCAGGCGCTCCACCTTCTGACATTCATGGGCCAGCCCCAGCAGCACCGGGGCTTGCCAGGCCGTGCGGCGATTGCGGTAGGCCAGGCTGCGGTCGTAGAAGCCGCCGCCCATGCCCAGGCGCCCACCTTCGTCGTCGAACCCCACCAGTGGCAGCAAGATCAGGTCCAGTGCCCAGATAGTGCGTTGCCGCGCCCGATCGATGCGCGGTTCTGGAATCCCGAAGCGGTTGGGTCGAAGCTTTTCGCCACGGCCCACCCGCTGAAATACCATCTTGGTCCGTGGCCAATCGCTGAGCACCGGCAGGTAGGTACGCTTGCCGCGCCGCTGAGCTTCGCGCAACAGGGGCTGCGGATCTATCTCGCCGTCGTTGGGCAGGTACAGGGCAATATTCCGGGCACGGCGAAACAGCGGATGCTGGGCAAGTTGGCGGTAGAGATCGCGAGCGGCCAGACGTTGCTGTGCAGGGGTGAGGGCGCGACGTGCGGCCCGTAGCTGGCGGCGCAGTGATTGACGAGGCGGTGATTGACTAGGCTGCGGCGCGGGTACGGTCATGGGCGCGGTCGATCCTGATCAAAGGTGCCGTTGGACAGTGTTGCCCGGCGACGAATGAAAAAGCCCACGCCAAGTACTGCGGGCATGGGCTGGAAATTCAGGTACTCCCCGACGAACCGCTGTCGGTGTAGCCCTTGAACCCGAAAGTTCAAGGTGGAGATCACAGGAGGTTTTAAGGCTTTCCGTCGAGCGGACATGCACACCAACCCCACGTGCAACCCCCGTGGTTGTGCGTATCGGCTCAGGGACATGACCGACTGGCAAGCACTCCAGGGAGTGATGCCAGTATACAGAAAAGCTTTGCGGATTTCAGCCCTTGGGCGTTTCCGGATCGGTGGCAAGCACCAGGTCCACGCGTTCGAGCAGGTCGCGAACCTGTTCGCGAGTGGTGCCGTTGACCGACAGCTCCGGTGTGTCCTGGCGATGCAGCAGATCGTGAGTGATGTTCAGCGCGGCCATGACGGCAATGCGGTCGGCACCGATCACTTTGCCGCTGCTGCGGATTTCGCGCATCTTGCCGTCCAGGTAGCGCGCAGCGTTGACCAGATTGCTGCGCTCCTGCGGCGGGCAGATGATCGAGTATTCCTTGTCCAGGATCTGAACGGTGACGCTATTGCTTGAACTCATGAGTCTTGCTCCAGGGCCTTGAGGCGCGAAATCATGGACTCGACCTTACGCCGGGCGATTTCATTCTTTTCGATGAGATTTGCGCGTTCCTCGCGCCAGGTTTTTTCCTGCGCTAATAGGAGTCCGTTTTGTCGTTTTAGTTGCTCGACTCGTCCGATCAGTGATTCGAGTCGGCTCATCAGCGCTTGCAGGTCGTTGTGTTCCATGGAGTCCCGGTAGGTACGGTTGGGAAATGTTGCCCGCCGATGAACTGGCAGGCCCGGTGAAGATGAACACGTAGTTGGCCGCGTCGATAGTCTGGCGCGGTTGCCGGTGCTAGGATACAAGGCCTTCATTCTAGTCATTGCGCCGTCTGGCGCCTAGTTGCCCATGCCTATTCAGAATTCTCCCTATCACGCCTTCGCCGCCCTGCTCACCAGCAGCGGCCATACCGTCTCGCCCGCCGAACTGCACGGGCTGTTGCTGGGTCGCAGTTGCGCCGGTGCCGGCTTCGAGATCGAGCCATGGCTGGTGGATGCCGCCGATCTGCTGGGTACACCGGCCGCAGACAACGTTCGCCAGGCGCTCATCGGCCTGCAGGAAATGGTCAAGGGCGAACTCACCAGCGACGACATGACCGTGGTGCTGCTGGTCCCCAGCGACGAGTCGCCGTTGCCCGAGCGCGCTGCCGCACTGGGCGAGTGGTGCCAGGGTTTCCTCGCCGGGTTCGGCCTGACCGCGCGCGACACGGCGCTGAGCACCGAAGCCATGGAAGTGCTGCAGGACCTGGCCGCCATCGCTCAGGTGCAGGATGCGCTGGAAGAGTCCGAGGACGGCGAAACCGACTACATGGAAGTCATGGAATACCTGCGGGTTGCACCGCTGCTGCTCTACACCGAATCGGCCAAGCAACCGACCGCGGCCAGCGCCAAGCCGTCGCTGCATTGACCGGAGCCTGTTTCTGCCCATGAGCCACATCCCGAAATCGGAATTTGCCCGCCGCCGCAAGGCACTGATGGCGCAGATGGTGCCCAACAGCATCGCCATCCTGCCTGCCGCCGCCGTGGCCATCCGCAATCGCGACGTGGAGCACGTCTACCGCCAGGACAGCGACTTCCAGTACCTGAGCGGCTTTGCCGAACCCGAAGCAGTAATTGCTCTGATTCCGGGGCGCGAGCATGGCGAGTACGTGCTGTTCTGCCGTGAGCGCAATCCCGAGCGCGAACTGTGGGACGGCCTGCGGGCCGGGCAGGAGGGCGCGGTCCGCGAGTTTGGCGCCGACGATGCCTTCCCCATCAGCGATATCGACGACATCCTGCCCGGTCTGATCGAAGGGCGCGACCGCGTCTACTCGTCGATCGGCAGCCACCCCGAGTTCGACCGGCATCTGATGGAGTGGATCAACAGCATCCGTTCCAAGGCGCGCCTGGGGGCTCAGCCTCCCAATGAGTTCGAGGCGCTCGACCACCTGCTGCACGACATGCGCCTGTACAAGTCGGCCGCCGAGGTCAAGGTCATGCGCCGCGCCGCCGATATCTCTGCGCGCGCCCATGTGCGCGCCATGCAGGCGTGCCGCGCCGGGCTGCACGAGTACAGCCTGGAGGCCGAGCTGGACTACGAGTTTCGCAAGGGCGGGGCGAAGATGCCGGCCTATGGCTCGATCGTCGCGGCGGGTCGCAATGCCTGCATCCTGCATTACCAGCACAACGATGCACTGCTGCGCGATGGCGACCTGGTGTTGATCGACGCCGGCTGCGAAATCGACTGCTATGCCAGCGACATCACCCGGACCTTCCCGGTAAGCGGCCGCTTTTCACCCGAACAGAAAGCCATCTATGAGCTGGTGCTCGAGGCGCAGCAGGCGGCCTTCGCCGCCATCGGCCCCGACAAGCACTGGAACCAGGCCCATGAAGCCACGGTCCAGGTCATTACCCGTGGGCTGGTGCGGCTGGGGCTGCTCAAGGGCGAGGTCGATGAACTGATCGCCCGCGACGCGCACCGCGCGTTCTACATGCACCGCGCCGGACACTGGCTGGGGCTGGATGTGCACGATGTCGGCGAGTACAAGGTCGGCGGCGAGTGGCGGGTGCTCGAACCCGGCATGACCTTGACCGTCGAACCTGGCATCTACATAGCGCCCGACAACCTCAGCGTTGCGAAGAAGTGGCGCGGCATTGGCGTACGAATCGAGGACGATGTAGTGGTGACCAAGAAAGGCTGCGAGATTCTCACCGGGGCGGTGCCCAAGTCGGTCGCCGAGATCGAGGCGCTGATGGCCGCCGCACGGGCTGGCGCATGAGCCGCTTCAACCTGGCCATCATCGGCGGCGGGCTGGTCGGCGCGAGCCTGGCCCTGGCATTGCAGGCCGGGGCCAGGGCGCGCGGCTGGAAGATCGTGCTGATCGAGCGTTTCGCGCCGGGCGATGCCTACCAGCCCAGCTATGATGCGCGCTCCTCGGCGCTGTCCTTCGGCACCCGACAGATCTACGAACGCCTGGGCTTGTGGCCGGCGATCAGCCAGCGCGCCGAAGCCATTCGCCAGATCCACGTGTCCGACCGCGGTCGCTTCGGTACCGCGCGGCTTCGTGCCGATGACGAGGGCGTGCCGGCCCTGGGCTATGTGGTGGAGAACGCCTGGCTGGGGCAGTGCCTGTGGCAGGCGCTGGACCAAGAGGTCGTGAGCTGGCGGTGCCCAGCGGAAGTGACTCGGATGCAGGCGCTGGCTGACGGCCATGAGTTGACCCTGGACGACGGCACCCAGCTGCAGTGCGACCTGGCCGTGCTGGCCGACGGCGGTCGCTCCGAGTTGCGCGAGCAGCTGGGCATCGCCGTGCAACAGACGCGCTACGATCAGGACGCCCTGATTGCCAATGTCACCCCAGGCAATGCGCACCAGGGCCAGGCGTTCGAGCGCTTCACCGATGACGGGCCGATGGCCCTGTTGCCGTTGCCCGACAACCGCTGCGCACTCATCTGGACACGTACGCCCGCCGACATTCGACGCTTGCAGGGCTTGCCCGACCAGGCCTTTCTGCAAGAGCTGCAGGCGGTGTTCGGCTATCGCCTGGGCACGCTGCAGCGCGTCGGCGCCCGGCACGTCTACCCGCTGTCGCTGGTGCAGGCCGAGGAGCAGGTGCGTTCCAATCTGGTGGTGCTGGGCAACGCGGCGCATGCCTTGCACCCCATCGCCGGGCAGGGTTTCAACCTGTCGATGCGCGATGTGCAGGCGCTGGCCGAGGCCCTGCTTGCCAGCACCGGTCATTTGGGGCAATTGTCGCTGCTGCGTGGCTATGCGCAACGCCAGCGCCTGGACCAGCGGCTGACCGTGGGCTTTTCGGACCAGTTGACGCGGCTGTTCGCAACGCCCGATCCCTGGGTCGCAGTAAGCCGTAACCTGGGCCTGCTGGGGCTCGATCTGCTGCCGCCGGCCAAACGCTGGTTCGCACGCCAGGCCATGGGCCTGGGCACTCGGTCGGAGATCAAAGGGCAATGAATACCGTGACCCATACGAACGAACTGCGCGCCGACCTGGTCATCGTCGGCGCGGGCATGGTCGGCAGTGCGCTGGCACTCGCCCTGCGCGACAGCGGCCTGGACATCCTGCTGATCGACGGCGGGCCGTTGACCGGCAAGCCTTTCGATGCCCTGGCGCCGTTCGAGGCGAGGGTCAGTGCGCTGTCCGTGGCCAGCCAGCGCATTCTTCAACGCCTGGGCGCTTGGGACGGTATCCAGGCGCGGCGTGCCAACCCCTACGGCCACATGTGCGTATGGGACGGCAGCGGCACCGGGCAGATCAACTTTTCCGCGGCCAGTGTGCATGCCGAGACCCTGGGGCACATCGTCGAGAATCGCGTGGTTCAAGATGCCCTGCTCGAGCAGTTGCAGGACAGCGGGATCCGTTTGCTGGCCAATGCCCGGCTGGAGCAGCTGCGCTATTCGGGCGATGACCGGCTGTTGACCCTGGCTGGTGGCCAGACCGTGCGTACCCCGCTGGTGATCGCCGCGGATGGCGCGCATTCGGCGGTCCGTGGCCTGGCAGGTTGCGAGACGCGCGAGTGGGATTACCTGCACCACGCCATCGTGACCAGCGTGCAGTGCAGTGAGGGGCATCGCGATACGGCCTGGCAACGTTTCACCGACGACGGCCCGCTGGCGTTCCTGCCTCTGCAGCGCGGTGATGGCAAGCATTGGTGTTCGATCGTCTGGTCAGCCACGCCGGAGCAGGCCGAGCGCTTGATGGCGCTGGATGACGCCGCGTTCTGCAAAGCCTTGGGGCAGGCTTTCGAGGGCCGTCTGGGCGAGTTGATCGCTGCCGATGCCCGCCTGTGCGTGCCGCTGCGTCAGCGGCATGCCAAGCGCTACGTGGAAACCGGCCTGGCACTGATCGGCGATGCCGCGCACACCATCCATCCGTTGGCCGGACAAGGGGTCAACCTGGGCCTGCTCGACGCCGCCGTGCTGGCCGAAGAGCTGATGCATGCCCGGCAGCGCGGCGAACGGCTGGCCGGCCTGCCGGTCCTGACTCGCTATGAGCGACGGCGCATGCCGCACAACTTGGCCTTGATGGCAGCGATGGAAGGCTTCGAGCGTCTGTTCCAGGCCGATCAGCTGCCGCTGCGCTGGCTGCGCAACACGGGCTTGAAATGGGTGGAGCAACTGCCGGAAGCCAAGGCGTTGTTCGTCCGCCAGGCGCTTGGCCTCACGGGGGATCTGCCTGCCCTGGCACGCCTCCAGGCACAGGACGTCGTCGGAGGCCGGTAACATTTGGTAACGCCTGGGTCCCGAGTTCGGTTGAGAAGCTAAATGTGATTCACTACCATTTCGCCCTCACTCGAATGGCAAGGGTTCCCTCATGATGGCGCGTAAACGTCTTCTCGCTGCACTGGCGCTCTGTCTGTTAGGTGGCACCGCCCACGCTGCCGATGAGGTGGTCGTCTATTCTTCGCGCATCGACGAGTTGATCAAGCCGGTGTTCGACGCCTACACCGCGAAAACCGGGGTCAAGGTCAAGTTCATCACCGACAAGGAAGCGCCGTTGATGCAGCGCATCAAGGCCGAAGGGCAGAACGCCACGGCCGACCTGCTGCTCACCGTCGACGCCGGCAACCTGTGGCAGGCCGAGCAGATGGGCATCCTGCAACCCATCACGTCAGCCGTCATTGACGGCAACATTCCCGCGCAATACCGTGCCGCCTCCCATCAATGGACCGGCCTGAGCCTGCGCGCGCGGACCATCGCCTACGCCAGCGAACGGGTCAAGCCGCAGGAGCTGAGCACCTACGAGGCCTTGGCCGACAAGCAATGGGAAGGGCGGTTGTGCCTGCGTACGGCGAAGAAGGTGTACAACCAGTCGCTGACCGCCACGCTGATCGAGACCCATGGCGCGGAGAAGACCGAAAAGATTCTCAAGGGCTGGGTGAACAACCTGTCCACCGACGTGTTCTCCGATGACATTGCGGTGCTGCAGGCCATCGACGCCGGGCAGTGCGACGTGGGTATCGTCAACAGCTACTACTACGGGCGCCTGCACAAGCAGCAGCCGGGTCTGGGGGTGAAGCTGTTCTGGCCGAACCAGGGCGATCGCGGCGTCCATGTGAACCTGTCGGGCATTGGCCTGAACAAATATGCGCCGCACCCGCAGGCGGCCATTGCGCTGGTCGAGTGGATGACCGGGCCGCAGGCGCAGGCGATCTTTGCCGGGGTGAACCAGGAGTTTCCGGCCAACCCGGCGGTGTCTCCATCTGCGGAGGTCGCCAGTTGGGGTGAGTTCAAGGCCGACACCTTGCCCGTGGAAGTGGCAGGCAAGCGTCAGGCCGAGGCGATCCGGCTGATGGATCGGGCGGGCTGGAACTGAGCTGATATCGGTGGCGCTCCTCCAAGGAGCCTGGCTGCGGTACACCCTGTAGGAACGGTCCGTGGCCGCGAAGGGTGCGCTGCGGTCTTTCCGCCTATCTGCAGAGGCAGAGGCGCCGGGCTGTTGCGTTGAAAGCCTACAACCTGAAAACCACGAGTGAACCCATTGTCTTCTTCCGTCCAACGCCGTTGGTACCCGCTGGTCCTGGCCGTGGTCGGGCTGGTGCTGCTGCCGTTGAGCGTGCTTGTGCTTTCCTGGCAAAGCATCGATATGCAGATATGGTCCCACCTGTGGGATACGCAAATGCCGCGCCTGCTGGGCAATACGCTTACCCTGGTGGTCGGCGTAGGTACGGGCGTGACGGTGCTTGGCGTCAGCCTCGCCTGGCTTACCAGCCTGTGTGAGTTTCCCGGCCGGCGCTGGCTCGACTGGGCCTTGATGCTGCCGTTCGCCATCCCGGCCTACGTGCTGGCGTTCGTCTTCGTCGGCCTGCTGGATTTTGCCGGGCCGGTGCAGAGCCTGCTGCGCGAGTGGTTCGGTAGTGGCCTGCGCCTGCCGCGGGTGCGCTCCACGGGTGGGGTCATCATCGTTCTGGTGCTGGTGTTCTACCCGTACGTCTACCTGCTGGCGCGGACCGCGTTCCTGGCCCAGGGCAAGGGTTTGATGGAAGCGGCGCGCATGCTCGGCCAATCACCGTGGCAAGCTTTCTGGCGTGTAGCACTGCCGGTGGCCCGGCCGGCCATCGGTGCGGGCGTGGCACTGGCATTGATGGAAACCCTGGCGGATTTCGGCGCTGTGGCGGTGTTCAATTTCGACACCTTCACCACGGCCATCTACAAGACCTGGTACGGCTTCTTCAGCCTCTCCAGCGCGGCGCAGTTGGCCAGCCTGCTGTTGCTGGCCGTGATGCTGGTGCTGTACGGCGAGCGGCGTGCGCGCGGTCAGGATCATGCGGCCAGCGAACGCCCGCGTGGACAGGCGCTGTATCGGCTGCGCGGGTTCAAGGCATGCCTGGCCAGCGGCTGGTGTGCGTTGGTGTTCGCCTGCGCCTTCGTCGTGCCCATGCTGCAGTTGGTCGTGTGGTGCTGGCAGCGCGGGCGCTTCGACCTCAACGAACGGTACCGTGAGCTGATCGTGCATACCCTGTACCTGGGCGCCATGGCCGCGCTGATCACCGTAACGGTGGCGCTGCTGCTGGCATTTGCGCGGCGCCAGGCGCCTACGCGAGGCATTCGCGCGGGTGTGGCGGTGGCGAACCTGGGCTATGCCTTGCCGGGGTCGGTGCTGGCGGTATCGCTGATGCTGGCTTTCAGTTTTCTCGACCGCGAATTGGTCGTGCCGTTGTCCGGCTGGCTGGGCGGTGCCGGGCGGCCCTTGCTGCTGGGCAGCGTGGCGGCGCTGCTGGTGGCCTATCTGGTACGGTTCATTGCGGTGGCCTATGGGCCGCTGGAAAGCAGCCTGGCGCGGATCCGCCCGTCGCTGCCCGAGGCCTCGCGCAGCTTGGGGGTAGGCGGTCCGCGGCTGTTCTTCAAGGTCTACCTGCCCCTGCTGCTGCCAGGCACGCTCAGCGCGGCGCTGCTGGTGTTCGTCGATACGCTGAAGGAGATGCCGGCGACCTTGCTGATGCGTCCGTTCGGCTGGGACACACTGGCGGTGCGGGTGTTCGAAATGACCAGCGAAGGCGAATGGGCGCGCGCGTCGCTGCCGGCCCTGACCCTGGTGCTGGTCGGCCTGCTGCCGGTCATCGGGTTGATTCGACGTTCGGCACGTCAGGTCGGTCGAAACCACTGACCGAATGCGCGAGCTTGTCGCTGCGGATATCAACCCCGCGACCTTGTCGCTGCAGATATCACCACCGCGACCTTGTCGCTGTAGATATCACCACCGCGACCTTGTCGCTACAATGCGCCGCATCCGGCGCAGGCACCAAGGACAATTCGCCTGCGCTTTCGCCACGCCCGGAAGGAGAAACCCATGGGACAGCGTACGCCTCTGTATGACTTGCATCTTGCCCTAGGCGCAAAGCTGGTCGATTTTGGCGGTTGGGACATGCCCCTGCATTACGGCTCGCAGGTCGAAGAGCATCATCAGGTACGTCGCGATTGCGGCGTCTTCGACGTGTCGCATGTGACCGTGATCGATGTCCAAGGGCCGGACGCCCGGGCGTTCCTGCAATACCTGCTGGCCAATGATGTGGCCACCCTGACTGGCGCAGGTCAGGCCTTGTACAGCGCCATGCTCAACGCCGAGGGCGGGATCGTGGACGATCTGATCGCCTACCGCACCGAGGAAGGCTATCGCCTGGTGGTCAATGCGGCGACCCGTGACAAGGATCTGGCCTGGCTGAGCGCCCAGGCAGGCACCTTCGATGTGCAATGGCGCGAGCGCCCCGAGTTGGCATTGCTGGCCGTGCAGGGGCCGCAGGCACGGCGCAAGGTCGCCGACCTGCTGGGCAGCCAACGCCGCGAGGTGCTTTTGCAGCTGAACCCTTTCGAAGGCCGTCACCATCGCGACTGGTTCATCGCCCGCACCGGTTATACCGGCGAGGACGGTATCGAGATCGTCTTGCCCGCAGCGCAGGCAGTCGATTTCTTCAACGAGTTGATCGGTGCGGGCATTTCGCCCATCGGCCTGGGGGCGCGCGATACGCTGCGTCTGGAAGCCGGCATGAATCTGTATGGCCAGGACATGGACGAGGCGCATTCACCGCTGGTGTCCAACATGGCCGGCAGTGTGGCGTGGCAACCGACCGCGCGCGCCTTCATCGGGCGTGAGGCGCTGGAGCGTGAACAGGCCGCCGGACCGGCGCTGAAACTGGTCGGTCTGGTGCTCGAAGAACGCGGGGTGCTGCGCGCGCATCAGGTGGTCCGCATCGCTGGAGTTGGCGAAGGAGAGATCACCAGTGGTAGTTTCTCCCCTACGCTGAGCAAGTCGATTGCATTGGCGCGTGTACCGATGGCGACCGCGGACCGTGCGGAAGTCGAGATACGTGGCAAATGGTACCCGGTACGGGTGGTCAAGCCGACCTTCGTCCGGCATGGTAGAACCCTGATCTGAATCGTATGGCGGGCTGGCCGCTGACCCTTGTTGAGGACAATGTTATGAGCGATATCCCTGCTGAACTCCGTTTTGCCGAAAGCCACGAGTGGGCACGCCTGGAAGCTGATGGCACGGTGACCGTGGGCATCAGCGATCACGCCCAGGAAGCCTTGGGTGACGTGGTGTTCATCGAGCTGCCGGAAGTCGGCAAGGTCTTCGCCGCCGGTGATCAGGCGGGTGTGGTCGAATCGGTCAAGGCCGCTTCGGACATCTACTCCCCAGTGGGGGGCGAGGTGATCGAGATCAACGAAGCGTTGGCCGATGGCCCGGAAAGTGTCAACGGCGAACCTTATGGCGCCTGGTTCTTCAAGCTCAAGCCAAGCGCTGCCAGTGAGCTGGACACGCTGCTCGACGCTGCCGGCTACAAGGCTGCCATCGGCGAATGATGTGCAGCGGGGGCGGCGATCGCCGCCCCCCGTGCGTTCAATACGGTCGATCCCCCATTATCGTCGCTCGATGCATCACGCGACGCTGCGGGCGGTAGTCGTCTATGGCGTAATGCTGGGTCACGCGGTTGTCCCAGAAGGCCACATCCCCTTGACGCCATTGCCAACGCACGCAGAACTCCGGACGAGTGCCGTGGGCGAACAGCAGGTCGAGCAGCGCCCGACTTTCAGCTGACGAAAGCTCGTTGATGTGGGTGGTGAAACCATCGCTGACGAACAACGCCTTGCGCCCGCTGACCGGATGGGTCCGCACCACCGGGTGTGACAGCGGAGGATGTTGCCGGCGGGTCTGCTCCCAGCGCGCCAGTGCCTGGGCATCGCTGCCAAAGCGCTCCAGCGGGAAAGACTTGGCAAAATCGTGCGTGGCGGTCAAACCGTCGAGCAGGGTCTGCAACGGCCTGGACAACGCCTCGAACGCCGCGATGGCGCTGGCCCAGCAAGTGTCCCCGCCAAAGGGCGGTACCTGCTGGGCCGTCAGTATGGCGCCCATCGCAGGCTCTGCCAGAAAGGTCACGTCGGTGTGCCAGATGGCGTTGTCGCGTACGTCGGTCACGGCGGTGTCGAGCACCAGCACGTCGGGTTGCCCCGGCACACTGGGATAGATCGGATGAACGTGCAGGTCACCGAACTGCTGCGCCAGCCGTGCCTGCTGAAAAGGGGTCAGCGGCTGGTCGCGCCAGAACAGCACCAGATGGGCGAGTAGCGCGGCATCGATCTCGCGTTGCAGTGCCGGGGTCAGTTCCCGACTGAGATCGACGCCTTCGATGACCGCACCGATAGTCGGGCTCAAGGGGGTGATGTGCAGAGTCATGTTGGTCAGCTCTGTTGGCGAAGTGGGTGTTTCAGTGGCTTTGGCCGTGCCAGGGCACCAGCCGCCGTTGCAGGGCGCGCAGGCCCATTTCCAGAGCGAAGGCGATCAACGCGATCACCAGGATGCCCAGCACCACTACATCGGTGACCAGGAATTGCGCGGCCGACTGCACCATGAAGCCCAGGCCGCTGGTCGCGGCGATCAACTCGGCGGCGACCAGGGTCGACCAGCCGACGCCCAGGCCGATGCGGACACCGGTGAGGATGTCCGGCAGCGCACTGGGTATTATCACGTGGCGGATCAGTTGCGCCCGGGTGGCGCCCAGCGATTGCGCGGCACGCAAACGGGCGGGATCGACGTTGCGCACCCCGGTGGCCGTGGCGATGGCGATCGGGGCGAAGATGGCCAGGTAGATCAGCAATACCTTGGAGGTCTCGCCGATGCCGCACCAGATCACGATGAGCGGTAGGTAGGCCAGCGGTGGAATGGGTCGGTAGAACTCGATCAGCGGGTCGAGAATGCCTTGCGCTATGCGGTTGTGGCCGATGGCGATGCCCACTGGAATGGCGAACAGCACGGCGAAGGCCAGGGCCAGGCCGATGCGTTTCAGGCTGGCACCCAGGTGCTGCCACAAGGTGGCGTCCATATAGCCCTGGGTTGCCAGCAGCCAGGCTTTGTCCAGCACCGCGCCGGGTGAGGGCAGGAACAAGGGTTCTATCAATTCGGCGGCAGTCACCGCCCACCACAGTGCCAGCACGCCTGCCAGGGTCAGTGTGCTGATGGCACGCGTACTCAGGCGCCAGGGCCGATGTGTGGCAGGTGCGCGAGTGCTGTCAAAGGCTTGGGTCGGGTAGTGGCTCATGCCGTTTCCTTGCGCGCAATGGCGCCCTGGGTGGCAACTCGCTGTGCGAAAACCTGGGCGAGGACGTGCTCGCGGGTCTCGATGAACAGGCGGTCGGACTTGATCGCCCGAGCGCTTTCGCCAGCGGCATAGCGCTGGCCGAAGTCCAAGCTCAGGCGCTCCTCGACGTGGCCGGGGTCGGGCGCCAGCAGAATCAGGTCGGTGGCCAGAAACACCGCTTCTTCGATGTCGTGGGTAATCAGGAACACCGGCTTGGCGGTACGTTGCCAGACCTGCAACAGCAGCTCCTGCATCTGTTCCCGGGTGAACGCATCCAGCGCACCGAACGGCTCGTCCATCAACAGCACCTGCGGGTCGGCCGCCAGCGCTCGAGCCAGGCCCACGCGTTGACGCTGGCCACCGGAGAGTTGCCATACCTGCCGCTCGGCGAAACCTGCCAGGTCGACCAGCGCGAGCATTTCACGCGCGCGCTTTTCACGCTGTGCGCGGCCAATGCCCGCCAGTTGCAGGCCGAAGGCGACATTGGCCAATACGTCCTGCCAGGGCAGCAGGGCGTCATCCTGAAAGACTACACCACGGTCGGCCCCCGGGCCGTTCACCGCGACGCCGTCCAGCGTGATGCGGCCACTGCTGGGAGGCACGAAACCGGCGATCAGGTTGAGCAGCGAAGTCTTGCCGCTGCCCGATGGGCCCAGCGCGACGCACAGCTGCTGTGGCCCCAGGCTCAGGGAGATGTCCTGCAGCACCGGCTGCGCGGCGCCCGGGTAGTGGGCGCCGATACGGTCGAGAGTCAATTGGGCCACGGTCGAACTCCGGTTGGCGTGCGCGCGATCACTGAACGAACTGGGCGCTGACGTAAGGCGTGTAGTCAGGCAGCAGCGCTTCCAGTTTGCCTTGCTCCTTGAGGAACTCGGCCGTCTTGGCCACCGCCTGCACGGTGCCGCCACCCAGCAGCGCGGCGGAGGCCTGGGCCTGGGCATCGGGGTAGGTGGAGCCGGCGAGCAGGTCGGGGACGTCGGCGGCGTTGGCTCCCGTCAATTTGGCGATCTTGCGTACCGGCTCCGAATCGGCGGTCCACTGCGCCTGGTTCTTCGCGTAGTCGGCGAACGAATCCAGCGTGACCTTGGCGAACCGGGCGATCACCTCGGGGTGCTTCTCGGCGTAATCCTTGCGCGCAACCCAGACCTCGAAAGTCGGTGCGCCCCACTCGCCGACCTGTGCGGCATCGGTGAGGGTCTTGCCGCTCTTGCGGATCTCGCCCAGGGCCGGCGACCAGACGAAGGCGCCGTCGATGTCGCCACGCTTCCAGGCTGCGGCAATTTCGGCCGGCTGCAGGTTGACCACCTTGACCTTGCCTTCCAGACCCCAATGCTTCAACGCGCCGAGCAGGCTGTAGTGGGAAGTGGACACGAACGGTGTGGCAATGGTCTTGCCGACCAACTGCTGCGGGTTGTCGATGCCGCTGCCGTTGCGCACCACCAAGGCTTCGGCGGAATTGATCTGCGCCGAAACGATGAAGGCGACGATGGGCAACTTGCGTGAAGTGGCGGCAGCCAGCGGACTCGACCCGAGGTTGCCGATCTGTACATCGCCCGAGGCGATCGCCGTGACCACTTCCGGGCCACTATTGAAGCGCCGCCAGTCGATCTTCTCGCCAATGGCCTTTTCATAGGTGCCATCGGCCTGAGCGACCTTGCTGGGGTCGATGCCGGTCTGGTAGCCGACGGTCAGCGTGGCGGCCTGGATGCCCATGGCCAAGCTGGCCAGGGCCAGGGTGCTGACCAGTTTTCGTGCGAAATGCTGCTTGGCCATGGTGGCTGCCTTTTGCGAGGGTCGGGTGGCTGAGGCTCTTCGAAACCGGGCTGTCGAAGCACGAAACGTCTGGTGTCGGAAGGGCGAATGAGGGCGAATCTAAACGATATAAGAAATGGCTTTGAAATACCGTTTGGGAATTAGCTTATGTTTTGCAACTGGATTGAACTTTTTTGTTTGGATGATATGGGTTGTTATGCGTTTAAATTCTAAAAAAACTTGAAACAATTCTTTTTGGTTTTGTGAAAATTTCGTTAACCTCGGCACCCAGAGTTTGGCTTAGACCAAGGTCTCGAATCGGCTTGTAAACATTGACTAACCGGTCACGCTTTGGCGCTAATCGCGCATCGGCGGACAAGGGGCGCCAGACCCCCGACCAAAGACACCACAAAAATTAGAAACCAGAGGAGCATCACATGTACAAGCAGTCGCTCGCCGCAGCCATCGCGCTCGCCAGCATCTCCACCAGTGTCTACGCCGCCGATCCGGCACCCTCGGGTTTCCTTGAAGCCAGCAAAGCAACGCTGAGCTCGCGGACCATGTATTTCCGCAACGATACCCGTGAAGGCACGGCGAACGACCAGGAAGAATCGGCTCAAGGCTTCCTCTTCAACTTCATCTCTGGCTACACCCCCGGCACCGTCGGCTTCGGTCTGGACGTGCAGGGCATGACCGGCATCCACCTGGACGGCGGCCGTGGTCACCACCCGAACAACAACAGCTTCTTCCCAAGCGACACCGACGGCTCGGCCGAGAAGTCGTGGTCGCGTGTAGGCGCCAACGGCAAGGTCAAGTTCGCCAAGACCGAACTCAAGGTGGGTAGCGCGCTGCAGCCCAACCTGCCGATTCTGGTGTCCAACGATGGTCGCTTGCTGCCTGCCGTTTACCAGGGCGGTATCCTGACCTCCAAGGACCTGGACAACTTCACCTTCACCGTTGGCCGACTGAACAAGTCTGCGGGCCGTGCAACCAGCAACTACTCGGGCCTGGGCCTGAACGGCGGTACTCAGGACTCGAACAACTTCCAGTTCGCCGGTGTCGACTGGAAAGCCACCAAGGACCTGACCCTGCAGGTCTACCACGCGCAGCTGGAAGACTATTACAAACAGACCTTCCTCGGCGCCGTGCACGTACTGCCACTGGGTGAAGACCAGTCGTTCAAGACCGACCTGCGCTACTTCGACAGCAGCTCCGACGGCAAGAACGGCGACGTGGGCTACCGCTTCAACAACAACAGCGGCTACGCCAAGAACCCAGGCGAAGTCGACAACAAGACCTGGAGTGCCATCTTCACCTACAGCATCGCCGGTCACGCATTCCTTGCCGGTTACCAGCAAGTGGGCGATGACGGCGGCATGCCGTTCATCAACAACGGCAGCGTTGTCGATGGCAACAACCGCAACGAAGGTAACGGCGGTTCCAGCGTCTATCTGTTCACCGACAGCATGGTCAACTCGTTCACCCGCGCTGGCGAAAACACCACGTTCGCCCAGTACTCCTATGACTTCAGCCGCATCGGCGTTCCTGGCCTGAAAGCCTCGGTTGCCTACCTGCATGGCGACGACATCCGCGCGGCCGGTACCGGCGACTCGAACAACTCCGAGTGGGAACGCGACATGCGCGTCGACTACGTGATCCAGAGCGGTCTGCTGAAGAACTTCGGCGCCACCCTGCGTAACGGTACCTACCGCAGCGACGTTGGCACCAACACCGATCAGACCCGTCTGATCTTCAACTACACGTACGCCTTCAAGTAATACGTGCCGTTGGAAAAAGCCCGCCTTGTGCGGGCTTTTTGCTTTTCTGCGCTGGCGTTATTCCCGATTCGCCTAGCCCCAGCACGATCCATTCTTTTTGTTTCCTGGCCGGTCAGTGCACAGTCATGCGCACAACAGCCCAGGAGCAACACCATGACCATTCGACTCGGCGACATCGCCCCCGATTTCCAGCAGGACTCGAGCCAGGGCACCATCAGCTTCCATCAGTGGCTGGGCGACCAATGGGGGGTGCTGTTCTCGCACCCGGCCGACTTCACGCCGGTGTGCACCACCGAGCTGGGTTTTACCGCCAAGCTCGCCGATGAGTTCGCCAGGCGCAACGTCAAGGCCATCGCGCTGTCGGTGGACCCGGTGGAATCCCATCAGCGCTGGATCGGCGACATCGACGAGACCCAGGGCACGACAGTGAATTTTCCGATCCTGGCCGATGCCGACCGCAAGGTGTCCCAGCTCTACGATCTGATTCACCCGAACGCCAGTGACACCCTTACGGTGCGTTCGCTGTTCGTCATCGACCCGAACAAGAAGGTGCGCCTGACCATCACGTACCCGGCCAGTACCGGGCGCAATTTCCACGAGATCCTGCGGGTGATCGATTCGCTGCAGTTGACCGACAGCCACAAGGTCGCCACCCCGGCCAACTGGCAGGACGGTGATGATGTGGTGATTGTGCCTTCGCTCAAGGACGAAGAGGAAATCAAACAGCGCTTCCCCAAGGGCTACACGGCCGTGAAGCCGTACCTGCGCCTGACCCCGCAGCCCAACCGCTGATCTGAACCTGATGCAACTCGCCCTCGTGTAGCAGCGGCGCAAGCCGCGTCCGGACGTCGCGGTGTATCAAATGCACCGCATGGCCCGCCGACGCGGCCTGCGCCGCTGCTACAGGGATCGCGGTGATATCCATGCGGTGTGCGCAGCAGGGATAGGGAAACATGGGTATATGTTTTTATCGAATAACCAAATGAATAAATATGATTTAAAGATATAAATCCCGCCTGCTACTGTTCCTTCCATTCCGGCGACTTCTCCAGAAGCGCTCCGATTTCGCTATTCAAGGATTTACCCCATGCTGGTCGTATCCCTGGGCGGCAGCCCCAGCCTGCGCTCGCGCTCCGGTGTACTGCTGGATCGCAGCAAGCAGTGGCTGCAACGGCAAGGCGTCGAAGTGGTGACCTTCCAGGTACGGGACTTCCCGGCCGAAGACTTGCTGCACGCTCGTTTCGACAGCCCGCACGTAAAGCATTTCAACGAACTGGTCGGCAAGGCCGATGGCCTGGTGGTTGCCACGCCGGTGTACAAGGCCTCGTTCTCCGGCGCGCTGAAGACGCTACTGGACCTGCTGCCCGAGCGGGCCCTGAGCAACAAGGTGGTGCTGCCCATTGCCACCGGTGGCAGCATCGCCCACATGCTGGCGGTGGACTACGCGCTCAAACCGGTGCTGGCCTCGCTCAAGGCTCAGGAAATGCTCCAGGGCATCTTCGCCGACGACAGCCAGATCGCCTATGGCGAAGGCAGTCATGCAGCCCAGTTGGCGCCGGCGCTCGAGCAGCGCCTGGAAAATGCGCTGCAGGAGTTTCATGCCTTCCTGCTGCGCAAACCGCAGACCCATGACCCGGCCTTGCTCACGCAAAGCCTGCGCAGTGCCCGCTGGAGCATCTGATTCCAACCGCCGCACGCGGCCGCGACACTTTTCGCTGTACCCACCTTACTGGCCCGCCAACGGGCAAGCAGGTGCAACCCAATTCCCCCTGCAGAAGGAGAGTGCCATGCGCACCCTGTTCTTGCGTCGTGGCGTGGTCGCACTGTTTGCTGCGGCTGTGTCGTTCGGCGCCATCACCCAGGCCCAGGCTGAAACCCTGCGCATCGGTTACCAGAAATACGGCACGCTGGTGCTGCTCAAGGCCAAGGGCACGCTGGAGAAACGCCTGGCGGCCCAGGGCGTGGACGTCAAATGGACCGAGTTTCCCGGCGGCCCGCAGTTGCTCGAAGGGCTCAACGTCGGCTCGATCGATTTCGGCGTGACCGGTGAAACCCCGCCGGTGTTCGCCCAGGCTGCCGGGGCCGATCTGCTGTACGTGGCCTATGAGCCGCCCGCACCGACCAGCGAAGCGATTCTGGTACCCAAGGACTCGACGATCCGCTCGGTCGCTGAACTCAAGGGCAAGAAGGTCGCGCTGAACAAGGGTTCCAACGTGCACTACCTGCTGGTGCGGGCGCTGGAAGAGGCGGGGCTGAAGTACTCCGACATCCAGACCGTCTACCTGCCGCCGTCCGATGCACGCGCCGCCTTCGAGCGCGGCAGCGTCGATGCGTGGGTGATCTGGGATCCGTACCAGGCCGCTGCCGAAAAGCAGCTGCAGGCGCGCACCCTGCGTGACGGCCAGGGCATCGTCGACAATCTGCAGTTCTACCTGGCCACCAAACCCTATGCCACGCAGCACCCCGAGGTGATCACCGCGCTGGTCGAGGAGGTGCGCGCCGTGGGCGAGTGGTCCAAGGCGCACCCCGAAGAAGTGACCGCCCAGGTCGCACCGTTGCTCGGCCTGCCGGCAGACATCACCTTGACCTCGGTGAAACGCCAGGGCTACGGCGCGCAATTTCTCGACCCGCAGACCGTTGCCGCGCAGCAGAAGATCGCCGACAGCTTTCACCAGCTCAAGCTGATTCCCAAGCCGCTGCGCATCCAGGATGTGATCTGGACACCGCCGGCCAACGTTGCCAAGGCACCGTGAACCGCTGCGCCCCCGCCACCGCACAACTGCACCGGTGCCCCCGCATCGGTTCCGAGCCACGTCAGGAGACAACTCCATGAGCCTCAATATTTTCTGGTTTCTTCCCACCCACGGCGACGGCCATTACCTGGGCACTTCCGAAGGTGCGCGGGCGGTCGACCACGGTTACCTGCAACAGATCGCGCAGGCGGCCGATCGCCTGGGCTACGGCGGTGTACTGATCCCTACCGGACGCTCCTGCGAAGACTCCTGGCTGGTGGCGGCCTCGTTGATTCCGGTCACCCAGCGCCTGAAGTTCCTGGTTGCCCTGCGCCCGGGCATCATTTCACCCACCGTGGCGGCCCGTCAGGCAGCCACCCTGGACCGCTTGTCCAACGGCCGCGCGCTGTTCAACCTGGTCACCGGCGGCGACCCTGACGAGTTGTCGGGCGACGGGCTGTTCCTCACCCACGAGGAGCGCTACGAGGCGTCGGTGGAATTCACCCGCATCTGGCGCCGCGTGCTGGAAGGCGAGACGGTCGACTACGATGGCAAGCACCTCACCGTCAAAGGCGCCAAGCTGCTCTATCCGCCGGTGCAGCAGCCACGTCCGCCGCTGTACTTCGGCGGGTCTTCCGATGCTGCTCAAGACCTTGCCGCCGAACAGGTGGAGATGTACCTCACTTGGGGCGAGCCGCCAGCGGCCGTGGCCGAGAAGATCGCCCAGGTGCGCGAGAAGGCCGCCAAGCTCGGCCGCACCGTGCGCTTCGGGATTCGCCTGCATGTGATCGTGCGGGAAACCAACGAAGAAGCCTGGCAGGCGGCCGAGCGGCTGATCGCCCATGTCGACGACGATACCATTGCCCGCGCCCAGGCTTCGCTGGCCCGTTTCGATTCGGTGGGCCAGCAGCGCATGGCCGCGTTGCACGGCGGCAGCAAGGACAAGCTGGAGGTGAGCCCCAACCTGTGGGCCGGCGTTGGCCTGGTCCGCGGTGGCGCCGGTACCGCGCTGGTCGGTGATGGCCCGACCGTGGCCGAGCGGGTCAAGGAATACGCTGCGCTGGGCATCGATACCTTTATCTTCTCTGGCTATCCGCATCTGGAAGAGTCGTACCGCGTGGCCGAGTTGCTGTTCCCGCACCTGGACGTGCAGCGCCCCGAGGCGCCGACCGGCGCCAATTACGTCAGCCCGTTCGGTGAGATGGTGGCCAACGACATTTTGCCCAAGGCCGCCGCCCAGCGCTGAGAAACTGCCATGAGTACAACGAGCAAAATCATCCACCGGCTGGCGCCCTGGGCGCTGCCGGTGGGCCTGCTGTTGATCTGGCAGCTGGCGGTCAGCGTCGGCTGGCTGTCGACGCGGATCCTGCCAGCGCCCAGCGCGGTGCTCGCGGCCGGGGTTGCGCTGTTCAAGTCCGGAGAGATCTGGACGCACCTGGCCATCAGCGGATGGCGCGCGGGCATCGGCTTCGCCATCGGTGGCGGCATCGGTCTGGTACTGGGGCTGATCAGCGGTCTGTCGCGCTGGGGCGAGCGCTTGCTCGATACCTCGGTGCAGATGATCCGCAACGTCCCGCACCTGGCGCTGATTCCGCTGGTGATCCTGTGGTTCGGTATCGATGAGTCGGCGAAGATCTTTCTGGTCGCTCTGGGCACATTGTTCCCGATCTACCTGAACACCTACCACGGCATCAAGAACGCCGACCCCGCGTTGGTGGAAATGGCACGCAGCTATGGCCTGTCCGGATTCCGTTTGTTCTGGCAGGTGATCCTGCCTGGGGCATTGCCTTCCATTCTGGTCGGCGTGCGTTTCGCCCTCGGCCTGATGTGGCTGACGCTGATCGTCGCGGAGACCATTTCCGCCAGCTCCGGCATCGGCTACCTGGCCATGAACGCGCGCGAATTCCTGCAGACCGACGTGGTGGTCCTGGCCATCGTGTTGTATGCGATTCTCGGCAAGCTGGCCGACTTGGCGGCACGTGGGCTGGAACGGATGTGGCTGCGCTGGCACCCGGCCTATCAAACCAAGGGAGGTGCAGCATGACCGTCTTCAAGGAGCAGCCACAGAACCTGCGGCGCGGGATTCCCCTGGCGGTTCGCCAGCTGCGCAAGACCTTTGGCGAGCGCGAGGTACTGCGCGAGATCGACCTGAACATTCCGGCAGGACAGTTCGTGGCCATCGTCGGCCGCAGCGGGTGCGGCAAGAGCACCTTGCTGCGCCTGCTGGCAGCACTCGACCAGCCCACCAGCGGACAACTGCTGGCAGGTTCCGGCCCGCTCGCCGATGCGCGCAACGATACCCGGCTGATGTTCCAGGAAGCCCGCCTGCTGCCTTGGAAACGGGTCATCGACAACGTCGGGCTGGGGCTGTCCGGCAACTGGCGTGAACAGGCCTTGCAGGCGCTCGAAGCGGTGGGCCTGGCCGAGCGCGCCGACGAGTGGCCAGCGGGATTGTCCGGGGGGCAGAAACAGCGCGTGGCGCTGGCGCGGGCTCTGATCCACAAACCGAGGCTGTTGCTGCTGGATGAACCGTTGGGGGCGCTGGATGCGCTCACGCGCATCGAGATGCAGCAGTTGATCGAGAGCCTATGGCGCAAGCACGGTTTCACCGTGTTGCTGGTAACCCACGATGTGGCCGAGGCGGTGGCGATTGCCGACCGGGTGATTCTGATCGAAGAGGGGCGTATCGGTCTGGATTTGGCCGTCGAGTTGCCGCGGCCACGGGCTCGCGGTTCGCATCGCCTGGCGGCGCTGGAAACCGAAGTGCTTAATCGAGTATTGGCGCTGCCGGGCAATCCACCGGAGCCCGAACCGCCTTCACCGTTGCCGACCCAACTGCGCTGGGCACGTTGATCCGGATGCAGTACGTCAGGTAAACCGCACGTACCGCCGACGCGGCTCGCGCCGCTGCTACAGGGATTGTGCCAGCCGCGTCATGTCGTTCGCACCGCAGGCCAGAAGACGCGTCCGGGTGCGGTGCGGTGTACCCGCCACACCGCAAGCCACAAGACACATCGCATTCAGATGACACGATGCAACCCTGTAGCAGCGGCGCGAGCCGCGTCCGGGCGGTCACACGGTATGCAGGTACCAGTTGTATTCGAGGTCCGAGATGGAGTGCTCGAATTCTTCCAGCTCGCTTTCCTTGCAGGCCACGAAGATGTCGATGTACTTGGGATCGATGTACTTCGCCAGCACCTCGCTGTCGTCCAGCAGGCGCAGTGCATCGCGCAGGTTGGTCGGCAGGCTCTGCTCGTTCTGCTCGTAGGAGTTGCCCGTCACCGGCTCGTTGGGCTCGACCTGATTGGTCAGGCCGTGATGCACGCCGGCCAATACCGCCGCCATCAGCAGGTAGGGGTTGGCATCGGCGCCGGCAACCCGGTGTTCCAGGCGCACGGCATCCGGTGTTCCGGTAGGCACGCGCAAGGCAACGGTACGGTTGTCCAGGCCCCAGCACGGCGAGTTGGGCACGTAGAACTGAGCACCGAAGCGGCGGTACGAATTGACGTTCGGGCACAGGAACGCCATCGACGCGGGCAGGGTCTCGAGCACACCGCCGATCGCGTGACGCAATGCGGCGTTCTGCTCGGGATCCTCACTGGTGAAGATGTTCTTGCCGTCCTTGTCCAGGATCGAGATATGCACGTGCAGACCGTTGCCCGCCTGGCCCGGATAGGGCTTGGCCATGAACGTGGTGTCCATCTCGTGGTCGTAGGCGATGTTCTTGATCAGGCGCTTGAGCAGCACTGCATAGTCGCAGGCCTTCATGGCATCCGGGACGTGGTGCAGGTTGACCTCGAACTGCGCCGGCGCACTTTCCTTGACGATGGCGTCGGCCGGGATGCCCTGTTCCTTCGCCCCTTCGAGGATGTCCTGCAGGCAGTCCACGTACTCGTCCAGGTCGTCGATCAGATACACCTGGGTCGAGTGCGGCCGCTTGCCGGAGATCGGCGAGCGCGGCGGTTGCGGTCGACCGTTCACGTTTTCCTGGTCGATCAGGTAGAACTCCAGCTCGAAGGCAGCGCAGATGGTCAGGCCCATGGCGTCGAACTTCTCGACGACCTGGCGCAGCACTTCACGCGGGTCGGCGAAGAACGGCTCGCCTTCGAGTTCGTGCATGGTCATCAGCAATTGCGCGGTAGGGCGCTTCTGCCAAGGCTCGTTGCACAGGGTGTCGGGGATGGGGTAGCAGATACGATCGGCATCGCCGATGTCCAGGCCAAGGCCAGTGCTTTCCACGGTGGAACCGTTGATGTCCAGGGCAAACAGCGAGGCGGGCAGGTTGATGCCTTTCTCGTAAACCTTGTGGAGGCTGGTGCGCTCGATGCGCTTGCCACGCACCACACCATTCATATCTGCAATCAGAAGGTCGACGTACAGAACCTCAGGATGTTCCTTAAGGAATGCGTTCGCTTCGTTAAGCTGAACGGCACGCGGGGGTACCGACATGATGCAACACCTTTGTTGTTAAAAATATCAATCATTGGGTCGAGCAGGTTTCAGTCAATCCGAAAGCCAACACTAAGTCAAGCGAGCCGGGTTTTGCCCTGAAAGAGCGCTGTTGAGCCTCTTTTGCTGCATATCGGGGCGCCTGCAAGCGGCAATTACAGTGCCTTGCAACTGCTTGAAAAGTGCCTGCCGAAGTTTGCAGCGTGATAGTTGTGGAAAAAAATGAACAAGGCTAAGCTCGTTTTCAACCCGCCATTTCAACAATACCGAGGGTGAGTCATGGCACGCCCGCCATTCTCTGATGGAGATCGCTGCAGCCACCGATTGCCAGCGACCAGAATAATTGACAGCCCACGGCGTTGCGTCTCTGTTTTTTTGTCCCTCCTGTACTGCCTGAGCCCCGAAACCGCTACCCTGAGCTTCACGTTCCGGCCGGGTATCGAGAGGCCGGGTGGGCAGTGTGCAGCCCTCGCTTGACCGCTTTCCCAACGACGCCCACGCGTCAACACGTGCCCGGCTCGCCGCGAGCCAGGTCAATGGCCTCCTGAGGTATTTATGAGTCCCAACCTCGACCAGCTCACCGATTGGTTGAAAGATCACAAGATCACCGAAGTCGAATGCCTGATCGCCGACCTCACCGGGATCACCCGCGGCAAGATTTCCCCGACCAACAAGTTCATCGCCGAAAAAGGCATGCGCTTGCCGGAAAGTGTTTTATTGCAAACCGTGACCGGCGACTATGTAGAAGACGACATCTACTACGAGTTGCTCGACCCCGCCGACATCGACATGATCTGCCGCCCCGACGAGAACGCGGTGTTTCTCGTTCCCTGGGCCATAGAGCCCACGGCGCAGGTCATCCACGACACGTACGACAAGCAGGGCAACCCCATCGAGCTGTCGCCGCGCAACGTGCTCAAGAAGGTCTTGAAGCTGTATGCGGATCGAAACTGGCAGCCGATCGTGGCGCCGGAAATGGAGTTCTACCTGACCAAGCGCTGCGAAGACCCGGACTTCCCGCTGCAGCCGCCGATCGGCCGCTCGGGACGTCCGGAAACCGGTCGGCAATCGTTTTCCATCGAAGCGGCGAACGAGTTCGACCCATTGTTCGAAGACGTCTACGACTGGTGCGAGGCGCAGAACCTTGACCTCGACACCCTGATCCACGAAGACGGCACCGCGCAGATGGAAATCAACTTCCGTCACGGCAATGCCCTGCACCTGGCCGACCAGATCCTGGTGTTCAAGCGCACCATGCGCGAGGCTGCGCTCAAGCACAACGTGGCCGCCACTTTCATGGCCAAGCCCATGACCGGCGAGCCGGGCAGTGCCATGCACCTGCACCAGAGCATCGTCGATTCGGCCACCGGCAAGAATATCTTCGCCAACGAAGACGGCTCGATGAGCCAGCTGTTCCTGCACCACGTCGGCGGCTTGCAGAAATTCATTCCCGAACTGCTGCCGCTGTTCGCGCCCAACGTCAATTCGTTCCGTCGCTTCCTGCCCGACACCTCGGCGCCGGTCAACGTCGAATGGGGCGAGGAAAACCGCACCGTGGGCCTGCGCGTGCCCGACGCCACGCCGCAGAACCGGCGGGTCGAGAACCGCTTGCCGGGCGCCGATGCCAACCCCTACCTGGCCATCGCCGCCAGCCTGTTGTGCGGCTACATCGGCATGGTCGAGGGCCTGAACCCGAGCGCGCCGGTGCAGGGCCGCGGTTACGAGCGGCGCAACCTGCGCCTGCCGTTGACCATCGAAGATGCGCTGGAGCGCATGGAAAACTGCAAGACGGTAGAGAAGTACCTGGGCAAGAAATTCGTCGTTGGCTATGTCGCGGTCAAGCGCGCCGAACACGAAAACTTCAAGCGCGTGATCAGCTCGTGGGAACGTGAGTTCCTGCTGTTCGCGGTGTGAGAAAAAGGAGCGACAGATGAGCAACAACAACCCCCAGACCCAGCATTGGCAAGACCTGAGCAGCGCCCACCACCTGGCGCCGTTCAGCGACTACACACAGCTGGCGCAGAAGGGGCCGCGGATCATCACCAAAGCCGACGGCGTTTACCTGTGGGACAGCGAAGGGCACAAGATCCTCGACGGCATGGCGGGCCTGTGGTGCGTGGCGATCGGTTACGGCCGCGAGGAACTGGTGCAGGCCGCCAGCAAGCAGATGCGCGAGCTGCCGTACTACAACCTGTTTTTCCAGACCGCCCACCCGCCCGCACTCGAGCTGGCCAAGGCCATCGCCGACCTGGCGCCCGAGGGCATGAACCATGTGTTCTTCACCGGTTCCGGTTCCGAGGGCAACGACACCGTGATGCGTCTGGTGCGCCATTACTGGGCGCTCAAGGGCAAGCCCGAGAAGAAGGTGATCATCAGCCGCATCAATGGCTACCACGGCTCCACAGTCGCCGGCGCCAGCCTGGGCGGCATGGCGGGCATGCACGAGCAGGGCGATCTGCCGATCCCGGGCATCGTGCACATCGCCCAGCCGTACTGGTTCGGCGAGGGCGGTGACATGACCCCGGACGAGTTCGGCATCTGGGCAGCCGAGCAGTTGGAAAAGAAGATTCTGGAAGTGGGCGAAGACAACGTCGCGGCGTTCATCGCCGAGCCGATCCAGGGCGCCGGCGGTGTGATCATTCCGCCCGAGACTTACTGGCCGAAGATCAAGCAAGTGCTGGCGCGCTACGACATCCTGTTCGTGGCCGATGAAGTGATCTGCGGCTTCGGCCGTACCGGCCACTGGTTCGGCAGCGACTACTATGATCTGGCGCCCGACCTGATGACCATCGCCAAGGGCCTCACCAGCGGCTACATCCCCATGGGCGGCGTGATCGTGCGCGACGAGGTGGTGCAGGTGATCAACCAGGGTGGCGACTTCAACCACGGCTTCACCTATTCCGGGCATCCGGTTGCCGCGGCGGTGGCACTGGAAAACCTGCGCATCCTGCGCGACGAGCACATCGTCGACACGGTCCGGAGCGATGCGGCACCGTATTTGCAAAAGCGTCTGCGCGAACTGCAGGACCATCCGCTGGTGGGTGAGGTCCGTGGTCTGGGCATGCTCGGCGCGATCGAGCTGGTCAAGGACAAGGCCACCCGCAGCCGTCACGAAGGGCGTGGCGCCGGTATGATCTGTCGGCAATTCTGCTTCGACAATGGGCTGATCATGCGGGCCGTCGGTGACACCATGATCATTGCACCGCCGCTGGTCATCAGCCACGCCGAGATCGACGAGCTGGTGAGCAAGGCACGGCTTTGCCTGGACCTGACACTCGAAGCACTCGGGGGCTAGATGCTAGGCTTTACGGGCCGACTCATGGGCCCTGTGGGAGCAGTCATCGGCCGCGAAAGCCGCGACGCGGTTCAAACCGATACCGCAGTGATTTCTTCGCGGCCGATGACCGCTCCCACGAACCCGCAAGAAGCGGCGCACGACCCATATTGGCATCAGGTTAAGACCAAGAACATTTAGGAGCACAACGCATGAAGATATTTGGCAAGACCCTCCTCGCCGTGGCCCTGATGGGGGCGATGGCCGGTGCTGCGCAGGCGGACGACAAGGTTCTGCACGTGTACAACTGGTCGGACTACATCGCGCCTGACACGATCAAGCAATTCGAGGCGGAGTCGGGGATCAAGGTCGTCTACGACGTATTCGACAGCAACGAAACCCTGGAAGCCAAACTGCTGGCCGGCAAGTCCGGCTACGATATCGTCGTGCCTTCCAACAACTTCCTGGCGAAGCAGATCAAGGCCGGCGTGTACCAGGAACTGGACCGCTCGAAACTGCCGAACTGGAACAACCTCAACGAATCGCTGCTCAAGGCGGTCTCGGTGAGCGACCCTGACAACAAGCATGCTTTCCCGTACATGTGGGGCTCGATCGGCATCGGCTTCAACGCCGACAAGGTCAAGGCTGCGCTGGGCGCCGACGCACCGACCAACAGCTGGGACCTGCTGTTCAAGCCGGAAAACGCGGCCAAGCTGAAGTCGTGCGGTATCAGCTTCCTCGACTCGCCAACCGAAATGCTGCCGATCGCGCTGCATTACCTGGGCTACCCTACCGATTCCCAGGACAAGAAGCAGCTGGCCGAGGCCGAAGCGCTGTTCCTCAAGGTGCGTCCATCGATCGGTTACTTCCATTCCTCCAAGTACATCTCCGACCTGGCCAACGGCAACATCTGCGTAGCCGTGGGTTATTCGGGTGACATCTACCAGGCCAAGTCGCGCGCCGAAGAGGCCGGTGGCAAGGTCAAGGTCAGCTACAACATTCCCAAGGAAGGCGCTGGCAGCTTCTTCGACATGGTCGCCATTCCCAAGGATGCCGAGAACGTCGAGGGTGCGTACAAGTTCATGACCTTCCTGATGAAACCGGAAGTCATGGCCGAGATCACCAACAGCGTGCAGTTCCCCAACGGTAACCAGGCTGCAACAGCATTGGTGGATAAAGCCATCAGCGGCGATCCGGGCATCTACCCGCCGGCCGACGTGCAGGCCAAGCTGTATGCCATTGCCGACCTGCCGGCGGCGACGCAGCGCATCATGACGCGCAGCTGGACCAAGATTAAGTCGGGCAAGTAAGCCAGGCGGTGGACTGCGATGCGTCCTTCGCGGCCGATGACCGCTCCCACAAATACCCCGTGGGAGCGGTCCGTGGCCGCGAAGGGCGCACCGCGATCTCGGGCCAGGTGAATCAGCAATTGCGGCGCGCGCGCATGGGCTGTAAGTTGCGCGCCGGTTTGTCTTATAGAACAAACGCTTGAGAGGACCTCCACTTGTCACACTCTTTGTTTCGCAAGGCCATGCTGATCGGTGCGGGTCTGACCCTGGCGCTCAACGCCCATGCGGCAGGCACCGTGCACATCTACAACTGGTCCGACTACATCGGCGAAAGCACTCTGGCGGATTTCGAAGCCGCCACCGGGATCAAGCCGATCTACGACGTCTTCGACTCCAATGAAACCCTGGAAGGCAAGTTGCTGGCCGGCCATACCGGCTATGACGTGGTGGTGCCGTCAAACCACTTCCTGGGCAAACAGATCAAGGCCGGGGCTTTCCAGAAACTGGACAAGGCCCAGCTGAGCAACTATTCCAACCTCGATCCGGTGCTGCTCAAGCGCCTGGAAAAGAACGATCCGGGTAACCAGTACGCCGTGCCCTATCTGTGGGGCACCAACGGCATCGGTTACAACGTGGAAAAGATCAAGGCCGTGCTGGGCGTCGACAAGATCGACTCCTGGGCCATGGTGTTCGAGCCCGAAAACATCAAGAAACTGTCCAAGTGCGGCGTCGCCTTCCTCGACTCGCCCGACGAGATGTTCCCGGCCGTGCTCAACTACATGGGCCTGGACCCCAACACCACCGACGAGAAGCTCTACAAGCAGGCCGAGGCCAAGCTGCTCAAGGTCCGGCCGTACGTGACCTACTTCCATTCCTCCAAGTACATCAGCGACCTGGCCAATGGCAACATCTGTGTGGCCGTGGGTTATTCCGGCGACATATTCCAGGCCAAGGCACGCGCCGAGGAAGCCGGCAAGGGCATCAAGCTGGCCTACTCGATTCCCAAGGAAGGCGGCAACCTGTGGTTCGACATGCTGGCCATCCCCGCCGATGCGCCGGATGCCAAGCAGGGCCTGGCATTCATCGACTACCTGTTGAAACCTGAAGTGATTGCCAAGGTCAGCGACTATGTCGGCTATGCCAACCCCAATCTCAAGTCCGGCGACTTCATGGATCAGGACGTACGCAACGACGAGGCGGTCTATCCGCCACAGGCCATCCAGGACAAGCTCTACGTCAACGTCGAGCTGCCGCCCAAGGTACAGCGTTTGATGACCCGCAGCTGGACCAAGGTCAAGTCGGGCAAATAAATACTCGGGGCGGCCCGATCCAGAGCCGCCCCCACTCAAGTTTGGGAGTTTCGTGAATGGCTGTTGCCTCCAGCGCCTACAAAAAAGCCCTCGAAGGCAGCCAGCAACCGAAAAAGGTGCTGGTCCGGATCGAAAAGGTAACGAAGAAATTCGACGAAACGGTGGCCGTGGACGACGTGTCGCTGGAAATCAACCAGGGTGAGATCTTCGCCCTGCTGGGCGGGTCCGGTTCCGGCAAGTCCACCCTGCTGCGCATGCTGGCCGGCTTCGAACGGCCGACCGAGGGACGCATCTTTCTCGACGGCGTGGACATCACCGATATGCCGCCCTACGAGCGGCCGATCAACATGATGTTCCAGTCCTACGCGTTGTTTCCGCACATGACGGTGGCGCAGAACATCGCCTTCGGCCTCAAGCAGGACAAACTGCCGGCGGCCGAGATCGACGCGCGGGTGGCGGAAATGCTCAAGCTGGTGCAGATGACCCAGTACGGCAAGCGCAAGCCGCACCAGTTGTCCGGTGGCCAGCGTCAGCGCGTCGCGCTCGCACGCTCGTTGGCGAAAAAGCCCAAGCTGTTGCTGCTCGACGAGCCGATGGGCGCGCTGGACAAGAAGCTGCGCTCGCAGATGCAACTGGAACTGGTGGAGATCATCGAGCGGGTCGGCGTGACCTGCGTGATGGTGACCCACGACCAGGAAGAGGCCATGACCATGGCCCAGCGCATCGCCATCATGCACCTGGGCTGGATCGCGCAGATCGGCAGCCCGATCGACATCTATGAAACCCCCACCAGCCGCCTGGTGTGCGAGTTCATCGGCAACGTCAACCTGTTCGAAGGCCAGGTGGTCGAGGACATGGAAGGCTACGCACTGATCAGCAGCCCGGAGCTGGAGCGCAGCATCTACGTCGGGCATGGCGTGAGTACCGCCGCCGAAGACAAGAACGTGACCTACGCCATTCGCCCGGAAAAGATGCTGGTGACCACCCAGCAGCCCGACAGCGAACACAACTGGTCGCGCGGCAAGGTCCATGACATCGCCTACCTGGGCGGCCATTCGGTGTTCCACGTGCAGTTGCCGTGCGGCAAGCTGGTGCAGTCGTTTGTGGCCAACGCCGAGCGCCGTGGTGCCCGACCGACCTGGGACGACGAAGTGTTCGTCTGGTGGGAAGACGACAGCGGCGTGGTACTGCGCTCATGAAGCTGCGCAAGATCAAACGCAAGCTCAAGAGGATCATCCCCAACGGTCGCCAGATGGTCATCGGCGTACCGTTCCTCTGGCTGTTCCTGTTCTTCATGCTGCCGTTCTTCATCGTGCTCAAGATCAGCTTCGCAGAAGCCGACGTGGCGATCCCGCCGTACACCGAAATCTGGAGCTACGCCGAACAGAAGTTCGAGTTGATCCTCAATTTCGCCAACTACGCGCTGCTCACCGAAGACGACCTGTACATCTCTGCCTACCTGGGCTCGTTGAAGATGGCCTTCTTCAGCACCCTGATCTGCCTGCTGCTCGGCTATCCCATGGCCTATGCCATCAGCAAGGCACGCAAGGACCTGCAGACCGTGCTCCTGCTGCTGATCATGATGCCGACCTGGACGGCGATCCTGATCCGCGTGTATGCCTGGATGGGCATCCTGAGCAACAACGGCCTGCTCAATGCCTTCCTGATGTGGCTGGGGCTGATCGACCAACCGCTGCAGATTCTCAACACCAACCTGGCGGTGTACATCGGCGTGGTCTATGCGTACCTGCCGTTCATGATCCTGCCGCTGTTCGCCAATCTGGTGAAGCATGACAACAGCTTGCTGGAGGCCGCCTCCGACCTGGGCTCGAGCACCTTCAACAGTTTCTGGAAGATCACCGTGCCGCTGTCGAAGAACGGCATCATCGCCGGCTGCATGCTGGTGTTCATTCCAGTGGTCGGCGAGTTCGTGATTCCCGAGCTGCTGGGTGGCCCGGAAACCCTGATGATCGGCCGCGTGTTGTGGCAGGAATTCTTCAACAACCGTGACTGGCCCGTTGCCTCGGCATTGGCCGTGTTGATGCTGGCGATTCTGATCGTGCCCATCGTGCTGTTCAACCGCAGCCAGGCCAAAGAACTGGAGGGCAAGGCATGAAGCGTTTCGGGTTCTCCAAACTGATCCTGGTGCTGGGGCTGGTGTTCATCTACGCGCCGATGCTGATCCTGGTGATCTACTCCTTCAATGCTTCGCGGCTGGTGACGGTGTGGGGCGGCTGGTCGGTGCAGTGGTACGTGGGCCTGCTGGACAACTCCCAGCTGATGGGCGCGGTGATGCGCTCGCTGGAAATCGCCTGCTACACGGCAGTGACGGCCGTAGCCCTGGGGACCATGGCGGCGTTCGTGCTGACGCGCATCAGTCGCTTCAAGGGGCGCACCATGTTCGGCGGCCTGGTGACAGCGCCACTGGTGATGCCCGAAGTGATCACCGGCCTGTCGCTGCTGCTGCTGTTCGTGGCCATGGCCCAGGTGATCGGCTGGCCGCAGGAGCGTGGCATCGCCACGATCTGGATCGCCCACACCACCTTCTGCGCCTCGTACGTGGCGGTGGTGGTGTCATCGCGATTGCGCGAGCTGGACCTGTCGATCGAAGAAGCCGCCATGGATTTGGGCGCGCGGCCCTGGAAGGTGTTCTTCCTGATCACCATTCCCATGATCGCGCCATCGCTGGCGGCCGGTGGGATGATGTCCTTCGCGCTGTCGCTGGATGATCTGGTGCTGGCCAGCTTCGTCTCCGGGCCGGGTTCCACGACCCTGCCGATGGAAGTGTTTTCGGCGGTTCGCCTGGGCGTGAAGCCTGAGATCAACGCCGTGGCCAGCCTGATTCTGCTGGCTGTTTCGTTGGTGACGTTTCTGGTGTGGTATTTCGGCCGTCGGGCCGAAGAGCGTCGTCGCAAGGCGATCCAACAAGCTATCGAGGAAAGCGCCGCAAACTCCTGGCAACAGCCCAAGACTCAGCGGCCGGCAGTGTCGGTTTGATGAGGGCAGGGCGCTGGATCTCCAGCGCCCTTGCGGGTCTCTGCCCGCGAAGAGGCCGGCCTGGTCAACACACGTATTGCCTTGGAACAATCATCCATGCCCTCTGCATTCCATCCCGACTCCCTGCGTAATTCCCTGCCACCCTTGAGCACCCGACAGCCGCTGTCCAATGAGGCTCAGGCCTACCAGCGCTTCTATAAGCTAGACCTGCCGGTACAAAGCTGGCTGGGTCGTTTCAAGGCAGCAGGCTTCGACCTCGTCGCTCAGGTGTGGATACCGCAACGGCCTGTTGCCACGCTCTTCGTCATGCACGGTTTCTACGATCACATGGGGTTGTACCGGCACGCTGTGCAGTGGGCCTTGGCGCGTGGTTTCGCGGTCATTTCCTGCGACCTGCCGGGCCATGGCCTGTCCAGCGGCGAGCGAGCCAGCATTCACAGCTTTGCCGATTATCAGGCCACGCTCGATGGCCTGTTCGCCGAGGCACGCACCCTGCAGCTACCGCAGCCCTGGCACCTGCTGGGGCAGAGCACCGGTGGCGCGATCATCGTCGACCATCTGCTGCACCAGGGCGCGCAGTCTGCGGCCCAGGGGCAGGTGCTGCTGATGGCGCCGCTGGTACGACCCAGCGCATGGGGGTTGTCCAAACTCAGCTACCGCGTGCTCAAGCCGTTCGTCAACGGCATTGCCAGGCGTTTCAGCGCCAATACCAACGACCCGGACTTCATGCCGTTCCTGCAGGCGGATCCGCTGCAGCCCTTGCGTCTGCCGACAGCGTGGGTGGGGGCGTTGGTGCAGTGGGTACAGCACATCGAGGCCGCGCCGTGCAGTCCGCGGACGGTGGTGGTCGTGCAGGGCGAGGATGACGACACCGTGGATTGGCGGCACAACCTCAAGGTACTGCGCGCAAAGTTCGCCGAAGTGCGGGTATTGCAGGTGGCGGGGGCCCGGCATCATCTGGTCAATGAGCTGCCAGCGATTCGGGCGAAGTGTTTCGGGTTTTTCGAGCAGAATCTGTAACCGGGTCGTCTGCTTCGCGGCCGCTGACCGCTCCTACGGGAGAGGGGTGATGTTGCGGTGGGTCAGATGGGTTGCGGTGTTCTTTTCGCGGCCGCTGGCCGCTGCTACGGGATGGTGCAGGCCTCTGTGGGAGCGGTCAGCGGCCGCGAACGGCGCCCCTCAGTTTCCTGGCTTGCCCGGTGTCTGCCCAACCGCCAGGCCAGCGCGTACGGCTTGCAGAGCCGCCTGATAATAAGCCTGGCCCGCGGCAGACTCGGCGAAGCCGACGAACTCCTCCAGTTCCGGATCGGACAATTCGCGGTACACGTACAGCAGCGTATTGTTCAGGTCGATGGCGATCTGCTGCTGCAGCCGCTCACGCTGGCCATCGAGCAGCCCCGCAGCCTGGCCGCCCCCCAACAGACCGGGAATCATCGAGCTGAGACTGTCGGCGGCCACCCCGGCGATGGCCAGGCTCACCTCTGCGCCAGCCTGGCGCGCCGGCAGTGCCTGCGCCAGATGGCCGATCAACAGCGCACGGGTGGACTCGACCTGCAGTTTCGGCAGGCCCTGGGCGTTCTTGGCCAGCTGATCGCTGCGGGTGGCCAGCAGCTCGGCGGCGACGATCTTGCGGCCCAGGGCCGACTCGAAGAAGGCGAGGGCAGGTTTGGGATCGGCCAACCCCTGGCGCAGTCGCGCTTCGGCGCGCTGGTCCATGGCCTGCGCCGCGAAGCGTTGGTCGCTGTTGCTCACCAGCGCCCGGAAAACCGCCGGAGGCAAGCTGCTCTGGTAGCGCTGCTGGGCCGCCTTGAGGGCGTCGCTGAAATGCGCCCTTTGTTCAGGCCAGCCAGCGGCCTTGTACAGCAGGTCGTGGTCGTCGGCCCAGGCGGGCGTCGTACTGAACATCATCAAGAACACAAGGACGCGGCGCATAGGGACTCCTGTCGGCAAGGGGGCATTGTCCGTGGCATTGCCTGGCTTTGTCGAGAAGTGCCATGCACGCTGCGTCTGTGTGCATCGACGCCGTGCAAGCCCCTGTCGGTTTTGCAGGCGTATGGATACTATGCCGGGCATGCAAATACCTTCTGATCACCCGCTGTTGCTGCGCATCGTCGACGACCTGGCCGAACACGGCTGGTCGCAGCAGGAACTCTTCGTACCCCAGTCTTTGACCGTGGCGCTGGCGGCCGAGTGCCGTACCCGCCATGCCCAAGGCGAACTGGCGCCGGCGGCTGTCGGCCGTGGTCCATCCCAGGAGATCCGCGAAGGCATTCGCGGTGACCGCATCCAGTGGATCGAGCCGGGCGAAGCCGTGCCGTGCGACGCCTACATGCAGATCATGGACAGCCTGCGCGAGGCGCTTAATAGAGGTCTGTTTCTGGGCCTGGAAGACTTCGAGTGCCACTTTGCCCTGTACCCGCCGGGGAGTGTGTACCTGCGTCACCTGGACCGCTTTCGCGACGATGACCGGCGCATGGTGTCGGCGGTGCTGTATCTGAACGATGCCGACTGGAGCGAAGAGGATGGGGGGCAGCTGCGCATGTACCTGCGCCGCGACACGGCGTTGGACGTGCAGCCGATCGGTGGCACGCTGGTGGTGTTTCTTTCCGGAGAGGTGCCGCACGAAGTGATGCCGGCGCAGCGCAATCGGCTGTCGCTGACCGGCTGGTTCCGCCGTCGGGGCAACGAGCCGTTCTGATACACCGCGTCGCCTGGTTCGCGGCTACTAGCCGCTCCTACAGGGGATCTGGGTTGACTGTAGGAGCGGCTAGCAGCCGCGAACCAGGCGACGCGGTGTGCCAGGCACACCGCAATCCGGCCGCTATCAGAACAATACGCGGCAGCGAATGGTTCCGGTGACCTGTTGCAGCTTTTCCTGCGCCAGATCCGAGTATTCGGCGTCGACGTCGATCACCACATAGCCGACCTTTTCGTTGGTCTGCAGGAACTGGCCGGAGATGTTGATGGCGTTCTCGGCAAAGACCTTGTTGATCTCCATCATCACGCCCGGCACGTTCTCGTGGATGTGCAGCAGACGGTGCTTGCCAGGGTGCGCCGGCAAAGCCACTTCCGGGAAGTTGACCGACGACACCGACGTACCGTTGTCGCTGTACTTGACCAGTTTCTCGGCCACTTCCAGGCCGATGTTGGCCTGCGCCTCGGCAGTGGAGCCACCGATGTGCGGGGTCAGGATGACGTTGTCCAGGCCACGCAGCGGGCTTTCGAAGATGTCGTCGTTGGAGCGTGGCTCGACCGGGAACACGTCGATGGCCGCGCCGATCAGGTGCTTGTCCTTGATCGCCTGGGCCAGTGCGTCGAGCTCGACCACGGTGCCGCGCGCGGCGTTGATGAGGATGCCGCCCTTCTTGATGGCGCGGATTTCCTTCTCGCCGATCATCCACTGGGTGGCAGCGGTTTCAGGCACGTGCAGGGTGACAATGTCGCTCATGCCCAGCAGGTCGGTCAGGCTGCCGACCTGAGTGGCGTTGCCCAGTGGCAGCTTGGTCACGGTGTCGTAGAAATACACCTGCATGCCCAGGCCTTCGGCCAGGACCGAGAGCTGGGTGCCGATCGAGCCATAGCCGACGATGCCCAGTTTCTTGCCACGGATCTCGAAGGAGTTCGCCGCGCTCTTGATCCAGCCGCCACGGTGGCAGGAAGCATTCTTCTCGGGGATGCCGCGCAACAGCAGAATGGCTTCGGCCAGCACCAGTTCGGCCACCGAGCGGGTGTTGGAATACGGGGCGTTGAACACCGCGATACCGCGTTCGCGCGCAGCGGCCAAGTCGACCTGGTTGGTGCCGATGCAGAAGCAGCCCACGGCGACCAGTTTCTTCGCGCAGTCGAACAGCTCTTCGGTCAGCTGGGTGCGCGAGCGAATGCCGATGAAGTGGGCGTCGGCGATCTTTTCCTTGAGCTCGGCTTCGGGCAGCGACTTGGTGTGGTACTCGATGCTGGTGTAGCCGGCAGCCTTGAGGACGTCCACAGCGGATTGGTGGACGCCTTCGAGAAGAAGGAACTTGATCTTGCTCTTGTCGAGGGAAGTCTTGCTCATCTGCGTAAACCTGTGTCCCGAAAAAAATGGCAGGAAGTGAAGCGGCGCGCACCGGGCCAGGGCTCGATTGGCGGGGTGCGTATGCTAGCATAGCCTCCCTGTCGTACGCCCATCCTGGGTCATGAGCCGTTCTCAGGGTGACTATGAATGGTTCGAGGTTCAACGGGCCGCGAATCGCTCGATTCGTGAATCCTTCACTTGCAGAGTCGCGTCCATGAACAGCCATGCCCTGATCGATGAACTCAAGACCCTGCTCGAGCCTGGCAAGGTCCTCACCGATGCCGCTTCCCTCGACACCTACGGCCGGGACTGGACCAAACAGTACGCCCCGGCACCCAGCGCCATCGCCTTTCCCAAGACCACCGAGCAGGTTCAGGCCATCGTGCGCTGGGCCAATGAGCGCAAGGTGGCGCTGGTCCCTTCGGGCGGGCGCACCGGGCTGTCCGCTGCGGCGGTAGCGGCCAACGGCGAGGTGGTGGTGTCGTTCGACTACATGAACAAGGTGCTCGAGTTCAACGCGACCGACCGCACCGTGGTGTGCCAGCCAGGCGTCATCACCAAGCAACTGCAGAATCTGGCCGAGGAAAACGGCCTGTACTACCCGGTGGATTTCGCCTCTTCGGGTTCCAGCCAGATCGGCGGCAACATCGGCACCAATGCTGGTGGCATCAAGGTCATCCGCTACGGCATGACGCGCAACTGGGTAGCGGGCCTCAAAGTGGTTACCGGCCAGGGCGATGTACTGGAGCTCAACAAGGACCTGGTCAAGAACGCCACCGGCTACGACCTGCGTCAGTTGTTCATCGGCGCCGAAGGTACCCTCGGCTTCATCGTCGAGGCCACCATGCGCCTGGACCGTGCGCCGAAGAACCTCACCGCGATGGTGCTCGGCACCGCCGACTTCGATGCGATCATGCCGGTGCTGCATGCGTTCCAGGGCAAGCTCGACCTCACGGCGTTCGAGTTCTTCTCCGACAAGGCGCTGGCCAAGGTGCTGGGTCGCGGCGACGTGCCGGCGCCGTTCGAAACGGCCTGCCCGTTCTACGCCCTGCTGGAATTCGAAGCCACCACCGACGACATCGCCGACACCGCGCTGGCCACCTTCGAACACTGCGTGGAGCAGGGCTGGGTACTCGATGGCGTGATGAGCCAGAGCGAACAGCAACTGCGCAACCTGTGGAAGCTGCGCGAGTACATCTCCGAAACCATCTCCCATTGGGTGCCGTACAAGAACGACATCTCGGTGACCATTTCCAAGGTGCCGGCATTCCTGCGCGAGATCGACGCCATCGTCAGCGAACGCTATCCGGCATTCGACGTACTCTGGTACGGCCACATCGGCGACGGCAATCTGCACCTGAACATCCTCAAGCCCGAGCACATGGACAAGGATGCATTCTTCGCCGAGTGCGCGCTGGTCAATACCGAAGTCTTCGAAACCGTGCGCAGGTACAACGGCTCCATCTCCGCCGAACATGGGGTGGGCATGGTCAAGCGCGATTATCTGCAGTACAGCCGCTCGCCGGTCGAAATCCAGTACATGAAAGCCATGAAGGCCGTGTTCGACCCCAATGGGGTCATGAACCCGGGCAAGATCTTTTCCATTTGATACGTTCATCTGAGCAGAGGTTCGAGCAATGAGCTACCAGCACCAGTACATCGACGGTACCCGTATCCACTTCCCGCTGGGCAAAGTGGTGTGCATCGGCCGCAACTACGCCGAGCATGCCAAGGAGCTGGACAACCCGATTCCGACCGAGCCGCTGTTGTTCATCAAGCCGAGCAGCTGCGTGGTGCCGTTGCAGGAAACCTTCACCATTCCGACCGATCGCGGTGCGGTGCACTATGAGGCCGAAATCGCAGTGCTGCTGGGCAAATCCCTGAGCACCCGGCCCAGTGCCGAAGAGGTCATCGATGCCATCTCCGGCTTCGCCCCGGCGCTGGACCTGACCCTGCGCGACGTCCAGGCGCGCCTGCGCGAGAAAGGCCTGCCGTGGGAAATCGCCAAGTCGTTCGACGGCGCGGCGGTGATCGCACCGTTCGTGTCGGCCGACAGCTTTCCCGACCTCACCGACATCCCGATACGTCTGACCATCGACGGCAACGTGCGCCAGGACGGCAACAGCAACCTGATGCTCAACCCCATCGTGCCGATGATCCAGTACATGGCCGGGTGTTTTTCGCTGCAGGCTGGCGATGTCATCCTCACCGGCACGCCGGCCGGGGTAGGCCCGCTCGAAATCGGCGGCGAGATCGTGCTGGAACTGCCAGGTGTCTGCAGCTTCACCAGCCGCGTCCAGTAGTCGCCCCGCGCCTCACCTTTTTTTTACATTCGATCTGGATAATGCCCCCACCCAAGTGGGTGCATTGTTCGGATGTGCCCGTATGAATCCGTCTCCAGCAAGGGTACTTCATGGTCCGCGCCGCGCTGCATTCATCCCGCCCCCTGCACAAACGTTGGTACCTGTGGACCTTGCTGGTGCTGCTGCTCGGCTACATCGTCGCGGTGATCTTGCACTGGGACGACCGCGCCGAGCTGTGGGTGCAGGAGTGGACGCACAACAGCACCGAGCGCAAGGCCAGCGTCTGGTTGCCCGACTATGCAGCAGTGATCGACGCCAAGGCCCTGCCGGGGATGGAAGGCGACGAAGCCTCTGACATCACCTATCACCCCGGCACCCGGACCTTGTTCGCGGTCATGGGCAAGAATCCCTATCTGGTCGAGCTGAGCCTGCAGGGCGACGTGCTGCGCAAGATGCCCCTGACCGGCTGGAGCAATCCGGAGGCCGTCACCACACTGGCCGACGGGCGCCTGGCGATCATCGACGAGCGCCAGCATCAACTGACCGTGGTCAAGGTCGACGCCGACACCCGCGAGCTGAACATCGCCGACTTCACGCCGTTCGACCTCGGCCCTTCGGCGGACCAGAACAAGGCCTTCGAAGCGCTGGCCTGGGATCCGCGCAACCAGCGCCTGCTGCTCGGCGAAGAAAGACCACCGGCGCTGTTCTCGCTGAAGCTGGGCAGCGATGGCCAGCCCAGTGGCGAGAAGCAACGCCTCGATGCGCCCGACCTGGACATGCGCAACCTCTCGGCGCTGGCAGTGGATCCGCGCACCGGTCACCGCCTGCTGCTGTCGGCCGACTCTCACCTGCTCATGGAATACGACGAAACCGGCAAGCAGTGGAGCTTCATGACCCTGCTGGGCGGCATGAACGGCCTCAAGGACACGATTCCCCGCGCCGAAGGTGTGACCATGGATGACGAGGGCACGATCTACCTGGTCAGCGAGCCGAATCTGTTCTACGTATTGCGCAAGCGCTGAACCGCTCGGCAGTGTCATTTGGCGCTGTAATTTCTTGGACATTTCCTACAAATCAATCCGTATAAACTTAAGCTTGGCTTCATCATTTAATGGTTTGATGCGCACACTTCATTTCAGAGCCCGACGCGATGCGTTTCTTCGTTCGACCGATTCACCTGCTGTTGATCGCGGCGCTGCTCGCACTGATCTGCGCTTTCGCCGCACTGCATCACTTTCGCTGGATCGAGCGGGCCAGTTTCAACGTCGAGCGCTGGCTCGGCGGACCGCTGCCAGGCGCGATCGACCTGGACAGCTATCAGGTGGATATCGAGGCGCAGGTGGTCGAAGGCCTGGACGACGATATTTCGGCACTGACCTTCGATCCATCGCGCAAGACCCTGTTCACCGTTACCAACCAGCGTTCCGAACTGATCGAGCTGTCGCTGCAGGGCACCATCCTGCGACGTATCGCGCTGGTCGGGTTCGGCGACCCGGAGGCGGTCGAGTACATCAGCCCCGGCGTCTACGTGATCACCGACGAGCGCCAGCAGCGTCTGATCAAGGTCAACGTCACCGACGACACGCAGATCATCGACGCCCAGCAGGCCGAGCAGTTGAGCCTCAACTTCGGTGGCCGCAGCAACAAGGGTTTCGAGGGGTTGGCCTACGACTCGACCGGCAAGCGCCTGTTCGTGGCGCGTGAGCGCGATCCCATGCTGATCTACGAGGTGCAGGGCTTCCCGCGCGGGGTCAGCGACAAACCGCTGGACGTGCAGGTCACCCAGGACCGCCGACGCGATGCCGGACTGTTCGTGCGTGATCTTTCCAGCCTGCAGTACGACGAGCGCAGCGGCCATCTGCTGGCACTCTCGGACGAATCGCTGCTGGTACTGGAACTGGACGTGCAGGGCCGCCCCCTGAGCACCATGTCGCTGCGCAAGGGTCGCCAGGGCCTCAGCAAGAGCGTGCCGCAGCCCGAAGGCATTGCCATGGACGACGATGGCAACCTGTACATGGTCAGCGAACCCAACCTGTTCTACGTGTTCCGCAAGCGCTGAGCGGCGCTAGCCCTCGGGGTGCAGGAACTTGTCGAGAAACTGCCGGGTCCGTGCCTGCTGCGGGTTGGCGAACAGCTCGCGGGCCGGTCCCTGTTCCACGATCACCCCCTGGTCGAAGAACACCACGCGATTGGCCACGTCACGAGCGAACTGCATTTCGTGGGTGACGATGACCATGGTGCGCTTTTCCTGCGCCAGCCCCCGGATGGTCGCCAGCACTTCGCCCACCAGCTCCGGGTCCAGCGCCGAGGTCGGCTCGTCGAAGAGGATCACTTGCGGCTGCATGGCCAGCGCACGAGCAATCGCCACGCGCTGCTGCTGACCGCCCGAGAGCCGCCTGGGGTAGGCCTCTTCCTTGCCGGCCAGGCCCACCTTGGCCAACAGCTTGCGGCCCAGTTCGGTCGCTTCGGCAATGGCCATCTTCTTGACCACCAGCGGCCCTTCGATGACGTTCGCCAACGCCGTGCGGTGGGGAAACAGGTTGAAGTTCTGAAAAACGAAACCCACCTGCTGGCGTAATTCGCGAATCAGGCCTTGTTGCTGCGCTACGCGGGCGCCGTCGATTTCGATGTCGCCCACGCGGATCTGGCCACTGGTAGGCGTTTCCAGCAGGTTCAGGCAGCGCAGGAAGGTCGTCTTGCCCGAGCCACTGGGGCCGATGATGGCCACCACTTCACCGGCGGCGATCTCCAGGTCGATGCCCTTGAGCACGCTGTGGCCATTGAACTGCTTGGTCAGGCCCTTTACCACGATCATTGCTTCATGCCTCTTGGTCGTGGCGGTTGACCCGCCGTTCCAGATGATTCTGCAGGTGCGCCAGAACGCTTGCCAACAGCCAGTAGATCAATGCGGCCGCCAGGTACATGGTGAAGATCTCGAACGTGCGCGCGGTGATCAACTGCGCCTGGCGGAACAGTTCCGGTACCTGAATGGTCGCTGCCAGCGCCGTGTCCTTGACCAGCGAAATGAAACTGTTGCCCAGTGGCGGCAGGGCGGTGCGCATGGCCTGCGGCAGGATGGCCCGACGCAGGATCTGCGCGCGGGTCATGCCGATGCTGGCAGCTGCCTCCCACTGGCCGCGCTCGATGGACGCGATCGCCGCCCGCAGGATTTCACACGCGTAGGCGGCCATGTTCAGCGAAAAACCGATGAGGGCAGCCGGCAACGGGTCCAGTTCGATACCGATCTGCGGCAGGCCGTAGTAGATGACGAACAGCTGCACCAGCAACGGCGTGCCGCGAAAGAACGACACGTAGACCCTGGCCGGCCAGCTCAGCAGGCGGCTTCTGGACAACCGCATCAGCGCCAGGCCAAACCCCAGCAGCAGGCCGAAGAACATGCCGCCCAGGCTGAGGAAGACCGTGTAGTAGGCACCCTTGAGCAGAAAGGGTGCCGAATCGAGCATCAGCTGCAGGCTGCTCTCGATCATTGCGTGACGTCAGCGCTGAACCATTGCTTGGACAGCTTGGCCAGGGTGCCATCGGCGCGCAGCTTGTCGAGGGCGTCGTCGAGCGCCTTGAGCAGTTCCGGTTCGCCCTTGCGCACGGCGATCCCGGCTTCCTGGCGCGAGAACGCGTCGCCTGCCAGGGCGAGGGTTTCGTTGGTCTTGTTGATCAGGTCGAATGCGGCCAGACGGTCAACCAGAATCGCATCGATGCGGCCTACGCGAAGGTCCTGGTACTTGGTCGGATCGTCGTCATAGGTTTTCACCACGGCGCTCGGCACGTTGTCCTTGAGCCACTGCTCGTAGTTGGTGCCCAGGCCCATGCCGACTTTCTTGCCGGCCAGGTCCGACGGCTGTTTGATGCTGTCGGCATTCTTCTTCGCGACCACGGCCTGGATACCGGACACGGTGTAGGGCTTGGAGAAGTCGTACTTCTTCCTGCGCTCCTCGGAGATGGTCACCTGATTGACCACGACGTCGAGGCGCTTGGACTCCAGCGCTGCCAGGATACCGGCCCACGGGGTCGGTTGCAGCTTGACCTTGACGCCCAGTTCCTTGGCCAGCGCTTCGGAGAGTTGCACTTCGAAACCGGTCAGCTTGCCGTTTTCATCGACGAAGCTGAACGGCGGGTAGGTACCCTCCAGGCCGATATTGATGACGCCAGCGTCCTTGATTTTCTGCAGCTGTTCGCCAGCCACTGCCTGGCCCAGCAGCGAGCTGCCCAGAACCAGGCCGGCGATCAGCAGGTGTTTGCGCAACGCGGGAAAATTCATGGCGAATCCTTGAGATGAGGGAGGGTTTCGCAGCGCTGGCGGCCACCTGTGCGGTTACCGGCCGTCGACGCGAAGGCGCAATTGGAAAGCAGGACTATAGGCACCGCCACGCTGGCCCACAAGCCCCCTCGGCGCCCACGGAACGTATGACCACGGCTTATGTTCAGATGCTCCACGACACGTCCAAAGCGTTCTTTTTGCCGCCTGGATTTTTCCCGTATGGTGGGCGCCAATTGGCGGCCATCGCTGTTTCCACACAAGGCAGGGTATAACCGTGAACGACATCCCTCAGGCACGCAAAGGCCACTGGCAGTTGCAGTCCATCGTCGGCCAGTTGCATGAGGCGCGCTCCGATTGGCGCCGGCAGAACGGACGCAGTTGCGGCATGCAGGGAGGCCGCGAGCTGCCGTCGCGCGAGGCCATGGCCAAGGTGCTCGAGCAGTTGTGCGGCGCGTTGTTCCCGATGCGCCTGGGGCCGGTGGACCTGCGCGAAGAAAGCGAAGACTTCTATGTAGGCCATACCTTGGACGCCGCGCTCAACGAACTCTTGACCCAGGCCCGCCTGGAACTGCGCTACGCCGCGCGCAATGGCGACTGCGACTTGCCCGCCGTCGACGCCAGGGCCCTGGAACTGATCCAGGATTTCGCGGCGGCGCTGCCGGGCCTGCGGCGCCTGCTCGACACCGACGTGCTGGCCGCCTATCACGGCGATCCCGCGGCGCGCAGTGTCGATGAGGTATTGCTGTGCTATCCAGGCGTGCTCGCGGTGATCCATCATCGCCTCGCTCACCATCTGTATCTCGCCGGCCTACCGTTGCTGGCGCGTATCAGCTCGGAACTGGCGCATTCGGCGACCGGCATCGACATCCACCCCGGCGCGCGGATCGGCCCAAGCTTCTTCATCGACCATGGCACGGGCGTAGTGATCGGCGAAACCGCCGTCATCGGCGAGCGGGTGCGTATCTACCAGCAGGTCACCCTGGGCGCCAAGCGTTTTCCGGCGGACGAGTCCGGGCAACTGCAGAAAGGTCATCCGCGCCACCCGATCGTCGAGGACGATGTGGTCATCTACGCTGGCGCGACCATCCTGGGTCGCATCACCATCGGCCAGGGCTCGACCATCGGCGGCAACGTCTGGCTCACGCGCACCGTGCCGGCGGGCAGCAACCTCACCCAAGCCAACCTGGTGCACGACGACGGCAGTCAGAAATAGGCCGCGCAGGACGCCGCGAACGGCCTGCCAGGCAGGACCGTTCGGCCTATCAATTGGCCATCTACCCATCAGTCGTGTTTTAATTGAACGCTCGTTCAATAAAACCATGGATCGCGATTCGCGTTCAACAGGAGGCCATCCCTTGCTGAAAACGCCCAGTTTCTTCCATTTACGAACGTGTGGAGTGCACCGCGCATGAGTGCATCTTCATCAGCGCCAAGCGGCAACGTGCGCATGAACCCTCCGGTGTTCTACTTCGCCGCCAGCTTCATCCTGATTTTCGGCATCGTCGTCATTTCCTTTCCGCAGGCCGCTGGTCAGTGGCTGATGGCAGCGCAAAGCTGGGCCGCCAATACGGTGGGCTGGTACTACATGCTGGCCATGACCCTGTACCTGGTATTCGTCGTGGTCACGGCATTGTCGGGCTACGGCAAGATCAAGCTGGGGGCCGATCACGACGAGCCCGAGTTCAGCTATTTGTCCTGGGCCGGCATGTTGTTTGCCGCCGGCATCAGCATCACGCTGTTCTTCTTCTGCGTCTCCGAACCGCTGACCCATATGCTGCAACCGCCGCAGGGCGAGCCGGGCACCCAGGAAGCTGCGCGCCAAGCCATGCAGTTGCTGTTCCTGCACTGGGGCCTGCACGGGTGGGGCGTGTTCGCCTTCGTCGGCATGGCCCTGGCCTATTTCGCCTATCGCCACAACCTGCCACTGGCGCTGCGTTCGGCGCTCTACCCGCTGATCGGCAAACGCATCAACGGGCCGATCGGCTACGCGGTGGACGGCTTCGGCATCATCGCCACCATCTTCGGCCTGGGTGCCGACATGGGGTTCGGCGTGCTGCACCTCAATTCCGGCCTGGACTACCTGTTCGGGGTGGCCCACACCCAGTGGGTGCAGGTGATCCTGATCACCCTGATGATGGGTGCAGCCATTCTGGTGGCGGTCTCTGGTGTCGACAAGGGCGTGCGGGTGATGTCCGACATCAACATGCTGCTGGCCTGTGCGCTGTTGCTCTTCGTGCTGTTCGCCGGGCCGACCCAGCACTTGCTCAGCACTCTGGTGCAGAACGTCGGCGATTATCTGGGTGCACTGCCCAGCAAGAGCTTCGACGTCTACGCCTACGACAAACCCAGCGACTGGCTGGGTAACTGGACGGTGTTCTATTGGGCCTGGTGGATTGCCTGGTCGCCTTTCGTGGGGCTGTTCATTGCGCGCATCTCGCGCGGACGCACCATTCGCGAGTTCGTCTTCGGCGTGCTGCTGATTCCACTGGGCTTCACCCTGGCCTGGATGTCGATCTTCGGCAACAGCGCCATCGACCAGGTGATCAACCATGGCATGGCTGCCATCGGCCAGTCGGCCATCGATGACCCGTCGATGACCCTCTACCTGCTGCTCGAAACCTACCCATGGGCGAGGACGGTGATCGCCGTTACGGTGTTCATCAGTTTCGTGTTCTTCGTCACCTCGGCCGACTCGGGCACCGTCGTGCTCTCCACCCTGTCGGCACGTGGCGGCAACCCTGACGAAGATGGACCGAAATGGCTGCGGGTGTTCTGGGGCGCAATGACCGCGCTGGTCACCAGTGGCCTGCTGTTCGCCGGCAGCATCGACTCGCTGAAATCGGCGGTGGTGCTGACCTCGCTGCCGTTCTCGATCATTCTGCTGGCGATGATGTGGGGGCTGCATAAGGCGTTCCACATGGAAAGCCAGCGCAAGATTGCCCAGCTGTATTCGCTGGCGCCGGTTGCCAGCTCGCGGCCAGGGCGAGGTGGCTGGCGACAGCGGTTGAGCCAGGCTGTGAGCTTCCCTTCGCGTGACGAGGTGTACCGGTTCATGGACACCCACGTACGGCCGGCCGTGGCCGAAGTCACCGCATCGTTCGCCGAGAAGGGCCTGGATGCCGTTGCGCAAGAGGACACCCCTCACGACAACGTGATCTTCGAGATCGGTCATGGTGAAGAACGTCCGTTCATCTATCAGGTGCAGATGCGCGGTTACTTCACGCCCTCCTTCGCCCGTGGCGGCATGGGCAACCAGGAACTGAAGAACCGACGCTACTACCGCGCCGAGGTGCATCTGGCCGAAGGCAGCCAGGACTACGACCTGGTCGGCTACAGCAAGGAGCAGATCATCAACGATATCCTCGACCAGTACGAACGGCACATGCAGTTCCTGCACCTGGTGCGCTGACAGCGGCAGGGGGCCCACGGCCCCTCGCCTGCACCTGTGCAAAAAACCTGCACACAAAAAAACCCTCGCACCTGGGTGCGAGGGTTTTTTCATGGCTGAGCTATCAGTTGTCGGCGACGGCGTTCCTGGCCAGGATGGCGTTGGCCAGATCCATGTCGGAAGCCTGCAGGCCAGGATTCTCGGCGCGCACCTTGTGGATCGCGGCTTCCAGATACGGACCACGGATACCGCCTTCGCTGGCGACGAAGCTGCCGGCATCGTCTTGGGCGGCAATGATCAGCTTGTGATCCTTGAAGGTCAGGTAGGAGGAGCCGGTGGTGGCGCCGGAAGAGAGCACGTTGCGCCAGAAGGGGTCGGCCATTGCCGAGCTTACGGGCAGGGACAGCAACGCGAGGGTAGCAACGGCGGTTTTGAGGCGCATGATCGAGACTCCACAGTGTGATCCGGTACGAATGTAATCCGGGGCAGTTGTCGTTCGCACGTTGGATACGGCCAACCACGTCCAAGTTCCCCAAGGCCAACGGCTTGGCTATCGCCGTGGCGTCACATCGACTCGCTGCGCGGGGTGACGCGCAGCACCTCCTCGAGCGTGGTCAGGCCGGCGGCGATCTGCCGTGCACCGCTCAGGCGCAGGCTGCGCATGCCTTCCCTGCACGCCTGGCGCCGGAGCGCGACAAGGTCGGTGTCGGCGTCGATGCAGGCCTTGACGCCATCGCTCAACAGCAGCACTTCATAGACCCCGGCACGCCCGCAGTAACCGGTGTCGCGACAGCGCGGACAGCCGACGGCCCGCCGCGCACCCTCGGGCACGGCCATGCGCCAGGGCTCGATGAGCGCCTGCCAGCTCTTCGGATCGATGCGCACCGGCGCCTTGCAGTCTTGGCACAGCGTGCGTACCAGGCGCTGCGCCATGACGCCCAGCACCGTGGCTTTGATCAGGTAGTGTGCGACACCCAGCTCGAGCAGGCGAGTGATCGCGCCCACGGCATCGTTGGTGTGCAGGGTCGACACCACCAGGTGGCCGGTCAGGGCCGCCTGGATCGCCATCTCGGCCGTCTCCAGGTCGCGGATTTCGCCGATCATGATGATGTCCGGGTCCTGCCGCATCAGTGCGCGCAGGCCACTGGCAAAGTCCAGGTCGATGTTGTGCTGCACCTGCAGCTGGTTGAACGCCGGTTCGACCATCTCGATCGGATCTTCGATGGTGCACAGGTTGATCTGCGGGGTCGCCAGCTGCTTGAGGGTGGTGTACAGCGTGGTGGTCTTGCCCGACCCCGTGGGTCCGGTGACCAGCACGATGCCGTGCGCCTGGGAGGTCATCTGCTGCCAGCGCCGCAGGTCTTCAGCCACCAGGCCGAGCTGGGCAAAATCCTTGAGCAACACCTGAGGGTCGAAGATGCGCATCACCAGCTTTTCGCCGAAGGCGGTGGGCAGGGTGGACAGGCGCAGTTCGATTTCCTGGCCCTGTGGCAGACGGGTCTTGATCCGGCCATCCTGAGGTTTGCGCTTCTCGGCGACGTTCATACGCCCCAGGCTTTTCAGGCGGCTGACGATGGCCAGGGTGACCTGCTCGGGGAAACGGTACACGCCATGCAGCAAGCCATCGATGCGAAAGCGCAGCGCACCGAAGTCGCGCCGCGGCTCGATATGAATGTCACTGGCGCGTTGCTCGAACGCGTACTGAAACAGCCAGTCGACGATATTGATCACATGCTGGTCGCTGGCGGCAGGTACCGTGGCCATGTCGCCCAGCTGCAGCAGTTGTTCCAGATTACCAGCGGCGCCGGGCTGGCCCTGGACCCTGGCGCCGCTGACCGAGCGCGCCAGCTGAAAGAATTGTTCGGTGAAACGCTGGATGTCCACGGGGTTGGCGACCACGCGTTTGATCGAGCGCTTGAGCACCTGGGCCAGGTCGGCTTCCCACTGGCGCTGCCAGGGCTGCGCGCTGGCGATGGTGACGCTGTGTTCGTCCACGGCCACGGCGAGAATGTTGTGGCGTATTGCAAAGGCCTGGGGCATCAGGGCGACCACGGTGGCAACGTCGATGCACAGCGGGTCGATGCGCAGATAGGGTTGTCCGGCGTGGTCCGCCAGCCACCGGCTCAGGGCGTCGAGCGTCAGCAGTTGCCCCGGTTGGCGCGGGTCGGGCAAGTGGCAGTCGGCGAGCCGTTGCAGGGGGTGGGCCGGGCGTGCGCACCCCTGTTTGAAGTCGTCGCGCAGTGTCCTGGCGGTGTTCGGTTCGAGGAGGCCTTCGACGAGCAGGTCGTCGATCAGGTCATCGAGGCTCAGGCCGCCTTCGTGGCGATGTCGGCGGGGGGTGGCGACGAGCGTCATGCGGGGGCCTCCTTGGCGGTGCGCGATCTGTCGTGCTACACAGCCTAGCGCCCGTGCCGGAAGTCGCCGTCATGGCAACCGTTGCCGCATTTGTCTACCGCTCAGGCGTACGCCTGCACCTCGGCCGGGTGCTGGGCATCGACCAGTTGCACATCGAACACGCTGATCAGGTTGCGCATCTTTTCCGCGATCACCTGTGCGCGGTGCCAGGTCAACTCGCCCACCTGCACCTGGATCTGCAGGCTGTCCGCTACCTGGGATGCAGCGAGCTGCCGGGGGATCAGGTACTGCATGGCAAACAGATTGAGCACCCGGCACAGCACGTCGGCCTCGATCTCGGCACTCAGGCTGAACTGCACGGTCGTGGTCAGGTTGCCTGCGGCCCAGACATCGGGGCGTGGCGAGGTCAGCAGTTCAAAGGCGGACATTGGGTGATCTCCGTGGTCGATGGGAGAAAGTTTCCCACGCTAACACGGGTATTTCTTGCCTGAGTTGGCGAGTTATTGAGCTATCTTGAATTGTGCAATTCCAGAAGCACCAGATCAGGGGCATTTCTATGCAAAATTCTTTGGATGCCTATGACCGGCGCATCCTGGCGTTGCTGCAAGACGACGCCACGCTTTCCAGCGCGCAGATCGCCGAGCAGGTGGGCTTGTCGCAGTCGCCCTGCTGGCGACGCATCCAGCGGCTCAAGGAAGAGGGGGTGATCAGGGCACAGGTGACGCTGCTGGACCGCAAGAAGATCGGCTTGAACACGCAGATATTCGCCGAGGTGAAACTCAACGCCCACGGCCGCTCGAACTTCACCGAGTTCACCGAAGCGATACGCGGCTTTCCAGAGGTGCTGGAGTGCTATGTGCTGATGGGCAACGTCGATTTCCTGCTGCGCATCGTCACGCCGGACATCGAGGCCTACGAGCGTTTCTTCTTCGAGAAACTGTCGATGGTGCCGGGCATTCAAGAAGTGAATTCGACGGTGGCGCTGTCCGAAATCAAGTCGACCACCAGTCTGCCGGTGAATCGGTGAATCGGTGAATCGGTGAATCGCGATGTCAGCCGCTCCTACAGGTTCACAATACCCTGTAGGAGCGGCTGGCAGCCGCGAAGAGATCGGAAAAACACCGCAAAGCTTACTTGCGCAGCAGCAGTTTCCAGGCGCGATTCTGGCTCACGGCAATGGCTTGCTGCATCCGCGCGTCCAGCACTTCGTCGCTGATATCCAGGCTGGCCAATGCGTGCAGCTTGTTCAGTTCGCCGAACAGGCGGTCCACTTCAGGCACGTCCAGCACACTGCGGGCCAGATGCAGCCAGCTCTGGATGCGCTCGATGCGTGGCAACTGCTCGGCCAGGTCCTCGGGTTGCTGCTGGTAGCGCGACAGTTGCAGCGCCGTGCCTTCTTCGGCCAGCAGGTGGCCCAGCCAGCTTTGCAGCTGGGCGGAGCCCTGGCGGTTGCCGCGGTTGTTGCGCTCGACCGTCCACAGACGGCCCAGCAGCCAGCGCGAGGTGTTCAGCGAGAACTGGCCCCAACGCACGTCGAGCAGTTCTTCGGCGAACTGCTCGGGCGCGGCCTTGCGCACGTCTTCGTCGTCCTGCCCGGCCTGCACCAGCGGGCGCCAGTCTTCGAGCAGCGCATCGAGAGAAGTGCGCAGCTCGTTGCTGCTGGTGCGCGGAGCGGCCTGGCCCAGACTGCCAACCAACCCGCGCAACTCGACGAGTTGTTGCACCCAGTCCTGCAGCAGACGCCAGTGGCCATTGAAACGGTACTGCTCGGCCAGGCGCTGGCTGTTCGCCAACAGGTGCCAGGCAAGAGCGGTGAAGGCGTCGTCGAGCGTGGTTTCGGCGTTCAGCTCTGGCGCCGGCAGGCTCAGGGCATAGCTGTCCGGATCGCTGAGACGATAGCCGCGCTCGGCCTTGCTGATGTCACAGGGCATCAGCGGCAGTTTCTCGGCCAGTTCGGCGGCCAGCTCGAGCAATGCCGATGGCTCACCTTCACGCAGCTCCAGCTCCAGTTCGCAGATCTCCTCGGACTGCTTGCCGACAATGACCTTGCCCAGGTCCAGGGCCGCTTCGATCACTACCCGAGCCTTGCCGCGGCCCCAGGCGATCTCTGCCCGCTCGCGCACGAAGTCGGTAGTGAACACCGGTTTGATGGTCTTCTTGTCCAGCTCGGCCAACTGCTCGGGCCAGCATTCGCCATCGAGCTTCTTCAGGTCGAGCTTGGCCTTGGGCAAGGTCCAGTCGTACTCGTTGCGCTGCGACAGCCCGGCCACGCTGCTGCCGCGGGTCTTGAGGGTCTGGATGACTTCATCGCCGTCGCGACGCAGGCGCAGGGCAACCTTGGCCGCTGCCAGTTCGCGCTCAGGCGTGTCGAAGTACTGGTTGAACAGCTCTCGGCGCTCCCAGCCACTTTTGTTGCGCTTCTTCAGCAGAGGGTGCTCACGCAAGGCAGCGAGCGTTTCGCGGCTGACGCGCAGTTTGATTTCGGTTTCTTTGTGCATGAGGAGGCAATCCAAGCGCTGGCGGACAACAACGCGCTGATGACTAGATAAGGCCGTGCAGTGTACAGCAGTCGCGCCACGGCGGTTTATTCTTGGCGCCCGATGGCTCTATGATGGGGCTCGCCCCGGGAGGTTCGCCATGCCATTGCCGTCCATGCAGGAACAGTTCGCCGCCCTCATCGCGGCGCCTTCGGTGAGTTGCACCCAGCCAAGCCTGGACCAGTCGAACGGTCCGGTAATTGATCTGCTGGCCAACTGGCTGACCGAGTTGGGCTTCGCCTGCGAGATCCAGCAGGTCGAGCCCGGCAAGTTCAACCTGATCGCCACGTTCGGCAGTGGCCCCGGCGGCTTGGTGCTGGCCGGGCACAGCGACACGGTGCCCTACGACGAGGCGCTGTGGAGCACTGATCCGCTCAAGCTCACCGAGGTCGACGGACGCTGGGTCGGACTGGGCAGTTGCGACATGAAGGGCTTTTTCGCGCTGGCGATCGAGGCGGTGCGCGGCCTGATCGACCAGCCGTTCAAGCAGCCGCTGATCATCCTTGCCACCTGTGACGAGGAAAGCTCGATGTCCGGCGCCAAGGCGCTGGCCGCGGCCGGTCGCCCGCTGGGCCGTGCCGCGATCATCGGCGAGCCGACCGGGCTCAGGCCGATCCGTCTGCACAAGGGGGTGATGATGGAGCGCATCGACATCCTCGGTCGCAGTGGCCATTCCTCGGACCCAAGCCTGGGCCACAGCGCCCTGGAAGCGATGCACGGGGCGATCGGCGAGTTGCTGAGCCTGCGTCGAGAGTGGCAGCGCGAGTACAACAACGCGCAGTTCAGTGTGCCCCAGCCGACCTTGAACCTGGGTTGTATCCACGGCGGTGACAACCCCAACCGCATCTGCGGGCAATGCTCGCTGGAGTTCGACCTGCGGCCGTTGCCGGGCATGGACCCGCAGGTCCTGCGTGCCGCGATTCTCGGCAAGCTGGCGCCATTGGCCGAGCGGCATCAGGTAAAGATCGATTACGCTCCGCTGTTCGCCGAGGTACCGCCGTTCGAGCAGCGTGCCGACGCCGAGCTGGTCCGGGTCGCCGAACGCCTCACCGGGCACACTGCAGCCGCCGTGGGCTTCGGCACCGAGGCGCCATACCTGCAGAGCATGGGGTGCGAAACCCTGGTGCTGGGTCCGGGCAACATCGCCTGCGCACACCAGCCCGGCGAATACCTCGAAATGTCACGTTTGCAGCCTACCGTGCGTCTATTGCGTGAACTGATCGGACATTACTGCCTCGAATCGGTGATCACCTGAATCTGACCTCTACCCAGGCCACCATCCATGCAAGGAGTGCACGCGTGTTGCCAAGCCTGTCACGACGATAACCCTCATACCGCTGTGCGCCGAGTGATGCTTTTCGTCCCACTTTTCTACAGGCTTTTGCTGTCATGCCCGACTACGTGAATTGGCTTCGCCACGCTTCCCCCTACATCAATGCCCACCGTGACTGCACCTTCGTGGTGATGCTTCCCGGCGAAGGCGTTGCCCACCCCAACTTCGGCAATATCGTCCACGACCTGGTGCTGCTGCACAGCATGGGCGTGCGCCTGGTGCTGGTCCACGGGTCGCGCCCGCAGATCGAGAGCCGCCTGGCCGCGCGCGGCCTGAGTCCGCATTACCATCGCAACCTGAGGGTCACCGACGCGGCCACGCTCGAATGCGTGATCGATGCGGTAGGTCAACTGCGGATCGCCATCGAGGCGCGCCTGTCCATGGACATGGCGTCCTCGCCGATGCAGGGCTCGCGGTTGCGCGTGGCGGGCGGCAACCTGGTCACGGCGCGGCCGATCGGCGTGGTCGAGGGCGTCGATTACCACCATACCGGTGAAGTGCGGCGGGTCGATCGCAAAGGCATCAACCGCCTGCTCGACGAACGCTCGATCGTGCTGCTGTCGCCCCTGGGCTATTCGCCCACTGGCGAGATCTTCAACATTGCCTGCGAAGACGTGGCCACGCGAGCGGCCATCGACCTGGAAGCCGACAAGTTGCTGCTGTTCGGCGCCGAGCCGGGCTTGCTCGACGAAACCGGTCATCTGGTGCGCGAGCTGCGTCCGCAGCAGGTACCGGCGCACTTGCTGCGTCTGGGCAACGACTACCAGGGCGAGTTGCTCGATGCCGCCGCCCAGGCGTGCAAGGGTGGCGTCAGCCGCGCGCATATCGTCAGCTATGCCGAAGACGGTGCACTGCTGACCGAACTGTTCACGCGCAACGGCGGCGGAACACTGGTGGCGCAAGAGCAGTTCGAACAGGTGCGCGAAGCCAACATCGAAGACGTCGGTGGGCTGCTGGACTTGATCAGCCCGCTGGAAGAGCAGGGCATTCTGGTGCGCCGCTCGCGGGAGGTGTTGGAGCGTGAGATCACCCAGTTCAGCGTGGTCGAGCGTGAAGGCATGATCATCGCCTGCGCGGCGTTGTACCCGATCGCCGATTCGCAGACCGGTGAGCTGGCCTGCCTGGCGGTGAATCCGGAATACCGTCACGGCGGCCGTGGCGACGAGCTGCTCGAGCGCATCGAGGAGCGCGCGCGCGCGCTGGGGCTCAACACCCTGTTCGTGCTGACCACCCGCACGGCGCACTGGTTTCGCGAGCGTGGCTTCGTGCCCAGCGGCGTCGAACGCCTGCCCTCGGCGCGTGCCTCGCTGTACAACTACCAGCGCAATTCGAAGATCTTCGAAAAAGCGCTGTAGCGGGGCATCCGCTGGATCGGCGGCGCCCCCTTCGCGGCCGAAGACCGCTCCTACGTGAGGTCGAGGCCATCCGTAGGAGCGGTCTGTGGCCGCGAAGGGCGCGCTGCGGTTTATCTGATGCTACGCGGCGCCCTTTTCGCGGCCGATGACCGCTCCTACGCAAGGTCGAGGCCATCCGTAGGAGCGGTCCGTGGCCGCGAAAGGCGTGCCGCGGTTTATCTGATGCTACGCGGCGCCCTTTTCGCGGCCGGTGACCGCTCCTACGTGAGGTCGAGGCCATCTGTAGGAGCGGTCCGTGGCCGCGAAGCAGGCGCCGCGGTCTTTCAGGGGATCAACTGCTTGGTCAGTTGCTGATGGCCAGGATGCTTGCCTGATAGGAACCGACGAACAGGTCGAAATCGCCGACTTCCTCGGCCTCCAGCGTCGCCTGGGCTACCAGCGAGTCGCGGGCTTGCTGTTCGAAGCGCGCCTGGTCCTGGGCGCTCAACGGTTGCTCGCGGAAGTAGTTGGCGTGAGCCTGGCTCTGGCTGAAGGAAAACTCGGCAAAGCTCTGCTTCTGCTCGGCCATCTTCGCCAGTACCTGCGCCGACGGCGTCAGCGAAGCATCGCCAACCTTGGCGCGCTGCGCCGTCATCGCCTGCACATGCTCATCGGTACCGGTGCTGCGATCGAGCAGTGCGGCGACGGCATCGATACGCTCCAGCAGATCATTGGCCCAGTCCTTGAGCTCGACCGCTTCCCCATTGCGCTGCAACTGCAGGCCAGGGCGACGGCCCTCCTTGACCACGCTGAGGAAATTGTCGGTACACGCCGAGCACTCGGCGCTGTCGATCTGCGGGCTGCTTTCCAGCGCGCAGAACAGCAGGAACGCATCGAGAAAACGCGACTCCGGCAAGTCAACGCCGGTAGGCAGGAACGGGTTGATGTCCAGGCAGCGCACTTCGATGTACTGCACGCCGCGCGCCATCAAGGCCTGGATCGGCCGCTCGCCGCTGTACGTCACGCGTTTGGGACGAATGTTGGAGTAGTACTCGTTTTCGATCTGCAGGATGTTGGTGTTCAACTGCACCCATTCGCCATCCTTGTGCGTACCGACCTGGACATAAGGCGGGTAGGGCGTGGCAACCGCCTTGCGCAGGCTGTCGGTGTAGCTGGCCAGATCGTTGTAGCACGGCGTGAGGCCCGCCTGGGCGTTGCTCTGGTAGCCCAGGTCGCTCATGCGCAGGCTGGTAGCGTAAGGCAGGTACAGGGTCTGCGCATCCAGCTGCTCGAGCTGATGGGCACGCCCGCGCAGAAAGCCTGCATCCAGCGCCGGCGAGGCGCCGAACAGGTACATCAGCAACCAGCTGTAGCGGCGAAAGTTGCGGATCAGTGCGATATAGGCCGCCGACTGATAATCGCGATCGGTGCCGACATAACCCTCGGCCTGCTTGAGCACCGGCCACAGCTGCTCGGGCAGCGAAAAATTGTAGTGGATGCCGGCGATGCACTGCATGGTGCGGCCATAGCGCAGGGACAGTCCCTGGCGATAGACGTACTTGAGGCGCCCGATGTTCGAGGTGCCATAGTAGGCCAGCGGGATGTCTTCCTCGGCTGGCAGCGGGCAGGGCATGGAAGGGCTCCACAGGTACTCGCTGCCCAGCTTGCTGTACACGAAACGGTGGATCTGCTCGAGGCTGTGCAGGGTCTGTGCGGGATCCTGGAGCGCGGGCGTGATGAATTCCAGCAGCGATTCGGAATAGTCCGTAGTGACCTGTTCATTGGTCAGCGCCGCGCCCAACGCCTCGGGGTGTGGCGTCTGTGCCAGGCGACCCTCGTGGTTGACGCGCAGGCACTCGCGCTCGATGCCATGCAGGCACTGCGCGAGCAGGGAAAGGGTGGCAGGCTCGCCGAGCAAAGTCAGGCGGCGGTTGAGAAATTCGCTCAAGTTGGATTCCTTCACGCGTCAGTCGCCCCGATATGGGGGTGGAGCGGACGGTCTGCAAGGGTGAAGACAAAAAGGAACCGGCGTTGTCGCCTGGTCTCGATCGGGCAGGGTACAGGCCGTACTGCGCTCGACATGGCCTGCGCCGTGCCGAAATTACCGCATAACGGCCCCTTCGGGCTAGAGAACCACGAAGGTACCTTGTGCTTTTGCCATCAGTTTTTCGCCCTGGAGCACGTCGGCCTCGACCACCATCGTGCGCCGACCGGCGTGCAATACCTGGGCCTTGCAGATCACCTCACCTTCTGACACCGCGCGAAGGTAATTGATCTTGCATTCGAGCGTGACACTTCGATTATCGAAACCGTGTGCAGTGGAGCACGCCAGGCCCATGGCAATGTCGACCAGGCTGAAGATGGCGCCACCGTGCATCACCTGCCCGCGGTTGCGCAGGTGCGCGGCCAGCGGCAGCGCCACCTCGGCCACGCCGGCGTCCAGGCGCCGCACCTCGCAGCCGAGGTTGCGAAAGTAGGCGCTCTGGGTCAACTCGTCGTCGACCTGCATCAGCGTTTCTTCAGTTGCTTGGCATTGGCGAACAACGACGCCATGGCACCATTGGCCGGGGCGGCGGGCTCCTTGGCGCGTGCCGGAGCAGCCTGCTGGCGGGCGGCGGCACCGGGACGGCTGCCGCGCGCACCGTCGATCTTCTCGCCCGGTGTATCGCCCATGCGCATCGACAGCCCTACGCGTTTGCGCGGAATGTCCACTTCCATCACCTTGACCTTGACCACGTCGCCAGCCTTCACCGCTTCACGCGGGTCCTTGATGAATTTTTCCGACAGTGCAGAGATGTGCACCAGGCCGTCCTGGTGGACGCCGATATCGACGAACGCGCCGAAGTTGGTCACGTTGGTGACCACGCCTTCGAGCACCATGCCCAGTTGCAGGTCCTTGAGGTCTTCGACACCGTCCTGGAATTCGGCGGTCTTGAACCCGGGGCGAGGATCGCGGCCGGGCTTGTCCAATTCCTGCAGGATGTCGGTGACGGTGGGCAGGCCAAAGGTTTCGTCGGTGAATTTTTTCGGATCGAGGCGCTTGAGGAAGCCGCTGTCACCGATCAGCGAGCGAATGTCGCGGTCGGTGCCCGCGGCAATGCGCTGCACCAGCAGGTAGGCCTCGGGGTGCACGGCCGAGGCGTCCAGCGGGTTGTCGCCGTTCATCACACGCAGGAAGCCGGCTGCCTGTTCGAAGGTTTTTTCGCCCAGGCGCGAGACTTTCTTCAGCGCCGCACGGGTTCTGAAAGCACCATGCTCGTCGCGGTGGGCGACGATGTTCTGTGCCAATGTGGCGTTGAGCCCGGAAATGCGCGCGAGCAGCGCCACGGACGCGGTGTTGACGTCCACGCCCACGGCGTTCACGCAGTCCTCGACCACGGCGTCCAGGCCCCGCGCCAGCTTGAGCTGCGAGACATCATGCTGATACTGGCCGACGCCGATGGATTTCGGATCGATCTTGACCAGTTCGGCCAGCGGATCCTGCAGGCGGCGGGCGATGGAGACCGCACCGCGGATAGACACGTCCAGATCGGGAAACTCGCGCGCCGCCAGCTCCGAGGCCGAATACACCGACGCACCGGCTTCGGACACCATGACCTTGGTCATTTTCAGACCTGGGTATTTCTTGATCAGCTCGGCCGCCAGCTTGTCGGTCTCGCGGCTGGCAGTGCCATTGCCGATGGCAATCAGGTCCACGGCATGCTTGGCGCACAGCGCGGCCAGCGTGGCGAGGGTCTGGTCCCACTTGTTGTGCGGCACGTGCGGATACACCGTGGCGTGATCGAGCAGCTTGCCGGTGGCATCCACCACCGCGACCTTGCAGCCCGTGCGCAGGCCCGGGTCCAGACCCAGGGTGGCGCGCGGCCCCGCCGGGGCGGCCAGCAGCAGGTCATGCAGGTTGTGTGCGAAAACGTTGATGGCCTCGCTTTCGGCGTTCTCGCGCAGCTCGCTCAGCAGGTCGGTTTCCAGGTGTGTGTAGAGCTTGACCTTCCAGGTCCAGCGCACCACTTCGCCGAGCCATTTGTCGGCGGCCCGCTGCTGGTTTTTCACGCCGAAACGCTCGGCGATCATCATCTCGCATGGGTGCAGGGTACCCGGCAATTCGTCGCCTACCTTCAGCGAAGAACCGAGGATGCCCTCGTTGCGCCCGCGGAAGATCGCCAGGGCGCGGTGCGAAGGCATGCTCTTGAGCGGTTCGTCATGCTCGAAGTAGTCGCGGAACTTGGCGCCTTCCTCTTCCTTGCCGGCCAGCACCCGCGCGCTGAGCACGGCTTCCTGCTTGAGGAACCCGCGCAGCTTGGCCAATAGCGTGGCGTCCTCGGCGAAGCGCTCCATCAGGATGTACTTGGCGCCTTCCAGCGCAGCCTTGGTATCGAGCACCCCTTTGTCGCTGTCGACGAACCGTGCCGCCTCCGCTTCCGGGGTCAGCTCAGGGTCGCCGAACAGGCGGTCGGCCAGCTCGCCGAGGCCGGCTTCCAGGGCGATCTGGCCCTTGGTGCGGCGCTTCTGCTTGTACGGCAGGTAAAGGTCTTCCAGACGTGTCTTGGTGTCGGCCTGCTTGATCTCGCGAGCCAGCTCGGGGGTCAGCTTGCCCTGCTCCTCAATGCTGGCGAGGATACTCGCCCGGCGCTCGTCGAGTTCGCGCAGATAGCGCAGGCGCTCTTCGAGGTGACGCAGCTGGGTGTCGTCCAGGCTGCCGGTCACTTCCTTGCGGTAACGAGCGATGAAAGGCACGGTCGAACCTTCATCCAGCAGTGCGACGGCCGCTTCGACCTGTTGAGGGCGGACGCCGAGTTCCTCGGCGATGCGGCTGTTTATGCTGATCATGATAACCACCTGAAAAATGTTGGGTACAAGGTGCAATCCCCGCCGAGCCCGGCTGACGAGCCGCGCAGTATACCCAGCGACATCGCTGCGGCGCGAACCCGACGCCTGGACGATGGAGGATTGTGACTGGCGGCCCAGGAAAAATCTGCTAACAATGCACACGGCACGAGCGTCGGCAGCTACGCCATAATGCGCGCCGAGATCAGAGGAGCAACCCATGAGCAGTACCGCACAAGCAGCCGAAGGTGAAAAGATCCTCATCGTTGACGACGATCCGGGGCTGAGCAGCCTGCTGGAGCGATTCTTCACCAGCAAAGGCTACCGTGCGCGCGCCGTGCCCAATGTCGAGCAAATGGATCGCCTGCTGGCTCGCGAAGTGTTCCATCTGGTTGTCTTGGACTTGATGCTGCCCGGTGAAGACGGCCTGTCTGCCTGCCGCCGCCTGCGTGCCAGCAACAACCAGGTCCCGATCATCATGTTGACCGCCAAAGGTGACGAACTCAGCCGGATCAAGGGTCTGGAGCTGGGCGCAGATGACTACCTGGCCAAGCCCTTCAACCCGGATGAACTGATGGCGCGCGTGAAAGCCGTGCTGCGTCGCCAGTCGGCGCCGGTTCCGGGTGCTCCGGGCAGCGAGGACGAGTCGGTCTCCTTCGGCGACTACGAGCTTTCCCTGGCCACCCGCGAGCTCAAGCGCGGCGACGAAGTGCACATGCTGACCACCGGCGAATTTGCCGTGCTCAAGGCGCTGGTGATGAACGCGCGCCAGCCATTGACCCGCGACAAGCTGATGAACCTGGCCCGCGGACGTGAATGGGATGCCCTAGAGCGCTCCATCGACGTACAGATTTCGCGGCTGCGCCGCATGATCGAGCCCGACCCCTCCAAGCCTCGCTACATTCAAACGGTCTGGGGTGTGGGCTACGTGTTCGTACCCGATGGCAACGCTGCCCGGTAGACTGCCGGGGTTTTTGTAGGAGCGATATCCTGAATCACTCGTTGATTCGGGATGTTCGTCATCCACAATGTCTGCGAGCCTGCTCGCTCCTGCAACGTATGTGATCGCCGCGCAATGAAAACCCCTGTCTGGTTCCCCCAAAGCTTCTTCGCCCGAACCCTCTGGCTGGTGCTGGTCGTCGTCCTGTTTTCGAAGGCCCTCACCCTGGTCTACCTGTTGATGAACGAAGACGTGCTGGTCGACCGCCAGTACAGTCACGGCGTGGCTTTGACCCTGCGCGCCTACTGGGCAGCGGACGAGAACAACCGTGACCAGATCGCCGATGCGGCAGGTCTGATCCGGGTCGTCGGCGGCGGTGTGCCGGAAGGCGAGCAGCACTGGCCGTACAGTGAAATCTACCAGCGCCAGATGCAGGCCGAACTGGGCGAGGACACTGAAGTGCGCTTGCGTGTCCATGCCCCGCCTGCGTTGTGGGTGCGTGCGCCGAGCCTGGGCGCGGGCTGGTTGAAAGTACCCCTGTACCCACATCCGTTGCGCGGGCAGAAGATCTGGAGCGTGCTGGGCTGGTTCCTGGCAATCGGCCTGCTGTCGACCGCATCGGCCTGGATCTTCGTGCGTCAGCTGAATCAGCCGCTCAAGCGCCTGGTGTTCGCCGCCCGGCAATTGGGGCAGGGCCGCAGCGTGCGCCTGCCGGTGAGCGACACGCCCAGCGAAATGACCGAGGTGTACCGTGCGTTCAACCAGATGGCCGAGGACGTCGAACAGGCCGGCCGCGAGCGCGAGTTGATGCTTGCCGGGGTATCCCACGACCTGCGCACGCCACTGACACGCTTGCGGCTGTCACTGGAACTGATGACCTCGGACAACGAATTCACCCCCGACATGGTCCGCGACATCGAGGACATGGACGCGATTCTCGATCAATTCCTGGCTTTCATTCGCGACGGCCGTGACGAAAGCGTCGAGGTCGTCGATCTGGGGAGCCTGGTGCAGGAAGTGGTCGCGCCCTATAACCAGGCAGAAGAACAGGTACTGCTTCGCCTGGAACCGATCCCGCCGTTCCCGCTGCGCCGGGTATCGATGAAGCGCCTGCTGAACAACCTGATCGGCAACGCCCTCTACCATGCCGGCAGCGGTGTGGAAGTGGCCGTCCATGTTTCAGGAGACGACAACGCGCCCTATGTGGTGCTCAGTGTGGTGGACCGGGGAGCAGGTATCGATCCGGGCGAACTGGCCGGCATCTTCGACCCGTTCATCCGCGGAGATCGCGCGCGCAGTGGCAAGGGCACCGGACTGGGCCTGGCGATCGTCAAGCGCATCGCCGCCATGCATGGCGGCAACGTAGAGCTGCGCAATCGTTCGACGGGTGGGCTGGAGGCGCGCGTGAGGCTGCCGCTGGGCCTGATGCTGCCCAGGGATGCCGTGTAGGACAGCCGCTGCGCAGGGGATGCCGTTCGCCGACGCTGGCCGAACGGCGGGGTCGCGGTTCTAGCCCTTGCCCTTGGTACGGGTCATGTTCGGGCCGCTGTTCTTTTCGATGTGTTCGATGATCATCCCGGCCACGTCCTTGCCGGTGGTCACCTCGATGCCTTCCAGGCCGGGTGATGAATTCACCTCCATCACCAGCGGGCCGTGGTTGGAACGCAGGATATCCACGCCGGCAACACTGAGCCCCATCACCTTGGCGGCGCGGATCGCGGTCATGCGCTCTTCGGGGGTGATCTTGATCAGGCTGGCACAGCCACCGCGGTGCAGGTTGGAGCGAAACTCGCCGGGCCTGGCCTGGCGCTTCATCGCGGCGATGACTTTGTCACCCACCACGAAGCAGCGAATGTCGGCACCGCCAGCCTCCTTGATGTACTCCTGAACCATGATGTTCTGCTTGAGGCCCATGAACGCTTCGATCACCGATTCGGCCGCGTTGGTGGTTTCACACAGGACCACGCCGATGCCCTGGGTGCCTTCGAGCACCTTGATCACCAGGGGCGCGCCGTTGACCATGCTGATCAGGTCGGGGATGTCGTCCGGCGAGTGGGCGAAGCCGGTGACGGGCAGGCCGATGCCGCGCCGCGACAGCAGCTGCAGCGAGCGTAGCTTGTCTCGCGAGCGGGCGATGGCCACCGATTCGTTCAGCGGAAAGACGTCCATCATTTCGAACTGACGCAGCACCGCACAGCCATAGAACGTTACCGACGCGCCGATGCGCGGAATGACCGCATCGAAGCCCTGCAGCGGTTTGCCCCGGTAGTGGATCTGCGGTTTGTGACTGGCGATGTTCATATACGCGCGCAGCGTGTCGATCACCACCATTTCATGGCCACGGGCAGTACCGGCTTCGACCAGACGACGAGTGGAATACAGACGCGGATTGCGCGACAGCACAGCGATCTTCATGCAACACCTGTGGCAGAGGTAGTAGAGGCCGGGAACACCGGCTTGTCTTGAACGTAGGTGACGCCCGGGTTCACGACCAGTTGGCCATGGACCAGCGCCTTGGACCCAAGCAGCAGGCGGTAACGCATGGATTTACGGCAGGCCAGGGTGAATTCGACCGTCCAGACCCGGTCGCCCAGGGCCAGGGTGGTCTTGATCACGTAGCGCGTCTGCGCGTGGCCATTGGAGCTCTTGATGGTTTTCATGGCCACCAGCGGCGCTTCGCAACGCCGGTGGCGCAGCTGTACCACGGTGCCCAGATGAGCGGTGAAGCGCACCCATTTTTCGCCGGCACGGGTGAACGGCTCGATGTCCGTGGCGTGCAGGCTGGAGGTGCTGGCGCCGGTATCGATCTTGGCGCGCAGGCCGGCGACACCCAGATCGGGCAGCGCCACCCACTCGCGCAGACCGATAACGGTCAGATGGTCAAATGTCTTCAAATCGGCAAACCGCAAGAGGTAGGGATGGACCCGTATACACAAGCTTCAGACCGGCGCGAACTGGATCAATTCAACCCAGCCCGACGCCGCTTGGCAAGCATGCGTGCACTGTAATCGCAAAGACCGCCGCTTGCATCCGACAGGCACGGTAGTACAGTTTGATGACGGCATTTCGCGAGGTGAGCCTGTGGCACAGAAGCACAAGCAGGAAGAAGAGGAAAAGGTCCGTCTGGACAAATGGTTGTGGGCTGCGCGTTTCTACAAGACGCGTGCCCTGGCCAAGGAAGCGATCGAGAGCGGCAAGGTGCATTACCGTGGCGAGCGCTGCAAGCCGGGCAAGGAGCCGCACGTGGGCGATGAGTTGCAGATACGCACCGGTTTCGATGAGCGCAGCGTGATCATCGAGGCGCTGTCAATCGTGCGCCGTGGGGCGCCGGAAGCGCAGACGCTCTACCGCGAGACCGAACAGAGCCAGGCCAGACGCGAGGCAGCGGCGGCCATGCGCAAGGCCGGAGCCCTGGGCGTTACCACCGATGGCAAGCCTTCGAAGAAGCAGCGTCGGCAGTTGTTCAGTTTTCGCTCAGTGGATTGATGCAGCGCAGTGCTGGCCTCTTCGCGGGCAGAGCCCGCTCCCACAAGGAAAAAACTGTGGGAGCGGGGCGGGTGGGAGCGGGCTCTGCCCGCGAAGAGGCCAGCACAGACACCGCATCACCCTGCGACGATACTCAACCGGCACAGCACCGGCAGCTTCGCCAGCAGCCTGAACAGTGGCTCGGTGATACGTACCAGCCACTGTGAAGTGTGGGCCGCGAAGGGTGTGTAATAACCCCATCCCAGCGCCCAGACGGCCATCAACACGCCACCGATGTAGTCGTCCTGCCCCCAGTGGGCGCCAGCCACCAAACGCGGCAGCATGAACAGCACGGCCAGGGCCCAGATGCACAGCCACTGCCCAAGCCTGCGGGTACAGGCGCTCATGAACAGCGCCCAGATCAGCAGCACCGAGGCGTGGTCGCCCGGAAAGCTCTGACTGGAGCGGTCCTTGAGCTCCCAGTGACGTTCCAGGTTCGGGTACCAGTCGCTGAGCAATACCGGGTCGGCCAATACCATGCTCGGGCTGTCATGGTCCCAGCCCATTGCGTGTATCCACTTGGAAAACAGCGCGCGCACCACCACTAAGAGCAACAGCACGGCCATGAAACCGAAAAAGGCCTGGCGAACCTGGTGCACCTTGAACACCCAATTGCCGCGAATCAGCAGCGCCAGCATGATCACCCCGACCACGATATCGAAGGGGCGCAGGCTGCCCAGGGTCCAGGTATAACGCCAGGCCGGATTGCTGGCCAAGGGCGCGTTGAGCAGGCGAAACAGCCATTCGTCGAATGCTGTACACAAATGATGGCCAATAGGCCATAACCAGAAGCACAACAGCACGATCGGGATTGTATTGCACAGCAGCAAGCCGCTAACGTTCCACCTGGCTTGGAACAGCGGGGCTTTGTTCATAAGATACCTCTACATCTACAGGGCAGTGAGCGGTCAAGCGAACGCTCTGAAGCGGGCTTTATAAAAGCCGCTACACATTTTGTCACCATTCTCAGATACTGGAATTATGCACGATCTTCCTGAAGCCGATTTCACCCAACGCTTTATTTTCGATGACGCCGATGTACGCGGTGAGGCGGTAGCATTGGAACGCAGCTATGCCGAGGTCCTGGCCAAGCACGACTATCCGTTGCCGGTGCAGTTGCTGCTGGGCGAGTTCATGGCTGCCGCGGCCCTGCTGGTAGGTACGCTCAAGTTCGACGGTTTGCTGATCCTGCAGGCCCGTTCCGAAGGGCCAGTGCCACTGTTGATGATCGAATGCTCCAGCGAACGCGAGATTCGCGGCCTGGCTCGCTTCCACGCCGAGCAGATCAGCGACACCGACGGCCTGCCTGAGTTGATGCCCGCCGGAACCCTGGCGATGACCATCGACCCTACCGAAGGTCAGCGCTATCAAGGCATCGTGGAGTTGGAAGGTGCCGATCTGTCGGCAAGCTTCTCGAATTATTTCGCCCTCTCCGAACAGCTCGGCACGCGCTTCTGGCTCAAGGCCGATGGCCAGCGTGCCCGTGGCCTGCTGTTGCAGCAATTGCCTGCCGCTGTGATCAAGGACGAGGACGACCGCGCCGAGAGCTGGAAGACCGCCATCACCCTGGCCGATACCCTCAATGCCGAAGAGCTGTTGGGTCTGGACAACGAAACCGTGCTGTACCGCCTGTATCACGAGCAGGCACTGCGGCTTTTCGATGCCCAGCCGATTCGGTTCCGCTGCAGTTGTTCCAGGGAGCGTTCGGCACGAGCGCTCGTCAGCCTGGGGCACGACGATGCACGCGAGTTGCTCAAGGAGCATGGTGGTACGGTGGAAATCGACTGCCAGTTCTGCAACCAGCGCTACTTGTTTGACGCCACCGACGTCGATCAACTCTTCAGTGGTGCTGGTGTCGACGCTCCGTCAGATACCCGTCACTGAAGCGATTTAGTCTCGCTAAATGAAGAAAAACACGCCGGAATAACGCCGTTACCGACCGGAGGACGCTATTCTTTTCGAGCGTTTCTGGCATAATCCGGCCCACTTTTTAGCTGTAGTGGTTGTTGTAAACTTACTACAAAATGTTTGGAACACTCGGCCCAGAGCCGACGGGGAACCTCATGACGCAAGCCAAGAACGCCGTGTACGCCGATCTGACTGTAGACGATCTGGTTAAAGAAGCCCTGAACCGTGGTGAAGGCGAGCTTGCCGATACCGGTGCTCTGGTAGTGCGTACCGGTCATCGCACCGGTCGTTCGCCAGTCGACCGCTTCATCGTTGAAGAGCCCACCACGCAGGACGCCATTGCCTGGGGCCCGATCAACCGCAAATTCCCGGCCGACAAGTTCGATGCCCTGTGGGATCGTGTCGAAGCCTACCTGGGCGAGCGTGAGCGGTTCGTTTCCCATGTCCATGTAGGGTCCGATCCGGCGCACTACCTGCCGGTCAAGATGACTACCCAGACCGCCTGGCACAACCTGTTCGGACGTTGCCTGTTCATCAACCCCGAGCAGTACAACGGCGGTAGCAAGGACGAATGGCAGGTGCTCAACGCGCCTGAGTTCGAGTGCGTTCCCGAGCGCGACGGCACCAACTCCGACGGCACCGTGATCATCAATTTCGCGGCTCGCAAGGTGCTGATCGCAGGCATGCGCTATGCCGGCGAAATGAAGAAAGCAATGTTCTCGGTGCAGAACTTCCTGCTGCCGGCTGCCGACGTGCTGCCGATGCACTGTGCCGCGAACATGGGCGAAGACGGCGACGTCACCCTGTTCTTCGGTCTGTCGGGCACCGGCAAGACCACGCTTTCGGCCGACGAAAGCCGTTACCTGATCGGTGACGACGAGCACGGCTGGGGCGTGGGCGTGGTGTTCAACATCGAAGGCGGTTGCTACGCCAAGTGCATCGACCTGTCCGAGAAGAACGAGCCGGTCATCTGGAAAGCCATCCAGCATGGCGCCGTACTGGAAAACGTCGTGCTCGATGCCGACAAGAAGGCCGACTACGCCGATGACAGCCTGACCCAGAACAGCCGTGCCGCGTACCCGCGCGAGCTGATCGAAAAGCGCGCGCCGAAGAACCTGGGCGGCGAGCCCAATGCGGTGATCTTCCTGACCTGCGACCTGACCGGCGTGCTGCCGCCTGTGTCCATCCTCAGCGAAGAGCAGGCTGCCTATCACTTCCTGTCGGGCTACACCGCACTGGTAGGCTCGACCGAAATGGGCTCAGGCAGCGGCATCAAGTCGACCTTCTCGACCTGCTTTGGCGCACCGTTCTTCCCGCGTCCGGCGGGCGAGTACGCCGAGCTGCTGATCAAGCGTATCCGCGGCTTCGGTTCCAAGGTCTACCTGGTCAATACCGGCTGGACCGGTGGTGGCTACGGCGTTGGCAAGCGCTTCAACATCCCCACCACCCGTGGCGTGATTGCAGCGATCCAGAGCGGCGCCCTGATCGGCACCGAGACCGAGCACCTGGACATCGTCAACCTGGACGTACCGAAGACCGTCCCTGGCGTCGACACCAACCTGCTCAACCCGCGCAACACCTGGGCTGATCCAGCCGCCTACGACGAAGCCGCCAAAGGCCTGGCTTCGCTGTTCATCGAGAACTTCAAGAAGTTCGACGTGAGCGATTCGATCAAGGCTGCCGGTCCGCAGTTGTAAGCGTCTGCTGAAATAAAAAACCGCCCCTTGTGGGCGGTTTTTTTATGGCTCTGGAAAAGCGGAGGGTTAAAGACTTGTGGCTGGAGGCCTTGCAGGCCGCCGCGCTTCCAGAGAGCTCGGCTCAGCGATCGCGCCAGTGCTTGTTGTGGCCGACATGGCGGCCGCGGTCGCGGTGTTTCCATTTGCCGCGGTTGTCGTGGCCGCGGTAATGGCGCCCGTCACGATCGTCGCGATCGTTCGAAGTGCCCATGTAGTTGCCCAGCGCACCACCTGCGCCGCCGCCGGTCGCAGCGCCTACCAGGCCGCCGGTGCTGCCGCCCACGTTGCGGCCTACGACGTTGCCGCCTGCAGCACCCAGCGCGCCACCGATGGCGGCCTGGCCGCGGCTGCGTTTGTCGGCACCGACCGCACTGCCGGCCGCACCGCCCAGGCCTGCGCCAATGGTCGAGCCGGTGCTGCCGCCCAGTTGTTGGCCGACCACCGCGCCCAGTACCCCACCCAATGCGCCCCCTACACCGGCTTCGGTGTTGCTGCCAGCAGAGGCAGCGCCTGTCACCAGGCCAAGGGTCAACAAAAGTATCGAGGGAAATTTCATCGATCAGATCTCAGAGGGATGACGGCGCGACTTTGCAGTGCGATCGGTCAGCCGACAAGCACGATGTGATGGAAAGCACGATGGGTACGCAGTTCCGAGATTCGGAAGTTTCATGGGGAAACTTTGAGCAGAGAGGGTGGTCGCACGTACTTCCGGAGTGGCGTCTTTTTTGGTGAGATCAAGATCAAAAGTGACGCGGCTCGCGCCGCTGCTACAAGGCGTTCGATTTACCCTGTAGAAGCGGCGCAAGCCGCGTTGGCGGCCCACGCGCCGCGACAAGGGGCTGCGCTCAGCATCAGGCGATGCGGGCGCTCGGAGCAGGCTGCTCCAGGCGGATGGCAACGAACTTCGAGGTCGGCGTGCTGCTGCCTTCGCCCACGCTTTCCAGCGGCACCAGCGGGTTCACTTCAGGGTAGTACGCCGCAGCCTGGCCGGCTGGAATGTCGAACGCCAGCAGTGTGAAGCCCTTGACGCGCCGTTCGCGGCCGTCTTCCCAGATCGACACCAGATCGGCTTTCTGCCCCGGACGGAAGCCCAGGCGGATGATGTCGGCCTCATTGGCGAACAACACGTCACGCTGGCCACGCACGCCGCGATAGCGGTCGTCCAGGCCGTAGATGGTGGTGTTGTACTGGTCGTGGGAACGCATCGACTGCATGATCAGGTCCGGCACTTGCCCGGTCGCACGTACGCGCTCATCGATCAGGTCCAGCGGCAGGCGGTTGGGCTTGAAGTTGGCGCGTCCGCTGGGGGTGTTCCAGCGGCGTGCACCGGCGCTGTTGCCCAGGTAGAAACCGCCCGGATGCTTGAGCCGTTGGTTGAAGTCCTTGAAGCCGGGCAGGGTGTCGGCGATCAGATCGCGAATGCGATCGTAATCGCCGATCAGCCAGTTCCAGTCCACCGGCTGCGCACCAAGCGTGGCGGCGGCGATGCCGGCAACGATGGCCGGCTCCGAGCGCATGTGCTTCGACAGCGGCTGCAGTTGGCCATTGGAGGCGTGCACCATGCTGAACGAGTCTTCCACAGTGACCGCTTGTGGGCCTTCGCTCTGGTGGTCGATGTCGGTACGCCCCAGGCAGGGCAGAATCAATGCCTGCTTGCCGTGCATCAGATGGCTGCGGTTGAGCTTGGTGCTGATCTGCACCGTCAGCTCGCAGTTGCGCAGCGCCTGCGCCGTGCGCGGGCTGTCCGGCGTGGCCTGGGCGAAGTTGCCGCCCAGGGCGATGAAGACCTTGGCCCTGCCTTCGGCCATCGCATGGATGGCTTCCACCACGTTATGGCCATTGGTGCGCGGCACATCGAAGCCGAAGCGTTTTTCCAGGGCGTCGAGCAGGAACGCCGGTGGGCGCTCGTTGATGCCCATGGTGCGGTCGCCCTGCACGTTGCTGTGACCCCGTACCGGACACAGGCCGGCACCGGGACGACCGATGTTGCCGCGCAGCAGCATCAGGTTGGAGATTTCCTGAATGGTCGGTACCGAGTGGCGATGCTGTGTGATGCCCATGGCCCAGCACATGATGACGTTCTTGCCCTTGAGGTACATGCGCGCGGCAAGCTCGATGTCCTCCAGCGGCAGGCCGGACTGCTCGACGATGTGCGCCCAAGGCGTGTCATCGATAGCGGCGAGGTATTCCAGCACGGTGGCGGTGTGCTCGTTGAGGAAGTCGTGGTCGAACACCGACGGCGCGTTGTTGGCCTGGGCCTCGCGCTCCCATTGCAGCAGGAACTTGGCCATGCCGCGCATCATCGCCATGTCGCCGCCCAGTGCCGGACGGAAGTAGGCGGTGTTGGTCGGACGGTCACCGTTGGTGAGCATCTCGAGCGGATGCTGGGGGTGCTGGAAGCGCTCCAGGCCCCGCTCCTTGAGCGGGTTGATGCAGACCACCTGGGCGCCGCGCTGGACCGCTTCGCGCAGGGGTTCGAGCATGCGCGGATGGTTGGTGCCGGGGTTCTGCCCCCAGACGAAGATGGCGTCGGCGTGCTCGAAGTCGTCGAACGTCACCGTGCCCTTGCCCACCCCGATGCTCTGCGACAATGCAACGCCGCTGGCTTCGTGGCACATGTTCGAGCAATCGGGAAAGTTGTTGGTGCCGAACGCGCGCACGAACAACTGGTACAGGTAGGCCGCTTCGTTGCTGGCCCGCCCCGAGGTGTAGAACTCGGCCTGGTCGGGGCTTTCGAGGTTGAGCAAATGCTTGGCGACCAGCGCGTACGCATCGTCCCAGGCAATCGGCACGTAGCGGTCGCTGGCAGGGTCGTAGACCATCGGCTCGGTGAGACGGCCCTGGTACTCGAGCCAGTAGTCACTCTGCTCGAGCAGGGAAGTGACGCTGTGCTTGGCGAAGAAGGCCGGGTCGACACGCCGCTTGGTCGCCTCCCAGTTCACCGCCTTGGCGCCGTTTTCGCAGAATTTCACCATGCCGCTTTCCGGCGAATCGCCCCACGCGCAGCCCGGGCAGTCGAAGCCGCCGTTCTGGTTGGTCTTGAGCATGGTGCGGATGTTCTTCAGCGCGTTGTCGCTGCTCAGCCAGAACTGCGTCACGCTGATCAGTGCGCCCCAGCCACCCGCTGCACCCTTGTAGGGCTTGTAGCGGGGAACAGGGGTCTTGTCGGCTTGATTGTGAATGCTCACGCTTGATTCTCCAACGCAGGGCTATAGACCCGCGGCGCGCTGTGCTGCGGCAGGTGAATGAGGTTCAGGTTATGCCGGCGTGCCCATTGCAGGGCCAGGCCGGTAGGCGACGACAGACTGACCAGGGTCTGGATGCCGGCGCGTAATACTTTCTGGATGAGTTCGAGGCTGCAACGGCTGGTGACGATGGCCAGGCCACCGCTGCTGTCGATGTTCTGCCGCACCAGGGCGCCGATCACCTTGTCGAGCGCGTTGTGCCGGCCGATGTCTTCACGGCCCAGCAGCAACGTGCCGCTGGCGTCCATGAACAGCGCCGCATGCACTGCACCGCTGCGCTGCCCCAGCGGCTGGAAAGCACCGATGCGCTGGCGCAGGCCCTCGAGCCACTGCACCGGCGGCAAGTCGGCGCCGGCCAGCACGGCCAGTTCGGGCAGTGCCTGCTCCACGGCTTCGACCCCGCACAGCCCGCAACCGCTGCTGCCGGCCAGTTGCCGACGCTGGGTCTTGAGGTTCCAGAAGGCGCGGTTGGCGATCTGTACCTCGGCGTGGCGTGCCGACCCGTTGCCGCTGAGCTTGATGTCGTAGATTTCATCGGCGTCGGCCACGATGCCGCTGCCGATGCTGAAGCCGGTGACGAAATCTTCGAGATCGGTGGGCGTGACCAGCATCACTGCCTGGCTGATGCCGTTGTAGGCGATCGCCAGCGCCACTTCTTCGGCCAGCGGCGTACTGCCGGGCTCGTCCAGGCTCAAGCTGCAATAACTGTAGGTCTGGCTGGCGATGGGGCTGGCGAGGGGTGCAACCGAGGAAGAAACGGGCACCGCGCTGGCCGGGTGCTTGGCGTTCATGGGAATGGACCGGCAGTGAATTCAGTCTTCAGCCTAGGCGCAGGATGAGCCAGCGTCTAATTGCTATTGCCGATGCGACGATAGACCGCATTGATCATGGCGCGTCATACAGCTTGAAGCACGCTTCGGCCAGTGCCGAACGCGGTGCGGCGCGGCGCATGATCAGCCCCAGCGGTGCCAGCGTGTGGGCGTCGGCGATGGGTTGCAGGCGCAAGTGCTCGGTCAGCCCTTCCAGCCCGCCGGCCAGGGGCATGATGGCGCAGCACAGGCCACCGTGTACGGCCTGGATCAACTGGTGGACGGCGTCGGTTTGCAAGAGCGGTTGTGGGGCCAGCCCGCGGGAGTGGAAATTGTGGTCGATGGACTGGCGAAAGTGCATGCCGGTGGTGAGCATGCCCAGCGGCAGTTCGGTCAGGGCTTCCCAGCTCAGGGCCTGCTCGCCGAAATCATAGTGGCGTTGATCGAACAGCAGGCCCATGCGCGTTTCGCCCAGTGCCCGCGATTCGAAGCGCTCCTGGTCCAGCCGCTCCAGAAACGAGACACCCAGGTCGATGCGGTTGCTCGCCAGTTGCTCGAGGATCTGTTCGGAACTCAGCGAGCTGAGCTCGAAGCGCAGGTTGGGATGCTCGCCGTGCAGGGTGTGCAGCAGTGGCACCGGGTCGAAGCTGGACAGCGGCACCACCCCCAGGCGCAGGGTGCCTACCAGATGCCCGCGACAGGCCGCGGCTTCCGCCTGCAGGCCGTCGTAGGCGGCCAGTACGGTACGCGCCCAGGCCAGCACGCGCTCGCCGGGTGCGGTGAACCCTTCGAAGCGCTGGCCGCGCTTTACCAAGGGCAACTCGAGCTCTTCTTCAAGGTTGCGCAGGCGCATCGACAAGGTCGGCTGGGTGATATGGCAACGCGCTGCGGCCTGGCCGAAATGACGGGTTTCATCCAACGCGATAAGGAATTTGAGTTGCTTGATGTCCATGCTCGCTCCTGGTAGGCGATGCGCAGTATAGCGGCACGCGCGGGCGGTGGGTCCGTGGGCAGCAGGGTGGATCACAGGCCTGCGATGAGCTCGCGGTAATCACCCACCGCCTCGAATTCTTCGGTGTCCTTGGCGCCCTTGCGGCTGTCCGGCTCGCACACCGCCAGCAGATGCTTGACCCCGTAGGCCTGGGCGCTGCGCAGCACCGGCAGGGTGTCGTCGATGAACAGGCTGCGCGCCGGGTCGAAGCCGATGTCGGCCTGCAGGGCGTCCCAGAACTGCGCGTTTTCCTTGGGGTAGCCGTAGTCGTGGGAACTGATCAGCCGTTCGAAATAAGGCGCCAGCTCGATGCGCTCCAGCTTCAGCGACAGCGAGTCGCGGTGGGCGTTGGTGATCATGATCACCCGCTTGCCAGCGCGCTTGATCGCTGCCAGAAATGTATCGGCATCGGCGCGCAGGGCGATCAGGTCGGCCGTCTCCAGTTTCAGCTCGCGCACCGGGATGTTCAGCTCGCGGGTCCAGAAATCCAGGCAGTACCAGTTCAGCTTGCCGGCGTTGTCGGCGAACAGCGGTTGCAGCTCCAGCTTTGCCATGGCCAGGCTGACCCCGTGCAGTTGGGCATAGCGGTGCGGCAGATGTTCGAGCCAGAAATGGTTGTCGTAATGCAGGTCGAGCAAGGTGCCGTCCATGTCCAGCAGGACAGTGTCGATGGTGCTCCAGGCGAGGCGTGGCATAGCGAAGATTCTCGGGCAGTGGTGGATCAAGGGTGGCCTGCCGCAGGCCAAGCCACGGTATAGTAACCCGTTCACGTCCAGGAGCTGCCCGATGCGCCAGAAACCCGAAGTCCTTGCCCGCGAAATCGTCGCCAGTAGTCGCCTGTTCCGTGTCGAAGAAGTGCAGCTGCGCTTCTCCAATGGCGTCGAGCGTACCTACGAGCGTCTGGTGGGGCGCGGCAATGGCTATGGCGCGGTGATGATCGTGGCGATGGCCGATGCCGAGCATGCGCTGCTGGTCGAAGAGTATTGCGGAGGTACCGACGCCTATGAGCTGTCGCTGCCCAAGGGTTTGATCGAGCCGGGCGAGGACGTGCTGGCCGCAGCCGATCGCGAGCTCAAGGAAGAGGCCGGATTCGGCGCCCGCCAACTCGAGCACCTGACCGAGCTGTCGTTGTCGCCCGGCTACATGAGCCAGAAAATCCAGGTGGTTCTGGCCCAAGGGCTGTACGAGGAGCAGCTCGAGGGCGACGAGCCGGAGCCGATGCGGGTCGAGCGGGTGAACCTGCGCGAGCTGGCCAGTTTGGCCCAGCATCCGCAGTTCTCCGAAGGCCGCGCACTGGCTGCCCTGTACCTGGCGCGCGACCTGCTGATCCAGCGTGGAGTGTTCAGCCTGTGAGCGATCTCGAACGTCTGTTGCCAGAAGTGGTAGCGCTGGCCCATCGGGCTGGCGCGGCGATCCTGCCGTTCTGGCGGGCCGATGTGCAGGTCATGGCCAAGGTCGACCAGTCGCCGGTCACTGCGGCCGATCTCGCCGCGCATCACGTCATCGTCGATGGGTTGAAGGCGTTGGCACCGGATATCCCGATCCTCTCCGAAGAAGATGCGGACATCGCGCTCGACGTGCGCGAGCAATGGACCCGCTGGTGGCTGGTCGATCCACTGGACGGCACCAAGGAATTCATCAACGGCAGCGAGGAATTCACCGTCAACATTGCCTTGATCGAACGTGGCCAGGTGGTGTTCGGCGTGGTCACCGTGCCAACCACGGGCAGTGCCTACTATGGCGGTGCGGGGCTCGGTGCCTGGCACGCCGTGGGCGAGCGGCCGGCGCAACCGATCAGCGTGCGCCGAGCGCCGGCGCCGGGCAGCGCGTTCAGGGTAGTCGCCAGCCGTCGGCATTCCAGCCCTGGGCAGGAGCACTTGCTTGCCGGGTTGGGCGCCGTTGCGGGCCCCCTGGATCTGGTCAGTGTCGGCAGTTCGCTGAAGTTCTGCCTGTTGGCCGAAGGCGCCGCCGATTGCTATCCACGGCTGGCGCCGACTTCGCAATGGGACACGGCTGCCGCCCAGGGTGTGCTCGAAGGTGCTGGCGGCGAGGTGCTGCAGATCGACGGGCAGCCGTTCGTCTATCCTGCCCGCCAGTCGTTGCTCAATCCGTCGTTCCTGGCGCTGCCCAGGGATGTGCCATGGCGCCAGTCGCTGGTGGCGCTGGCGCAGGCCGGGAGTGGGCGCTAGACGGTCGCTGCAGAACCTGGGATTCACTCAGGTTCATCGCCCCCGCCAAAGCTCAGGCCATGCTTGCGCAGCTTGTCGTGCAAGGTCTTGCGTGGAATGCCCAGGGCTTCGGCCAGGCTGCGCACAGAGGTGTGCGAGCGGCTCATCTCGGCCGCGATCAAGGCGCGTTCGAAATGCTCGACCTGTTCGCTGAGCCCGCCGGCGACCGTTCGCGCCATGTCCACCGGGCCCGGCTCGCTGTTGTCCAGTGCCAGCTCGAGCCCCAGGGCGAAGCGCTCGGCGGCGTTCTGCAGCTCGCGCACATTGCCTGGCCAGCTGTGCCGCAACAACAACGCACGCTGGGCGGCAGACAGTTCGTTGGCCAGTACCCCGTGGCGCTCGGCGGCGGCGTCGGCGTAGTACTGGAACAGCGCCAGCACGTCTTCGCCGCGCTCGCGCAACGGCGGAATGCGCAGCGAGGCGACATTGAGGCGGTAATACAGGTCGGCGCGGAAGCGTCCCTGATCGGCGGCCTGGCGCAGATCTTCCTTGGTGGCGGCAATCACCCGGATGTCCAGGCGGATCTGCTGGTTGCCACCCAGGCGTACGACGACGCGCTCCTGCAGCAGACGCAGCAGCTTGACCTGGACATCCAGGCTCATGCTTTCGATTTCGTCGAGAAACAAGGTGCCGCCGTTGGCGAACTCGAACTTGCCGATACGGCGTTTCTGCGCGCCGGTGAAGGCGCCGGGTTCATGGCCGAACAACTCGCTTTCCACCACTGATTCGGCGAGGGCGCCGGCGTTGATCGCCACGAAGGGACCGCTGCGGCGGCTGGACAGGTCGTGCAGGGCGCGCGCCACCACTTCCTTGCCGGCGCCGGTTTCGCCCAGGATCAGCACGTCGGCCTTGGTGCCGGCCAGGGCGCCGATCTGCTCGCGCAAACGCGCCATGGGCGCCGACTGGCCCACCAGGCGCGTGCTCAGCTGCTGGCGATCGCTGAGGGCCATGCGCAGGCTGCGGTTGTCCAGCACCAGTCGGCGCACGGCCAGGCCGCGACGCACGCTGTCGAGCAGTGCATCGCTGGCGAAGGGTTTTTCGAGGAAATCGTAGGCACCGGCGCGCATGGCCTGCACGGCCAGCGGCACGTCGCCATGTCCGGTGATGAGCAGAACCGGCAGTTCGGTGTCGCGGGCGTGTAGTTGTTCGAGCAATTGCAGGCCATCGATACCCGGCATGCGGATGTCGCTGACCACTACACCCGGCCAGTCGCGCTCGATGCGCGCGGACAGGCCCTGGGCATCGGCCAGGGCCAGCACTTTCAGCCCAGCCAGGTCCAGGGTCTGGCTCAAGGCCTGGCGCAGATGGGGATCGTCGTCGATCAGCACGACCTGGATCTTGCTGTCGATGGCGCTGTCGCTGGTCATGCCGATGGGTCCTCGGGAGCTTGCAGGCTGACGCCGGGCTCTCCGGCGCGCAAACGCAGGATCAGCAGGGCACCGCCTTGGGGATGGTTGGACAGCAGCAGTTCGCCGCCCAGCGCGCGCATCAGCGTATCGCAGATCGCCAGGCCCAGGCCAAGTCCCTGCGTGCGCGTCTTGGTGGTGAAGAAGGGTTCACGGGCGCGGGCCATGGCTTCGCTGGTGAAGCCCGGGCCGTTGTCGCGGATGCGCAGTTCGACGCCATCGGCCGTTTGTTCGGCGCTCAGCCACAGGCAGCGTGGGTTGGCCTTTTCGGTCAGGGCATCGAGGGCATTGGCCAGCAGGTTGCCCAGCACCTGGCGCAGTCGGGTTTCGCCGGCCTGCACCCAGAGCGGCGCATCGGGCAGGTCGCGGATAAGCTCGACGGCCATGGCCCGGCGGCGTTTGGCGAGCAGCGCCAGGGCATCGTCGAGTGCCGGCTGCAAAGCGACACTTTCCAGGGCGTGACGGTCGCGCCGGGCAAAGGCGCGCAGGTGGGCGATGATCGAGGCCATGCGCCCGGTAAGTTCGCTGATCAGCTTGAGGTTGCCTCGTGCATCCTCGATGCGCTCGTGATTGAGCAGCACCTCGGTGTTCTCGGCGTAGCTGCGAATGGCCGCCAGGGGCTGGTTGAGCTCGTGGCTGATGCTGGCCGACATGGTGCCCAGCGCCGACAGCTTGCCCGCCTGCACCAGCTCGTCCTGGGCACGCACCAGTTCCTGCTGGGCCTGTTCGCGTTCGAGCACTTCCTGGCGCAGCTTGCTGTTGAGCCCTTCGAGCGCGCTGGTGCGTTCCACCACCCGGGTTTCCAGTTCGTGGCGGGTACGCCCTTCGAACTCGATGCGCTCGAGGTAGTGGCGGCGGCGCTGCATCATCAGGCCGAGCAGCAGCATCAAGGCCAGGAGCAAGGCTCCGCCCACGGCGACGACGGTGCGCACCGGCCGATCCAGCAAGGTCTTGGGAGCGAGGATGCTGACGTTCCAGCCGGTTTCGGCGATGGTGCGCGTTTGCGTGAGCCAGGCGTCGGGGTCCAGGTTCAGCGGCTGTGGGTCGCGGGTGGGGTAGGGCAGGATCGAGACGATGGCCTGGCGCTCGCTGTCGCTGAGCGGACGCGTGGCACGAAAGCGCCATTCAGGGCGCGAGGTCAGGATGACCACGCCGTTGTGGTCGGTGAGCAGCAGCTGTTCAGGCGTCTTGCCCCACAGGGTTTCGGTGTGGTCAAGGTCGACCTTCACCACCAGAACGCCAATGACCTTGTCCTGGTCATGCACGGCGGCGGCAAAGAAGTAGCCGCGCTTGGCCGAGGTGGTGCCGAGCCCGAAGAAGCGCCCCAGGCGCCCGGCCACGGCATCGCTGTAATAGGGGCGGAAAGCGAAGTTGCGGCCGACGAAGCTGTCGCGCTGTTCCCAGTTGGAGGCGGCCAGGGTATTGCCGTCGGCGTCCAGCAGGTACATGACTTCGGCGCCGGTCTGTTCGCGGATGTCCTTGAGCAGGTGGTTGGCGTCGAGGATCGCCTGGGCGTCGCGGGGAGCGGCCAGCAAGGCGCGCAGCGCCGGCAGGTCACCGAGGATCTGCGGCAGGGTTTCGTAGCGGTGCAGGGTGCCCAGCAGGTTGGCGACGTAGAGGTCCAGCGTCTGCCGATTCTGGCTGACCAGTTCGCTTTTGTAATAGCGCTCGGCCAGATGCTCCAGTGGCCACAACAGCGGCGCCAGGCACAGGGCCAGGATCGCCAGGCTGCGCCAGCGGGGTCTGCGAGTGATGGAAGGTCTGGAGGTCATAGGACAACACGCCGGGATTGACCGGCGTATTATGCGCCACGTAAACGCCGCGAAGCACGGTCGACATGCATCGCGACGTTACCGCAGGCCGATCACGGGAACACGTCGGCCTCTTCCAGGCGCTTGCCGGCCAAGTCCTTGGCCGACAGCGACGGCGCTGTGTCCAGTTGCCAGTCGATCGCCAACTGCTCGTCATCCCAGGCAATGCTGCGCTCGGACGACGGGTCGTAGTAGTCGGTGGTCTTGTAGAGGAACTCGGCGTACTCGCTCTGCACCACGAAACCGTGGGCGAAGCCCGGCGGAATCCACAACTGGCGGCTGTTCTGCGCGGACAGCTCGACGGCCACCCACTTGCCGAAGTTGGGCGAGCTGCGGCGGATGTCCACCGCCACGTCGAGCACTTGCCCGGTGACCACGCGAACCAGCTTGCCCTGGGCATGCTGCACCTGATAGTGCAGCCCGCGCAGCACGCCGCGAGCGGAGCGCGAATGGTTGTCCTGGACGAACGGCAGCGTCACGCCGGTGGCCTCCTGGAAGGCCTTGGCGTTGAAGCTTTCGTAGAAGAAGCCGCGCTCGTCACCGAAAACCTTCGGCTCGATGATCAACACATCGGGCAGGTCGGTAGCGATCACTTTCATCGGGTTTCTCCGGCCAGCGAGTACAGGTACTGACCATAGCCGGTCTTGCCGAAGTACTTGGCACGTACCAGCAGCTGCTCGCGGTCGATCCAGTGGTTCTGGTAGGCGATCTCTTCCAGGCAAGCCACTTTCAGGCCCTGACGGTGTTCGATGGTCTGCACGTATTGCGAAGCATCGAGCAGGCTGTCGTGGGTACCGGTGTCGAGCCAGGCAAAGCCGCGACCGAAGCGTTCCACGCGCAGGTCGCCGCGTTCCAGGTAGGCGTTGTTGACGTCGGTGATTTCCAGTTCGCCACGGGGCGATGGCTGGACATCCTTGGCGATGCGCACCACGTCGTTGTCGTAGAAGTACAGGCCGGTGACCGCATAGCTGGACTTGGGCTCGGTCGGCTTCTCTTCGATGGACAGTGCGCGCCCGTCCTGGTCGAACTCGACCACGCCGAAACGTTCCGGATCCTTGACCCAGTAGCCGAACACGGTGGCGCCGGTCGGGTGCGCCGAAGCACGCTTGAGCTGGTCGCTGAAGTGCTGGCCGTGGAAGATGTTGTCGCCCAGGATCAGGCACACCGGGTCTTCGCCGATGAATTCCTCACCGATCAGGAACGCCTGCGCCAGGCCGTCCGGCGCGGGCTGTTCGGCGAACTGGATGTTGATCCCGAACTGGCTGCCGTCGCCCAGCAACTGGCGGTATTGCGGCAGGTCCTGGGGGGTGGAGATCAGCAGGATCTCGCGAATGCCGGCCAGCATCAGTACCGAGATCGGGTAGTAGATCATCGGCTTGTCGTAGATGGGCAGCAGTTGCTTGGAAACACCCAGGGTAATGGGGTGCAGGCGGGTGCCGGAGCCCCCGGCCAGAACGATACCTTTCATCATGCGATCAAATCCTTAGGTTCGGTGAAGCCCAGGCGTTCACCTTGATAACTGCCGTCCTGTACGCGACGGCACCATTGAAGATTGTCCAGGTACCACTGCACGGTCTTGCGCAGGCCGGTCTGGAAGGTTTCCTGCGGCACCCAGCCCAGTTCGCGCTCGATCTTGCTGGCGTCGATGGCATAGCGCACATCGTGCCCCGGGCGGTCCTTGACGAAGGTGATCAGGTCGGCATAGTGCGCCACGCCGTCCGGACGCTGTGGCGCCAGTTCGTCGAGCAGGCCGCAGATGCTGCGCACCACGTCGATGTTCTTCTGTTCGTTGTGGCCGCCGATGTTGTAGGTCTCGCCGACCACGCCTTCGGTGACGACCTTGAACAGGGCGCGGGCATGGTCTTCGACGTACAGCCAGTCACGCACTTGCATGCCGTTGCCATACACCGGCAGTGGCTTGCCGGCCAAGGCGTTGAGAATCACCAGCGGAATGAGTTTCTCCGGGAAGTGATACGGGCCGTAGTTGTTCGAGCAGTTGGTGATCAGCACAGGCAGGCCGTAGGTGCGCTGCCAGGCGCGTACCAGGTGGTCGGAGGCCGCCTTGCTGGCCGAGTACGGCGAGCTTGGCGCGTACGGTGTGGTTTCGGTGAACAGGTCGTCCACGCCATGCAGGTCGCCATAGACCTCGTCGGTGGAAATATGGTGGAAGCGAAAGGCTTCGCGTTCGGCCGCCGGCAGGTGCTGCCAGTAGCCACGGGTGGCTTCGAGCAAGGCGTAGGTGCCGACCACGTTGGTCTGGATGAACTCGCCCGGCCCGTCGATGGAGCGGTCGACGTGGGATTCGGCCGCCAGGTGCATGATCGCGTGGGGCTGGAAGCGCGCCAGCACGGCGCTGACCGCGGCCTGGTCGGCAATGTCGGCCTGGACGAATTCGTAGCGGCTGTCGCTGGCGATTTCAGCCAGTGACTCGAGGTTGCCGGCGTAGGTCAGCTTGTCGAGGTTGAGTACTTCGTGCTCGGTGTTGGCGATCAGGTGACGCACCAGTGCCGAGCCAATGAAACCGGCGCCGCCGGTGATGAGAATGCGCATGTCGAAAGCCTTCTTCCTGAGCTGACAATGATTCGTTGCAGCCTAGCTTGTGTGGATGGGCGCGGCGGTGCAAGCCCGGTTTGTCAAACGAATGTGCAACGGTGTTCCGCGCCAGGCCTGTTCATGGACGATACAGGCCTGGCGCGACGTGGTTCAACGGCAGCCTGGCTGCGCGATGGTGTCGCGAGCGGTAGCGTTGCCGACGGTGGAAATCCTGCGCGGCGAACCGCTACAGTACTTGCAAATCAGCCCATCGAGGTTTCATTCATGCTGCTCGACACGCTCGTGCATCGCGCCAGTCGTCCCAACCCCGTGGTGAGTATCGAACAGGCGCAGGCATTGTTGTTCGAGCATTACGGCCTGCAAGGTCAGCTGCACAGCCTGGGCAGCCAGCAAGACCTCAACTTTCGCGTGGAAAGCGCCCAGCATCGCTGGGTGCTGAAGTTCTGTCACGACGACGCGGCCCCTCAGGCGATCGCGGCCCAGCATGAGGCGATGCGGCATCTGGCTGGCCACGGCCTTGCAGTACCACAGGCACTGGCTGCCCTCGACGGTCGCGATACCCTTGCCGTACACCTGGGCCAGCAGCGCCTGCAGATGCGCGTGTTGAGCTATCTGGACGGTCAGCCGCTGACTCGCCTCAAGCATCTGGGGCCGGTGGCGATCGCGCGCATCGGTCAGCTGTGCGGCGAGGTAGACCGTGCCTTGCTCGACTTTCAACACCCTGGCCTTGCGCGCACGCTGCAATGGGACCCGCGACATGCGCATAAGTTGCTTGATCATCTGTTGCCGGCGCTTGGCGATCCGGGGCAGCGCGGCCGGGTGGTCGACATGGCGTTCCAGGCGCAGCGTCGACTGGGTGCGGTCAGTGCCGATCTGCCGCTGCAGGCGGTGCATCTGGACATCACCGATGACAACAGTGTCTGGCAGCGTGATGCCGACCTGCGCTGGCAGCTTGCGGGCCTGATCGACTTCGGTGATCTGGTGCACACCTGGCGGGTGGCGGACCTGGCGGCGACCTGCGCTGCGCTGCTGCATCATGGCCATGGCGATCCGTTCGCGGTGTTGCCGGCAGTGGCAGCCTATCATCGGGTCAATCCGCTCGAGCAAGCGGAGCTGCGTGCCTTATGGCCATTGGTGGTGCTGCGGGCAGCGGTGCTGGTGTCGAGCAGCGCCCGGCAGCTGAGCGTGGCGCCGGACAACGACTATATCCGGGCCAATGTCGAGCATGAGTGGGAAATCTTCGACATAGCTACCGCAGAACCATTCGAATTGATGGAAGCGGCAATTTTCAGCAGTGTGGGGCAGAGCATACCCGAATCAGCCGGAGATGGCATATTGCCTTTGTTTGCCGGCGTGACGCATTCGACAGTTTGTCGAGTGGACTTGAGCGTGCTGGGCGAGCATTTCGCGGACGGCAATTGGGAGCAAGCGAATATCGACGAACGGCTGCTGAGCGATGCCGCAGCGGGCAGCGGCTGGGCCTGCACGGGGTATGGTGAGTATCGCCTCTCGCGCACTCGCATCGATACCAGCGCGGCGTCGGCGACCTGCGCGCTGCACGTGCAGGTTCAGGCGCCGCCTGGCACCAACCTGCAGGCGCCCTGGGCTGGCACGCTGAAGCGGTTGGCAGATGCCAGCGTGGTGCTCGAAGGTCCTTCCTTGAGCCTGCACCTATGGGGGCTCGACTGCCCAAGCCCGGCGGGGACCGTGCTGGCTGCGGGCGCACCGTTGGGCAAGGTCGACGGTGCGCTGCTGGTGCAGTTGTGCCGCAGCCCCGACGTGAGCCCGCCACTGTTCTGCACGCCGGCGCGGGCGGCGGCCTGGCAGTTTCTGTGCCCGTCGCCGGCAGATGTACTGGGCATGGATTGCAACGCGCCGCTACCGCCCGACGCGGGTCTGCTGCTGCAGCGGCGCGACGCCAGTTTCGCCCGCTCGCAGAAGCATTATTACCAGGCGCCGCCGCAGATCGAGCGCGGCTGGCGCAACCATCTGATCGACATGCACGGCCAGTCGTACCTGGACATGCTCAACAACGTCGCGGTGCTCGGCCATGGGCACCCGCGCATGGCCCAGGTGGCGGCGCGGCAATGGTCACTGCTCAATACCAACTCACGCTTTCACTATGCAGCGATCGCCGAGTTTTCCGAGCGCCTGCTGGCACTCGCGCCGCCAGGTTTCGATCGCGTGTTCCTGGTCAACAGCGGCACCGAGGCCAACGATCTGGCGATCCGCCTGGCCTGGGCAGCCAGCGGCGGGCGCGACATGCTCAGCATGCTCGAGGCCTACCATGGCTGGTCGGTGGCCACCGATGCCATTTCCACCTCCATCGCCGACAACCCGCAGGCGTTGAGCACGCGACCGGACTGGGTCCATCCGGTCATGGCGGCCAACAGCTACCGCGGTACCTTCCGTGGCGCCGAATGCACTGCAGGCTACGTCTGCAGTGTCGACGACACCTTGCGTCAGCTGGATGCGCAGGACCGCCGGCTGGCCGGTTTCATCTGCGAGCCGGTGTACGGCAACGCCGGCGGCATAGCGTTGCCCGAGGGCTACCTGCAACAGGTCTATGACCGTGTTCGCGCGCGGGGCGGGCTGTGCATCGCCGACGAAGTGCAGGTCGGCTACGGGCGTCTGGGCGAGTACTTCTGGGGGTTCGAACAGCAAGGCGTGGTGCCGGACATCATCACCATGGCCAAGGGCATGGGCAATGGTCACCCGCTGGGCGCGGTGATTACCCGTCGCGAAATTGCCGAGGCGCTGGAGGCCGAGGGGTATTTCTTCTCATCGTCCGGTGGCAGCCCGGTCAGTTGCCGCATCGGCCTGGCAGTGCTCGATGTGATGGCCGAAGAAGGGCTGTGGGAGAACGCAAAGGTGGTCGGCGGGCACTTCAAGGCGCGCTTGCAAGGGTTGCTCGACCAGCATCCGCTGGTGGGCGCCGTGCACGGGTCCGGGTTCTATCTGGGCCTGGAGCTGGTGCGCGATCGCCATAGCCTGGCGCCGGCGACGCAGGAGACGGCGCTGCTGTGCGAGCGGTTGCGGGAACTGGGCATCTTCATGCAGCCCACCGGTGACCACCTGAACATCCTCAAGATCAAGCCGCCGATGGTGACCACCCGGCAGAGCGTGGATTTCTTCGTCGACTGCGTGGCGCAGGTGCTGGACGAACTGGCCTGTTGAAGTCCCCTTGGCGAGCCCTGCGCCGGGCGTGTTTCACGATCCCCTCGACAACCTGTAGAGTGCGCCCATACCTTTTCATGGACCACCGGAGCCCTGACCCATGACCACGCTCGACAGTACCCCTCGCGCCGACGGTTTCCACATGCCGGCCGAATGGGCGCCCCATACCCAGACCTGGATGCTGTGGCCCGAGCGCCCGGACAACTGGCGCCTGGGCGGCAAGCCGGTGCAGGCGGCGCATGTCGCCCTGGCCAAGGCCATCGCGCGTTTCGAGCCGGTCACCGTCGGGGTGTCTGCCGGGCAGTACGACAACGCGCGCGCGCGCCTGGACGTGCCGAACATTCGCGTGGTCGAAATGAGCAGCGACGATGCCTGGATGCGTGATACCGGGCCGACCTTCGTGATCGACCAGAGCGGCCAGGTGCGCGGTGTGGACTGGGCGTTCAATGCGTGGGGCGGTTTTGCCGGCGGCCTCTACGCGCCCTGGAACCGTGACGAGCAGGTGGCGAGCAAGGTGCTGGACATGGAGCGCTGCCAGGGTTACCACACGCAAGGTTTCGTGCTTGAAGGCGGCTCGATCCACGTGGACGGCGAAGGTACGCTGATCACCACCGAGGAATGCCTGCTCAACCGCAATCGCAACCCGCACCTGGACCGCGAGCAGATCGAACGGATCCTGGCTGATCATCTGGCAGTGGACAAGATCATCTGGCTTCCCGACGGCCTGTTCAACGACGAGACCGACGGGCACGTCGACAACTTCTGCTGCTACGTGCGCCCTGGGGAAGTGCTGCTGGCCTGGACCGACGACGCAAGTGACCCGAACTATGCCCGTTGCCAGGCTGCCTTGCAGGTGCTGGAAAACAGCGTCGATGCCAAGGGCCGGGCGCTGGTGGTGCACAAGATGCCGATTCCCGGGCCTCTGTATGCCACTCAGGAGGAGTGCGATGGCGTCGATCTGGTCGCCGGCAGCCAGGAGCGTCACCCGTCCGTGCGCCTGGCCGGTTCCTACGTGAACTTCCTGATCGTCAACGGTGGCATCATCGCGCCCAGCTTCGACGATCCGCTCGACAGCCAGGCGCAGGCCTTGTTGCAGCAGCTGTTTCCCGAGCACGAAGTGGTGATGGTGCCGGGCCGTGAATTGCTGCTCGGTGGCGGCAACATCCATTGCCTGACCCAGCAGCAGCCGGCGCCGATGCGCGGCTGAGGTAGGCTGACCAGCCTTTGAAGCCCGACGTGATGTCGGGCTTTTTTGTGGGCGTTATGCCGCAAAGCGACCTGCTTATAGCGACAAAGTTTCACGAAATTTTGACTTTCGCATCCTCCCATCGCTAGGATCCGACCCCGCGCACTGGTCCGCATAGACCCTGCCCCGACCTCCGAACGCCTGTTGCAGAGCCCTGCGCTGGCGATGCGGACGGCGGGAAACGAGCGGGTGGCCGTGTTGCGTCCTCACTGGTGATTAGGGAAAACAAGATGTTGAACAAGAAACTGGCTGTCCTCGCGCTGGGCGTGATGGCGGCGACCCAGGCCATGGCCAGCGAGCAGGCCGATGCCAAGGGCTTCGTCGAAGACAGCCACCTCGACGTACTGCTGCGCAACGCCTATATCAGTCGTGACTACAAGCATGGCGGGCAGGACAAGGCCGAGTGGGGCCAGGGTGTGATCGCCAAGTTCAATTCCGGTTTCACCCAGGGTACGGTCGGCGTTGGCGTCGACGCCTTTGGCCTGTACGCCCTGCGCCTGGACGGCGGCACCGGTCGCGCCGGTGCCGGCGGTATCGACTTCTTCAAGCGTGGCGGTACTTCGGACGATCCGAGCAGTGCGCCCCACGACCTGGCCCGCGCCGGCGCAGCGGTGAAGGTGCGCATCTCCAATACGGTGATCAAGTACGGCGACCAGATGCCGGCGCTGCCTGTGCTCAACTTCGACGATTCGCGCCTGTTGCCGGAAAGCTTCACCGGCACCCTGATCACCTCCAAGGAAATCGATGGCCTGGTGCTCAACGCCGGCCGCTTCACCCAGGAAGCGCGCAAGAGCGCCGAAGCCCGCGACAGCGGTGGCCTGAAGAAGATCGACGTGTACGGCGGCAGCTATCAGTTCAGCGACAGCCTGACCGGTGCCTTGTATGCCTCGGATGTCGAAGACCGGCTGAAGAGGCAGTACGTCAACCTCAACTACGTGCTGGCCCTGCCGAGCGAACAGTCGCTGACGTTTGATTTCAACGGCTACCGCTCGCACCTGGACAAGGACTACGCCAGCACGCTGGGTACCGGCCAGGACAACAAGATCTGGAGCCTGGCCGCGACCTGGGCCTTCGGTCCGCACTCGCTGACCCTGGCACACCAGCGCAGCACGGGCGATACCGGCTACAACTACGGTTTCTATCAGAACGCCGGTGGCGTGGGCGACGGTGGCTCGACCATTTTCCTGGCCAACTCGTACTGGTCGGACTTCAACGCCGAAGACGAAGTCTCCTGGCAACTGGGCTACGGCATCGACTTCCGCACATTCGGCGTGCCGGGCCTGACCTACAAGGTGGCCTACGTGCGTGGCGACAACATCCGTACCCCGACGGGCGATGGCCAGGAACGCGAGATCTTCAACCAGGTCCAGTACGTGGTGCAGAACGGCCCGGCCAAGGACCTGACCCTGCGCTTGCGCGGCTCGTGGTTGCGCACCTCGGACAACGTCCGTGCTTCGGGCTACAACGATGACGGCAACGAAGTACGCGCTTTCGTCGAGTACCCGATCAACATCTTCTGATGTCGATACGGCACTGAAAAAGAACCCCGCATTCGCGGGGTTTCTTGTTTTGTGAGTACGCACGCGCCAGAAACGAAAACCCCGGCTCGAGGCCGGGGCGGGTGTTTCGTGGTCTTTGCAATGAGTCGTAGGCTTTCGCCAATTGGAACTCATTGCCAACCTGTGTGCCGATGCTACGGTCGGTTGACACGCGTGTCAACCCATCGCTATACAAGGAAAAAACGCGCCGCCAGAAGGAAGCTGAGCATGCCGCATACCGTCCAGTACCGACCTGTGCTGATTGATGAATTGATCAGCACACACAGAATCGCCAGCTACAGCAAGGTGTTTTCCACGAGGACAGATGCAGAGCTGGTGGGTGCATACTTATGGAACTCGCACGCTTGCGCGGCGCTATATCCGTTGCTGAATGCAACGGAAATTACGCTTAGAAATGCCATTGATGCGGCCCTTGCAGCGGATCTTGGGAAGTTCTGGTGGAAGCGAGGCACATTGCAATACAGAAGTCATGCGTCAGGGGCTGCGACGCAGCCCTATCCGGTAAGTCATTTGGCTGGAAACTTTTCATCAGCCTACAACGCGGCACAAAAGGAGCGTTCAAGGCGAATGGGCAGAACGTTCAAAGGCGCTCCAGAGCATCAGGAAGTCGTCTCGAAGACAGAGTTCTCAACGTGGGAATTCATTCTCGACAGCGAATACATGGGTAACAATTTGATTTGGCCCAAGCATCTGGGCACGGTATTCAAGGGGATTTGGCCCACTACTTCCGCTGCAAGCATGCTGAAGCAATGCCGGGAGCGTGTTTCGCTGGTTCGTAACTTCAGGAATCGGGTCTTTCATCACGAGCCTGCATGGAAGCGTTCTGGAGTCACCAACGAACAGCAAGCGGTGACTCACCTCCATGAAAAAATTCACAGGATTACCCAACTGATTGCCTGGGTTTCACCTGAGAAAATTGATCTGTTGGAAAAGTGTGGTGCTATCAAAAGCGCTTACCGAGCCTGTTCACTGGGTGAAATCGAAAGGTTCAAATACCAGTCGAAAACGATAACGGTCAACAGCATGCCAAAGCTCATCAAGGTCGCTCAGGTAGCCAGCACTCGTGACGTTGTGATGCAAGTGGCTATCTACGGGAAGCGTAAGGCGTTTTACACAGTGCATCCTGGCTGACAAGGGTGTCATCTCGGCAAGACACCTGATGCCTCTGGTATCAGGCTACTCATCGGTGTTGCAGCCTGAAGGTAATCACCGCTCCCACCTTCACGCCATGAATCTGCGGGTCGTGACAGCAGCTTCGGGATACGCCACGTGCTAACACGGCTGTCCGCTTCTCTATCTCACGACGATCAATGCTCGCGCACGGCCTGTGTATCCGGCTCGCGGGTCACGGCCTTGACCAGTTTGCCGATGCTCAGGCCCTGCAGCAGGATCGAGGACAGCACGACGATGTAGGTGATGCTCAGCAGCAGGTCGCGTTCCGGGCCGATTGGCAGGGCCAGGGCCAGGGCGACCGAGACGCCGCCGCGCAGGCCACCCCAGGTAAGCACGCGAATGGTGCCGCGCGGGACGCTGCGAAAGCGCCGCAGCAGCAGAATCGCCGGGGCCACCGTGAGCAACCGCGAGAGCAGGATCGCCACGGCCAGCAGGGAGGCTGCGAACAGGTGCAGCCAGGAGAACGGCAGCAGCAACAGCTCCAGGCCGATCAAGGCGAACAGCAGCGCATTGAGGATGTCGTCGAGCAACTCCCAGAAGCCGTCCATATAGCGCCGGGTCATGTCGTTCATCGCCAGGTTGCGCCCCAGGTTGCCGATGATCAGCCCGGCCACCACCATCGCGATCGGCGCCGACACATGCAGCTCGTAGGCCATGGCCGAGCCGCCGATCACCAGTGCCAGGGTCAGCATCACCTCGACCTGGTACTGCTCGATGCTCTTGATCATGCGATAAACGATGTAGCCGATCAGGCCGCCGAACAGCGCGCCGCCCACGGCTTCATGCAGGAACAGCATGGCCGTCGCGCCCGCCGTCGGTGTCTCGCCCAGCTGGGCGATGCCCAGCAGCACGGTGAACACCACCACCGCCGTGCCGTCGTTGAACAGCGATTCGCCGACGATGGTGGTCTTGAGCGGTTTGGAAGCATTGGCCGTGCGCAACACGCCCAGCACCGCGATCGGGTCGGTGGGTGAAATCAAGGCGCCGAACAGCAGGCAATACAGGAAGCTGACGTGCCAGCCGAACAGGCCGAAGATCCAGAAGGCCAGAGCGCCGATGACGAAGGTGGCGATCAGCACGCCGAAAGTGGCCAGCAGCCCGATCGGCCAGCGGTAGTTACGCAGGTCGGCGAGGTTAACGTGCAGGGCGCCGGCGAACAGCAGGAAGGACAGCATCCAGTTCATCAGCAGATCGCCGAAGTCGATCTGGTTCATCAGTGCTTCGACTCGCTCCTCCAGGCCGGGGTAGCCGATGAAGCTCAAGCCCTGCAGGATCAGCGAGAACAGCAGGGCAGTCACCATCACGCCGATGGTCGGAGGCAGGCCGATGAAGCGGAAATTCACATAGGTCAGCAATGTGGTGAGGCAGATGAATGTGGCAACTAGCTCGAGCATCCGGGCTCCTTTGATCAAATGATGAAAATTTCTCGATAGATCAGGTCTATCAAACGCTGCAGTGTTGTTGGATGTTGCCATGTGCCCGAACGGCACAATCACTCATCCCGCGGCGTTGACTGCCGCTGTCGGCCGGCGCTGCCAATGGATGAACACCGCGGCGAGCACCAAGGTACCGATGCCGGTGATGGCGCCGGTCCACGGCAAGTCCACCAGCGGTGCACCACTGGCCACCACCAGGCCGCCGACCCAGGCGCCCGCGGCGTTGCCCAGGTTGAAGGCGCTCTGGTTGAGGGTCGAGCCCAGATTCGGTGCCTCATGTGCCTGGTCGATGATCAGCAATTGCAGGATCGGACACAGCGCGAAGGCGAACACGCCCCATGCCAGCAATGTCAGCGCGGCCGGGATCAGCGAGCTGCTGGTTTGAGTGAACAGGGCCAGGATCAACACCACGGCAATGGCCATGCCCACCAGCGAGGGCAGCAGGCGCGAGTCGGCCAGACGGCCACCGAGCATGCTGCCGATGGTCAGGCCGACGCCGAAGAGCAGCAGCATCACGGTGATGCCGTGGGCGCTGACGCCGGTAACGTCCTGCAGGATCGGTGCAATGTAAGTGAACACACTGAACAGGCTGCAGGAGGCCATCGCGCTCATGGCCAGGGGCAGCAAAACGTTGGGCTTGCGCAGCACGCGGAACTCGCGGGCCAGGTTGCCGCGTTCCATGGGAATGGCCTTGGGCAGCCAGACGATCTGCGCCAGCAGGGCAATGATGCCGATCACCGAGACGGCCCAGAACGTGGAGCGCCAGCCGGCGAACTGGCCCAACGCCGTGCCCAGCGGTACCCCCAGCACGTTGGCCAGGGTCAGTCCGGTGAACATCAGGGCGATGGCCTGGGCGCGCTTGTTCGGCGCCACCAGGCCTGCGGCCACTACCGAGCCGATTCCGAAGAACGCTCCATGGCACAGGGCCGTGATGATTCGGGCGCCCATCAGCGTGGCGTAATTGGGCGCCAGCGCGCACAGCACGTTGCCAAGGATGAACATCAAGGTCATGCCCAGCAGGGTAGCCTTGCGCGGCAGGTTGGCGGTGAGCACCGCCAGCACCGGCGCGCCGAAGACCACGCCCAGGGCATAGCCGGTGATCAGCAGGCCCGCATCCGGGATGCTCACGGACAGGTCCTGCGCGACATCGGTGAGCAGGCCCATGATGACGAATTCGGTAGTGCCGATGCCGAATGCGGCGACGGCCAATGCAAACAATGCAAGTGGCATGCGAATGTTCTCGAGTAGGAGGGTGAGTTGCCCGATAAGGCATGCGCCAGCCTCCGCATGAACTGCAGAGAACACGATTTATTGGAATAGGAGCGCAAAAGGATGCAGCGATACAGCGGCGCGTATTATAGGGAATGCCGGAAAAGCGGCCAAATTGATAATTGCAATGGAACTCTGGGGTGGCGAACCTTTCACGGTGCCCGTCCTCTTACTCTATGCGGGGCGTGCATGGGCACATCGCTGTTGACTACTTGGACAAGGAACTCTGTATGACCGTCGCCTTCTGGTGTGTCTTGATCGCTTTGGTATTGCCCTACGCATGCGCCTATATCGCCAAGTTCACGGGCGGCAACTTCGGCTTGCGCCACAACCATGATCCGCGTGCCTACCTCGACTCGTTGGAGGGCTTGCCCAAGCGGGCCCACGCCGCGCAGTTGAACAGTTTCGAGATTCTTCCCGGCTTCATCGCTGCAGTGGTCATTTCCGATATCGTCGGCAATGCGCAACAAGTGACCCTGGATGTACTGGCAGTGGTGTTCGTCACTTCACGTCTGCTGTACATCATCTGCTATCTGGCCGATTGGGCTGCGTTGCGCTCGTTGGTGTGGTTCACCGGATTCGCGATCATCGTCAGTTACTTCTTCGTCTCCATGTAGCGGCACTTTGCGTGCAGGCGGCGGATCATCGAGATGACTCGCCGCGCAATACTCGTTACTTGTCCAGCTCATCCATCGCTTCCTGCAGTTCCTTTCGCGACTCTGCGAGTTTGTCCTTGCGCTTGTTGATCTTCTCCGAATCGCCTTTCTTCATGGCTTTGTCCAGGTCGCTTTGACGCTTGCTGACTTCGCGCTTGGCATCCAGCACTTTGCCTTCACGCTCCTTGCGTAGCGAGTTATCGGTGCAATTGGTCTGGATCTCGCGCAGTGCGGTGCTCAGCCCATCGACCTGATTCTGGTTGCCGTTGGCCTTGGCAACGGCGATCTGGGCCTGCACGTTCTGCTGCTTGGCGGCGCAACCGGTGGCCACTGCCGCCACGGCGGGGGCAGGAGCAGCAGCCATTGCCGGGGCGGCCAGCATACCGGTGACCAGCAATGCACACAGGGAAGAAAGCTTGTTCATGGTGACTCCGTGAATATGATTCTGAATAGTTGACGATGAATTGAAGTAACTGTCTGTAGGACGCGTCCTATTCGTGGCACCGCGTATCGAGATGCTGCAGTGGCCCACGACATGATCCCTCCATTGAAGGACCTTTTGCCGGCCAGGTCAAAGCTGTCTCGTCTCAGGCAGGCCAGCGCTGTTGGCGACGACACGAAAAAAAAGCCCCGGCCAGTCACCCGGCCGGGGCTTTTCGTGCGCTGCTGCCAGGCGCTTACTTGAGGCCGGCGGCGTCGCGCAGGGCGGCGGCACGGTCAGTGCGCTCCCAGGTGAACGCAGTGAAGGTGTCGTCGCCTACGGTCATTTCCACCGGCGCCCGGCCGAAGTGGCCGTAGGCAGCGGTGGCCTGGTACATCGGGTGCAGCAGGTCGAGCATGGTGGTGATGGCATACGGGCGCAGGTCGAAGTGCGCACGCACCAGCTTGACGATCTGCTCGTCGCTGATCTTGCCGGTGCCGAAGGTGTTGATCGAGATCGACGTGGGCTGGGCCACGCCGATGGCGTAGGACACCTGGATCTCGCAGCGCTCGGCCAGGCCGGCGGCGACGATGTTCTTGGCCACGTAGCGACCGGCGTAGGCCGCAGAGCGGTCCACCTTGGACGGGTCCTTGCCGGAGAACGCACCGCCGCCGTGGCGGGCCATGCCGCCGTAGCTGTCGACGATGATCTTGCGTCCGGTCAGGCCGCAGTCACCCACCGGGCCACCGATGATGAAGTTGCCGGTCGGGTTGATGTGGAACTGGGTGTCCTTGTGCAGCAGTTCGGCCGGCAGCACGTGCTTGACGATCAGTTCCATCACGCCTTCGCGCAGGTCGCTGTAGGACACGTCCGGGTTGTGCTGGGTCGACAGCACCACCGCGTCGATACCCACGACCTTGCCGCCTTCGTATTGGCAGGTCACCTGCGACTTGGCATCGGGACGCAGCCACGGCAGCAGACCGGACTTGCGCGCTTCGGCCTGGCGCTCGACCAGGCGATGCGAAAAGCATATCGGCGCCGGCATCAGCACGTCGGTTTCGTTGCTGGCATAGCCGAACATCAGGCCCTGGTCGCCCGCGCCCTGATCTTCCGGCCTGCTGCGGTCCACGCCCTGGGCGATGTCCACCGACTGCTTGCCGATGATGTTCATGACCGCACAGGTGGCGCCGTCGAAGCCGACATCGGAGCTGTTGTAGCCGATGTCGACGATGACCTTGCGCACGATGTCTTCCAGGTCGACCCAGGCCGACGTACTGACTTCGCCGGCGATGATCGCCACGCCGGTCTTGACCAGGGTTTCGCAGGCCACGCGGGCGAACTTGTCCTGGGTGATGATGGCGTCCAGCACTGCGTCGGAAATCTGGTCGGCGATCTTGTCCGGGTGTCCTTCAGAGACGGACTCGGAGGTAAAAAGGGAGTATTCGCTCATCTCGACGGTTTCCTAAATTGACCGATGGTGAGTGTCGCCAGCCGGCCGCGAGAAATGTCGGACCTGAATCTGGAAACCATTACGTAAGCCCACGTAGAGGCTCTCTCCGGGTACAAGCCCCGCAGCGGTGGCCCAACGGGCCAGATCTTCCTGTTCGAAACCCAACCAGAGATCACCGCAGGCCTCCTTGGCCCAACTCTGGTTGTGGCTGCACAATTCTGTGACCAAAAGACTGCCACCCGGTTGCACGCGCTGGGCCAGATGGCCGAGCGCCTGCTGCGGGTCGCTGAAGTGGTGCAGGACCATGTTCAGCACCACGCAGTCGGCGCGCAGGCTGGTGGGTGCCAAGGCATCGGCCAGCTCCAGGCGCACGTTGCCCAACTGCTCGCGGGCGCAGACCTGACGGGCCAGCTCAAGCATGGCCGGGCTGTTGTCCTGCGCCGTGACCTGGGCAAAGCGCCGCGCCAGCTCGGGCAAGAAGCCGCCATCGCCAGGGCCCACTTCCAGGGCGCTGGCCTGGCTGGCGAAGCTGAGTTTGTCGAGCAGGGCCAGCAGGCTTTCGCGGTACTGCGGCAAGCCGGCGATGAGGTCCTGCTGGGCGCGGAATTTCTCTTCCGTGCGCGAGAAGAAATCTTCGCTGGCCGCCGCGCGCTGGCGCTGCACCACGGCCATGCGCACCTGGGCCTCGGCCGGCAGGCTCAAGGCGTCGACTTCTTCGAGCAAGGCGCTGTGCAGGCGCCCGCCCAGCGCACGACCGTTGGGCAGGGCGCGGCGGTAGAAAATCGCGTTGCCCTCGCGGCGGGTAGCCACCAGGTCGGCCTGGGCAAGCACCTTGAGGTGATGGCTCATGCCCGACTGACCCACTGCAAAGATCTGCGCCAGCTCGAGCACGCCGAACGAATCGCTGGCCAGCGCGCGCAGCACGTTGAGGCGCAGTGGGTCGCCGCCGGCCTTGCACAGGGCCGCCAGATCGTCACTTGCCTGATGGTCGAAAGCAGGGGCGCGCAGGTTCATAGGTTCGGCAGTCTAGTGAGCGATGCGCAGCCTCGCAAGACCAATATCAAAAAGTTTTGATATTGGTTCGGGCCTGGTGCGGCCTTGGATTTGCCAGCGGGGGCAAATGTCCGATTGCCCAACCCCCTGCCGGTGGGGGAAAATGCCGTTCTTTGTTGTATCCCTGCCTACACAGACCCCAGGAGATAAGCGATGCCCAGCCGTCGTGAGCGCGCCAATGCCATTCGTGCACTGAGCATGGATGCCGTGCAAAAAGCCAACAGCGGCCACCCGGGTGCCCCTATGGGCATGGCGGATATCGCCGAAGTGCTGTGGCGTGACTTCCTCAAGCACAACCCGGCCAACCCGGCGTTCGCCAACCGCGACCGTTTCGTCATGTCCAACGGCCATGGCTCGATGCTGGTCTATTCGCTGTTGCACCTCACCGGCTACGACCTGGGCATCGAGGACCTGAAGAACTTCCGCCAGCTGCACAGCCGCACCCCGGGCCACCCCGAGTACGGCTACACCCCAGGCGTGGAAACCACCACCGGCCCACTGGGCCAGGGCCTGGCCAACGCGGTGGGCTTCGCGCTCGCGGAAAAGGTGCTGGCAGCGCAGTTCAACCGCGACGGCCACAAGATCGTCGATCACAACACCTACGTGTTCCTCGGCGACGGCTGCATGATGGAAGGCATCTCCCACGAGGTCAGTGCCCTGGCCGGCACCCTGGGTCTGGGCAAGCTGATCGCTTTCTACGATGACAACGGCATCTCCATCGACGGCGAAGTCGAGGGCTGGTTCACCGACGACACGCCGAAACGCTTCGAAGCCTACGGCTGGCAGGTGATTCGCAACGTCGACGGCCACGATGCGGACGAAATCAAGACCGCCATCGAGACCGCGCGCAAGAGCGAGCAGCCGACCCTGATCTGCTGCAAGACCACCATCGGCTTTGGCTCGCCGAACAAGCAGGGCAAGGAAGACTGCCACGGCGCGCCACTGGGTGCCGAAGAAATCGCCCTGACCCGCGCCGCGCTGAAGTGGAACCACGGCCCGTTCGAAATCCCGGCCGACATCTACAAGGAATGGGACGCCAAGGAAGCCGGCGTTGCCGTGGAAGCCGAGTGGAACCAGCGCTTCGCTGCCTATTCCGCTGCCTATCCGGAGCTGGCCAACGAATTCGTGCGACGCATGAGCGGTGAGCTGCCAGCCGATTTCTCCGAAAAAGCCAGCGCCTACATCGCCGAAGTGGCCGCCAAGGGCGAGACCATCGCCAGCCGCAAGGCCAGCCAGAACGCGTTGAACGCCTTCGGCCCGTTGCTGCCGGAAATTCTCGGTGGCTCGGCCGACCTGGCCGGCTCCAACCTCACCCTGTGGAAAGGCTGCAAGGGTGTCGAAGCAGATGACGCCGCCGGCAACTACATCTATTATGGCGTACGCGAATTCGGCATGAGCGCGATCATGAACGGCATCGCCCTGCATGGCGGCTTCGTGCCGTACGGCGCGACCTTTCTGATCTTCATGGAATACGCCCGCAACGCGGTACGCATGTCGGCGCTGATGAAGAAGCGCGTGATCTACGTATTTACCCACGACTCCATCGGTCTGGGCGAAGATGGCCCGACCCACCAGCCGATCGAACAGCTGGCGAGCCTGCGCTGCACCCCGAACCTCGACACCTGGCGTCCTGCCGATGCGGTCGAGTCGGCGGTAGCATGGAAATTCGCCCTGGAGCGCAACGACGGTCCATCGGCGCTGATCTTCTCCCGTCAGAACCTAGATCACCAGACCCGCGACCAGGCCCAGTTGGCCGACATCACCCGTGGCGGTTATGTGCTCAAGGATTGTACCGGCGAGCCTGACCTGATCCTGATTGCCACAGGTTCGGAAGTTGGCTTGGCCGTCAAAGCCTTCGACAAGCTGACCGAGCAGGGCCGCAACGTGCGTGTCGTGTCGATGCCCTGCACCAGCGTGTTCGACGCGCAGGACGCAGGCTACAAGCAGTCGGTGTTGCCGCTGCAGGTCAGCGCGCGCATCGCCATCGAGGCGGCGCATGCCGACTACTGGTACAAGTACGTGGGCCTGGAAGGCCGCGTGATCGGCATGACCAGCTTTGGCGAGTCGGCACCGGCGCCGGCCTTGTTCGAAGAGTTCGGCTTCACCCTGGAGAACATCCTGGCCACCGCCGAAGAGCTGCTGGAAGACTGATCCACACTCTCGTAGGAGCGGTCATCGGCCGCGAAGGGCTCGCTGCGGTGTGTCAGGTGTACGGCGGTGCGGCTTTCGCGGCCATGGACCGCTCCTACGGGGATTGCGGACAGTCTGTAGGAGCGGTCATCGGCCGCGAAGGGCGCGCTGCTGTGTGTCAGGTGCACCGCGGTGCGGCTTTCGCGGCCATTGACCGCTCCTACGGGGATTGCGGACAGTCTGTGGGAGCGGTCATCGGCCGCGAAGGGCGCGCTGCGGTGTGTCAGGTGCACCGCGGTGCGGCTTTCGCGGCCACGGGCCGCTCCTACGGGGATTGCGGACAGTCTGTGGGAGCGGTCATCGGCCGCGAAGGGTGCGCTGCGGTGTGTCAGATGTACCGCGGTGCGGCTTTCGCGGCCACGGGCCGCTCCTACGGGTGGTCCTCGGATGCTCATAACAATTCCAGGCGTACTTGCTCATGTCTTCTTCACGCCCCTACAGAGTCGCTCTCAACGGTTACGGCCGCATCGGTCGCTGCGTACTGCGTGCATTGTGCGAGCGCGGTACGCAGGCCGAGTTCGAGGTGGTGGCGATCAACGACCTGGCCGACATGGCCAGCATCGAATACCTCACGCGCTTCGATTCGACCCACGGCCGCTTTCCCGGTGAAGTCACGGTGGATGCCGACCACCTGTTGATCAACGGGCAACGCATACGCGTCATCCGCAGTGCCACTCCCGAAGCGATCGACTGGGCCGCGCTCGACATCGACCTGGTGCTCGAATGCTCCGGTGCCTACAACACCCGCGGCGACGGCCAGCGTTTCCTGGCCGCCGGCGCACCGGCCGTGCTGTTTTCCCAGCCCATGGCCAGCGAAGCCGACGTCGATGCCACCATCGTGTTCGGTATCAATCAGAATTGCCTCACCGGACGCGAACGGCTGGTTTCCAACGCGTCCTGCACCACCAATTGCGGCGTGCCGCTGTTGCGCCTGCTGGATCAGGCCATCGGCCTGGAATACGTGTCCATCACCACCATTCACTCGGCCATGAACGACCAGCCGGTGATCGACGCCTACCATCACGAAGACCTGCGCCGTACGCGCTCGGCGTTCCAGTCGGTCATTCCGGTTTCCACCGGCCTGGCCCGTGGCATCGAACGGCTGTTGCCGGAACTTGCCGGTCGAATCCAGGCCAAAGCTGTGCGCGTGCCGACCGTCAACGTGTCATGCCTGGACATTACCCTGCAGATGGCGCGCGACACCTGCGCGGTGGAGGTCAATCGAATCCTGCATGACGCGGCGCGCAGTGGCCCGTTGCAGGGGCTGCTGGCCTACACTGAGTTGCCGCACGCCAGTTGTGATTTCAACCACGACCCTCATTCGGCCATCGTCGATGCCAGCCAGACCCGCGTTTCCGGCCCGCGACTGGTGAACCTGCTGGCCTGGTTCGACAACGAATGGGGTTTTGCCAATCGAATGCTCGACGTCGCGGGGCACTACCTGCGCGTCATGAACAATTCCAAACGAGCTTGAAAGGACTGAACGCAATGACCGTGTTGAAGATGACCGACCTCGACCTGCAAGGTAAGCGCGTATTGATTCGCGAAGACCTCAACGTACCCGTCAAGGATGGCAAGGTAACCAGCGACGCGCGCATCCTCGCCTCGTTGCCCACCATCAAGCTGGCCCTGGAGAAGGGTGCGGCGGTGATGGTCTGCTCGCACCTTGGCCGGCCCACCGAAGGCGAATTCTCCGCCGAGAACAGCCTCAAGCCAGTGGCCGAGTACCTGAGCAAGGCCTTGGGCCGCGACGTGCCGCTGGTGGCCGACTACCTGGACGGCGTCCAGGTCAATGCCGGTGACGTGGTGCTGTTCGAGAACGTGCGCTTCAACAAGGGCGAGAAAAAGAACGCCGACGAGCTGGCCCAACGCTACGCGGCGCTGTGCGACGTGTTCGTGATGGACGCGTTCGGCACGGCGCACCGCGCCGAAGGCTCGACCCACGGCGTGGCCAAGTTCGCCAAGGTCGCCGCTGCCGGCCCGCTGCTGTCCGCAGAGCTTGAAGCTCTGGGCAAGGCGCTGGGCGCCCCGGCCAAGCCGATGGCCGCCATCGTTGCCGGTTCCAAGGTCTCGACCAAGCTGGACGTGCTCAATAGCCTCAGCGGCATCTGCGACCAGCTGATCGTGGGCGGTGGCATTGCCAACACCTTCCTGGCCGCTGCCGGGCACAAGGTCGGCAAATCGCTGTACGAGCCTGACTTGCTGGACACCGCCCGCGCCATCGCGGCCAAGGTCAGCGTGCCGCTGCCGGTCGATGTGGTGGTGGCCAAGGAGTTCGCCGAAAGCGCCGAAGCCACGGTCAAGCTGATTGCCGATGTGGCCGATGACGACATGATCCTCGACATCGGTCCACAGACCGCCGAGCACTTCGCCGAGTTGCTCAAGTCGTCCAAGACCATTCTGTGGAATGGCCCGGTCGGCGTGTTCGAGTTCGATCAGTTCAGCAACGGCACCCAAGTGCTGGCCAAGGCGATTGCGCAGAGCCCGGCCTTTTCCATCGCCGGTGGCGGCGATACCCTGGCGGCCATCGACAAGTACGGCGTCGCTGGCGACATCTCCTACATCTCGACCGGTGGCGGTGCGTTTCTCGAGTTCGTCGAGGGCAAGGTGCTGCCGGCCGTTGAAATGCTGGAACAGCGGGCCAAGGCCTGACGCCCTGTGAGTCTGGAGGAGAAACGGATGCTCAAGGCACCTGCCCTGGCGTTGCTGATCGGCCTGCTGGCCGGTTGTTCCGGTGCGCCGGCAACCTCGGTCGACGACGGCCCGACGGCTATCCCTGGCGGCTGTTCACAGTCGCAGTGGCAGGCTGAAAGCATCCCGGTGGTCGGCAAGCGCATGGGGCCTGAGGCACTGGAACGCTACGAGCCGGAACAGCAGGCGCAGGCACCGGGTTGTCCGTGAGGGCAACCAATGGTGCTCGCCAAGGGTCTCCTGTGGTGAGTCTCACGTTTATCATTGCTTCGCGCAAAAGGAGTTCACCATGAAGATCAGTTCCGCGACATTCGGTTTGGCTACCCTGCTGGCAGCGGTGCTGTCCAGCGGCTGCATGAGTTCAGGCGCCGGCAGCGCCTGTGAGGTGTTCAGCCCGGTGTCGGTGGTGACGCCCACGACTCAGGACGATCAACGGGTGCAGACCAACTCCACGGGTGCGCCGGCCGGTGCCCAGAACACGGCGCAGGATTGCGGGTCGTAAGCCAATGCTTGATGGCGGCAGCAGTGCCCCGTGCTCAGAGGTATATGAATGAAAGGCGGTATGGCAATAATGGCAATGGCGCTGCTCTCCGGCTGCGCTTATCTGGACAAACCGATGCCGGTGTCGCCCGACTGGACACGCTGGCAGTGCGATAGCCAGGTCGAGGTGCAATGGCGTTACAGTGCCGCCGACAAAAGCGCGATGCAAGTGCGCCTGGCCGGCAGCGACAAGCAATACGCCTTGACGCCCCAGGCGGGTGCCGAGGGCGAGCTGTTCAGCGATGGTGTGCTGGCGTTCCACAAGAAAGGTGACGAAGGCCTGGTGTACTGGGTCGCCACCGACGATTTGATTGGCCGGGGCTGCAAGGCTCCGTGACGGCTGGGCCCATTGCGCCAGCCCGATGATAGGCATTACTTCAATAGCGGCCGCCTGCGGTGAGCCGCAACGATCAACGACCCTGAACCGGGAGATACAACTACAATGGCACTTATCAGCATGCGCCAGATGCTGGACCACGCCGCCGAATTCGGCTACGGCGTTCCAGCTTTCAACGTCAACAACCTCGAGCAGATGCGCGCCATCATGGAAGCGGCCGACAAGACCGACTCCCCGGTCATCGTCCAGGCTTCGGCCGGCGCCCGCAAATACGCCGGTGCCCCGTTCCTGCGTCACCTGATCCTGGCGGCGATCGAAGAATTTCCGCACATCCCGGTGTGCATGCACCAGGATCACGGCACCAGCCCCGACATCTGCCAGCGTTCGATCCAGCTGGGCTTCAGCTCGGTGATGATGGACGGCTCGCTGGGCGTCGACGGCAAGACCCCGACCGACTACGACTACAACGTGCGCGTGACTTCGCAGACCGTTTCCTTCGCCCACGCCTGCGGTGTGTCGGTAGAGGGTGAGCTGGGCTGCCTGGGTTCGCTGGAAACCGGTCAGGCCGGTGAAGAAGACGGCGTGGGCGCCGAAGGCATCCTGGATCACAGCCAGATGCTCACCGATCCGGAAGAGGCGGCCGATTTCGTTGCCAAGACCCAGGTCGATGCCCTGGCCATCGCCATCGGCACCAGCCACGGCGCCTACAAGTTCACCAAGCCGCCTACCGGCGACATTCTGGCGATCGACCGCATCAAGGCGATCCATGCGCGCATTCCCAACACTCACCTGGTGATGCACGGCTCTTCTTCGGTACCGCAGGAGTGGCTGGCGATCATCAACGAGTACGGCGGCGCCATCAAGGAAACCTACGGCGTACCGGTCGAGGAAATCGTCGAAGGTATCAAGTACGGCGTGCGCAAGGTCAACATCGACACTGACCTGCGCCTGGCCTCCACCGGTGCGATCCGCCGTTTCATGGCGCAGAACCCGGCCGAGTTCGACCCACGCAAGTATTTCGCCGAAACCGTGAAAGCCATGCGTGACGTCTGCATCGCGCGCTACGAAGCGTTCGGCACTGCCGGCAACGCCTCGAAGATCAAGCCGATCTCCCTGGAAGGCATGTTCCAGCGCTACGCCAGCGGCGAGTTGAACGCCAAGGTCAACTAAGCCTCACCGTTGTCGAAAAACCCGCCTGTTGGCGGGTTTTTTCGTTCTGGCGCGGTGTTCGGTACATGACACTGCCTTTTGAGCAGGGCGCGCCGTCCATCGGCGAGTGCTCGTTCGTGACGCAAACCATGGGAAATTGTCCTACAGCTTTGCGTCGAGCCCGTCTAAAGTAACGCAAGAAGTTTCCGGGCGAATCCGGATTCAGCATGTCTGAACGAGTATTAGCATGGAATGCGCCCCTGATCCGTCCATTGACGGTGGTTCCACGTTGTTGGTGGTCGACGATTATCCGGAAAACCTGCTGAGCATGAGAGCGCTGCTCGAGCGCCAGGACTGGCAGGTGGTGACCGCAGCTTCCGGCGTCGAAGCGCTGGGCAAACTGCTCGAACATGAGGTCGATCTGGTTCTGCTCGACGTGCAGATGCCAGGCATGGACGGTTTCGAGGTGGCTCGGCTGATGCGAGGCAGCCAGCGCACCCGTCTTACCCCGATCATTTTCCTGACTGCCAACGAGCAGTCGCAGGCCTCCGTGCTCAAAGGCTACGCCACAGGGGCGGTGGACTATCTGTTCAAACCGTTCGACCCGCAGATCCTGCGGCCCAAGGTCCAGGCGCTGCTCGAACAGCAGCGCAACCGGCGTGACCTGCAGCGTTTGAGCCGTGATCTGGAAGCCGCGCGGGCCTTCAACGCCTCGGTGCTGGAAAATGCCGGTGAGGGCATTCTGGTTGTCAACGAACACGGTCTGATCACCTTTGCCAACCCGGCCATCTCGCGCCTGCTGGGCGCCAGTGTCGAGCAACTGCAGCGCAGCGCGCTGGCGGATTACCTGCACAAGCCGCAGATTACCGAATGGTCCGAGTCCGACTTCTACCGCGCCTACAGCACGCGCAGTACCTACCGCGTACACGATGCACTGCTGCGCACGGCCAACGGCCAGCAGCTGCCGGTGGCTCTGTCGTGCGCGCCGTTGCCCGGCGAGCAGCGCGCAATGGTGGTGACGATCCTCGACATGTCGGTGGTACGCAGCCTGCACCAGCAGCTGGAGTACCAGGCAGTGACCGACCCCCTCACCGGGCTGCTCAACCGCCGCGGTTTCTATCAGGCCGTGGAGAGCGCGCTGGTGCGCAACGAGCGTGCGGAAAAGGCCCAGGCGCTGCTGTATCTGGATCTGGACGGCTTCAAACGCATCAACGACAGCCATGGTCACGATGCCGGGGACCGGGCTTTGCGCTGGGTGGCCGAGCAGCTCAAAGCAGTGTTGCGCCCCTTCGATGTGGTGGCGCGCATGGGCGGGGACGAGTTCACCGCGCTGCTGGACAACCTCGATTACCCCGAGCAAGCCGCCAAGGTGGCCGAAAAGCTCATGGAGCGCATCGCCATGGAGCAGACCGTGGATGGCGTGGACATCAGCCTGGGCGTCAGCATCGGCATTGCCACCTACCCCGAGTGTGGCGCCAACCTGGACAGCCTGCTGCGCGCTGCCGATATCGCCATGTATGCCGCCAAGCAGGCCGGTCGCCAGCAATACCGCTATTACGATCAGGACTTGAACGGTCGCGCGCGCTCGCGTCTGCTGCTCGAAACCAGCGTCGGCGAAGCCATCGAGAACCGTGATTTCAGTTTGGTCTACCAGCCGCAGGTGTCCCTGCTCGACGGTCGTCTGCGCGGTTTCGAGGCGCTGTTGCGCTGGTGCCATCCCAGCGTTGGCGACGTGCAGCCGGGGCTGTTCATTCCCTTGCTCGAACAGGCGCGATTGATCAGTCGCCTGTCGAGCTGGATCTACACTGAAGGCGCCGCCCAGCGCCGCGCCTGGTCCAGCCGTTTTCCTGCCGAGCTGGTGCTGAGTATCAGCCTGAGCAATGCCCAGTTCGCCATGCCCAACCTGGTGGCCGAACTGCAACGCGCGATTGCCTTGCATGGGTTGCGCCCGCATCAGCTCGAAGTGGAGGTGGTGGAGTGCTCGTTGATGCACAACCTGGCCCAGGCCACCGCGCAGTTGCAGCAGTTGCGCAACCTGGGGGTGCGCATCGCCCTGGATGATTTCGGCACCGGCCCGTGCTCGCTGAAATTGCTGCGCGACCTGCCCATCGACACCCTCAAGCTGGACCGTCACCTGATCGCTCGATTGCCCGACTCCAAGCCCGATGGTGTGTTCGCGCGCAGCGTGATCCAGGCCTGCAACGCGTTCGACATCACAGTGATCGCCGAGGGGGTGGAAACCGCCGAGCAATGCCAGTGGCTGCGCGCCGCCGGTTGCGAGTGGATCCAGGGCTTCGTGATTGCCCGGCCATTGACGGCGCAGGCCGCCAGCGACTTCCCGCTGGTCAGCGCCGGCGTGCAGCCGGCAGCGGTGTGACGCCAGCGCCGCGCAGGCGTTACACTGGACACCTTTCTCAAGTCGAAACAGGCACCATGACCGCGCTGAAGTACCTGCAAGCCTACCCACCCGCACTGCAGGAGCAGGTCCGGCAACTGATCGCGCGCGGACAGCTGGCGGACTACCTGAGCCAGCGCTATCCGGATCGCCACGCCGTGCAGAGCGACAAGGCGCTGTACAACTATGCCATGGCCCTGAAGCAGGAGTACCTGCGCAATGCGCCGGCCATCGACAAGGTGCTGTTCGACAACCGCCTGGACCTGACGCATCGCGCACTGGGCCTGCACACCGCGGTTTCGCGGGTTCAGGGCGGCAAGCTCAAGGCCAAGAAAGAGATCCGCATCGCTTCGCTGTTCAAGGACGCGGCGCCGCAGTTTCTGCAGATGATCGTGGTGCATGAGCTGGCGCATTTCCGCGAGAGCGACCACAACAAGGCGTTCTACCAGCTGTGCGAACACATGCTGCCCGGTTATCAGCAGTTGGAATTCGACCTGCGCGTCTACCTGACCTACCGTGATCTGCCCCCGCCGCCGTGAAGGATATTCCCATGCAAGTCAGCAAGACCCGCAGCAGTTTCTATCGCCGGCTCTACGTGGCTTGGCTGATCGACAGTGGCCAGGCGGCCACCGTGCCTGCCCTCATCGAGGCCACCGGGATGCCCCGGCGCACGGCCCAGGACACCATTGCGGCGCTGGCCGACCTGGACATCGCCTGCGAGTTCGAGCAGCAGGATGGCGAGCGCAACCACATCGGTCGCTACGTGATCAGGCAGTGGGGCGCGATCGACCGTGAATGGATCGGTCAGAACCTGGGGCAGATCCGTCAGGTACTCGGTTACCCCTGAGCCTCGACACGCCGGTACATCGCGATGTGCGCAATGTTGTCTTCCAGGTATTCCTGGCCGTGGGCAATGAAGCCGTAGCGGCCGTAATAGCCTTGCAGATGAGCCTGGGCCGATAGCTTTATCGGCACCTGCGGCCAGCGTCGCGCGGCGTGCTCCAGAGCGTTGGCCAGCAGCGCGTGGCCCAGGCCGGTACCGCGGGCAGATGGGGCGGTGATCACCCGGCCGATCACCACGTCACCGTCCTGGGTGGAAGGGTCTAGCAGGCGCAGGTAGGCCACCAGGCGGCCCTCGTCCCAAGCCAGCAGGTGACAGGTGTCGGCGTGCAGGTCCTGCCCATCGACATCCTGATAGGGGCATTGCTGCTCGACCACGAAGACTTCGCTGCGCAGGCGCAGGATTTCGTACAGCTGGTGCACATCCAGCTCGCTGTGGTGCATGCACATCCATTCGATGGCCATGGTTACCTCGTTCAAGGTTTCGGTTGCGCCGCTAGCTGGCGGCAGCTGAGGTCGGGCCTTTGATCAAGTGCGCGGCCAGGGTGCGCAGTGGCCCCAGCTGCCGACAGATCAGCGCCAGCTGGGTCTGCATCAGGCGCTGGCCTTCGTCGACCTCGTCCGGCATCTGTTCCAGTTCGTCGGCCAGCGCTTCCTCGCTGTCGCTCTGCACCTGCACCGGCACACGCGTGGCCAGGCCGGTGGCGATTTCGTCGATGCTGCGCGCCAGGCTTTCGCCGGCCCCGCCGATCAATTGTTCGCGCGCTTCGGCCGGCAGCTCGGTGCCGCGGTGCGCACCCAGCCCGGACAGGTAGCTGAGCAGGGTGTGCGACAGCACCAGGAAGCGAAAGCCGACGTCGGCTTCCTTGCGGAAGTGGCCGGGCTCCATGAGCATGTTGGCCAAGGTGGTGGAAAGCGCAGCGTCGGCATTGTGGGCGTTGCGCCGTGCCAGGCGATAGGCGAGGTCGTCGCTCTTGCCGTTGGCGTATTGCTGCATGATCTGGCGCAGGTAGATGCTGTTGCAGGTCAGCGTGTTGGCCAGCACCTTGTTCAGCTTGCGGCCTTGCCAGTCGGGCAGGAACAGGAACACCGCCAGACCGGCGATCAGGCTGCCGAGCAGGGTGTCGAACAGCCGTGGCAGGAACAGCCCGTAGCCGTCGCCCGTCTGGTTGAAGCAGAACAGCACCATCAAGGTGATGGCGGCGGTTGCCAGGGTGTAGCGCGTGGTGCGGTTGACGAAGAACACCAGACCTGCGCCGATGGCGAACAGCGATTGCACGATGGGGCTGGGGAACAGGTCGAACAGCGCCCAGCCCACGGTCAGGCCGATGGCGGTGCCGATGATCCGCTGGCCCAGCTTGCGGCGGGTGGCGCCGTAGCTGGGCTGGCACACGAACAAGGTCGTCAGCATGATCCAGTAGCCCTGGCTGGGGTGGATCAGGTGGACCATGGCGTAGCAGATCACCAGTGCCAGGGGCAGGCGCAGGGCATGGCGAAACAGCAGCGACGTGGGCGTGAGGTTCTGCCGGATGCGGCCCCAGAAGTCCTTCAGCGTGTGCGGCGAGCGGTCCAGCAGGCTGCTGTCGCGGGCATCGGCCAGGCGGTCGGGATTGCCGGCGTCGCTGAGCAGACGGTCGAGGGTGCCGAGGTTGGCGGCCAGCGCGCGCAGCGACCGCAACAGGCCGCGCCAGGCCGGGTTGCTCTGGATCCGCAGGTGTTCGAGCGAAGCGTGCAGGTCGCTCAAGGCCTCGGCGAAGCTGTCGTCGTAGATGAACGGCTGGCGCAACTGGATCGACTCGCCCAGCCGCTGGCAGGCCACGCCCTGCTGGCGTAGCAGGCGCTGACAGCGAAACAGCACGTCACTGTGGAAAAAGGCGTCGGCCAATGCGTTGTAGGGGTAGTGCGAGGAGCTGGCGCGCTCGTGGATGTCCTGGGCCAGGAAGTACAGCTTCAGGTAGCGGCTGACCTTGGAGCCAGGGCGGCCGTTGCCGACGCGGTGCAGGATGATTTCCTTGGCCGCGTTGAGCGCGGCCACGACCCGACCGTTCTGTTTGGCGAGCTCCAGGCGGCGGGCTTCCACGTCCAGTTGACGGATCGGTTCGAACAGGCTCGATTTGAGCTTGAGGTACTGCCCCAGCTCGCTGAACAACCGCGCCAGGGCCTGTTGCACCGGCTGATTGGAAAACAGTACCTGCCACAGCACCGACAGCAGGCCATACCAGGCCGCCCCGGCCACCAGCAGCACTGGCTCGCGCCACAGGTTGCTGACTTCGCCGCCGCGCTGGTCGACGCCGATCATGGTGTAGACCGAGAGGATCAGGGTGGCGTAGGCAATCGCACCGTAACGCTCGCCGAGCGCGCCGAGCATGGTCAGGGCGAAGCTGGCAAGCGCCAGGGCGGTGACGAACACGTAGGGGTAGGGGAACAGCAGTTCCACGGCGAAGGCGGCGACGGTGAAGCACGACAGGGTGGCTGCCAGGGCACGGATGCGGCCTTGCCAGTTGTCGTCGGTTTCGGCCAGGGCGCAGGCGATGATGCCCAGGAACAGTGGCACCAGCAGGCGCATCTCGTTTTGATACCAGCACAGCGCCATGCTGCCGGAGAGCGCGATGAACACCCGCACGCTGTAGCTGAACTTGTCCAGCGCCCACAAGCGGCGCATCGATTGGCGGAACGACCTGGATGCCATGAAAAAGGAGTCGACCTGTAGGCAAGGGAGCTGATGAACGGCGTCAATCTACCATTGTCGGCGCACGCCCGATACTGCGCGGCGGCCCCTGACGCGGCTTGCGCCGCTGCTACGGGGGCGTTGGTGGATCGAGGGGGTGTGGGGACTCTGTAGCAGCGGCGCGAGCCGTGTCCGGCAGCGCCGCAGATCCCCGGCGTGCTATACGTACTGCGCGGCCGCGTATCCGGAGGCCCACGCCCACTGGAAATTGAAGCCGCCCAGATGCCCGCTGACATCGAGTACCTCGCCGATGAAATACAACCCTGGGCTTTTCAACGATTCCAGGGTCTTGGACGATACCTCGCGGGTATCGACGCCGCCCAGCGTCACCTCGGCGGTGCGATAGCCTTCGGTGCCGGCCGGCACCAACTGCCAGGCGCCCAGCGTATTTGCAACCGTCTGCAGCTCGGCCGGGGTGTACTGCTTCATCGGCTTGGACACGAACCAGTGCTCGGCCAGCAGGTTGGCCATTTTCTTGGTGAAGACTTCACCCAGCAGGGTCTTGAGCTCCGAATTGGGTCGCTCGGCCTGCTGTTGCTGCAGCCACGCCAACGCATCGTGATCGGGCAGCAGATTGATCTCGACGGCATCACCGGGCTGCCAGAACGAGGAAATCTGCAGGATCGCCGGCCCGCTCAGGCCGCGATGGGTGAACAGCAGGTTCTCGCGAAACGCCTGGTCGTTGCAGCTGGCCACACAATCCACCGAGGTGCCGGACAACTCGGTGCAGATGTCCTTGAGCTGGTCGGTGATGGTGAACGGCACCAGGCCTGCGCGCGTGGGCAGCACACTGTGACCGAACTGGCGGGCGATCTGGTAGCCGAAGCCGGTGGCGCCCAGGGTCGGAATCGACAGCCCGCCAGTGGCAACCACCAACGACTGGCACGCCAGCAGGCCCAGTGAAGTCTGCAAACGATAGCCGTCGGCGGTTTTCTCGATGGACTGCACCGAGGTGTCCATGCGCAACTCGACGCCGGCGCTGTCGCACTCGGCCAGGAGCAGGCCGAGAATGTCGCTGGACTTGTTGTCGCAGAACAGTTGGCCGAGTTTCTTCTCGTGGTAGGGCACTTCGTGCTTGGCCACCAGAGCGATGAAATCCCACTGGGTATAGCGCGCCAGGGCCGACTTGCAGAAGTGCGGATTCTGCGAGAGGAAGTTGGCCGGTTCGGTGTACATGTTGGTGAAGTTGCAGCGACCGCCGCCGGACATGAGGATCTTCTTGCCCGGCTTGTTGGCGTGGTCGATCAGCAGTACCTCACGGCCTCGCTGTGCGGCGCTCAGGGCGCACATGAGGCCGGCGGCACCGGCGCCGATGATGATGACGGGGGTAGAGCGCACTGCGTGGTCCTCTTGCATCGTGGGGTGTCAGTGCCGGCCTCTTCGCGGCCACCGGCCGCTCCTACAGGGGAACACGGTGTTCCTGCAGACCGCGAAGAGGCCTGGCCTGCGGTCAGAGAATCCGTACGCGCAGCGAACGGCCCTTGATCTTGCCGCTGTTCAGACGCTGCAGCGCCTGCTTGGCGATTCCGCGCTCCACGGCCACGAACGCCTGGAAATCGAAGATGGCGATCTTGCCGACCTGGGTGCCGGGAATGCCCGCATCGCCGGTCAGCGCGCCGAGGATGTCGCCCGGCCGTACCTTGTCCTTGCGCCCGGCGCCGATGCACAGCGTGCTCATCGGCGGCAGCAGCGGCTCGCCACCCTTGGAGGTCAGGCTGTCGAGTTCGGCCCAGGCCAGCGGCGACTTCTGCAGTTGCTCGATGGCCTGGGCGCGGTGCGCCTCGGCGGGGGCGACGAAGCTGATCGCCAGGCCTTTCTCGCCAGCGCGACCGGTACGGCCCACGCGGTGGATGTGGATTTCCGAGTCACGCGCCAGCTCGACGTTGATCACCATGTCCAGGGCATCGATGTCCAGGCCACGGGCGGCCACGTCGGTGGCCACCAGCACCGACGTACTGCGGTTGGCGAACATCGCCAGAACCTGGTCGCGGTCGCGTTGCTCCAGGTCGCCATGCAGCGCCACCGCGCTGATGCCCTTGCTGGTCAGATGGTCGACCACTTCCTGGCACTGCTGCTTGGTGTAGCAGAACGCCACGCACGACTGCGGGCGGAAGTGGCCCAGGGCGCGCACCACGGCGGCCATGCGGTCATCCGGCGAGATTTCGTAGAAGCGCTGCTCGATCTGGCTGTCGGCATGCAGCGCCTCAGCCTTGACCTGCTGGGGGTCGCGCATGAACTTGGACGACAGCTGCTTGATTCCGACCGGGTAGGTGGCCGAGAACAGCAAGGTCTGCCGGCGTTCCGGGGTCTGCTCGATGATGTCGGCGATAGAGTCGTAAAAGCCCATGTCGAGCATGCGGTCGGCTTCGTCGAGCACCAGCGTGTTGAGCCCGTCGAGCACCAGCGAACCTTTGCGCAGGTGTTGCTGGATGCGTCCCGGCGTGCCGACGATGATGTGCGCGCCGTGTTCCAGCGAAGCGATCTGCGGGCCGAACGACACGCCGCCGCACAGGGTCAGCACCTTGATGTTGTCTTCGGCGCGGGCCAGGCGGCGGATTTCCTTGGCCACCTGGTCGGCCAGCTCGCGGGTGGGGCACATGATGAGCGCCTGACAGCCGAAATAGCGCGGATTGATCGGGTTCAGCAGGCCGATACCGAACGCGGCCGTCTTGCCGCTGCCGGTCTTGGCCTGGGCGATCAGGTCCATGCCCTTGAGAATCACCGGCAGGCTCTGCGCCTGGATCGGCGTCATCTGGGCATACCCGAGGGATTCCAGGTTGGCCAGCATGGCGGCGGACAGGGGCAGCGTGTTGAAAGCAGTGGCAATGGTGGTCACGGGACGGGCCTGCAAAACAAAATGTCGCGCAGTGTATCAGCCCCGTGGCCTTTCGCCCTAAGCCTGCTTAGTGCTCCACTGGAGGTTCCTGACGAGGTGCGCGCCGTCCATCGCTGTCGGACAGCTGCACGAAGATCCCGGCGGCCAGCATCGCCATCAGGCCAATGGTCAGGAACGTGGCCTGGAACGCACCCAGCACCGTGTCCACACCTTCATTGCCCAAGGACGCGGTGAACCCGCCGAGCAAGGCACCGGCGCAGGCCACGCCCAGCCCGAGGGAGAGCTGCGCCACCACCGAAAGCAGGCCGTTGCCACTGCTGGCGCTTTCATCGTCCAGATCGATCAGGGTCACGGTGTTCATCGCCGCGAACTGCAGCGAATTGACCGCGCCGAGCAAGCCCAGTTGGGTCAACAGCAACCAGTAGGGGGTGGTTTCCGAGACCAGGCCGAGGCTGGCCAGCAACACGCCCAGCAGCAAGGTGTTGCCGGTGAGCACGATGCGATAGCCGAAGCGTTCGATGATCGGCCGGGAAAATGACTTGGAAACCATGGCGGCTGCCGCCAGTGGAATCATGCTCATGCCGGCTTCCGAAGGCGAATGCCCCAGGGCCACTTGCAGCAGCAACGGCACCATGAACGGCAGGGCGCCGCTGCCCAGGCGGGCGAACAGATTGCCGAGAATGCCGATGGCAAAGGTGCGCGTGCGAAACAGGTTCGGCGAGAACAGCGGATTGTCGATCTGCCCCGCCCGCAGCCAGTAGGCGGCCAGGCAGGCCATGCCGACGAACAGCAGCAGCATCACCCGCAGGTGCGGCAGGTGCAGCTCGCCCAGGCCCTCCATGGCGATGGTGATGAGTACCATCGCCGCCCCGAACAGCAGGAAGCCGATGCCATCGAAGCGCGTGCGTTCGGCGCCGCGCAGGTCGGGCACGAAGTGCCATACCGCCCAGCAGCCCAGTGCACCTACCGGCAGGTTGATGAGGAAGATCCAGTGCCAGCTCAGCCATTCGACCATCCAGCCACCCAGGGTCGGCCCGAGCAGGGGGCCGAGCAAGGCAGGCACGGTGATGAAGCTGAGGATGCGCACCAGTTCCGAGCGCGGGTAGGCGCGCAGCACCACCAGTCGGCCCACCGGCAGCATCAGGGCACCGCCCAGGCCCTGAATCACCCGAGCCGCGACCAGCATCGCCAGGCTCTGGGAAAGTGCACACAGCAGCGAGCCGATGCTGAACAGCATGATGGCGCTGAAGAACACCTTGCGTGTCCCGAAGCGGTCGGAAATCCAGCCTGACGCAGGGATGAGCAGGGCGACCGTCAGCATGTAGGCGATGATCACCGATTGCATGCGCAACGGGTTTTCCGCCAGGTCGCTGGCCATGGCCGGCAGCGCGGTGTTGAGGATGGTGCCGTCCAGGGCCTGCATGAAGAAGGCAATGGCAATGACCCAGGGCAGCCAGCGAGCAGTAGCAGGATCCAGTGTTGGGCGCGTGGACATGGGGCCTCTTGTTGTTTGAGGTGGAAGACGAATGTTCGTGGCAAACCCCGTGGGAGCGGTCGCCGCGGTATGCCTGACGCTCTGCGGTGCGCCTTTCGCGGCCACGGACCGCTCCTACGGTTACCGCAGCGCCGCGACCTATTGTAGGAGCGGTCATTGGCCGCGAAGGGTTGCCGCAGTGTGCCTGACGCTCTGCGGTGCGCCTTTCGCGGCCACGGGCCGCTCCTACAGTGACCGCAGCGCCGCGATCTACTGTAGGAGCGGTCATCGGCCGCGAAGGGTTGCCGCGGTGTACCTGACACTCTGCGGTGCGCCTTTCGCGGCCACGGACCGCTCCTACGGTTACCGCGGCGCCGCGACCTATTGTAGGAGCGGTCATCGGCCGCGAAGGGTTACCGCGGTGTGCCTGACACTCTGCGGTGCGCCTTTCGCGGCCACGGACCGCTCCTACAGCGTCAACAGCAACCGTTTGACCAGCGCGCCCGGCAGCAGGCTGGAGCTGGTCTGACGCTCGCTGTAGGTGCTGGTCGACAGAATCAGCTCGCGCTCCACTGTCAACGCTTCCAACTGGTCACCCAGGACACTGTAGACGCTGTCGTCGAAACGCATGGTCTGGACCGGTGCAACGATCTGACCATCCTCCACCCAGAAAGTGGCGAACCGAGTCAGCCCGGTCATGCGCGCAGCCGGCATGTCCGAGTAGTTCAGGTACCACAGGTTACTGATGTACAGCCCGGTGCCCAGGCGCTGCAGTACGTCGGCCAAAGGCAGGTCGCCCGCTGCCATCTGCAGCGCGCCGGGCATTTCCGAGTTGTCCGCGCCGTTGCCTTGCAGGCCGTATTCGGCCGCGCTGCGCGAGTCCACCAGGCGCTCCACGGCCAGCCCGTGGCTGACCAGCGAGAGGTCGTTGCGCGGATAGCCTTCCTGGGAAAACGCCGGGGTCAACGAGCCGCTGATGCGCTCCTCGAAGCTCACCTGCGCACTCAAGCGTGCCTCGCCGGCGTACAGCCGTTGCAGGGGACTGTTCTTGCTGGCGATGGCTTGTGCGGAGAACCCACCCCAGCCCAGCATGCCGATGATTTCATCCAGCGCAGCCGGTGCCAGGTAGGCGCGGTACGCCCCCGGGGGTAGCACTTTGAGGGGACGGCTCAGGTGGTCCAATTGCTCGCGGGCGTTAGCCAGGCGGTCCGCGAAGGCCTGCGCCTGCCACTGCTGGCCGGCATAGTTCGCCTTTACTGCCTCGCCGTTGGCATGGAACAGGCTGAAATCGAAATTGAAACTGTTGGCCTGATGCCAGCCGATCGCCCCGTCGCTGTTGGCGAAACCGCGGCAGATCGTTCCCGCGGCATAGATGCCGACCAGATCCAGGCCATTGGCGGCCGCGCCGATCTGTTCGACCACCTGACCCGCATCGGGCAAGGGCACGTCGTCGACATGATGGGTCTGCCACTGCGAGGTATTGAGTTGCAGGTACGGATCCGGTTGCAGCAGCGGCAGCGTCTGGCTCAACTGGTGCACCGCCTGGATCAGACGCTGCCGGTCCACCTCCAGGTTCTCCGCCAAGGTCAGTTGCAACTCGGCCTGACGACCGTCTTCGATCAGCTTCAGCGACACGCTGGCTTGGGCCACTTGCCCCGCCTGGCGTACCCGGGCGTGGTTGAAGCGGATGAAATCCGAGGCCTCGGCGTTATAGCTCAGGGTAAAGCGCTGGGTCGGGGCCACAGTCTGGCGCAGCCACTGCACCAGTGCCTGGAAATGCTCGGCATGATGGCTCATGCGTCACCTCCGAAAACGTCGATCTGGCTGAACACGCAGCTGGGCGAAGCGTGCCCCACACGGATGACCTGGTTGGGCTCGCCCTTGCCGCAGTTGGGCGTGCCCAGCACCTGCAGCGTGCTGGCGTCGCCCACGGCGCTGAGTTTTTTCCAGAAGCTGGCGGAAATACCGCGATAGTTGGGGTTCTTGACCACGCCCTTGAGTTCGCCGTTCTCGATCAACTGGCCCCATTCGCAGCCGAACTGGAATTTGTTGCGCGCATCGTCGATCGACCAGGAACGGTTGGTGGACATCAGGATGCCGTGCTCGATGCCGGCGATCAGTTGCGCCTGGCTGTGCTCGCCCGGTTCGATGTTGAGGTTGGCCATGCGGTCGATCGGCGCCCGGTTCCAGCTGCTGGCGCGGCTGTTGGCCACGCCGTCCATGCCGCTGCGGTATTGCGACAGCGCGCCGCCCAGTGGCCGGACCAGTACGCCATCGCGAATCAGCCATTGCTTGCTGGCCGCCGTGCCATCGTCGTCATGGGCATAACTGGCCAGCTCGTGGGGAATGTCCGGGTCGAAGGTCACATTCAGCAGCGACGAGCCATACTGCAAGTGGCCGAAGTCCTCGACCTTGACGAAGCTGGTGCCTGCGTAGTTGCGCTCGTCGCCCAGAATGCGGTCAAGCTCCAGCGGATGGCCGATGGATTCGTGGATCTGCAGCATCATCTGATCGGGCGTCAGCAGGAGGTCGCGCGGGCCCTGTGGGGCGTTGGGCGCCAGCAGCAACTGCAAGGCCTGGTCGGCGACCTGGCGAGCCGCGCCGACGATGCCGCAGCGCTCGATGACGTCGACACCGCCTTGCTGGCCGAAGTTGTCGCGGCCCAGGCTGCGCGTCTGGCTGTCGCTGCCATCGAAAGCAGTGACGCTCAAGCCGGGAAAGACGAAGCGTTGCGCCTGACGAATCTGCGCGCCGGCACTGTTCAGGTAGATCTGTTCGACGTCCGTGACGCCCAGGCCGGCATACCAACTGACCAGCCGTGGATCGTCGGGCACGCTGGCCGATTCTTCATTGAGCAGTTGGTAGCACTGCGCGAGCGTCGGAAAGGCAGCCTGTACGTCAGGCGAGAGGTAGTCGTTTCGCGCACTGCTGACGGGTTGCTCATTCAGGTCGAGCAGGGCATGGGCGGCGATCGCGCCGGCCTGCTGTTCGGCACGCGTCAATGCCTGCTGCAACCCCCGCAGGGAAAGGTCGCCGGTGGCGGCATAGGCTTCCACGCCATTCACTCGCACGGTGATCATCACCCCTTCGTCGAGGCTCAGGCTCGGCGGTTCGGCAATGTTCTTGCGCACGGCCAGGTGCTGGCTGGATTGGCGCACGTGGCGCAGGGAGAAGAATTCGGCGCGGGTGCGCAAGGCGGCGAAACGTTGTTGCAGGGGGGCGGTGAAATCGAACATGGACGGGCCTCTGGAGGGCGTCGGCGCTTGGCCTTTTCGCGGCCGCAGGCCGCTCCTACAGGGGATTACAGTGTCCTGTAGGAACAGCACGCGGCCGCCAAAGGGCCCGCAGACCGACCCGGAATCTGGCAGGCCCACAGCTTAGGCCTGCCACCGGCGCGGAGCAAATCGGGATCAGCCGTGGGTGGTCGCACTCACTTCGCGCATCGGCTTGCCGCGTACCGGCGCATCGCCGGCAACATAGTAGGCCGCGGTCGAACGCGCTTCGGGCTTGCGGCCACGAATGCGGTCGGCGATCTTCTCGGCGATCATGATGGTCGGCGCGTTCAGGTTGCCGGTGGTAATGATCGGCATGATCGAGGCGTCGACCACACGCAGGCCTTGCAGGCCATGCACGCGACCCTGACCATCGACCACGGCCATGTCGTCGGTGCCCATCTTGCACGAGCACGACGGGTGATAAGCCGTTTCGGCATGCTCGCGGATGAACTGGTCCAACTGCTCGTCCGTCTGCACTTCGATGCCTGGGCTGATCTCGCGGCCACGGTACTGGTCCAGGGCCGGCTGCTGCATGATCTCGCGGGTCAGGCGGATACCGTCGCGGAATTCCTGCCAGTCCTGCTCGCTGGCCATGTAGTTGAACAGGATGCTCGGGTAATCGCGCGGGTTCTTCGACTTGACGTTGACCCGGCCGCGGCTCGGCGAGCGCATCGAGCCCACGTGAGCCTGGAAGCCGTGTTCCTGAACGCCCTTGGTGCCGTTGTAATTGATCGCCACCGGCAGGAAGTGGTACTGGATGTTCGGCCATTCGAATTCAGGGCGCGAGCGAATGAAACCGCCGGCCTCGAACTGGTTGCTGGCACCGATACCAGTGCCCAGGAACATCCATTCGGCGCCGATCTGCGGCTGGTTCCACCACTTCAGCGACGGGTACAGCGAGACTGGCTGAGTGCAGCTGTATTGCAGGTACATTTCCAGGTGGTCCTGCAGGTTCTGGCCGACACCTGGCAAGTCATGCACGACGTCGATGCCCAGGGGCTGAAGCACCTCGGCCGGACCGACGCCGGAGCGCTGCAGAATCTGTGGCGAGGCGATGGCGCCGCCGCACAGCAGGACTTCCTTGCGAGCGCGGGCCTGGATACGCTCGTCGCTGTCACCGACCAGGTAGCTGACGCCGACCGCGCGCTTGCCGTCGAAGACGATCTTGTCGGTCAGGGCGTGGGTGACGATGGTCAGGGTGTCGCGTTGCTTGGCCTGGTCCAGGTAGCCGCGTGCGGTACTGGCGCGTCGGCCCTTGGGCGTCACGGTGCGGTCCATGGGACCGAAGCCTTCCTGCTGGTAGCCGTTGAGGTCGTCGGTGCGCGGAAAGCCTGCCTGCACACCGGCTTCGACCATGGCGGCGAACAATGGGTTGTTGCCGGCTTTGGGCGTGGTGACGCTGACTGGGCCTTCGCCGCCATGGTAGTCGTTGGGGCCGATGTCACGGGTTTCGGCCTTGCGGAAATACGGCAGGCAGTCCAGGTAGCTCCAGTCTTCCAGGCCTGGCAGCTTGGCCCAGCCGTCGTAGTCCATGGCGTTGCCGCGGATGTAGCACATGCCATTGATCAGCGAAGAACCACCCAGGCCCTTGCCGCGGCCACATTCCATGCGACGGTTGTCCATGTGCGGCTCGGGCTCGGTCTCGTAGGCCCAGTTGTAACGGCGGCCCTGCAGCGGAAAGGCGAGGGCGGCGGGCATCTGGGTACGGAAGTCCAGGCGGTAGTCCGGCCCGCCGGCTTCGAGCAGCAGGACCGTCACGCCCGGGTCTTCGGTCAGGCGCGTGGCCAAGGTGTTACCGGCCGAGCCGGCACCGATGATGATGTAGTCGAATTCCTGGGACATGAAGGTTCCCTCTTTGAAAAAAATGGGTCGGTGGGGCTGATGACCCTGTAGGAGCGATCATCGGCCGCGAACGGCGCGCTGCGGTCCCGGGTCAGAACACCGAAACGTAATCGCCCAGTTCTACCTGTACCGATTTGATCCGGGTGTACTGCGCCAGCGAACTGATACCGTTCTCGCGGCCCACACCGGATTGCTTGTAGCCACCCACCGGCATCTTCGCGTCGGACTCGCCCCAGGCGTTGATCCAGCAAATGCCTGCTTCGAGCTGATGGATCACACGGTGCGCACGGTTCAGATCGCGGGTGACCACGCCAGCAGCCAGGCCCATCTCGGTGGCGTTGGCGCGACGGATCACTTCCTCTTCGCTGTCGTAGCCGAGGATGCTCATCACCGGGCCGAAGATTTCTTCACGCACGATGGTCATCTCGTCGCTGCAGTCGGTGAACACGGTCGGTGCGACGAACGCACCCTGGCCCAGTTCACCTTCGCTCAGCCGCTCGCCACCGCACAGCAGGCGCGCGCCTTCGGCCTTGCCCTTGGCGATGTGGCCCAGCACGTTTTCCATGTGGGCGAAGCTCACCAACGGACCGAAATTGGTGTTCTCGTCCTCGGGGTTGCCGATGCGGATACGCTGCACGCGTTCAAGGATCTTCGCCTCCAGCTGGGCCTTCAGCGCGTTGGGCACGAACACTCGGGTGCCGTTGGTGCACACCTGGCCGGAGCTGTAGAAGTTGGCCATCATGGCGATGTCGGCGGCCTTGTCGAGGTCGGCATCGTCGAAGATGATCAGCGGCGACTTGCCGCCCAGTTCCATGGTCACTTCCTTGAGCGAGGAGCTCGAGGCGCTGGCCATGACCTTCTTGCCGGTGCTGACGCCGCCGGTGAACGAGATCTTCTCGATACGCGGATGCTCGGTGAGCCAGGCGCCGACTTCGCTGCCGCTGCCGGTCAGCACGTTGAACACGCCATCGGGCAGGCCGGCTTCGGTGTAGATCTCGGCCAGCTTGAGCGTGGTCAGCGAAGTCACTTCGCTGGGCTTGAAGATCATCGCGTTACCGGCGGCCAGCGCCGGGGCGGACTTCCACAAGGCGATCTGGATCGGGTAGTTCCAGGCACCGATACCGGCGGTCACGCCCAGGGGCTCGCGGCGGGTGTAGACGAAGGAGGTGTCGCGCAGCGGGATCTGTTCGCCTTCGATGGCGGGCACCAGGCCGGCGTAGTATTCCAGCACGTCGGCACCGGTCACGATGTCGACGTAGCGGGTTTCCGAATAGGCCTTGCCGGTGTCCAGGGTTTCCAGCAGGGCCAGTTCGTCGTTGCGTTCGCGCAGCAGGTCGACGGCTTTGCGCAGCACTCGCGAGCGCTCCATGGCGGTCATCGCGGCCCAGATCTTCTGGCCTTTTTCGGCGCTGGCGACGGCTTTCTCGACGTCTTGGGCAGTGGCGCGCTGAACCTGCGCCAGCACTTCACCGGTGGCCGGGTTGACGGCATCGAAGGTGCCGCTGCCGCTGGCGTCCACGTAGCCGCCATCGATGTAGAGTTTTTGCGTTGGGAAACGGGCCATAAGATCCTCGCGGTGCAGTTAAGGTGGCAGCAGGCGAGGCGCGAAGCTTCAGCGCTGCTGTTTTGCCAGTTGCATGTCCATGTATTCGCAGGCGATGCGGTGAGCCTGGGCGGTGTCGAAGGCATCGCCCGACAGTGCGCCGCGCAACCACAGACCGTCGATCAGGGCGGCCAGGCCGCGTGCGGCATTGCGTGCCTGTTCCACCGGCAATTCACGGCGAAACTGGCAGCACAGGTTGGAATACAGGCGGTGATCGTTGATCCGCTGCAACCTGTGCAGAGACGGCTGATGCATGCTGGTGGCCCAGAAGGCCAGCCAGGTCTTCATGGCCGGAGCGTTGACCTGGCTGGCGTCGAAGTTGCCTTCGATGATCACCTGCAGGTGCGCCCTGGCACTGTCGTCGTTCAAGGCCTGTCGCCGCGTGGCGACGTTGTCGATCAGAACGTTCATCAAGTGGCGCATGGTCGCTGCGATCAGGCCGTTCTTGTCCTGAAAGTAGTGGCTGATGATGCCGTTCGACACACCCGCCAGGCGGGCAATCAAAGCGATGCTGGCGTCACTCATGCCGACCTGATCGACGGCCTGGAGCGTGGCTTCGATCAACTGTTGGCGGCGGATGGGTTGCATACCGACCTTGGGCATTGGGCGAATCTCCTTGGGCCTGCAGTACGGGCAGTGAGTGACAGCCGACTGAAGCCAGTCTAGTTTATTTTTATTGAACGATCAATCAATAAAAAAGGGCAGGTGAATGTGCGCGTGGTTTTAGAGGATTGGGAAGGGGAAGGCAATGGGCTTCGAGAGAGGGGTGTGAGGTAGATTGCGGTGATGCATTCGCGGCCGCTGACCGCTCCTACAGGGAATCGCACAGTCGTGTAGGAGCGGTCCGTGGCCGCGAAAAGGGCAGCGCGGTGGATCAGGGGAATTGCGGCAAGGCCTTCGCGGCCGCTGACCGCTCCTACAGGGAATCACACAGTCGTGTAGGAGCGGTCCGTGGCCGCGAAAAGGGCGGCGCGGTGGATCAGGGGGAATTGCGGCAAGGCCTTCGCGGCCGCTGACCGCTCCTACGGGGAATCGCACAGTCGTGTAGGAGCGGTCCGTGGCCGCGAAAAGGGCGGCGCGGTGGATCAGGGGGACTGCGGCAAGGCCTTCGCGGCCGCTGACCGCTCCTACAGGGAATCGCACAGTTGTGTAGGAGCGGTCCGTGGCCGCGAAAAGGGCAGCGCGGTGGATCAGGGGGACTGCGGCAAGGCCTTCGCGGCCGATGACCGCTCCCACGGGATGGATATGGGAGCGATGGTGAGGCTCAGCCCAGATTCTTGCCCAGCAGGGCATGGTACAGCTCGGTGTCCCCGAGAATGCCTACCACCTGCTTGTCGCTGTCCTGCAGCACCAGCTTGTGCCCGGTCTGGTAGCGGATCTGCAGGGCGTCGCGCATGCCGATGTCGGCATGCACCAGTGTCGGCCTGCGACCCAGGCCTTCCATGGCTTGCCCCGGGGCCCAGCCTTGCAGGTCGAGCACGGCATCGCCCTGACGTGCGCTGGTCAGCGAGTTGTCGGCGCCCAGGTTCAGCCATGAATCCACGCCTGGGTCCAGGCACACCGAACCATTGACGCGCGTGCACTTGTCCAGCGTGCGCATCAGGCTGCGCCCGCACAGCACATTGAGTGGATTGGTGTGAGCCACGAAGGTCCGCACGTAGTCGTCGGCCGGGTTGAGCACGATGTCCTCGGGCACGCTGTACTGAATGATCCGCCCGTCTTTCATGATGGCGATACGGCTGCCCAGTTTGAGCGCTTCGTCCAGGTCATGGCTGACGAACACGATGGTCTTGTTCAACTTGCGTTGCAGCTCCAGCAGCTCGTCCTGCAGGCCTTGGCGGATCAACGGGTCGAGCGCCGAGAAGGGCTCGTCCATCAGCAGGATGTCGGCATCCATGGCCAGCGCCCGAGCCAGGCCCACACGCTGCTGCATGCCACCGGACAGCTCATCGGGTTTCTTGTTGCGCCACTGGGTCAGGCCCACCAGCTCCAGTTTCTCGTCGACCAGCTTGCGCCGTTCCTTTTCCGGACGGCCCTGCATCTCCAGGCCAAAGCTGATGTTCTCGCGCACCGTCAGCCAAGGCATCAGGGCGAACTTCTGGAACACCATGGCGATACGCTGGGTGCGCATCATCTTCAGTTCCGCGGGTGTGCAGGCGGCGATGTCGATCTGGCGATCTTCATGCTCGACGAACAGCTTGCCGCGGCTCACGGTGTTCAACCCGTTGATGCAGCGCAACAGGCTCGACTTGCCCGACCCGGACAACCCCATCAACACGCAGATCTCGCCCTTGTTGACATCCAGGCTGGCTTTTTCCACGCCCACGATCTGCCCGGTCTTCTTCAGGATCTCGTTGCGGGTCAGGCCCTGGTCGAGCAGCTTCAGCGCTTCGCGTGGATCCTTGGCGAAGATCACATCGACGTTGTCGAATCGAATAATGCTCATGCATCACCCCCTATCTTCACGTCAGGTTGTTTGCAGATCCGGTCCAGCATGATCGCCAGCAACACGATGGCCAGACCGGCTTCGAAGCCCAGGGCGATGTCGGCAGTGTTCAGCGCGTTGACCACCGGCTTGCCCAAGCCATCGGCGCCCACCAGGGCGGCGATCACCACCATCGACAGCGACAGCATGATGCACTGGGTAATACCGGCAGCGATGCTCGGCATGGCATGCGGCAGTTCGATGCGCGACAGCAGTTGGCGTCGCGAGCAGCCGAAGGCCTTGCCGGCGTCCATCAGTTCCTGCGGCACGTCGCGGATGCCCAGGTAGGTGAGGCGAATCGGCGCGGCGATGGCGAATACCACCGTGGAAATCAGGCCCGGCACGACGCCCAGCCCGAACAGGGTAAGCGTGGGAATCAGGTAGACGAAGGTCGGTACCGTCTGCATCAGGTCGAGGACCGGGCGCATCATGGTGTAGAACATGGGTTTGTGCGCGGCCACGATGCCCAGCGGCACGCCGATGATCACGCAGACCAGGGTGGCGAACAGCACCTGCGCCAGGGTCTCCATGGTTTCCTGCCAGTAGCCCAGGTTGAGGATCAGCAGGAACGACAGCGCCACGAACAGCGTGAGCCCCCATTTGCGCTGGATGAAATGCGCCAGCGCGGCGATCAGTGCAGTCAGTACGTAGGGGTTGAACCAGGTGAGGCCGGCGGTGAAACCATGAATGATCGCTTCGAGCGTGGATGCGATGGCATCGAACGTCGAGGCCCCGTGTTGAGTGAGCCAGTCGACGAACGCCGCGATGTACTCGCCCAGGGGGATCTTGTGGTCTGTCAGCATGGTAGTGAGTGTCCGCATGCGAGGGAACAAAGTGCCGGCCGGTGAGGCCGGCAACCGCCGGCCCGCTTGCCTGCGTTATTGCGCGAGCTTGGCCTTGACGGCTTCAAGACCCGGCTTGCCATCAATGGTGGTGACGCCAGCCAGCCAGGTGTCGAGCACCTGCGGGTTGTTTTTCAGCCAGGCCCGTGCGGCCGCGTCGGGTTTCTGCTTGTCGTCCAGGACATTGCCCATCAGCGTGCTTTCCATGGCCAGGCTGAACTGCAGATTTTTCAGCAACTGGCCAACGTTGCTGCATTCTTGGGTGTAGCCCTTGCGGGTGTTGGTGTAGATGGTTGCCTGGCCGAAGTTGGGGCCGAAGTAGTCATCGCCGCCGGTCAGGTACTGCACCTTGAAGCGAGTGTTCATCGGGTGCGGTTCCCAGCCCAGGAACACCACGTCGGTGTTGCGCCGCTGGGCGCGGTCGACCTGCGACAGCATGCCGGCCTCGCTGGATTCGACCACCTTGAAGCCGGCGTCCTTGAGGCCGAACGCGTTCTTGTCGATCATGCTCTGGATCAGGCGATTGCCGTCGTTGCCCGGTTCGATGCCGTAGATCTTGCCGTCCAGTTCCTTCTTGAACTTGACGATGTCGGCGAAATCCTTGAGGCCCTTGTCGTACAGTCCCTGAGGCACGGCCAGGGTGTACTTGGCGTTTTCCAGGTTGGCCCGCACCGTTTCCACGGTGCCGGCGTCGCGGTAGGGCTTGATGTCGTTTTCCATGGTCGGCATCCAGTTGCCGAGGAAGACGTCCATGTTCTTGCCGTCGGCCAGGGACTTGTAGGTCACCGGCACGGAAATCATGGTGGTCTTGGTCTTGTAGCCCAGCGACTGCAGCACCGCACTGGTGACCGCGGTGGTGACGGTGATGTCGGTCCAGCCGACATCGGAGAAGTTCACAGTGGCGCATCGCGCCGGTTCCGCTGCTTGAGCCATTACAGGCAGGCCCAGCAGGGTAGCCAGCAGAATCGATGATGGACCTTTCATGGTGTGCTCCCGGTTTTTCTCGGCGTGGGCCTGACGGCGCGCCACGCTTGTCTGGATGCTCGATCGCCGTGCATGCGGCGGGTGCGCCGACACGGTGCCGGGCGATGAGCCGTGAGTGATCATGTACCAGCGCAAATCAACCGCCTACAGGGTGCGTCGTATCCAGTGCGGACAGAGTCGTATCCAGTGTCGATGACGTCGCTTACAGCTCATGGGGCTTGCAGCAGCGACCTTACCCGCGACATCGACGTACATCCACCTCTATGAGGTTGCCACACGAGCGTGCAGGCGTGACCGCCACGCCTCATTTTCGCGCGTGGTGCCTGGAATCCATCGACCCACGCTTGCAGGGCTCGGTAATAGCAGGCGACGTGCTTGCGGTGACACTTGGCGGCGCAATGCCCCAGTGGCTGCTACCGAATTGCTCAGACCCCATGGCGGCTATGCTTTTGGCAAGAATCCAACGCCGCAGGCGAAGACCCTGCGCACGGCTCTGCATAGCCCTGCGCGACGTCGTTTTCAGGTGCCATGGAGTTCCCGACCAATTGTCGGCATGGCGTTTGCGTAGCAAAGTAAAGCCCCTGTTAAACAGAGGGCAATAACAAGAGCCTGCCTGAGGCCACCATCCGCTTCGCGTAAGGAGATACCGCAATGACGTCCTTCACCCCCGGCGCTCAACCGCAGACTCGCAGCCCTCAGTCCATCGGCTTCCTGTTGCTCGACAACTTCACGCTCATCTCCCTGGCCTCGGCGGTCGAACCGCTGCGCATGGCCAACCAGTTGTCCGGGCGCGAGCTGTATCGGTGGACCACGTTGAGCGCCGATGGTGGCCAGGTATGGGCCAGTGACGGACTGCAGATCACCCCGGATGCGGCCATGCACAAGGCTGCGCCGCTGGATGCGGTCATTGTTTGTGGTGGTGTCGGTATCCAGCGTGCGGTGGGCCGTGACCATGTCAGCTGGTTGCAAAGCCAGGCGCGGCAGTCCAAGCGCCTGGGTGCGGTCTGTACCGGTAGCTGGGCACTGGCCTGCGCCGGTCTGCTGGATGGCTTCGAATGCAGCGTGCACTGGGAATGCCTGGCCTCGATGCAGGAGGCCTTTCCACGGGTGGCCATGAGCACGCGGCTGTTCACCCTCGACCGCAACCGCTTCACCAGTTCGGGCGGTACCGCGCCGCTGGACATGATGCTGCACCTGATCAGCCGCGATCACGGCCGCGAGCTGTCGGCGGCGATCTCCGAGATGTTCGTCTACGAGCGCATTCGCAACGAGCAGGATCATCAGCGCGTGCCGCTCAAGCACATGCTGGGCACCAACCAGCCGAAGTTGCAGGAAATCGTCGCGCTGATGGAAGCCAACCTGGAGGAGCCGATCGATCTGGACGAGCTGGCGGTGTATGTGGCGGTGTCACGGCGCCAGCTGGAAAGGTTGTTCCAGAAATACCTGCATTGTTCGCCGTCGCGCTATTACCTCAAGTTGCGTCTGATTCGGGCGCGGCAGTTGCTCAAGCAGACGCCCATGTCGATCATCGAAGTGGCGTCGGTGTGCGGCTTCGTGTCCACGCCGCATTTCTCCAAGTGCTACCGCGAGTATTTCGGCATTCCGCCGCGTGACGAGCGGGTTGGTTCCAATACCGCCCAGCAGGTGGCGATGCTGCCGATTCCGCAGGCCATGGTGCTGGCGGGGCCGCTGTCGGCGTTGAGCCAGGCACGCAATGAATCGACCTTTGCCAGTGTAAGGATCTGATACCGCGGCGCGCTCTTCGCGGCCGCTGACCGCTCCTGCGGTAGTTCAGGCATCGCGACCTTCCGTAGGAGCAGTCAGCGGCCGCGAAGAGCGCGCCGCCGAGATTCAGGCCCGTTTCGAATGCTGGGCCAACGCCGGCAACAGCGTCCGGTCGATCGCCTGGCGCACCGCCGGCAGGATGGTCGCGCTGCCCATCAGCATCTGTTCCACCATCTTGCGCAGGGCCTGGGCCCGTCCGCTGTCCAGGCCGCGCACTGCGCATTCACAGGCCTGCTCGGCCGTGGCGCCTGCGGGCATCTCGAAACCCAGCGCGCGCAGCTGGCCCAGCAGGTCATCCTGATCAATCAAGTCTGCATGCATCATGATGCTGATCCTTCTTCAAATGGCGTGACGGTGTGCCGATTCTGGTAGCCCTGCACGCACTCGGCAAGCGTCGATGGTCGCCATGGCCGGATTGCACACAGGCAGGTCGTTTTTCGCATGCCTGCGTTCGGGCCCTGTAGCACCGGGGTATGGCACCGTGCGACGCAACCCTGAATAACCTTGTCGCTCACTTCCAATGGACGGCAATGGACATGCTCGACTTTCTCTCCTTCAAGGGCGTCGGCCCTTCTCCTGCGCTGGGGCCCATCGGGCTGGCGCCGCGGCTGAACTTCATCACCGGTGACAACGGTCTGGGCAAGAGCTTCGTGCTCGATGCCGCCTGGTGGGTGCTGACCCGTACCTGGGCCGCGGGCAAACCTATCAAGGCGCGCGACTCGTCGGCATTGCCGGTCATCGACTATCGGCTCGCTGGCGCGGACCGCAGCGCCGGGCAGTGGGCCTGGCAGCAAGACCGCTGGGCGCCGCTGGGCGACAGCACGCCGAGCCGCTCGCTGGTGGTGTATGCCCACGCCAACGGCACCTTCAGCATCTGGGATCCGCTACGCAACGCAGGCGAGCTGGCGGCCTATCACTTCGACGAAACCCAGCTGTGGCAGGGCGCCTCGATGGCGGGACAGGGTCGCTTGTGCAACGGTTTGATCAGCGATTGGGTGCGTTGGCAGCGCAACCCTGGCTGCAAGGCGTTCGCCGCCTTGAAGCAAGTACTGCATGCCTTGTCGCCGTCGCGCGAAGAGCTGTTGTTGCCCGGTCGACCGTGCCACATCGGTCTGCTGGATGAAACCCAGTACCCGACCTTGCAGCGGCCCCAGGGGCAGGTGCCCCTGCCCGAAACCTCCAGTGCCATCCGCCGTGTGGTGGCCCTGGCCTACATGCTGGTCTGGACCTGGGAAGGGCATCGCCGCGCCTGCCGCCTGGCCGGTGTGCGGCCGAGCGATGAACTGGTGTTTCTGGTGGATGAGGTCGAATGCCATCTGCACGCTCAGTGGCAGCGTCGTATCGTCCCGGCGCTGATGGCCGTGGTCGGGATGCTGACCCGCCAACGCCTGGCGGTGCAGATGATCGTGGCCACGCACTCGCCGCTGGTGCTGGCCTCCATGGAGACGCAGTTCGTCGAAGCGCGCGATGCACTCTTCACCTTGGGTGTGCAGGCCGGTGACGTGCAACTGCACCGACAAGTCTGGGCGCCCCAGGGCGATGCTGTGAACTGGCTGGTGTCCGAGAGCTTCGGCTTGCGCCAGGCGCATTCGGTGGAAGCGGAAGCCGCGATCGGCGCCGCCGAAGCCTGGATGCGTGGCGAGCGGTCAGGGCTGCCCAAGGGGCTGGACAGTGAGGCAGCGATCGAGTCGCAGCTGCTGCGCACACTGCCCACCGGTGATCATTTCTGGCCCGCCTGGGTCGTGACCAAGTCTGGAGCAGGGGCATGATCGAGCTCGTCAATCCGCTGCCCGAACCGCACGCCTTCGACGAGCGCTGCCGTCAGCGTGGCAATGCCTGGCTGCAGGACAATCCCGACGCTGCCAGGCCACGCGACTACTGGTCGCCGTTTCGTCCAGAGCTTGGCGAGGGCTTCGCCAACCGCTGTGCGTTTGGCGCCATGTACATTCCCAGCGGCACCGTGGAACATTTCATCAGCTGCGACCAGGACCGCGGCATGGCCTATGAGTGGAGCAATTACCGTTATGTCGACGCCTGGATGAACAGCGCCAAGGGCAGCAAGAAGGCCGAGGATTTTCTCGATCCGTTCGAGGTGCGCGAGGGCTGGTTCGAGGTGCTGCTGCCGTCGCTGCAACTGGTGTTGACCGACAAGGTGCCCGAAGCGGTGCGGGCGCGTGCCGAGTACACCCTCAAGCACTTGCCGCTGCGCGATGACGAGCGGGTGATGCGCGTGCGCCGGCAATGGTTGCGCTTGTTCGAAGAGGGCAAGATCGGGCTGGAAGGGCTGCGCGAAATGGCGCCGCTGATTGCAGCGGCGGTGGAGCGCCAGGCAGACCGCAGTGCGGCTTTCGCGGCCGATGACCGCTCCCACGAGGCACCCCAAACCCCGTAGGAGCGGTCCGTGGCCGCGAAGGGCGCGGTGTGGTGTATCAGGCAGACCGCAGTGCAGCTTTCGCGGCCGATGACCGCTCCCACGAGGCATCCCAAACCCCGTAGGAGCGGTCCGTGGCCGCGAAAGGTGCGGCGCGGTATATCAGGCAGACCGCAGTGCGGCTTTCGCGGCCGATGACCGCTCCCACGGTAGAACAAGAATTCCTGTAGGAGCGGTCCGTGGCCGCGAAGGGCGCGGCGCGGTGTATCAGGCAGACCGCAGTGCGGCTTTCGCGGCCGATGACCGCTCCTACGAGGCACCCCAAACCCCGTAGGAGCGGTCCGTGGCCGCGAAGGCCGCGGCGCGGTATTCAGCCTGGCAACGCAATCCGCCGCCCTGCGTACTCCGCCTTGGGCTGTTGTCGCTGTGCCTCGAAAGCCTCGGCCAGCGCCGCCAACGAAGCCTCCCCGAACACCGCCGACTTCGGCCCTTTCAAATCCACATGCAAGAGCATCTGCTCGCTGGCCGCCAGCACTTCGTCCGCGCCTTGCAGGTGCAGCGTGTGGTACACCTGTACCCGTTTGCGGTCATGGGCCAGCACCCGCGTACGCACCTGAACCTCGGCGCCCAATTTCACTTCATGCAGGTAGTTGAGGTGACACTCCAGCGTGAACAGCGAGCGCCCGTCACGCTGCGGATCCACTCCGATATGCGGCATGAACGCATCGGTGGCGTAGCTGAAGATCAGCAGATAGAACGCATCGCGCAGATGCCCGTTGTAGTCCACCCACTCCGCGAGCACCGGCGTCTGGTAGGTGATCATTCGGCGAAGCTCATGCCGTGCCGGGCCTTGGTCACTCGTACCGCGTCCAGCACCGCCAGCAGGCAATCATCGCGGTAGCGCTCCAGGGCGCCGATGCTGTGTTCGCCCAACTGCGCCGAAGTGCCCGCGACCACCTCGTCGATCAGCGAATCGGTCAGCTCCGGTGCCGGCAGGTAGGTCCAGGGCAGCTTCAGCGCCGGGCCGAACTGGTTCATGAAGTGCCGCATGCCGGCGTCGCCGCCCGCCAGGGTGTAGGTCAGAAACGTGCCCATGAACGACCAGCGCAAACCGGCGCCAAAGCGAATGGCGTCGTCGATCTCGCCCGTCGTGGCCACACCGTCGTTGACCAGGTGCAAGGCTTCGCGCCACAGCGCCTCGAGCAGGCGGTCGGCGATGAAACCGGGCACCTCCTTGCGCACGTGCAACGGGCGCATGCCCAGGCTTTCGTACACGGCGATGGCCGCCTGGATCGCCTCGGGTGCGGTGTGTCGGCCGCCGACCACTTCCACCAGTGGCAGCAGGTAGACCGGATTGAACGGATGGCCGACCACGCAGCGCTCCGGGTGTGTGGCGCCCTCATAGAATTCACTGGGCAGCAGGCCCGAGGTGCTGGAACCAATCAAGGCTTCGGGCTTGGCGGCGGCGCTGATTCGGGCGTGCAGGTCCAGTTTCAGTTCCAGCCGCTCTGGCGCGCTTTCCTGGATGAAGTCGGCATCGCGCACGCAGTCCTCGACCGTGGCCACGAAGCGCAGCCGTGACTGCGCGGCACCTGCCGCCAGGCCTTGCTTGACCAGCGCCGGCCAGGCATTGGCGACGCGTTGGCGCAAGGCAGCTTCGGCGCCGGGCGCCGGGTCCCAGGCCACCACGTCCAGGCCATGGGCCAGGGCGCGGGCGACCCAGCCGCTGCCGATGACACCGCTGCCCAGGGCGGCGAAGGTTTTTATGTGGGTGATGAAAGTCATGGGTCATTCCTGAAAATATGCAGTGATTGGGCTGGCCTCTTCGCGGCCACTGGCCGCTCCTACAGGGGAATAGCTGCCAGTGGCCGCGAAGAGGCCCTGAACAGTGCTGAAAATCAGCGGCTGACGAGGTTCATCTTTTTCCGCCCCTCGGCCGGTGTCAGCACCCGTGCCCCCAGTCGGGTAAGGATCTCGCCGGCGCGTTCGACCAATTGACCATTGGTGGCCAGCACGCCTTTCTCCAGCCAGATGTTGTCTTCCAGCCCGACCCGTACGTTGCCGCCCAGCAGCACCGCCTGCGCGGCCATCGGCATCTGCATGCGCCCGATGCCGAAGCCGGCCCACACCGCGTCTGCCGGCAAGTTGTCGACCATGGCCTTCATGGTGGTGGTATCGGCCGGCGCTCCCCAGGGGATGCCCAGGCACAACTGGAACAGCGGATCGTGCAGCAAGCCTTCCTTGATCATCTGCTTGGCGAACCACAGGTGGCCGGTGTCGAAGATTTCCAGCTCGGCCTTCACGCCCAGCTCGGTGATACGTTTGGCACCGGCACGCAATTGTGCGGGGGTGGAGACGTAGATGCTGTTGCCGTCGCCGAAATTGAGGGTGCCGCAATCCAGGGTGCAGATCTCCGGCAGCAACGCTTCGACGTGAGCCAGGCGCGCCAGCGGGCCGATCAGGTCGGTGCCGGGGCCGAACGCCATCGGCGTTTCCCCAGGGCCGATCTCGAGGTCGCCGCCCATGCCGGCGGTGAGGTTGACGATGATGTCGATGTCGGCCTCGCGAATGCGCTCCATGACTTCCCGGTACAGCGCCACGTCGCGGCTGAAACGGCCGGTCTGTGGATCGCGGACATGGCAGTGCACGACCGTGGCGCCCGCCTTGGCTGCCTCTACGGCGGCGGCGGCGATCTGTTTCGGCGTGACCGGAACATGGGGGCTTTTCGCGGTGGTGTCGCCAGCACCGGTCAAAGCGCAGGTGATGATGACGTCATGGTTCATTGCGGGGATCCTTGAGGTGTGTGTGTCTGAGGTAACGCGGTTGTTGCCGGACGCGGCTTGCGCCGCTGTCTGTTTCCCGTGGGAGCGGTCATCGGCCGCGAAAAGGACCACGCGATCAGGCTGATGCACTGCGGTGCCTGGTTCGCGGCCGCTGACCGCTCCTACGCAGAATATGCACGGCCGTGATCAGATGGCGGCGGGCTTGCCGTCGAAGGTGGTGACGCCCTGCAGCCAGCGCTGGCGGTCCTGGGGGTGGTCCTTGAGCCATTGCCGTGCCGAGTCGAAGGCGTCCTTGTGCTCCAGCAGCGGCTGCATCATTCGGCTCTCGTCTGCGGCCGTGAAGGTCAGGTTGCCCAGCAGTTTGTCCACGTTCGGGCAGCGGCTGGCGTAGTCCGGCGCGGTCACTGTCCACACCGTGGCCATGCCCTCGTTCGGGCCCAGGGCATCTTCACTGCCGCTCAGGTAGGTCATGTCCTGATTGACGTTCATCGGGTGCGGTGCCCAACCGAAGAACACGATCGCCTCGTCGCGCTTTACCGCGCGCGTCACTGCCGAGAGCATGCCGGCTTCACTGGACTCGACCAATTGAAAGTCGCCCAGGCCGAAGCGGTTCTTGGCGATCATGTCCTTGATCTGCGTGTTGGCGCCCGACCCCGGTTCGATGCCGTAGATCTTGCCGCCCAGCTCTTTCTTGAATTTGGCAATGTCAGCGAAGCTTTTCAGGCCCTTGTCGGCCAGGTAGGTCGGCACGGCCAAGGTGGCGCGGGCGTCCTTCAGGCTGGGCTCGGCCAGCACACGCACCTGCTTCTGTTCCACGAAGGGGGTGATGGTCTGGGTCATCAATGGGTTCCAGTAACCCAGAAACATGTCCAGGCGCTGGTCGCGGATGCCGGCGAAGATGATCTGCTGGGACGCGCTGGTCTGTTTGACGCTGTAGCCCAGATCGTCGAGCAGCACCTGGGTCATGGCGCTGGTGGCGATCACGTCGGTCCAGTTGACCACGCCCAGGCGCACGTGCTTGCAACTGGCCGGCTCCGCGGCGCTGGCCGTGCAGGTCAACAGCGCGGTACCGGTAAGCATCAGCAGGCAGCAGCTGATCAATCTGTTCATGATGGCTCCCTCAGGCGGCAGTTCGAATTGTTATGGGGGCGGCGTCTGCGCGCCGTTTGCATAAGGTACGCAGGCCCTTGCGGGAAAAAGCGCACTGCGGCGACCGGCTCTTGCACAGTGGCGACGTGGTGGGTATTAGTGGTGTTTCATAAAGGCCCTCTTCGCGGGCAGAGGGCTCGACGCCCGCCGCGCTCCCACAGGATCGCGCCGCAGAAATCACCGAGCTCACCATGGCCCAAGACTTCCACTTCCTGTTGCTGCCCGGTTTTTCCGCAATCGGTTTCATCTCGGCGATCGAGCCGCTGCGCGTGGCCAACCGCTTTCGCGGCGAGCTGTACCGGTGGCAGGTGTTGAGCATGGATGGCGGCGCGGTGCTGGCCAGCAATGGCATGTCGGTGAATGCCGATGGCGCGCTCGGGTCGCTGGCCAAGGGCGCGACGTTGCTGGTGGTGGCCGGGTTCGAGCCGCTGGCAGCCTTTGATGCAACGCTGCGCGATTGGCTACGACGATTGGATCGCGATGGCGTGACCCTGGGTGGCATCGACACCGGCAGTTTCGTGCTCGCCGAAGCGGGTCTGCTCGAGCGCCACCGCGTGGCGCTGCATTGGGAGGCTCTGGATGCCTTTCGCGAGTCTTATCCGGCGCTGAGCGCCAGCCAGGAGCTGTTCGAAACCGACAGCGCGCGCATCACCTGCGCCGGTGGTACCGCCTGCATCGACCTGATGCTCGACCTGATCGGCCAGGCCCACGGCAGCGAGCTGGCGATCCAGGTGTCCGAGCAATTCGTGGTGGGGCGCATCAGGCCGCGCAAGGACCACCAACGCATGGAAATCGCTTCACGCTACGGCCTCAGCAACAAAAAGCTGGTGCAGGTGATCGGCGAGATGGAACAGCACACCGAACCGCCGCTGAGCACCTTGCAGCTGGCGGAACTGGCTAAGGTCACCCGCCGCCAATTGGAGCGCTTGTTCCGTCTGCATCTGAACGATACGCCGAGCAACTTCTACCTGCGTCTGCGCCTGGAGAAAGCCCGGCAGCTGCTGCGCCAGACCCAGATGAGCGTGCTGGAGGTGAGCATTGCCTGCGGTTTCGACTCGCCGTCGTATTTCACCCGCAGCTACCGGGCGCGGTTTGCCCGCTGCCCGCGGGAGGATCGGCGCGGGCGCGAGTCGGGGTAGGTCGTTGACCATGCAGCGGCTGTACCGACGCCTTCGCGGCCACTGGCCGCTCCTACGGATGGACTGTGATCCCCCTGCCGCCTGGGCCACAGGCCGCTCCTACGTAAGGACTGTGATCCCTCTGCCGCCTGGGCCACTGGCCGCTCCTACGGAAGGACTGTGATCCCTCTGCCGCCTGGGCCACCGACCGCTCCTGCGGGTGGACCGTGTTCTCCCTGTAGGAGCGGTCTGTGGCCGCGAAGGCGCCAGCACGGCCAATGCATATGTACCGTTCTTGCACGCCAGCTGGCCGCTAACCTGCGCGCTCATTCAGCGATAAAGGAAGTATCGAAATGGGCAAGCAAGTCAAGGTTGCACCAATCCTGGCAGCAGTGGCTCTTCTGGCATTGGCCGGACCGGCAACGGCGGCCTGGTACGACTGCCGGGTCATCGACAACCAGGCCAACGACGCCTGGAACAACACCCTGGTGGATCTGCCGGTAGAAGCCGACAGCCTGGCGGATGCCGAGCACAAGACCCGTGCATTCGTGGCGCAGGACCCCAGCAATCCGACGGACATCGGCCTGGACTGCCGGTTGAACGAGGAGGAATGAAAGACGGCTGTTGACCGTTTCAGCGCGCCTTGAGCAATACCGCGCAGGCAGCCTTGTAGGCTTCGTGCTGGTATTTGTTCAAGCTGCCTGGCAGTTCGGCCAACTTCTTGGCCTGGGCGCTGATGGTCTGCGGCGACACCAGCACTGCCTCGCAGCCTTCGAGCAGCTGCAGCACGCCTTCGATCTTGAAAGTGGTCGGCCCGCCGGCGAACTCGCCTTTCTTGCCGCGCTTCTTGATGGCAAGCATCTTCAACCCGTTGTCGCCGACGAAAGCGGCCACCTGCTCGCGAAACTGCCGCACGTTCGCCGCGATGTCATCGTCTTCCAGCGCGATTTTCTTGAGCGAAGTGGAAAGATGCGCCAACGCTGAACCGTCGTATTCCACCACGGCGAAGATCGCTTCGCTGCCCTTGATCTCGACTCCAGCTATTTTCACACTCACTCCAGGCCCACCGATTGCAGGAACTCGGAACGCTCGTCGCTCTTCTGCGCGCGACAATCGTTCTGGGCAATGTCATAGGCCTTGGTGCCTTTGCCGGCATTGACGGTGTAGACGTCGCAATCGGCATCGCGCGATTTGGCCCACAGGTCCTGGGCAGTCTTGAGCCTGTCGGTGAACGCCTTGAGTTCGGGCGAGCCTTTGGGGAACTGGGAATTGATGCGGTCGAGCAGGTCGGTGTACGACTCGCTCATCTCGGTTTCCGATGTCTTGCGGTTGTAGGCCGAGCAGTCGTAGCTCTGCTGATCGGTTTCGACGTTATCGCACGGGGTGGGGCCATCGGACTCTTCGGCCTGGACGGCGAAGGACAGCAAGGCAAGCATCAGCAGCGTGAATCTCATGAGGATCTACCTAACCCGTTGAGCAGGACAATTGCCGCTGATTCTGGCTCAGGGCCCGTGGAAAGCATAGGGGCAGAGCGATGGCAGGCTGTTTATTTCATGGAGTGCCAGGCTCAAGCCGGTCACCCGTGGGAGCGCTCCGTGGCCGCGACGGACGCACCGCGCGCTACCTGATTTATCGTGGCGATCTTTTCGCGGCCGATGACCGCTCCTACGAGGGGGTGTGGTCATGTTTAGAATCGCGCGTTGACGCTTTCGGCAATTCCCCTGTCGTTTTTGCATCCGGTCGCCCTGTCGCGCAGGCATATGCTGGCCCCATGAAGCGCCGACATACGATTCGGCGCCTGACTTGCCTGATGGGGACTGCCCGATGAGCCCAGCCGAACTGCACGCCGACAGCATCGTCATCGACGGGCTGATCATTGCCAAATGGAACCGCGAACTGTTCGAGGACATGCGCAAGGGCGGTCTGACCATGGCCAACTGCACGGTGTCGGTGTGGGAAGGTTTCCAGGCCACCATCGACAGCATCTGCAAGAGCCAGAAGCTGATGCGCGAGAACAGCGACCTGGTGATGCCCGTGCGCAGCACCGCCGACATCCGCAAGGCCAAGGAAACCGGCAAGACCGGCATCCTCTTCGGCTTCCAGAATGCCCACGCCTACGAAGACCAGATCGGCTACGTGGAAGTGTTCAAGCAGCTGGGCGTGGGTATCGTGCAGATGTGCTACAACACCCAGAACCTGGTCGGTACCGGCTGCTACGAGCGCGACGGCGGCCTGTCTGGGTTCGGCCGTGAAATCGTCGCCGAGATGAACCGCGTCGGCGTGATGTGCGACCTGTCCCACGTCGGCTCCAAGACCAGCGAAGAAGTCATCCTCGAATCGAAAAAGCCGGTGTGCTACTCCCATTGCCTGCCGTCGGGCTTGAAAGAACACCCGCGCAACAAGTCCGATGAAGAGCTGAAATTCATCGCCGACCATGGTGGCTTCGTCGGCGTGACCATGTTCGCGCCGTTCCTGGCCAAGGGTATCGATTCGACCATCGACGACTACGCCGAAGCCATCGAATACACCATGAACATCGTCGGTGAAGACGCCATCGGCATCGGCACCGACTTCACCCAGGGCCACGGCCAGGACTTCTTCGAATACCTGACCCACGACAAGGGCTACGCCCGGCGCCTGACCAGCTTCGGCAAGATCATCAATCCACTGGGCATCCGCACCGTGGGCGAGTTCCCCAACCTGACCGAAACCCTGCTCAAGCGCGGCCACAGCGAACGCGTGGTTCGCAAGATCATGGGCGAGAACTGGGTCAACGTCCTCAAGGACGTGTGGGGAGAATAAACCCTCGATCCCTCATTCACCCCTTGCCCCTGTAGGAGCGGTCATCGGCCGCGAACACCGCCGCGCGGTGCCATCCCCCGTGGCCAAGGGCAAACCACCGTTTTCCGGAGTTACCGAACCATGGCCAAGATCGCCCCGCAACTGCCCATCGAAGTCGACAGCGAAACCGGCATCTGGACCTCCGACGCCTTGCCCATGCTGTACGTGCCGCGTCACTTCTTCGTCAACAACCACATGGGCATCGAAGAGGTGCTGGGCGCCGATGCCTACGCCGAGATTCTCTACAAGGCGGGCTACAAGTCCGCCTGGCACTGGTGCGAGAAAGAAGCCGAGTGCCATGGCCTGGAAGGCGTCGCGGTGTTCGAGCACTACATGAAGCGCCTGTCGCAACGCGGCTGGGGTCTGTTCAAGATCCAGGACATCGACCTCGACCAGGGCACCTGCAGCGTCAAGCTGGAACATTCCGCCTTCGTCTACGTGTACGGCAAGGTCGGGCGCAAGGTCGACTACATGTTCACCGGCTGGTTCGCCGGCGCCATGGACCAGATCCTCGCCGCTCGCGGCAGCAGCATTCGTACCGTCGCCGAGCAAGTGTACGGCGGCTCCGAAGAAGGCCACGAAGATGGTCTCTTCACCGTGAAACCGTTGTAAGTCGAGGAATCAACCGTCATGGCTTTCGAAGCGATGTTCCAGCCGATCCAGATCGGCAAGCTGACGATCCGCAACCGCGTGCTCAGCACCGCGCACGCCGAGGTCTACGCCACCGACGGCGGCATGACCACCGATCGTTACGTCAAATACTACGAAGAGAAAGCCAAGGGTGGAATAGGCCTGGCCATCTGTGGCGGTTCCTCCAGCGTGGCCATCGACAGCCCCCAGGGCTGGTGGAAATCGGTCAACCTGGCCACCGACAAGATCATTCCGCACTTCCAGAACCTGGCCGACGCCATGCACAAGCATGGCGCCAAGATCATGATCCAGATCACCCACATGGGCCGTCGCTCGCGCTGGGACGGCGAGCACTGGCCGACCCTGATGTCGCCGTCAGGCATCCGCGAGCCTGTGCACCGCGCCACCTGCAAGACCATCGAACCCGAAGAGATCTGGCGCGTGATCGGCAACTACGCCAGTGCTGCGGCCCGCGCCAAGGCCGGCGGCCTGGACGGCGTCGAGCTGTCGGCGGTGCACCAGCACATGATCGACCAGTTCTGGAGCCCGCGGGTCAACAAGCGCACCGACGAGTGGGGCGGTAGCTTCGAGAACCGCATGCGCTTCGGCATGGAGGTGATCAAGGCCGTGCGCAAGGAAGTCGGTGACGACTTCTGCGTGGGGCTGCGGATCTGCGGCGACGAATTCCATCCCGATGGCCTCAGCCACGAGGACATGAAGGAAATCGCCAAGTACTACTGCGATACCGGCATGCTCGATTTCCTCGGCGTGGTGGGCTCGGGTTGCGACACCCACAACACCCTGGCCAACGTCATCCCCAACATGAGCTACCCGCCCGAGCCGTTCCTGCACCTGGCCGCCGGGATCAAGGAAGTGGTGAATATCCCGGTGCTGCACGCGCAGAACATCAAGGATCCGAACCAGGCGACGCGCATCCTTGAAGGCGGCTACGTCGACATGGTCGGCATGACCCGCGCGCACATCGCCGACCCGCACCTGATCGCCAAGATCAAGATGGGCCAGATCGACCAGATCAAGCAATGCGTGGGCGCCAACTACTGCATCGATCGGCAGTACCAGGGGCTGGACGTGCTGTGCATCCAGAACGCGGCCACGTCGCGCGAATACATGGGCGTGCCGCACATCATCGAAAAGTCCACCGGCGTGAAGCGCAAGGTGGTAGTGGTCGGCGCTGGCCCGGCTGGCATGGAGGCCGCGCGCGTGGCGGCCGAACGTGGCCACGACGTCACGCTGTTCGAGAAGAAGGAATTCATTGGCGGGCAGATCACCACCGCGTCCAAAGCGCCGCAGCGTGACCAGATCGCCGGTATCACCCGCTGGTTCCAGCTGGAGCTGGCGCGCCTGAAGGTCGACCTGCGCCTGGGCACGGCCGCCGATGCCGACACCATCATGGACCTGCGCCCGGACATCGTCGTGCTGGCGGTGGGTGGCCACCCGTTTCTGGAACAGAACGAGCACTGGGGCGCCGAAGAGGGCCTGGTGGTCAGCAGCTGGGACGTGCTCGACGGCAAGGTCGCACCGGGCAAGAACGTGCTGGTGTACGACACCATCTGTGAGTTCACCGGCATGTCGGTGGCCGACTTCCTGGCCGACAAGGGCAGCCAGGTGGAGATCGTCACCGACGACATCAAGCCGGGCGTGGCCATCGGCGGTACGTCGTTCCCCACCTACTACCGCAGCATGTACCCCAAGGAAGTGATCATGACCGGCGACATGATGCTGGACAAGGTCTACCGCGAAGGCGACAAGCTGGTGGCCGTGCTGGAGAACGAATACACCGGCGCCAAGGAAGAGCGTGTGGTCGACCAGGTGGTGGTGGAGAACGGCGTGCGTCCCGACGAACAGCTCTACTACGCGCTCAAACAGGGGTCGCGCAACAAGGGCCAGATGGACATCGACGCCTTGTTCGCGATCCAGCCGCAGCCGTCGTTGAGTACCTCGGGCGACGACTATCTGCTGTTTCGTATCGGCGACTGCGTGGCCCAGCGCAACACCCACGCGGCGATCTACGACGCGCTGCGCCTGTGCAAGGATTTCTGACCCTGCTCCCGTAGGAGCGGTCATCGGCCGCGAAAGAATCACTGCGGTGTACCTGATACAACCCAGTGACCGTTTCGCGGCCGATGACCGCTCCTACGAGGGTCCACAGAGGCTTCACCATGCTCAATACACTGCTTCCCATCCTGCTGTTCGCCGCCCTGGCCCTGGCTGTTCTGGGCGCCGTGCGGCGGATCACTATGTGGCGCCGCGGCCGGCCATCCCAGGTCGACCTGCTCGGTGGTCTTTTGGCCATGCCCAAGCGCTACATGGTCGACCTGCACCATGTGGTCGCGCGCGACAAGTACATCGCCAACACCCACGTTGCCACGGCCGGTGGCGCTGTGCTGGCGGCGGTGCTGGCGGTGCTGGTCCATGGCTTCGGCCTGCACAATCGCATTCTTGGCTATGCGCTGCTGTTCGCCACCGCGCTGATGTTCGTCGGGGCGTGCTTCGTCTACGCTCGCCGCCGCAACCCGCCCGCGCGGCTGTCCAGGGGCCCATGGATGCGCCTGCCGAAAAGCCTGCTGATGTTCTCGGCCACCTTCTTCATCGCCACCTTGCCGGTGGCCGGTATCTTGCCGATGAATTTCGGCGGTTGGGTACTGGCTGCGGTGCTGGGCATCGGCGTGCTGTGGGGTGTGTCGGAACTGTTTCTCGGACTGACCTGGGGCGGGCCGATGAAGCACGCTTTCGCGGGCGCCTTGCACCTGGCGTGGCACCGCCGCGCCGAACGCTTTGGCGGCGGTCGCTCCACCGGCCTGAAACCGTTGGACCTGAACGACCCCACTGCACCGCTGGGTGTGGAAAAACCCAAGGACTTCACCTGGAACCAGTTGCTGGGCTTCGATGCCTGCGTGCAGTGCGGCAAATGCGAAGCCGCGTGCCCGGCGTTCGCCGCCGGTCAACCCCTGAACCCGAAGAAGCTCATTCAGGACATGGTCGTAGGCCTGGCCGGTGGCACCGATGCGAACTTCGCCGGCAGCCCCTATCCCGGCAAGGCGATTGGCGAACACGCGGGCAACCCGCACCAGCCGATCGTCAACGGCCTGGTAGACGCCGACACCCTGTGGTCGTGCACCACCTGCCGCGCCTGTGTGGAAGAGTGTCCGATGATGATCGAGCACGTCGATGCCATCGTCGACATGCGCCGCCATCTCACCCTGGAAAAAGGCGCCACCCCGAACAAGGGCGCTGAAGTGCTGGATAACCTGATCGCCACCGACAACCCCGGCGGCTTCAACCCCGGTGGCCGCATGAACTGGGCCGCCGACCTCAACCTGGACCTGTTCGGTGACCGGAAGACTGCTGACGTGCTGTTCTGGGTCGGTGACGGTGCCTTCGACATGCGCAATCAGCGCACCCTGCGTGCTTTCGTCAAGGTGCTGAAAGCGGCCAAGGTCGACTTCGCCGTGCTCGGCCTGGAAGAGCGTGACAGCGGCGACGTCGCCCGACGCCTGGGCGACGAGGCCACTTTCCAGCTGCTCGCCAAACGTAATATCGGTACCCTCGCCAAGTACGGCTTCAAGCGCATCGTCACCTGCGACCCCCACAGCTTCCATGTGTTGAAGAACGAGTACGGTGCGCTGGGCGGCAACTATCAGGTGCTGCACCACAGCACCTTCATGGCCGAACTGGTCACCGCCGGCCAGCTCCATCTGGGGCAACACAAGGGCGGCAGCGTGACCTACCACGATCCGTGCTACCTGGGCCGCTACAACGGCGAGTACCAGGCCCCGCGCGATGTGCTCAAAGCGCTGGGTATCGAGGTCAAGGAAATGCAGCGCTCGGGGTTCCGTTCCCGCTGCTGCGGTGGTGGCGGCGGCGCACCGATCACCGACATACCTGGGAAGCAGCGCATTCCCGACATGCGCATGGAAGACATCCGCGAAACCCAGGCCGACGTCGTGGCCGTGGGCTGCCCGCAGTGCACCGCCATGCTCGAAGGCGTGGTGGAACCGCGGCCATTGGTCAAGGACATCGCCGAACTGGTCGCCGAGGCGCTGCTCGAGGACAGTGTTGCCCCCGCCAAGCCCGCACCGGCCAAACGTGAAGTCGCCGAGGAGGTGCATTGATGAGCGATCTCATCCGTCGTGATCCGCGGGCCGAATGGATCGCCCGCAACCGCCTGCATCCTTTGCACAGTGCCTTGCAGCCTCAGGCCAGTACCTGGATGGGGCCCAATGGCGTCATGCGCAAGAACCCCCATGGCATCGGTTTCATCGGCGCCAACGGGATCAAGCGCATCGACCGCAGCGGCGCCCAGCAGGGCGGCGCGAGCAAGCGTTCGGCAGCCGTGGAAGTCAAGCTGCCCTTGCACCAGGTGGCGGTGCCCCAATTCTACATCGCCGTGGTGCCGGACATGGTCGGCGGCCGCCTGAGCAGCCACGACCGCGACGTGCTGGGCCTCGCGCATCGTCTGGCAGCGGAGGGTGGGGCGGTATTGGCCATTGTCTTTGGCGAGCACAAGGAAAACGCTTTCGACACCGCCGGCGTGGACCGGCTGCTGATCCTGCAGGGCCCCGAGTTCGAAGGGTATGCACCAGAGCAGCGGGTCCAGGGCTTGCGCGCTGTGGATAACCAGTTCGCCCCTCGCCATTGGCTGCTGCCCGACAGCCGCACCGGTGGCGGTGAACTGGGTCGGCGTTTTGCCGCAGGCCTGGGTGAACGTCCGGCGACCCGTGTGTGGCAGGTCAAGGACGGCCAGTGCATCAGCCGTGCCGGTGCCGGCCAGCAGGACATCGCCCGGCCGCTGCCGCGCTTGATCCTGGCGGCCGCCGAGTGCGCCGAACCGGTTGACGAAACCCGTCACGAAGCGCTGCCGGTGGCGTTGTCCACAGCCACGGCGCGCAGCCTGCCGCGCATCGAAGACCTTGGTGCGGTAGCAGTCGATCCGGCGGCCGTGCCCATGGCCGAATCGGAATTCATATTCTCGGGGGGCAATGGGGTCAAGGACTGGGAACTGTTCCACCGGACGGCCCAGGCATTGGGTGCGACGGAAGGTGCCTCGCGGGTGGCGGTGGACGATGGTTTCATGCTGCGCGACCGTCAGGTCGGCGCCAGTGGTACCTGGGTGACCGCGCGGGTCTACGTGGCGGTAGGCATTTCCGGTGCCATCCAGCACTTGCAGGGCATTGGCGGTTGCGACAAGGTCATTGCCATCAACCTCGACGCCAACTGCGACATGGTCAAGCGTGCCGACCTGTCGGTGATCGGCGACGGCCAGGCGATCATGCACGCCTTGATCGACGCCATCCAGGCCTATCGCAACCAAGCCAAGCGCGACGCGGCCTGATGGGCGCCTCGATGAGAGAGACACAGCCATGAACACCAAGGTCATCACCCTCGTTTCCATCGGTGCCCACCCGACGTCTGGCCGCCCCCGCCGCGCTGACCATGACTCTCGCGCCGTGGAGTTGGGCCTGCAACTGGCTGGAGATGACCTGCAGGTACTGCACGCCGGTGATGTCGCCGAGCCTGCGTTGCGTGCGTATCTGGGCATGGGCCTGCAACAGTTGCACGTACTCGAACAGCCACACGGCGCTGATGCCTTGCCGGCACTGTGCGACTACCTGCAAGGGGCCGGTGCGCAAATGGTGCTTACCGGCACTCAGGCGGAAACCGGCGAAGGCTCGGGCATGTTGCCCTTTCTGCTGGCGGAAAAACTCGGCTGGCCGTTGATCGTCGGCCTGGCCGAGGTCGAGTCCATCGACAACGGCGTGGCCCAGGTGCTGCAGGCCTTGCCCCGAGGCCAACGACGGCGCCTCAAGGTGCGTCTGCCGCTGTTGGCCACCGTCGACAACGCCGCACCCAAGCCACGACAAAGCGCCTACGGCCCGGCGCAGCGCGGGCGGCTGCCGGTGGATGAGGTGGAGGTGATCAACGATGAGCTGTTCGACAGCGCCGAGTTGCAGCCGGCCAAACCTCGGCCCAAACGCTTGAAGGTGATCAAGGCCAAGAGCGGCGCGGACCGCATGAAAGCCGCCACGGCCAAGGCCAGTGGCGGAGGAGGGCAGGTGCTCAAGGGCCTGAGCGCAGAGGAAGGCGCTCAGGCGGTGCTCAAGGCGTTGATTGAGGAGGGGGTGGTGCGGCTTTGATCGCTATGGCTTTCATGAGACGCAGCTAGAGGGTGATCAGGTCGGCTTGATGTCGTTGGCGGAACGCGCTGGTGGCGGCGGCCGCGGTTTGCAGGTGGTCGACAGCGGCGCCGAATTTGGCCGCGAGGTCACGCAGCGTCATGTTTTTTCCGCTGAGGAAGCCGTCGGTCAGCCCACGCAGTTCATCGTCGTCCGCTGTTGCACCGTGCATCGTTGCGACCTGGAGTGTGCGCCGATAGAGCTCGGCGAACGCACCGTCCGCACTGGATTCCAGACATTCAAGCTTTGCCGGGTCTTTTTCTTGTTGGGTTTTGTACACTTCATAGCCAGCCTTGATGGCATCAACGCCGATCTTGACGACGACGCCTGCCGGCCCCGCAGCTTTGGAACCTGCGGTTTTGGCGACTTCAGTGCCGAGGTTCAAGGCGTTCTTTGGACTGTCGGGTACGTAACCGCGAGCCTTATAGTAGACCTTGCCCGCCAGACCATTCTTGCGGATCTTCGCGTCATGCATGATCGATGAAGCGCCCAGGCTTCCAGTGCGCAGATGCAGGGTGGCGGTATTGCCGGCTTTCTCCATTGTCTTTTCCGAGGCGATACTGGCCAGCTTGCCGACCACCATGCCCAGGCCAGCACCGGCCAGAGCCCCCGCCGGGCCCAATGTCATCGCCCCGACGGCTGCGCCGATGGCCGTCCCTGTGGCGGTAGAACTCAGGTTGGAGACAACGATGGTTGCCCCTCGAAGTCCAACTGACTTCGCCAGTTCGGTATTGCTTTCCATATTTTTCAGCGCCTGAATCACGCCCTTGCTGTTGGTTTCAGCGATTTCGTAAGCGGAAAGCAGTACCTGTGTGCGGCTGTCTCTGGCGCGGTTGAACCAGGTCTTGCAGTGATCTTTCCAGTTCTCGTATTTCCGGCGTCGCTCTTGCTCGGAGCCGCGCCCCCAATACGGCTGCCCTGCGAGGTATTCGGCTGTAGGGCCCGCTGCGATCATGGCTTCAAGGGTGTCATATTTTGTCTTGGCGCGCCCATCACCGTCCACCAGAGTGATCGGATTGTTGCCCACCATGGCATAGAGGTTCAGACCGTCTATATCGCCCGCCGGATCCGGATTGATCCATCGCATCAGCCAGGGTGCGTAGTAGCGCAAGCCGTAATAGTAAAGACCGGTGGCGTCACGTTCCTTGCCAGAGTAGCGGATGGTTTTGTACTTGGCTTGCAGTGCACTGCGACCAGCCCAGCAGGCCGTGCCTCCGAACGGATAGTATTCTTCCCGGCTCAATAGCTGGCCGTCGCTGCCCAGCTCCAACGTGGCAGAGCGCAAATGGTTGCTCAGCGTGAAGCGCAGTTGATCGTTGGGCAAATTCTCGGGTTTGCCATGTGCCCAATGCAGCAGACGGACGCCGTTCTTGCCCGCTTGCGCAACGATGACATGCAAGCGCTCACCGCTGCGGCTGTCCGTCCGAATTTCCAACCCCGGCAGGTAGCGAACCTCGCATCGACGTGAACCGCTGCGTTGTTGGGCATGGGATATCTTGCGCAAACGGCTGCCCGCCGCGTCGTAGATGTAGCGCTCATAATCATCTTCTTCATCGTCGCGCTGAACCGGTGCCACGCGCTGCAGCTGGTTGTATTCATCCCATGTCAGCGCCTGCCCGGGCAGCAGTTCGCGAGTGTTTCCATTGGCGTCGAAGCCATCGGTCAACTGGCCTTCATCGGGAAGCTGCCCGTCGCGCTCGGGCAGCGATCTGTTGCTGGCATTTGCCACCGCCATTCTCAGTGTTCGGTTCCGTTGCCCGTTGACGTGGCGAAGCTCTGTCAGGTTGCCCGACCGGTCATACTCCATGTTCTGCCTGTAGTTGAGCAGCAAGGAAGGATCCTGGGGCATTACCAGCAACGGCGGCAGTGATGGGCCTTCGCCGCCCGCATTCGCGGCTTCGCGACCGGTGGCTTCGATCAGCTGGCAAAACGAGTCATAGCGATATTCGTTGATCGCTTCGATGCGACGATTGGCGTGGTACTTGGTGGGTTGAGATTGATCGCTGACCTTGATGATGTTGCCCGCTGGATCATACAGGTAGTGCAAGTCCTGAAGGACCGCTGCGTCGGCGCGTACGGACGTTGCCCTGAGCAGCCGTTGATCGATGGGGTCGTACTCGGCTCGGCTTGTCACGCCACTGCCCATCGTTTGCGAAACGACTCGCCCGCCTGCATCATGAGCCACCGCCGACAGCAGCGCACAATCCAGCCCCTCGGCAGTCACCAGCCGGCTGGAAGCCTCCAGGCCACTGATGTCATGGCCAAAATATTGCGCATTACCCAAGGCGTCTCTATGGGTGACAAGCATGCCGGTTGCATCATGGATATAGGCAGTGCGATAACCTGGCCCAGGCTCCAGCAGGGCATCGCGCTCCACCAGGAGAGCGGGCCAGTCGGGCGGCACCTCTGCGCTCAGAAAATGCTGCGTATAGCTGATCGCTTCGCCATTGATGTCGAACCCATGAGCGATCCTGCTGCCCGCGTCATCGTCATGCCGATAGCTGGTGCCGCACAGATTGCGAGCAGCGTGCTCGCTGTCGACTGGTGCGTATTCCACGCGCTGCGTGATGCGTCGCCGGCCCTCGGCGTCGCGTTTGGCAACCGCCACCAACCTGGCGTGCTGGTCATAATGCAGCGTTGTATGGATGCCCTTGCTGTCCCAGCTTTCCCGGTTGGAGCCTTGGGCATCGAGCAACATCGCTTTCCAGCCAGAATCCGCATTGCGCTGTAACAACGGTGTACCCGAGAAGCTGAACACTGTTGCTTGATTCGGCGTCTCGCTCACCCCGCTTTGGAAGTGCGCGAACTGACGCGGATCCCACTGGGCGACGGGGTGGCCGGCGTGGTCATGCCATTGGGCGCTGACCCGAGGCTCGGCAGGGGTGCCGGCTTCGCGTCGGTAATAACCGATGGTGCGTACGGCCAGGCCACGGGGGTCGGACACCACCAGCGCCGGGGTGCGGGCATGGATGGCGAGTTGATCGGAAACACTTCGAAGGGGCGACATGCTGTCCTGCCTTGATCGGATAGATTTCCCTCTTTATCTCTGATCGCCCGGCAGCCAGCCATGAACGCCCACGGTATCAACGATGCGCACAATTGTAGCGGCGGTGCGGTCACGTCGGGCCTTGGTGTACCGGGTCCATCATCGCGGTTGCTTTGGTGCGTAGAGGTGTATCAAAAGCGCTGTGAAAGAGGGCTCGAGCACACGGTTGCCGTGGCCGCTCAGGTGGTCGGCGTCGGCGAAAAGTGGTTTTGCGTTGGTGTCGTAGGCCGAGCACGTGTTGCTCGCACAGAGGATCGGTAACGGGTCCCAGACGTTCAGCGCCGAGTATTCGCGGGCCAGTATCGTCAGCAGATGCATTTGTGGCGCACGTAGCTGCAATATCCGGTCGCGTTCCACGCTCAATCCGGGCGCGCAGATCGGATTCGTGCGATTGAATGGGTCCGAACAGCGGTTCGCCGGGGCCTTGAAGACCGGTGATGGCGCGTCGATCAGTACAGTCAAACCTGCCGCCTGCAAAGGTTCGAGCACGGCGTCGGCGGCTTGGCGGGCGGCTTGGGCGTGTTGCGCGGTACGCTCGCTGCGGGCTTGTTCGAAGATTGCATCCTCCCCCTTCCACCAGTCGCGCCCGGTCAGTTCCGGCATGCGCAAGGACGCCAGGAACACCACATCGCCCGGTTGGGCGCGTGCCTGAATATCGGCCAGGGCGCTGCTTTGCCAGGTAGCGCAGGCGGGCGGGTCGGCATCCAGCAAGCTGACCACCGCGCAGCCGCCGCGCTCGTACTCCACCACTTCGATGCCCAGTCGCAGCGAGACGATCTTGAGCATCGTGCGGTAGGCGGCAGTGTGTGAGTCGCCCAGCACGAAAAGCTGGCGCCCGTGTAGGGCTGGCAGGTCGACCTTTTCGATCGGCTCGCGAGGGTAGTGTCTGTAGGCATGCCAGGTGTAGCTATCGGCGACGGTACTCAGCGATAAACGCTCGGTAGAGTGGATTGTCCACGCCGCAATCCCGGCGCACAGCCCCATGGCACTCAGCCCACCGATGACCGACCGGCCCGCACGCCGATGCCACAGCGTGCGCCCACGGCGTACGGGTTCTTCGACCGCGTGATAGGACGCAGCTGCCAGGCCCAGCACCAGCAAAGGGTAGGCCAGTTGGACCGATAGCGTTTCCAGGCCCACCGTCCAGCGCAGGAAAACCGCCACTGGCCAGTGCCACAGATACAACGAGTAGGAAAGACGTCCGACATAGGTCAGGGCGGGCCAGCGCAGCAGCGCCAGCAACGGGCCCGAGCGTTGGTTGCCACCCTGCACCACGGCGGCGATCAGCAGCAGCGTGCCCAGCACCGTCAGCAGTGCCCATGGATACGGAAAGTGTCCGGCCGGGGCCAGGATGAAGCCTGTTGCCAGCAGCGTCAGCCCGGCCACCAGCATTGCCTGCAGGTGCCAGGGGCGCAGGCGTGTTCCGCGGCCTTGGTCCATGGCCTGAAACAGCAGTGCACCGCAGGCCAGTTCCCAGAAGCGACTGGGCAGCAGGTAGAACGCCGACAGCGGTGCGGCCTGGGTCTGTACTGCGCACCAGAGCAGCGAGGCAACGGTCAGGGCAGGCAGCAAGCCGCGTGCGATCCAGCTGTGCTCGCGATAGCGCAGCCACAGTGCGAAGACCACGGGGAATATCAGGTAAAACTGTTCCTCCACGCCCAGCGACCAGGTGTGCAGGTAGGGGTTGAACTCCGCTTTCGGCGAGAAGTAGCTGTCGGTTTGCCAGGCCAGAACCAGGTTGCTCAGACCGAAGAAGGCGGCCAGCCCGGTGTCCTCGTTCTGGCTGCTGAGCCATACCGGGGGGATGATCAGCGCCGAGATCAGTACGCTGGCGGTGAGCACAAGCAACAACGCCGGAAGAATGCGCAGCAGGCGTCGCTGGTAGAACTGCAGCAGGAAGGTGCGCAGCGGCCGTTGCCCTTTTTCGGCCAGGGAACGGCTGATCACGTAGCCGGAAATGACGAAGAACATGTCTACGCCGGTGAAGCCTCCCGGTAGAAAGCGCAGGAACTCGACATGGAAAACGATGACCGCAAGTACCGCGATCGCGCGCAGACCATCGATGCCCGCAACGTATGGCAAGCCGGGAGTGGATGACATGGTGCCGCCCTTTTATTGTTGGGCAGCGACCATAGAATGTCAGTGCAGGCGAACGCCAGATTGCATCTTTTCAGAATGTATCCCGAGCTGGACGACCAGTGCTTACACCTGCGTAGGAGCGGTCCGCGGCCGCGAAAGGTGCGCCGCGCAGGGTCAGGAATACGGCATCCATCCTTCGCGACCGATGACCGCGCCTATTACTCGTGCACTGCCACACCCTTGAGATACGCCGCAGGCTCCGCCCCCAAGTTGCTCAGCAGGCGCTCGCTGTACCAGTCGATGAAGTTCACCACGCCGAACTCGTAGGTCTTGGAGTACGGCCCCGGCTGGTAGGCGGTGGAGTTGATGCCGCGCTGGTTTTCCTCGGCCAGGCGACGGTCCTGATCGTTGGTCGCGTCCCACACCTGGCGCATCCGCGCCACGTCGTAGTCCACGCCTTCCACGGCGTCCTTGTGCACCAGCCACTTGGTGGTGACCACCGTTTCCTGGGCGCTGATCGGCCACACCGTGAAGACGATGATGTGGTCACCCATGCAGTGGTTCCAGGAATGCGGCAGGTGCAGGATGCGCATCGAACCCAGGTCGGGGTTCTTGATGCGCCCCATCAGCTTCTTGCAGCCGACCTGGCCGTCCATGGTCATCGACAGCGTGCCCTTGAGCAGCGGCATGCGCACGATGCGGTTGCGCAGGCCGTGGCTGGCGTGGGCGTAGGGGATCTTCTCGGCATCCCAGGCGGCAGCCGAGGCGGCCACGTGATCCTTGAAGGCCTGGTCGGCGCGTGGATCAGTGACGTCATCCCATTCCAGCAGGGTCTTGAGCAATTCGGGGTGGGCGCCGCCGCAGTGGTAGCACTCGCGGTTGTTCTCCAGTACCAGTTTCCAGTTGGCCTTTTCCAGCAGATCGGTCTGCACCGCGACCTTGGTGTTTTCCATGTCGTACGGTTCCATGTAATGGTTCAGCGTACTGAGGAAGTTGTCGATCGCAGGCGGATTCTCGGCCAGGCTGATGAAGATGTAACCGCCTGACGTTTTCACGTGCACGGGCTTGAGCCCGTACTGCTTCATGTCGAAATCGGCGCCCATCTCGGTGCCGGCGAACAGCAGGCGGCCGTCCAGCTCGTAGGTCCATTGGTGGTAATGGCAGACCAGCTTGGCCACCTTGCCTTTTTCCTTGGTGCACAGGCGTGAACCGCGATGGCGGCAGACGTTGTGAAAGGCATGCACCACCCCTTCGGCGCCGCGCACCACGAGGATCGGATTGCTGCCGATCTGCAGGGTGAGATAGTTGCCCTTGGCCGGGATCTCGCACGTCATGCCGGCGATCAGCCACTCCTTGTTGAAGATCTCCTGCATGTCGATCTGGAACAGGCGCTCATCGTTGTAGAACGGCTGCGGCAGGGAGAAGGTACGTTCGCGCTCCTGCAGCATCTGGGCAGTGGCCTTGCGTGCGGGTTCCAGTGGATCGCCCAGGCTCAGGGTAGTGGTGGCATCCATCGTGTTCATCCTCATGGCCAGGCAGTGTGGCCGCGAAAAAAGTGGCTGTTACGGTTGTCGACGCAAGGCGGCTGAAACGACGTTCAGATGCGGTGGAGTGTGCGACTCGCCGCGCCACGAACCTTATCCATGGGCGACATGGCCAAATCCATTCCCGACGCTGCAGGCTAGGCAGCATGGGGCTGGTCGCCATGAGCATGTGGATGTCGCGGATGGGAATGTGGCGGCGGCGGTGCACACGCAGAATCGCTGCACGCACAGTCGGCAATCGACCTTGGAGACCAGCATGTCCAACCCCTTCCTGATGCCCGTCAATACCCAGACCTGGGCCAACGGGCGCCACATCGTTCGTTGCGTCAAGGTGATCCAGGAAACCTGGGACGTGCGCACCTTCTGCTTCATGGCCGACCAGCCGATTCTGTTCTTCTTCAAGCCGGGCCAGTTCGTGACTTTGGAGCTGGAAATCGAAGGCCAGCCGGTGATGCGCTCGTACACCATCTCCAGCGCGCCGTCGGTGCCGTACAGCTTTTCCATCACCATCAAGCGGGTGCCGGGCGGGCGCGTCTCGAACTGGTTGCACGACACCCTGCACGAAGGCCAGGAGCTGGCGGTGCATGGCCCGGTCGGGCTGTTCAATGCCATCGATTTCCCCGCGCCGAAGATTCTCTACCTCAGCGGCGGGGTCGGTATCACGCCGGTGATGTCGATGGCGCGCTGGTTCTACGACACCAACGCCAACGTAGACATGGTCTTCGTGCACAGTGCGCGCTCGCCCAAGGACATCATCTACCACCGCGAGCTGGAGCACATGGCATCGCGGGTCGACAACTTCAGCCTGCACATCATCTGCGAAAAGCATGGGCTGGGTGAGCCTTGGTCGGGCTACCGTGGCTACCTGAACCACAAGCTGCTGGAATTGATCGCGCCCGACTTCATGGAGCGCGAGGTGTATTGCTGCGGGCCGACCCCGTACATGACCGCGGTCAAGCGTCTGCTGGAAGCCGCCGGCTTCGACATGACCCGTTACCACGAGGAATCGTTCGGCGCCACGCCGCCAGAGGCGCGCGCCGACGCCGTGGAGCAGGCCGAGCAGGCCGCCGATGCGCCGGAAGTGGACGTCTCGGAACTGCATCTGGTGGAGTTCACCGCCAGCGGCAAGAGCATTCGCGTGGCGCCGGGCGAAACCGTGCACGCGGCGGCTTCCAAGCTCGGGATGATGATTCCCAAGGCCTGCGGCATGGGTATCTGTGGCACCTGCAAAGTGTTGAAGCTGGGCGGGGAAGTGGAGATGGAGCACAACGGCGGCATCACCGAGGATGACGAAGCCGAGGGTTACATCCTGTCCTGCTGCAGCGTGCCGAAGGGAGATGTGCGCATCGAGTTCTGATCCCTTCCACACGGCCCCTGTGGGAGCGGTCCGTGGCCGCGAAAGGCGCACCGCGATCCGTCTGCTGCACCGCGGCGCCTGCTTCGCGGCCGCTGACCGCTCCCACAGGTATTCACAACCTCCACAGGTTCCCACTGGCCCGTGTGGGAGCGGTCCGTGGCCGCGAAAGGTGCACCACGATCCGTCTGCTGCACCGCGGCGCCTGCTTCGCGGCCGCTGACCGCTCCTACAGATATTCACAACCTCCACAGGTTCCCACTGGCCCGTGTGGGAGCGGTCCGTGGCCGCGAAGGGCGCACCACGATCTGTCTGATCCACCATGCCGCCTGCGTCGCGGCCGGACGCGGCTTGCGCCGCTGCTACAGGGGATCGCGGTGTTTCTGTAGCAGCGGCGCGAGCCGCGTCGGCGGTGCACGCGGTGTCTATGAATGAACGCGTCCAGGCGCTTGGTGCTTACACCTTGAAGCGCGCCACCAGCCCATTCAAATCCACTGCAAGGCGCGCCAGTTCGCCGCTGGCTGCCGTGGTCTGCGCCGAACCTGCAGCGGTCTGCACCGACAGGTCGCGAATGTTCACCAGGTTGCGGTCCACTTCGCGTGCCACCTGAGCCTGCTCTTCGGCAGCGCTGGCAATCACCAGGTTGCGCTCGTTGATCTGCACGATGGCGCCATTGATCGTCTCCAGCGCCATACCGGCGCCCTTGGCGATGTTGAGGGTCGACTCGGCGCGCTCGGTGCTGTTGCGCATCGAGTCCACGGCTTGCTCGGTGCCACCCTGGATGCTGCCGATCATGCGCTCGATCTCGCTGGTCGACTGCTGGGTGCGGTGCGCCAGTGCGCGGACCTCGTCGGCCACCACGGCAAACCCGCGGCCTGCCTCGCCGGCACGTGCCGCCTCGATGGCCGCGTTGAGCGCCAGCAGGTTGGTCTGGTCGGCCAAGCCACGGATCACGTCCAGCACCTTGCCGATGTCGCGCGACTCGGTTGCCAGGTTGCCAATCAGCTCGGCGGTGCTCTGCACGTCGCCGCTCATGCGTTCGATGGCGCTCACGGTTTCCATGACCAGGTCACGGCCATCGCTGGCCGACGTGGTCGCGTCCTTGGATGCCTCGGAGGTGCTCACGGCGTTGCGTGCTACCTCTTCGACCGCACTGGTCATCTCGTTGACTGCAGTGGCGGCCTGTTCGATCTCGTTGTTCTGTTGAGTCAGGCCACGGGCGCCTTCGTCGGTCACGCTGTTGAGTTCCTCGGCAGCCGATGCCAATTGGGTCGCCGAACCGGAAATACGCTGCAGCGTGTCGCGCAACTTGCCCTGCATCTTCTGCATGGCCAGCAACAGCCGTGCGGCTTCATCCCGTCCTTCTGCGTGGATCGGCTGGGTCAGATTGCCCTCGGCAATTGCCTCGGCCGCCACCAGTGCCTGGTCGATCGGCTTGACGATGCTGCGGGTCAACAGCCAGGCGAACAGGAACGTCAGCAGGGTCGCCACGATCAGCATGCCCACCACCCAGGCGAACGCCGAGCGGTATTCGTCGTCTGCCTGCTGGTTGATCTCGCGGGTTTGCACATTGTTGATCTTGACCAGTTTCTCGAGCACGGCATTGACCTGCTCGGAGTTGCTCAGCATGTCGCTGTTGAGCATGGTCCGCAGCTCTTCTACCTGGCCGTTGGCCGAGAAGCTCTTCATGCGTGACTCGAGCTGACGATACTGGCCCAGCAAACGCTTGTAGTCATCGTAGGCGGCCTGCTCTTCGCCATTGGAAATCATTTTCTCGTAACGGGCCTGGGCCTGGTTGATCTGCTCGTTGCGCTGATCAAACAGCTGCACGGTTTTCTGCTGGATGTCGGCTTCGCGATTGAGCAACAACCGGTACGACAGCACACGCAGGCGCAGCGTGAGCTGAGTCAGCTCGTCCAGGCTGGTGATGCTGGGTACGGTGTTGTTCTCGATGTTCTGGCCGGCGGCGCGGATATGGCTCATCTGGATCAGGGAAAATACCCCGAGCACGATCATCAGCAGGCCAATGAGAGAGAAACCGAGCAGGGCGCGCGGGGCGATGTTCATGTTGCGTAAAGACATGTGAGGTTACCGAAAGGTAGGGCGCGTCCGTGCGACACAAGAAAGGGCTGCACGGCTTATCGGTCGAATGTGAAAAGTCTGAAGGGGACGAATTGCCGCAGGTAAGTCACGCCATCGTGAGCACTCAAGCAATGAAGACCGATGAACGGGGCGAACCGAATCAGGATCTGTGGGTCCATCGGGGTCCTATCAAAGCTGGCCCGTCCGAGTTTTTTTCTTTATCGTTCGCGCCCCTGACAAAGTGTTGGAAATAGCAAATGTTGGAAGCATCCCTGAATCAATTGGAAAGCCTGGTAAACGACCTGGTAACGCACAACCGGGAACTGGCCGAACGCAATGCCCAGCTGGCCGGCGAGCTGGCCCAGGCCAAGGATGACAACGACACGCTGCAGCTCAGCCTGCTGGAGCAGGAAGAGAAGCAGGGCGCGACCACCGCGCGCATTCAGGCACTGGTCGAGCGTGCTACCGCGGCGGCGGTATGAACCTTGACGACGGGGTCGAGGTCTTCTCGATCCTGGGCAACGAATATTCAGTGAAAGCACCGCCCGGCGAACAGCAGGCGTTGCGTCAGGCGTTCGGCATGCTCGAGCGCACGCTGGCGCAGACCAAGCGCAGTCATCCGACATTGATTGGCGACCGTCTGCTGGTGCTTGCAGCGCTGAATCTGTGCCAGCGTCAGGTCGAGCTGAGCCAGGGGCACGCCCATGCCATGGACCAGTGCAAGAGCAGGATCGATGCCCTGGTCAATCGCTGCAGCGATACTCAGGACTGATTCGGCCAGGCGGCCGGGTGGTGCTGCTGCGCAGACCACCGCCCAGCCCTCGCCGGTGGCTTGTTGTTCTTTGCTCTGCGAAAATCCTCATACTTTTCTGCCGGATGTTGACATGACTCCCCTCAAGAACGACCGCTTCCTGCGTGCCCTGCTCAAGCAGCCCGTTGACGTCACCCCCGTGTGGATGATGCGCCAGGCCGGACGCTACCTGCCCGAGTACCGCGCCAGCCGCGCCAAGGCCGGTGACTTCATGAGCCTGTGCAAGAACCCGTCGTTCGCCTGCGAAGTCACCATGCAGCCGTTGGAACGCTACCCGCTGGATGCCGCCATCCTGTTCTCCGACATCCTCACCATTCCCGATGCCATGGGCCAGGGCCTGTACTTCGAAACCGGCGAAGGCCCGCGCTTCAAGAAGGTCGTCAGTACCTTGGCCGACATCGAAGCGTTGCCGATCCCCGATGCGCATCATGACCTGGGCTACGTCATGGACGCGGTCAGCACCATCCGCCGCGAACTCAACGGCCGGGTGCCGCTGATCGGCTTTTCCGGCAGCCCCTGGACGTTGGCCACCTACATGGTCGAAGGCGGCTCGTCGAAGGACTTCCGCAAGACCAAAGCCATGCTCTACGACCAGCCCCAGGCCATGCACCTGCTGCTGGACAAGCTGGCGCAGTCGGTCACCAGCTACCTCAACGGCCAGATCATGGCCGGGGCCCAGGCGGTGCAGATCTTCGATACCTGGGGCGGCAACCTGTCCGCTGCGGCGTATCAGGAATTCTCCCTGGCCTACATGCGCAAGATCGTCAGCGGCCTGATCCGCGAACACGAAGGGCGCAAGGTGCCGGTGATCCTCTTCACCAAGAACGGCGGTCTGTGGCTGGAAAGCATCGCCGATGCCGGCGCCGACGCGTTGGGCCTGGACTGGACCTGCGACATCGGCGAAGCCCGTCGCCGCGTGGGCCACAAGGTCGCCCTGCAGGGCAACATGGACCCCACCGTGCTGTACGCCAAGCCCGAAGCGATTCGCGCCGAAGTGGCGCGGATCCTCGCCAGCTATGGGCACGGCAACGGCCACGTTTTCAACCTGGGCCACGGCATCACACCGGAAGTCGATCCCGAACATGCCGGTGCGTTCATCAACGCCGTGCATGAGTTTTCGGCGCAGTATCACGGCTGACATCCTGCCGTGTTGAGTCTTGACGCGGCTTGCGCCGCTGCTACAGAAGCCCCTCACCCCTGTAGCAGCGGCGAAAGCCGCGTCGGCGGTGCACGCGGTACATCTGGACGCTCGCGTTGAAAACCTGACGCGGCTTGCACCGCTGCTACAGAAACACCTCACCCCTGTAGCAGCGGCGCAAGCCGCGTCGGCGGTGCACGCGGTTCACTTGGACGACCCCACCGGCTGCAACTTCGCCAGCCTCGCCGCCACCACCAACGCTACCATCAACAATCCTGCGATAAATGCGCCCACACCCGTCCAGCCACCGTAGTGCCAGGCCATCCCCCCCGCTGTCCCGGCCACGCTCGACCCCGCGTAATAACTGAACAGGTACAACGAAGACGCCTGCCCCTTGGCCGTCAACGCACGCCGTCCGATCCAGCTGCTGGCCACCGAATGCGCACCGAAAAAGCCGAAGGTGAACATCAGCATCCCCAGCAGGATCACCGGCACCGGGTTGAACAGGGTCACCAGCAGGCCTGCGAACATCAGCACGATGCTCATCCAGAACACCTTGCGTCGGCCATGCTTGTCAGCCAATGAGCCCACCTGCGCCGAACTGTAGATGCCGGCCAGGTACACCACCGACAACAGCCCCACCAGCGCCTGGCTCATGTGGTAGGGCTCGGCCAACAGGCGGTAGCCAATGTAGTTGAACAAGGTCACGAAGCTGCCCATCAGCAGGAATGCTTCGAGAAACAGCCACGGCAGCCCGGCGTCCTTGAAGTGCATGGTGAAGCCTTCCAGCAAACCGCGGGGGTTCATCTTGCGGGGGCGGAAGTTACGCGATTCCGGCAGGATCCTGACGAACACCGCCGCCGCGACCAAGGCCAGGCCGCCGACCACCAACAGCGCGGTGTGCCAACTGACGAAGTCGATCAACACGCCGGTGATCAGGCGTCCACTCATGCCGCCGATGGCGTTGCCGCCAATGTACAAACCCATCGCCAGGCCAATATGTTGCGGGTGGATTTCCTCGCTCAGGTAGGTCATGGCTACCGCAGCCAAACCGCTCAGGCTCAATCCGGTCAAGGCGCGCAGCAACAGCACGCCGTCCCAGGTGGGCATCAAGGCACTGCCGACGGTACACAGCGCTGCGCAGAACAGTGCTGCCACCATCACCGGCTTGCGTCCGATGCTGTCGGAAATCGGCCCGGTAATCAGCAGTCCGATGGCCAGCATCCCGGTCGCCACCGACAGCACCAGGCTGCTCTGGGCAGCGTTGATGCCGAACTCTTGGGACAGGATCGGCATCATGGGTTGCACGCAATACAGCAGGGCAAAGGTGGCGAAGCCGCCGCTGAACAGCGCGAGTACCGTGCGCAGGAACTGCGGCGTGCCTTTCTCGATGTACTGCTCGTTGCACTGAGCGGCGTTTTGATGAGGGGTATCAACAGCTTGCGCAGCAGGCGCGACAGCAGTTTTCACAGTGACCTCGGGAGGGGGGCGGCAGGGGTTGAAAAACTATATAGCTGGCTAATGATTTCTGCCAACACATCACGCCCACCTTGTAGGAAATTGTAGGAAAAATCCTAGAATGAACGTCCCGGCGCGCTAGCAACTGTAATATTCTGACCTCTACACTCGAGGCTTTGCCTGTCATGGAGAGATTTAGATGCGGCGCGTGGTGTTCAATCAGAAGGGCGGCGTGGGCAAATCCAGTATTGCCTGCAACCTGGCGGCCGTCAGTGCCAACGAGGGCTTTCGCACGTTATTGATCGACCTCGATGCCCAGGCCAACTCTACCCAGTACCTCACCGGATTGACGGGTAACGATATCCCGATGGGCATCGCGGACTTCTTCAAGCAGATCCTGTCGTCGGGGCCGGCCAGCAAGAAAGGCAAGGTGGATATCCATCACACGCCCTATGACAACCTGCATGTGGTCACGGCTTCGGCGGAGTTGGCTGATCTGCAGCCCAAGCTGGAAGCCAAGCACAAGATCAACAAGCTGCGCAAACTGCTCGAAGAGCTCAGCGAAGATTATGATCGAATCTATATCGACACGCCGCCGGCGTTGAATTTCTATGCGGTATCGGCGCTGATCGCTGCGGATCGGGTGTTGATCCCCTTCGATTGCGACAGCTTCTCCCGGCATGCGCTCTACGGTCTGCTGAGTGAAATCGCAGAGTTGAAAGAGGACCACAACGAGGGCCTTGAAGTCGAAGGTATCGTCGTCAACCAGTTCCAGCCTAGGGCCAGCCTGCCTCAGCAGATGCTCGACGAACTGATCGCCGAGGGCTTGCCCGTGCTGCCGGTGTATTTGAACAGCTCGGTCAAGATGCGCGAGTCCCATGAGCTGAATATCCCGCTGATCCACCTGGACCCGCGACACAAGCTGACCCAGCAATTCGTGGAGTTGCACGACCTGCTCGAACAAGCCTGATTTCGCACCCCTGCGATCCACTGTGGGAGCGGTCTGCGGCCGCGAATCAGGCACGGTGATTCGCCTGGCCCACCGCGCCGTTCGCCGACGCGGCTTGCGCCGCTGCTACACGCACTGCGTTCGTCTGACCCACCGCGGCGTCCGCTGACGCGGCTTGCGCCGCTGCTACGGGCACTGTGATTCGCCTGGCCCACCGCGCCGTTCGCCGACGCGGCTTGCGCCGCTGCTACGGGCACTGTGATTCGCCTGGCCCACCGCGCCGTCCGCCGACGCGGCTTGCGCCGCTGCTACGGGCACCGCGATCTGCCTGATCCACCGCGCCGTTCGCTAACGCGGCTTGCGCCGCTGCTACGGGCACGGTGATCAGCCTGACCCACCGCGGCGTTCGTTGACGCGGCTTGCGCCGCTGCTACACGCACTGCGTTCGTCTGACCCACCGCGGCGTTCGCTGACGCGGCTTGCGCCGCTGCTACGGGCACCGCGATCTGCCTGATCCACCGCGGCGTTCGCCGACGCGGCTTGCGCCGCTGCTACACGCACTGCGAGCAACCCAATGGCGGGGCTTGCGCCAATCCCCTGTAGCAGCGGTGCAAGCCGCGTCTGGCCTCGATGCGGTGCATCAGGTTGCTACAGATTGGCGATACCCTGGGTACCGAGCCAGGCCAGTAACTGCGGCAGCGGCATTGCGCCGCTCTGCCGCGCCACTTCTCGACCATTCTTGAACAGAATCAGGCTTGGTATCGAGCGGATGCCAAGTTGCGTGGACAGCTGCGGGTTGGCCTGGCTGTCCAGCTTGGCCAGCCGGCATCGCCCCTGCAGTCGCACCGCCGCCTGCTCGAACACGGGAGCAAAGGATTTGCACGGCCCGCACCAGTCGGCCCAGACATCCAGCAGCAGCGGCAGATCGCCTTTGATCTGGCTGGCATAGTCACCTTGAGTCAGCTCGAAAGGTGTATCGAGCAACACCGCCGCCTTGCACCGCCCGCATTTGGGCTGGTCCGTCAGGCGCAAAGCAGGAATGCGATTGAGCCCGTTGCAATGCGGGCAGGGGATTACCAGTGAGTCGCTCATGCCGGGCTCCGGTTGCGCAGGTAGGTCGAGTATCGGGTGGCGTCTCTTCGAGCTGCACCCAAATCGGGCTTGTAATGTTGAAGGTTCAATCGCCCATACCCCTGCTTGATAGTGCAACGGTCAATCATGGCTTCACCGCCTTGAGCTCATGCTCGAGGCTGCGCTGCACGAACTGATTGATGCTCACTCCCAGCGCAGCTGCCGCTTCAGTGACCTGGGCATGCAGCGTCTCAGGTAGCCGGAGCTGAAACTTCCCCGAGTAGCATTTGACAGGCTCGATCCCTTCCTCTGCACACACTTGCAGGAAGACTCGCAGCGACTCGGCGCCTTCGGTCTTCAATGCGCTGACGCTGTCGGCATGAAAGTCCGCGCCGCCATTCAGATTGATGAACTCCCCGCGAAAATTCCCTACCTCCGGGTCGTACTGGATGACGGCTCGATGGCCGTCGATGATCATGATGTTGTTCATGGTTCGATTCCGTTGACTGCCAACCAATTGCGGATGCTCGCCACCGCAGCCTTGTCGGTTTCCGGGGACGGATGAGGACGATGGAATACCCGCACGGTCCCGAAAAGGACTACCGCCACTCGGGAACCCTCTCGCTCTTGCACCTTGCCACCCAATTCGATGAACAATCTCTCGATGCGTGACCAGCGGATTGTTCCTGACACAGGGCGAGCGTAGATCGCCTCAAGCACGTCAATGTGTTTGAGCTTTGAAGGGTTCATCGTAACGCTCCGTGCTCTCAAATGGTACCAAAAATAGGTACCGTTTTAGATGTAGGTTTCGGGGCGCACGATGATGTGCTGGTTGCAACGAAACGGCAGTCGGACAGGCTTGAAAGCGATGTAGGCGGTGTCCGATGCATGCCGTTGACAATAGAGCGTCAGCCACCCCTCACGACGAACAACTGATCTCCAGATGCTTGCCCCACTCCGGTGGCCGTTCGGCGTAACTTTCCATACCCGGCTGCGCTTCGAACGGATTCGAAAGCACCTGATGCAGGCGACGCACTTGCGAATAGTCACCGTCTTCGGCCGCATCGATGGCTTTCTGCGCCAGGTAATTGCGCAGGATGTACAACGGGTTGACCCGGTTCATGCGTTGCGTGCGGCCTTCGACCACATCGCGCTCCATGCGCGCCTGGTAATCGCCTGCCCAGGCATCGAAACCCTGGATATCGACGAAATCATCGCGCAGCACGGCCAGCGAGCCGTCCTCGCCCAGGCGGCGGAAAAACAGGTTGTAGTCCACACCGCTGTTCTGCATCAGACCCAGCAGGCGTTCGAGCAACACCTTGTCGCCCTCTTCGGCGAGAGTGAAGCCCAGTCGCCGCCGCATGATGTCCAGCCAGGCCGCCTCGTACAGCGGCAGGAACAACCCCAACGACTCCTGCAGCGCCTCCACGCTGATCAGCGGCGTCAACGATTGCGCCAGCGCGCTTAGGTTCCAGTGCGCCACGGGCACCTGGTTGCTGAAGCTGTAGCGGCCTTGATGATCGGAATGGTTGCAGATGAAATTCGCGTCGAAATCGTCCAGAAAGGCAAACGGCCCGAAGTCGAAGGTAATGCCCAGAATCGACATGTTGTCGGTGTTCATCACCCCATGACAGAACCCGTAGGCCTGCCACTGTGCGATCAGTTCGGCGTTGCGCTCGACGACTTCGCGGAACATGTCGAGGTAGGGTTCGGGCTGGGTTGCACAGCCGGGGAAGTGCGCCGCCAGCACATGGTCGACCAGTTGTTTCTGCAGTTCGGGTTGGCGCGTGTAGTAGAAATACTCGAAGTGGCCGAAACGCACATGGCTGGGCGAAAGCCGCAGAAGCATGGCCGCGCGTTCCTGTTTCTCGCGCCACACCGGGGTGTCAGACGCGATCACGCACAGTGCGCGACTGCTGGGAATGCCCAAGGCATGCAAGGCTTCGGAAGCGAGAAATTCGCGGATCGAGGAGCGCAGCACCGCCCGGCCGTCGCCCATCCGCGAGTAAGGCGTCTGCCCGGCACCCTTGAGGTGCAGGTCCCAGTGCTCACCGGCGTCGTTGTGCACCTCGCCCAGCAGCACCCCGCGGCCGTCGCCCAACTGTGGGGTGTAACCGCCGAACTGATGGCCCGAGTAGATCATCGCCCGCGGTTCGGTCTCGCTCCACAGCTTGTGTCCGCTGAACAGCTCGGCGAACAGCGGCGTTTGGGCGCACGCCGGGTCCAGGTCCAGCAGGCTCATCGCCGCGTTGCTGGCCACCACCAGTCGCGGGTTGTCGATCGGTTCAGGCAGCACGTGGGTGGAGAAAGCGTCGCCCAAGCGGGCGAAGCGGTTGTCGAAGATCAGTTCGTCGAGGCCTTTCATGTGCGTTCTCCGTTGGCGCGGTGCGCTCAATCAAGTTTCGAGGGCGGTGGCTTGGGTGCTTCCACGGCCTGGGGCGCGCTCGGTGGCTCGGCCGCCGCAGGCGTCGCTGCTGGCTGCAGAGTGCCGGCACTCTCCCCAGGCTCGGCGGGCACCAGCTTGTACTCGCGGCCCGTGGCGTTCTTCAGGTAGATCTCCATTTGCCGGAACGAAATGTTGATGTTCTGGCGCTTGAATTCCTTGTTGATGAAACGGTTTATTTCATCCAGCACCGGGTTGCGGTCACCCAGGTCACGCACGTGCATGCGCAACTCGTGGTCCAGTGTGCTCTCGCCGAAGTTGAGGAAATACACCAGTGGCTCCGGTTCCTTGAGCACCCGCGGGTTGTCCCGCGCAGCCTTGAGCAGCAGGGTGCGCACCAGGTCCAGGTCCGAGCCGTAGTCCACGCCCAGCTTCAACGTCACCCTCGTGATGGTGTCGGTCAGCGACCAGTTGATCAGTTGCCCGGTGATGAAGGTCTTGTTGGGGACGATGATGTCCTTGCGATCGAAGTCGGTGATGGTGGTGGCGCGAATGCGGATCTTGCTCACCGTTCCCGACAGGTTGCCGATGGTGATGGTGTCGCCGATGCGCACCGGGCGCTCGAACAGAATCATGATGCCGGAAATGAAGTTGGCGAAGATTTCCTGCATGCCGAAACCCAGCCCCACCGACAGCGCCGCGACCAGCCACTGCAGCTTGTCCCAGCTCACGCCCAGGGTCGACAGCGTGGACACGAAGCCCACCCCCGCGATCACGTATGACAGCAGCGTAGTGGTGGCGTAGGCGCTGCCCTGCGCCAGGTTGAGCTTGGACAGCACCAGCACCTCGAGCAGCCCCGGCAGGTTGCCGGCCAGCACGACGGTGATGCCGATGATCACTGCTGCGCCGATGAAGTCGCTCAGGCTGATCGGCACCATGCTCATGGCCGCGCCGGTGCCGCTGGTGTATTCGTACAGGGTGATGTTGTCCAGATAGGCGAACACGCTGATCAGATCGCTCCACACCCAGTACAGCGCGCCGATGAAACCGGCCAGCAAGGCCAGCCGCACCAGGCGCAAGGACTGCTGGTTGACCTGCTCGATGTCCAGAGTCGGCTCTTCGGCGACTGCTTCGCCTTCGCCGCTGTCCTTCGCCGTCTGCCGCTTGGCCAGTGCCCGCTGGTAGGCCAGGCGTCGGGCGGCGACGCTCAGGCCACGCACGAACGCCGCTTCGATGACCAGCCAGATCATCAGCAGATACAGGGTGTCGATCAGCCGGTCGGTGAGCTTGAGCGCCGTGTAGTAGTAGCCAAAACAGACCGCCACGAACAGCGCAATCGGCAGTGCGGTGAACAGCAAGCCAATGGTGCGGCGGAACAGCGAAGCGCTCTTGTGGGTCGGGCTGCTGATCAGCAACCGCGCCAGCAGCCAGGCCATCAGGGCGTAGCAGGTCAGCACCACGGCAATGCCGAGCACGTCATCCGCCAGCGCCGAGGGTTGCAGTTCGGCCACTGCCACCACCGATACCAGCGCCAGCACGACGAAGCCCAGCCGGCGCACCCAGCCCTGCAGGAAGGCCACTTGCGCCCGCTCCCAGCGAAAATGCAGCTCGGCCACGCCGCCGGGGGCGAGGATGCGATACGCGGTGTAGAACACCAGCCAGGCCTGGGCAATCTGCAACATGGCGGCGCCCAGCCCGGCATTCTGCCCGCGGGCATCGATCAGCAGGGCATATCCGCACAGCGCCAGGCCCAGGGCCATGGGCATGGCCAGCAGGATGTTGATCAGGATGGCGGCGGGCGTGTGCCATTGCCGGTCGCGCTTGAAATGGCCGATGTCCTGATGCACCGCATTGAGCTTCTGGTAGAGAAACTTGCGCTTCCACTGCAGCAGGCCGATCACCAGCAGCAGCGGCAGGAACAGCAACGGTCGCTGCGCCAGGCCATCGGTCAGCTCGCTCACACTCGATGCCCAGGGCAGGGTGGTCACCTGATTCTCCAGGCGCCGCGGCACGGCCTTGAACCATTCGTCATCCAGCGGCTTGTTGCTGGGGATCCAGAACATCTGCTCGTCCAGCGTGGCACGCAGGCCTTGCGCAGTGCTGAGCAGTTGCTTCTGGTTGAGCTGCAGGGTGATCGACTCGTTGAGGAGCGCGCTCAGTTCCCGGTTCAGACGTTCGAGCAGGTCGCTGCGGGTGACCGCCAGCTCCAGCAGGCTCTTGCGCAACTGCGGCGTGTTCTGATCCTGCTGCTGGTTGGCCAGCAGATTGTCCACGTAGGCCGCCGGGTTGCTGATGGCTTCGCGCTGTTGGTTGACTTCGAACTGATACAGGCGGATGTCGGCGATCTCGTCGGCCAGGTCGCGATCGACCTTCAAGTGCGGCAACGCCTGCTTCTGTTTGTAGAGAATCTTGGACAGCAACAGGCTGCCCTTGAGCACGCTGATCTGCTCGTCCAGGGCCTGGTCGCTCTGCGTCACGCTATCAAGCTGCTGGCGAGTCTTGAGGTTCTGCTGGGTCAGCTCGTTGAGCCGGTCGGTGCTGCGCAGCAGATAGTCGGACAGCTTGACGTTGGTAGCACTCTCCGTGGCCAGCACGCTGCTGCCGCCGGCTTTCTGTGCTTCCAGCGACTGCTTGGTGACCGTTTCCTGGGACTGTGCCAGACGCTTCTGGTTGATCAGCGTCTGCAGGTCCTGGATTTCCTGCTCCAGGCGGGTGGTTTTCTCCAGCACCAGGTCGTGACGCGCATTGCCCAGGTCCTGCAAGGTGCTGTTGCCGGCCAGTTCCTGGCGGCGCAGGTTGATCAAGGCGCCTATGGAGGCCTGTTCGGCGGCCAGCTGGTTGCGTGTGTCGGGCGTTAGCGCCTTGCCGTCGTTCTTGCCTAGCTTGAGGATGCCGTTGATCTGCTGGATACGGTTCTGGCTGGCGCTGATCTCGGTCTGCGCGCGTTCCGGGCGGGTCTGCGCGGTGATGATCAGACTGTTGGCATCGGACAAGGCCTTTTGCAGTTCGCCCTGTTCGGTGGTGCGCTCGCTGAAGATCTGCTCCAGTTGCGGCACGCTCAAGGTGGCATAGCGCTGGCTCACGGGGATGATCGGCATGCCCTTGAGACGGCTCAGCTCACGCTGCGCCTCGAGAGTCTGCTTGGGTGCATCGGCCAGTTGCTGCTTGAGGTCGGCCAGCTTGCGCTCGTTGTCGGTCTGGTTGCCAAGCAGCCCCAGGGTCTGCTCGAACACCTGCTGCAGCGCCTTCTGGTCGGCTTCTGGCAGCTTGCGCTCGGCGATCTTGTCGAGGTTCTGTTGCACCGTTTCACGGTTCAGCGGGTCGGCAGCCTGAACGCTGGCGACAGCCATGCACAGCCCCAGCAGGGCTGCGGAAAGAAAATTGCGCATAGGTTAAAAGTCGTACAGCTCGAAGAGAGATGGGCAGTTTAGAGGAAGAGCCCAGGCCCTGGACGACTTCCTTCGGGGAATTTGACGCCCACTTTCATGATCCGGTTCCCGTCCATGACCGCATTGCCCGTTGCAGGCCAGCTGTGTCATGTGAACAGTCCGGTTTATGCGCCTCTTTGCGTCGTGCTGTCGCCTGCGAGGCCAGACCGCGGCCCCGCTGGGATCATTGGTGTCAGCGCACTTCGAGCCTGTTACGTATCGTCGACCAGAGACGTATCGCCGGGCAGCTCGGTGCCGCATTCCGGCTCTTTCTCAGGCATGCAGCTTGCGCTAGCTCCAGCCCGAGGCTCCCTGAGCGTCAGCAGATTTGCAGGCGGGGCAGGCAAGCGCATCTCGGCAATTTGCTGATCGGCTGCCGTTGAAAGAGGCATCCCCCAAGCGCGAACGAAGGCTCGCAGATCAGCCCAAGCGGCCATGCTCCCAAACAGTGCGAAGTTATCGAACGATTGGGCCCGCGAGGGCGTTGTGCTCCAAGGGCCATGCTCACGGGCAATCCGGTTCAACCGTGGCCAAAAAGCGTCGCCGAACCCGAGGCGTAGTTGCTCCAGGGCTGCAAGCCGCTCGAACGCAGACAGCTGGGTTATGTCCAGATCGGCCATGGCCTGCTTCTCCAGCGCATTGTCCCAGGTGTCCTTGCCGTTCGCACCGGGGTAGGTCAAATTCGATCGCACACCAAATACCCGCTGGGTTGCCATGGCGGAAAGGTTGTTGGTCACTTCGCTGAAATCATTGGGCAGGTAGGCGCGCATCTGGTTCTGATGGCCTATTTCGTGAGGCACTCCCCACTCCGCTTTGAGGGGTTCCGGTGCAAGCAGTGTTCTTGCATACGCCATGTTGTATGCCGTGTACCCGGTGGAGGCATGTGCCGATCCAGCGCCACCGTGGTTACCCAGTACAAGATGATATTTCAGCGGAGCCGGTGCATGAAGTTCTTCCGCCTTGTCCAGACCCAGTAATGTTTCCTGAACGTCAATGATGCGCTCGTAAGTTGCCATCAACCCAGGCAGGTCACTGTTTTTGTAAGCCTGCGCCGACGCCCGATCGACGGTCAGAACGACCCGGGCGCTGTAGAGCTCGACGTATGGGGTTGCGCGTGCGTCGAGCATGGCGTGATAGACCGCTGTTGAGGTATTGCCGTGTTCGAAGTAGGGAAGTTCCTGCGCACCCAGAATGATGACGTTGGCAGTGTTTATTTCATTGGCCAGTTGGAAATAGATGATCCCTCCACCAGGATCGGTGATGGTGTTGATGCCAACTTGGAGGGGATAAGTTCGTTGCTGGGAGTATTGCGTGTCCGTGTCTGCGTAAGGGGCGCCAACAAACAGGTTCATCGCGATGGGCGGGGTATCAGTGTGTACGACAACCACTCTGAAGGCCCTGTTCTTGGGGGCGTAAAAACCTGTTGGTTGCCGGTTCATCAGGGGGTAGCGCGTGCCAAGTCGATATATGGCCCTGAAACGATCCACGGTAGCCTCGAACGTCGCCCAGCGGTGCCTTCGGATGCCTATGGAGCGATCGCCTTGGGTGACCAGCCGGAAGCGCTGATTCAAATTGCCAGCCACGAAGACCTCCATGGTGGGTGTCTGATGATTGAAGGTCAGCACGTAGCCAGTCAGTACTGACTGGATCGATACAGTGTCATCAGAGTAGCGCCTGATTTGGAAACGTTGTGTGTAAACGTCTTCTCCCGGCTGCGCCCACAGTCGAACGCCGTCGGAACTCAGGCGGTAACCTGTATAGCGATTTTGCAAGAATTGATCTTCCCCGGCGTTCCCGGTCAACAGGAAACTCTGTGACTGGGAGCCGTTGTAAAGTCGCACATTTACCGCTGTGTCCTGAAAAGAAAGTACGGTGTCCGGGAGCATGGGATTGGCCTGATAAGAGTGGGTAACATAATCAGGCTAGCAGGGCTAATTCATTGGTTGCAGCAGGGAAAACGGCAGGCACCAAGGGGAAGGAGTGTCGCGATGTTGTACCTCGTTCGCAACTTGCTGAGTAGAAAAGGTATTCCGTTTCACTGGGTAAAGTGTATACAAAGTGGAGGTATTGAATGTTTTTTTACAGGATGAACGGTCGTATTGGCGTGGGTGAGTACGCAGACAGTTCATTCATAAGCAGGCTTGAATTCATCCGCCAGGAATTCAAAGAAAGAGCCCAGGCCCTGGACGACTTCCTTCGGGGAATTTGACGCCCACTTTCATGATCCGGTTCCCGTCCATGACCGCGACCGTCCAGATGGTGCCGTTCCACTCCACGTGGTCGCCAACGATCGGCGCGCCGCCAACCCGCTGAATGATGAAGCGGCTGAGCGGCATCTGCGGGTCGAGCCCATCCAGCTTGAGGCCGTAGAGCGCTGACACCGCGCCCAGTTGAGCGTCGCCTTCGAGCACGAAGTCGCCGAAGAAACGCAGGTCCAGACCGCGCTGCGGCGCCTGGCTGAACAATTTGCCCAAGGCTGGCAGGTTGTGCTCGTGGCCGATCACGCACAGCAGGTCGTCCACTTCCAGCACCGTACTGCCGGACGGGTGGAGCAGTTGCTGGCCGCGGAACAGCGCGGCGATACGTGTGCCCTCGGGCATTTTCAGCTCGCGCAGGGCCGCGCCGATGCACCACTTTTCCGCGCCCAGGCGGTACACGAACAGCTCCCATTCGCTGGTGATGTGTACTTCGAGGGCGGAGCGCGAGATCGGTGCAGGGTCCGGCGGTACGGTGACCTTGAGCAACTTGGCCACCCACGGCAGGCTGGTGCCCTGTACCAGCAGCGATACCAGCACGATGAAGAACGCCAGGTTGAAGAACAGCTGCGCATCCGGCAGCCCGGCCATCAATGGAAACACCGCGAGGATGATCGGTACCGCGCCGCGCAGGCCCACCCACGAGATGAAGGCTTTTTCGCGGCCATGGAACGCCTTGAACGGCAACAGCCCAACCATCACCGACAGCGGTCGCGCGACCAGGATCATCCAAAGGGCCAAGGCGAGGGCGGGCAGGGCGATGGGCAACAGGTCATGCGGCGTGACCAGCAGCCCCAGTACCAGGAACATGCCGATCTGCGCCAGCCAGGCCATGCCGTCGAGCATGTGCAGAATGCCGTGGCGGCTGCGGATCGGCTTGTTGCCCATCACCAGGCCGCACAGGTAGACAGCCAGGAATCCGCTGCCGTGCAGGGCGTTGGTCAGGGCGAACACCAGCAGGCCGCCGGCCACCACCAGGATCGGGTACAGGCCGGCGGCCAGGTTGATGCGGTTGACCAGTTGCAGCATGACCCAGCCACCGCCCAGGCCGATGACGCCGCCAATGCCGAACTCGCGCAGCAGGTGCCCCAGCAGGCCCCAATGCAGGCCGGTCTGGCCGCTGGCGATCATGTCGATCAGGGTCACGGTGAGGAACACCGCCATGGGGTCGTTGCTGCCCGATTCGATCTCGAGCGTGGCGGTCACCCGCTCGTTCAGGCCCTTGCCGCCCAGCAGCGAGAACACCGCCGCCGCATCGGTGGAACCGACGATGGCGCCGATCAACAGCCCCTGAATCATGCTCAGGTTGAACAGCCAGGCGGCGACCGCGCCGGTCAATGCGGTGGTGATCAGCACCCCGACCGTGGCCAGCGACAGGGCGGGCCACAGCGCCACGCGAAAGCTCGAGACCCGCGTGCGCAGTCCGCCATCGAGCAGGATTACCGCCAGCGCCAGGTTCCCGACCAGATAGGCCGTGGGGTAGTTGTTGAAGATGATGCCGCCGCCGTCCACTCCGGCGGCCATGCCCACGGCCAGGATGATCACCAGAATGGGAATGCCCAGGCGCGATGACAGCGAGCTGACCAGAATACTTGCACCCACCAGCAACGCGCCGATCAAGAACAGGCTGTTGATGAAGGTGGCGTTCAAGGGCGGTACTCCGTTTGGACTGGCATGGGGTTTCGAGTGTCTGCAGCACACAGCCGCGTCATGCAGGCTGCGTGCCAAGGATAATAACCTGTGCAAAGCTTGTGGTGTCAAAGGGTTGGGTGAAAAGCATCGAGTTTCGGGTGGCGTTTATCTACCACCGCACGCGTTCAAAGGGTGTGCACTGTGGTTGCTTTTCTCAAACGAGTTTATTCATGAATACCCCCCTCGAGGAAACACTCGACGTCCTGCTGCAAGCTCATGTGGGCACCGGTCACCAGCGCACGCCCTTGCTCAATAACCTGGGCGTTCTGACCGATGCCTTGGCCGACCTCTGCACACGCTTGCAGGCGCTGGCTCGGCATGCTCCGCTGCTGGAAGGGCAGACCTCGGCGCAGCTAAGGGCCGCTTCGGCGCAATATTGAGGCGACCTCGCGCCGGGTACCGAAGGGTCGCGCCTGGATCACAGCAAGGCGTTGCGCGCCGAAGACCTGGCTTTGCGCGCCCAGCTGTTGGCAGCGTTGGGACAGATCAGCGATGCCGGCCAGCAGCTGCTCGACGATGCTTTGCAGTCGGGCGCTCAGCGCGATGCGCCCAGCGTCTACGCTGTTGCCCTTGAAACTTCGGACGGCACCCGTCTGACCCTGCCTGGCGTAGAACTGCTCCAGGCCCCGTCCAGCGATCGCTGCCTGATGGTGTTTCCAGGCCTGGGTCAGCAGTTGTTCGAGTTCGACAGCCGTGCGCAGGCCGGCCATGCCCTGATCGAGTTCATGCTGGGGCCGCACGGCGACGAGTTCTGGAGCCGCTTCAGCGCGGACGTCGCCGCCCACTGGCACCAGCCCCCCTTCGCCGGGCTGGGGGTCAAGGCCCATTTCGGCCTGCTCGACAAGCCACCACTGAACCACGGGCTTGACAGCAGCATTGCCAGCGAGCTGAACGCCCAGATCAATGCCCGGTCGGCACCTGACGAAAACTGGCCACAGCGGCGCGTGGAACGCTTCTGGCTTGCACTGCCGTCCGCGCTTCAAGCATGTTTGACTGCGGCCCTTGCGGCCGATGCTGAGCGTCAAGCGCATCTGGTTACCTTCGCCAGCATCAACCCCAGCATGTCCAGCGTCCTTGTCGCGCAAAAAATCGCGACGTGCGAGATGGGCATTCAGCGCTACATCGGTGACAACCTGGCCAGTTCCGAACAGCAGCGTTATCGGCAGGTGCATGCCGCCTGGCAGGCGACGCAAGGTAAGGTGCAACGGCAGGTCGATCAGCTCATGGCACAACCGGTGTCATCGCAGGAGGTTTTCTGGGGACAGCGGGACGAACACGGCATGACCCCGCGCCAGTCCATTGTCGCGGGCCTGGGCACTTTCCTACGCCATGATGCCCAATTGCAGGTCTACGAAGGGACGCTTTCGAGCGTTGATCTGACACTCATCAATGAGGTACTTGGCCACCCTGCCGCGGCTCAACGTCAAGCCAGCGGCAACGTGGTCGCACAATTGGCGGTAGGCCTGGCGACATTCTCCTATCGCCTGCCCGGCGCCTATGTCGTCGCTTCGGCGCGCGCCTGGAACGATGAGCAACGTCGCCAGCCGTGCCTGTTGGTGATGGCAGGTATCGACGGGGGGATTCGTCGTTTCGGGTCGCTGACTGAACTGCTGCAAAGCTTGACCGCGAGCCTTCAGGATCTCTCGTTCACGCCGGTGTGGGCGCGATATTCGACGAGCGCGCAAGCAGCCATCATGCGCTTTGTGCAGCAGGCCTCGCTGCCATGGGTCACCACTGTAGTGACTGCCGACTGGCTGGATGACTACGTGGGCTCTGAAATCGACAGCCACGCCGACCGTGTTGCGCTCGCCAGCGATGACGCTGCCCGTGCTCGATTGCTCGAAGAACTGGCCAGCGCCCTGAGTCGCCGGTCCACGATGTGCGTGAAGTGGCGATCGCTCGGGTCGCCGAGCAACGGCGCCTGCAGGCGACGCTGCAAGGCTTGCCTGCCTGGATCGGCAGTGCGTCACCAGCGGTGCGTCAGCAGTTCGCCGAGTTGCTTGAGCATTACAATCAGGTGGCGACGGCGCAGGAAAGCTTCCTGCAGCGTGAGCCACCGCTGATCCAGCCGTTCGCCCATGCGCTGCTCAAGGCGCATCTGCGCACTGTGCTCAATGTCGAACTCGATCCCCAGCAGGTGTTGTTGAAGCTGCCCGAGTCGGTGGAGGTGAAAGCGGTGCCCACCATCCCGTCCGAGGTGCTGGTGCCCAGCAGCAGGCAGCAAACCTTGAGCCTGGTCGAACTGGCCCTGCTCAATGTCGACCGCCAGGTCACCCTGCGCATGCGTTACGCGACGCTGCTCGACAGCGCCACACGGCAGCCTCTGGCAGTACCCGGGCTGACCGTCGACCGAGTGCGGCGCCTGATCATCGAGCTGGACGTGGCAGGGCAGTACCGTCGCAAGGTTCAAACGCTCTACAGCCTCCCGGTCAACAGCGGCGATGACGTTCGCTCGCAGTTGCTGAGCGCGCCCTACCTCTCGGCGCTGCGCCTGCAGGCTTTCGGCGATCACCAGCGCGGCTTGCTGAGCAAGGACGGTTGGGCGTTGTTGGAAAAGGCACTGCAGGCACGCAGCGCCGAGCAATTGGCGCAAGGGTCGCTGGCGGCGCGCCTGAGCACGACCACCCTGAGCCTGGGCGTCGGCAGCGAGCGATTGGTCAGTGGCTTGCTGTTGTTCGAGCACTGCGGTACCGGTGAGTGCTGGCTGTACCTGCCCAAGGTTGCCGAGGGCGCCAGCTTCATCCAGGGCGCGTCCATCGATGCGGTCAAGGCCGCGCTGCTTCGTCGCCTGAGTTCGACCTCGATGCGCACCTGGCTGGCGGGGTTGGGCGGGGTGGGGCAGGCTAGCGCCAGCCGAGAACACTACCTGGAGCAAGCTCGCCAGTGTGACTACAGCGGATTTATCCACTTTGCCGTGTCGCCCTATCCGGTCTGGCCAGTGGCGGCGGCCTTGCTGCATCACCGTCAGCAGCAGTTGCTCAACGATGCCCAGTTGATTTCTCGAAGCCGTGAGGAGGTGCGCCAGGCATTCGCCCAGCAATTGCGCGACGGCGGCAAGCAGCTGGCGATGTCCGGCTTGTACTATTTGCCGGGTATCGGCACGGCGCTGCAATTGTATGACGGTTGGGCCGATGCCCAGGCAGCGGTCAACGCCTTCAGTCGTGGCGATACCGCTCTGGGGCTGCGCCGTATGGCCTCTGCGGAGCTCAACTTCGGTTTCGCCCTGGTGTCGTTCATTCCGGGGATAGCAGCCGCCAAGGTGGCCCGTCAGTCCCTGGCGCCACGCCAGCGCGCGTCGTCGCCCAGCGTGCATATCGGCCGCAAGGGCGCACGCCTGGACGGCTTTGCCGGGCACGCGGTGGACATCGACCTGACGACGGCCGTGCGTCAGCACGGTTTGGATGCCGGCACTTGGAAGCATGGCGGCAAGCTGTACGTGCGCCAGGACGGCAACGTTTATGAGGTGTTTCGGCGCAGCGGCGAACTGACCCTGCGCCTGCGCCGGACGTCTACCAACAGCCATGAGCACCCGGTGCGCCAGGGTCCCGATGGGCGCTTCGTGACCCACCTGGACACTGGCCTGCGCGCCGGAGGGCGCTCCCGGGCGGGCAGTAGTGCAAGTGCCGATGACTCGGTGATGGCCGACTACCTCATCGCCGCTGAAGACCGCGCGCTGATGAGTGAGCTGTTGCCCCGCGCCCATGGGTATGCGCTCGATGAGCAGGGCGCGCTGCGTGCGCCCAAGCCAAGCGATCAGGCCAAGCAGCGTTTTTTCACCAAGCGCAAGCAACTGCTGCGCGACGCAGATGATTATCTGCGCGAGGTGGTCGTTCCTGCCCGGGTGGAACTGCCCCCACTTGCGGAGCACGTCTCCCACGCCGCGCTGATCGCCCAGGTGTACCAGAAGAGCAACGGCCTGGTGATCGGCGAGTCGCATGCCACCTCTGCGTCCAAGCGGTTCCTGATAGACAATTTCGCCACGCTCAAGGCGCAGGGGGTCAAGACCTTGTACTTCGAGCATCTGCATATGGACTTTCTCGCCAGGGACCTCAAGACCCTGAACGAGACTGGGGTTATGACACCTGCTCTGAAACAGCATCTGGCCAGCGTCGACAAAGGTCACTGGGTGGACGCCGGGCAGCCGTTCACGTTTGAGAATGTAGTGGTCCAGGCCCGCAAGCAGGGGCTGCAGGTGATAGGCCTGGACTGTGCAGCCAGTTGGTATGCAAAGGGCGTGGCCGACAATGGGATCGGCGCACGCCAGCGCATGTTCAGCTATCTGGCCAGCCGAGTGATCCAGGCTCACCAGGCCAGCGCCGGCGAGCACAAGTGGGTAGCGCTGGTGGGCAACAGCCACTCCAACACCTACCGCAGCACGCCGGGGCTGGCCGAACTGAACAGGGCTGTCGGCGTACGCGTGGCTGAACCGGAGGGCGGCATCCGGCCGCGCTGGCGCGTGGACCCCGGCTATGACCCATCGTTTGGGGAGGCGCGAGTCAAAGCCGATTTCTTTCTGGAGGTCGAGGTGCCAACGCACCGGCAGGCGTCATCCTCCCCCACGTCAACATCCTCTGCGGCCCTTGAGGCCCTGCATGCCGATGTCCAGGATTTCCTGGGCGCGCGCCCGGCGCAACTGCAGCTTGGCAGACCCCGGCTGGTGCACCCCGGTTCGTTCTACATCGAAAAGGTAGAGGGCAAGCGCCAGGTGGTGCACCTGAGTCGTGATGGCAATATCTATCGTACGGCCGTCGAGAAGCAGCTGGGCCGCTACTCGCTGTCGCGACCCAGCTGGGACAAAGTGCATGGGCGTAAATTCTGGACCTTGCAGGCATTGCTGGCAGCGATGGCCGAGCAGAATCTGACCCATGTACAGTCCTGATTCACAGCGGCCGGACTGAGCCGGAGCAAAAAAAACGCCACTGCGGCGCGAGCCGGAGTGGCGTTCTGCTGTGGCCCGAGGGCTCAGCCGATGCTCATCAAGCTCGCATTGCCACCCGCGGCGGCGGTATTGACGCTCAGCGCTCGCTCGATCACCAGGCGCTCCAGGCAGATGCCGGTTTCACCCTGAGACAGGCCATGCACACCGACGATGGCGCCGCTGCGCTTGGCGATCTGCTCGCAGACGGCACGCAGTTGGTCGCTGTCACCGTGATGCAGCACAGCATCGAAGTGCACCTCGTCCTTGTTCCACTCCGGTACCAGCTGGATACGCGCCTGCACTTCCTTGGGCAAACGCATGCGCACGGCCTTGCCCAGCTCGTTGTCGGGCACCACCGCGCGGGAGCCCACGGCCATCACCGCTGCCAGCTGCGCCAGCAGGTCGGCTTCGGTGTCGGCCAGGCACAGCACGTGCTCGCGCGGCAGGATGGTGTAGCTGTTGCGTTCACCGGTGGGGCCATCGAGCAGACGGCTCACGCCACTCTGCGACTGGGCGGCGAATTCGCCGCACAGTTGCGCCAGTTCGGTCTGCTGATTGCTCGAAGCCCAGGCTTGCAGGGCCTGCAACGGCTTGCCCATGGCATCACGCAGACGCACGTCCGGCGCCGTACCGGCATCGGTGCGGGCGAAGGACTGGGCGATGGCGTCGTTTGGCCGCGTCGACAGCAGGCGGTACAGGTACAGCGGGCCACCGGCTTTCGGGCCGGTGCCCGACAGGCCTTCGCCGCCGAACGGCTGCACACCCACCACGGCACCGACGATGTTGCGGTTGACGTAGACGTTACCGGCATGAACGTTGTCGATCACCTTGGCGATGGTTTCGTCGATGCGGGTGTGCACGCCCAGGGTCAGGCCATAGCCGGACGCATTGATCTGGCCGATCAACTGGTCCAGGTCGCGCCGCTTGTAGCGCACCACGTGCAGCACCGGACCGAAGATCTCGCGCTGCAGCTCATCGAAGCTTTCCAGTTCGATCAGGGTCGGCATGACGAAGGTGCCGCGCTTGATCTCGGCACTGTCGGCTATGGCCATCTGGTACACGTCGCGGCCTTTGTCACGCATGCCCTGGATGTGTTTCTCGATACCGGTCTTGGCCTCGGCGTCGATCACCGGGCCGATGTCCACGTTCAGGCGCTCGGGGTTGCCCAGGCGCGCTTCGGCCATGGCGCCCTTGAGCATTTCGATCACACGGTCGGCCGAATCCTCCTGCAGGCAGAGCACGCGCAGGGCCGAGCAACGCTGGCCGGCGGAGTCGAATGCCGAGGAAACGACGTCGATCACCACCTGTTCGGTAAGCGCCGAGGAATCGACGATCATCGCGTTCTGGCCACCGGTTTCGGCGATCAGCGGAATCGGACGACCTTGCGAGTCCAGGCGCCCGGCGATGTTGCGCTGCAGCAACCGCGCCACTTCGGTGGAACCGGTGAACATCACGCCCTTGACCCGCTCGTCGCCCACCAGCCGTGCACCCACGGTTTCACCGCGGCCTGGCAGCAGTTGCAGCACGCCTTCGGGGATACCGGCTTCGAGCAGCAGGCGCACGGCTTGCGCGGCCACCAGCGGGGTCTGCTCCGCAGGTTTGGCCAGCACCGGGTTACCGGCGGCGAGCGCTGCGGCAACCTGGCCACTGAAGATCGCCAGCGGGAAGTTCCACGGGCTGATGCACACCACCGGACCCAGCGGGCGATGGGCATCGTTGCTGAAATCGTTGCGCGCCTGCACCGCGTAGTAGCGCAGGAAGTCCACGGCCTCGCGGACCTCGGCGATGGCGTTGGCGAAGGTCTTGCCGGCTTCGCGGGCGAGCAGCCCCATCAGTGGCTGGATCTCGGCTTCCATCAGGTCTGCGGCACGCTCCAGTACCGCGGCGCGCTCGGCCGGCGGCGTGGCCTGCCAGATCGGGCCGTTGATCATTGCGCACTGGATCGCGTTGTCGACGTCGGTGACGGTGGCTTCTTGCACATGGCCGACCACGTCGCGCAGGTCGGACGGGTTGAGCACCGGTTGGGCCGGTTCGTTGCTGGCTTCGCAGCCCAGCATGGGCAGGGCTTTCCAGTCGGTGTGAGCGGTGGCCAGCAGGGCTGACGACAGTGACGCAAGGCGATGCTCGTTGGCCATGTCGATGCCGGCCGAGTTGGCCCGGTCACTGCCGTACAGATCACGCGGCAGCGGAATGCGCGGATGAGGCAGACCGAACTGGCCCTCCTGGGTCGCCATCCGCTCGATGGTGGCCACCGGGTCGGCGACCAGTTCCTGGATGGAGATGGACTGGTCGGCGATCCGGTTGACGAACGAAGTGTTGGCGCCGTTTTCCAGCAGGCGGCGGACCAGATACGCGAGCAGTGTTTCGTGGGTGCCGACCGGTGCATACACACGGCATGGACGGTTCAGCTTGCCATCGGCCACTTTGCCTACGACCTGTTCGTACAGCGGTTCACCCATGCCGTGCAGGCACTGGAATTCATACTGACCGGGGTAATAGTTCTGACCGGCAATGTGGTAGATGGCCGCCAGCGTGTGGGCGTTGTGGGTCGCGAACTGCGGGTAGATGACTTCCGGCACCGACAGCAGCTTGCGCGCGCAGGCCACGTAGGACACGTCGGTGTACACCTTGCGGGTGTACACCGGGTAGCCTTCCAGCCCCTCGACCTGAGCGCGCTTGATCTCGCTGTCCCAGTAGGCGCCCTTCACCAGGCGGATCATCAGGCGATGACGACTGCGCCGAGCCAGGTCGATGACGTAGTCGATCACGTACGGGCAGCGCTTCTGGTAGGCCTGGATGACGAAACCGATGCCGTTCCAGCCGGTCAGTTGCGGCTCGAAGCACAGGCGCTCGAGCAGGTCCAGCGACAGCTCCAGGCGGTCGGCTTCCTCGGCGTCGATGTTCAGGCCGATGTCGTAGTGCTTGGCCAGCAGGGTCAGCGACAGCAGGCGCGGGTACAGTTCTTCCATGACGCGCTCGTACTGCGCGCGGCTGTAACGCGGGTGCAGCGCCGACAGCTTGATCGAGATACCCGGACCTTCATAGATGCCGCGACCGTGAGAGGCCTTGCCGATCGAGTGGATAGCCTGCTCGTAGGAGGCGAGGTATTTCTGCGCGTCGTGCTCGGTCAGCGCCGCCTCGCCGAGCATGTCGTAGGAGTAGCGGAAACCCTTGTTCTCGAACTTGCTGGCGTTGGCCAGCGCCTCGCCGATGGTTTCACCGGTGACGAACTGTTCGCCCATCAGGCGCATGGCCATGTCGACGCCCTTGCGGATCATCGGCTCGCCGCTCTTGCCGATGATGCGGCTGAGCGACGACGACAGGCCCGATTCGTTGTGCGTCGACACCAGCTTGCCGGTCAGCAGCAAGCCCCAGGTGGCCGCGTTGACGAACAGCGACGGGCTGTTGCCCAGGTGCGGGTGCCAGTTGCCGGTGCTGATCTTGTCGCGGATCAGGGCGTCGCGGGTGCCCTTGTCGGGGATGCGCAGCAGCGCCTCGGCCAGGCACATCAAGGCCACGCCTTCCTGGGAGCTGAGCGAGAATTCCTGCAGCAGGCCCTGAACGATGCCGGCACGGCCGCCGGCGCTTTTCTGGTTGCGCAGCTTCTCGGCAATGCGCGCGGCCAGCTTGTTGGTGGCTTCGGCCATGTCGGCCGGCAGGCGCGCCTGCTCCAGCAGCATCGGCACCACTTCAGGCTCCGGACGGCGGTACGCGCCGGTGATCGCGGCGCGCAGTACCGACTGCGGCAGAATGCTTTCGGCAAATTCGAGGAAGCACTGATGGGCATGGTCGGGCTGGATATCGCCCGCATCGTCACTGCCACTCACCCCGGCGCCGGTCAGTTCGGTCAGCGTCGCGCCGCCTTCCAGCTTCTCCAGATAGTTGAAGATCGCCTGCTTGATCAACCAGTGTGGAGTGCGGTCGATGGACTGCGCGCAAGCCTTGAGGCGTTCGCGGGTCGGGTCGTCCAATTTGACGCCCAGGGTGGTGGTTGCCATTTCTTGTCCTCATCAGGGCCACGGTGCGTGGCAATAAAGCCGGCGGCAAGATTAGCCGTGCGCTTTGCGGGGTGCAACCAGGTGCAACCTGTATATCGACGAAAGTTGCACCGCTCGACGGAAAATCTTTTTGCATGGGTTGAATCTGCACAACGCCGGTGCGGCCAAGTAGCGAGTAGCAGGCGAATGCTCCGAAAGGAAGCAGATGCACCGCGTTTATCCAGATGTTTCCAGAGGTGCAACTTGCTTGCCAAAAGGGGTTGCGCCCGTCTCCAATGCCGGCCTAAAGTTCGGCGCCTTTGGGTCAGCCCTGACGTCTTGCCATCTGCCGACCTGCACAGAGGCGCCGACACGCGCCCGCAGGCTCATAAAAACAACTCGAGGAGACACCCCATGAGTGTCAGCAATCCCACTCTGATCACCTTCGTGATCTACATCGCTGCCATGGTCCTGATCGGCCTGTTCGCCTACCGTTCCACCAACAATCTTTCCGACTACATTCTCGGCGGTCGCAGCCTTGGCAGCGTGGTCACGGCGCTGTCCGCCGGTGCCTCGGACATGAGCGGCTGGTTGCTCATGGGCCTGCCGGGCGCGATCTACATGTCCGGCCTGTCGGAAGGCTGGATCGCCGTCGGCCTGATCATCGGTGCCTACCTGAACTGGCTGTTCGTCGCTGGCCGGCTGCGCGTGCAGACCGAACACAACGGTGACGCCCTGACCCTGCCGGACTATTTCGCCGGGCGTTTCGAAGACACCAGCGGCCTGCTGCGGATCATCTCGGCGGTGGTGATCCTGGTGTTCTTCACCATCTACTGCGCTTCAGGCATCGTCGCCGGCGCGCGGCTGTTCGAAAGCACTTTCGGCATGTCCTACGAGTCCGCGTTGTGGGCCGGCGCCGCCGCTACCATTGCCTACACCTTCGTTGGCGGGTTCCTGGCGGTCAGCTGGACCGACACGGTGCAGGCCACGCTGATGATCTTCGCCCTGATCCTCACACCCATCGTCGTAGTGCTGGCCACCGGCGGCGTCGACACGGCCTTTCTGGCCATCGAGGCGCAGAACCCGGCCAACTTCGACATGCTGCGCGGCACCACCTTCATCGGCATCGTTTCGCTGCTGGGCTGGGGGTTGGGCTATTTCGGCCAACCGCACATTCTTGCCCGCTTCATGGCGGCCGATTCGGTGCGCTCCATTGCCAAGGCGCGGCGCATTTCCATGACCTGGATGATCCTCTGCCTGGGTGGCACCGTGGCCGTGGGTTTCTTCGGCATTGCCTACTTCTCGGCGCACCCCGAGCTGGCCGGTCCGGTCACCGAGAACCACGAGCGGGTATTCATCGAGCTGGCCAAGATCCTCTTCAATCCGTGGATCGCCGGGGTGCTGCTGTCGGCCATTCTGGCCGCGGTGATGAGTACCCTGAGCTGCCAGTTGCTGGTGTGCTCCAGCGCCCTGACCGAAGACTTCTACAAGGCGTTCCTGCGCAAGGGCGCCTCGCAGCGTGAGCTGGTCTGGGTCGGCCGCATGATGGTGCTGCTGGTGGCGCTGGTCGCTATCTGGCTGGCGTCCAATCCCGACAACCGCGTACTGGGCCTGGTCAGCTACGCCTGGGCAGGGTTCGGCGCAGCGTTCGGGCCGGTGGTGCTGATCTCGGTGGTCTGGAAGGGCATGACGCGCAATGGTGCTCTGGCTGGCATCCTGGTCGGCGCGGCGACAGTGATCGTGTGGAAACACTTCGAGCTGCTGGGGTTGTACGAGATCATTCCGGGCTTCGCGTTCGCCAGCCTGGCCATCCTGATCGTCAGCAAGCTGGGCCGCGGGCCGTCGCAGGCCATGGTCAGTCGCTTCGAACGCGCCGAGGCGGCGTTCCACCATGGCAAGTGATGCTTTGTCCTGCCTAGGAGCGGCCAATGTGGGAGCGGTCCGTGGCCGCGAAAAGCACACCGCGGTGCGTCAGTGAGCACGCGTTGCCTGTTTCGCGGCCGATGACCGCTCCCACGGCGTTCGTGTGGGAGCGGTCATCGGCTGCAAAACGGCTCTGTTCCCCACACCGCAAAAAACCCATCTGAAATGCTAGACTCCTGCCCATCTGCAGGAGTCCCCATGAACTATCGTCATGCCTTCCACGCCGGCAATCACGCCGACGTGTTCAAACATATCGTCCTCACCCGGTTGGTTGCGCTGATGTCGCGCAAGGAACAGCCGTTTACCTACATCGACACCCACGCCGGCCTCGGCCTCTACGACCTCCACGGTGACCAGGCCACGCGCACCGGCGAATGGCTCGAAGGCATCGCCCGCCTGTGGCAGGCCACCGATCGCCCGGCGCTGACCGACGACTACGTCAAGGTCATCAACCGTCTCAATACCGAAGGCGAACTGCGTTACTACCCCGGCTCGCCCGAACTGGCGCGCCGGCTGATGCGCCAGCAGGACCGTGTGCTGCTCAACGAGAAGCACCCCGAAGACGGCCAGTTGCTCAAAGAAAACATGAAGAAGGACCCGCGTGTGGCCGTGCACCTGGGCGAGGGCTGGCACGTGCCGCGGGCCCTGCTGCCGGTGGCCGAAAAGCGCGCGGTGATGCTGATCGATCCGCCGTTCGAGCAACTCGACGAGCTCAAGCGCTGTGCCACTGCCCTGAAGGAAACCATCGGCCGTATGCGCCAGACCGTGGCGGCCATCTGGTACCCGATCAAGGATGACGAGCGCTCGCTCAAGCGTTTCTATCAGGACCTGACCAGCACCGGCGCGCCGAAGCTGCTGCGCGTGGAATTGCTGGTGCACCCGCTGGACACACCGCAGAGCCTGAACGGTTCGGGACTGGTGATTGCCAACCCGCCGTGGGGCCTGGAAGAAGAACTGAACGCGCTGATGCCCTGGTTGGCCAACCTGCTCGGCCAGCGCCAGGGCGGCTGGAAGATGGACTGGCTGATCGCCGAGTGACCTTCAGGGCGTGAGGCGCGACACGTCGCGCACTACCCTGGCGAGTGGTTGGTCAGGTCTGCGGCTGATCCGTCTCGGCACAGTGCAAGGTCAGGCCTGTGGCCCGCGTGGATAGCGTTTGAGCCGTTCGATCAGCTCAGCGCCGGGAATCGGCTTGTCGAACAGGTAGCCCTGGCCGACGTCGCAGCGCTGACGACGCAGAAAGGCCAGTTGTGCGGCGGTCTCGATGCCCTCGGCCACGACCTTGAGCTTGAGGTTGTGCGCCATGGCGATCACCGCCGAGGTGATCTCCATATCGTCCTGGTTGTCCGGGATTTCATGGATGAAGCTGCGATCGATCTTGATCACATCGATGGGGAATTTCTTCAGGTAGCTGAGCGAGGAATACCCCGTGCCGAAGTCATCCATGGCCAGGGTCATGCCTAGCTGCTTGAGCTGTTCGAGCTGCTGGTGGGTATCCACGGTGGCTTCCAGCAGCAGGCCCTCGGTCAGTTCCAACTCCAGCAGCGAGGCGTCAAGCGCCTCTTCCTGCAGAATACTGGCGATGGACGCGACCAGGTCGGGATCGGAAAACTGCTTGGGTGACAGATTGATCGCCACCTGCAGGCGACCCAGCCCGGCCGCGGTGAGGGCTTTGCTCATGCGGCAGGCCTGACGCGCGATCCATTTGCCGATGGGGATGATCAAACCGGTTTCTTCAGCCACGCTGATGAACTGATCGGGACGAATCATGCCCTTTTCCGGATGGTTCCAGCGCAGCAGCGCCTCCATGCCCAGCAGGCGACCCGAGCGCAGGCACAGCTTGGGCTGGTAGAACACATCCAGTTCGTTCTGGGTCAGGGCGCGGCGCAGGTTGTTCTCCACGAACAGCTTGTAGCTGGCCTCGGCGTTCAGCGCCTCGGTGAACACCTGCACCTGATGCTTGCCGTTGGCCTTGGCCTTGTGCAGCGCAAGGCCTGCGTTCTTCATCAGGGTCTGCGGGTCGCATCCATGCAGCGGCGCACAGGCAAGGCCCACGGAGCCGGTGACGTTGATCAACTGGTTATCCACGAACATCGGCTTGTCCAGCGTCAGCAGCACCTGCTGGGCAATGCGCTGGCCAGCTTCCAGGTCGGTGTCGTGAAGCAGCACGGCGAACTCGTTGCTGGCAAAACGTGCCAGGCTGCCGGCCGGACTCAGGCTGTTGCGCAGCCGTCGCGACAGGCTGACCAGCAGCTTGTCGCCAGTCTGGTGGCCGAGGCTGTCGTTGATCCGTTTGAAGTTGTCGATGTCCACCAGCATCATGCTGATCGGCCGGTCACTGTTGTGGGCGAAGCTTTCGTCCAGGCTGCGGATGAACGCCGGACGGTTGCCCAGGTTGGTCAGATTGTCGGTGTAGGCCAGGCGCTCGATGCGCTGCTGGGCCAGCTTGCTCTGGGTGATGTCTTCGTAGATGCCGATGTAATGGGTCAGCTCACGGTCGTCGCCGTACACCTTGGAAATCGACAGCTGGCCCCAATAGGGTTCCAGGTTCTTGCGACGGCTCTTGAATTCGCCTTGCCAGCTGTTGCCGTTGGCCAGGCTCGAAGGCGCGTCGAACAGCAGCTCGCTGAGGTTTTCCAGCGCTGGCAGATCGGCCAGGCGCTTGCCGTGGACTTCCTCGGTGCTGTATTGGGTGATCGCGGTGAAGCTGGGGTTGACGTACTCGACCACGCCGTCGCAGTTGACCAGCAGAAAGGCATTGGCGCTTTGCTCGACCGCGCGCTGGAACAGATTCAAGGCGCTGGTGGCTGCACGACGGTCGTGGTTGTTGATCACCTGGGCGAACTGGTCGGCAAGCTCGCCGGCGAAGGCGATTTCGTCCGCACGCCAGACACGCCCGCTGCCACTCTGCTCCAGGCACAGCACGCCGACCACCTGGCCGTCGATACGAATGCTGGCATCGAGCACCGAACTGACATCGCGCATCGCCAGTTGCTGGGCAAGCTGACGCGTGCGCGGGTCGCTGGCCACGTCGCTGGCGTCGATGGCGCGGCTGGCGTGCAGGGCCGCCAGGTAATCGGGAAACTCACACAGGTCCACAGGTTGCAGACAGCCGTGGACCTGTCGATCACCGTAGTAGGCGGTAATGGGCAACAGCTGCTGGCCTTGCAGCGTCCACAGGCTGGCACAGTCCACCGCATAGATATCGCAGGCGTTGCGCGTGATCAGTTCGGCTGCCTCAAGCAGCGGCTTGTGGGTCCCGTAGCGCTGTTGCGCCAGGCTCAGGATCAATGCCTGCTGGGCGCTGGCACGTTCCATGTGCTGCAGTTGTTCCTGTTGCGCCCGCTGGTTCAGTTCCAGCGCCATCTGCAGCGGACTGCCCGCGTTGGCCGGTGTCAGGCTGGTCTCGACCAGGCTGTCGACAGCTGCGTCGACGACCATCAAGTAGCCACGCAACAACTGCCGATTGCGTTGGCGAAAGGCTTCGCCCAGTTCCATCAGGTGCAGGCTGCCATGGTTGCTGTGCAAGGTGTAACGCACGGTGTAGTGGGCACTGTCGACCAACTGCGCCTGGATGGCATCGTGCAGACGGTGCCGGGCCTCGGGCTCCATCAGGCTGGCGTACGGCGAGCCGGTCAGCGAGCACAGCTGCGCGGCAGGAAGACCGAAGGTTCGTTCGCAGGCCGGATCCAGATAAAGCAGCGCCCAGTTGGCCTCGTTCAGCCGTTCGAAACGCAGCATTCCCAGGCGCGAGGGCACCGGCAGTTGCGTCACTACCTCGGCCACCATGCGGTTGGCGGCATCGGGCTGGCTTTTCATTGAAAACTCGCTTCAAGAGTACTGGTCGCGCAGAGACAACGATCCCTACAGGCTAGGGTCCCTACAGGCGGGCGCGTCAGGCAAGGTTGCATCATGGCGCCCGGGCTTACAAGCGGTACAGTGGCTCGGTGCTTCCATGTTGTCGGCAGGCGCACAAAATTCTGCAATTGGATCCGAAAATACTGGGTTCATGGGGGCATTAGCGTCTGTGTCGCACACTGGTTGTGAGCTTCAGAGGCAAATTCGGGGCAAAAAAAACCCACCGGTAACGGTGGGTTTCTTTCATCCGGCCAGCCTTACAGCAGCATGGTGCGGATATCGGTCAGCAACTCGCCCAGACGCTTGGTGAAACGTGCAGCGGCCGCGCCGTTGATCACACGGTGATCGTAGGACAGCGACAGCGGCAGCATCAGCTTGGGTTGGAACGCCTTGCCATCCCAGACAGGCTGGATGGTGGCCTTGGAGACACCCAGGATCGCCACTTCCGGCGCGTTGACGATCGGCGTGAAGCCGGTGCCGCCAATGTGCCCGAGGCTGGAGATGGTGAAGCAGGCACCCTGCATGTCGTCCGCCGAGAGCTTCTTGGTCCGGGCCTTTTCGGCCAGGGCGGCGGCTTCGGCAGCCAGTTGCAGCAGGCTCTTCTGATCGACGTTCTTGATCACCGGCACCAGCAGGCCGTCCGGCGTATCGACCGCGAAGCCGACGTTGACGTACTTCTTGCGAATGATCGCCTTGCCACTCGGCGCCAGCGAAGCGTTGAAGTCCGGCAGTTCCTTGAGCAGGTGCGCACAGGCCTTGAGCAGCAATGGCAGCACGGTCAGCTTGACGCCGGCCTTTTCCGCCACGGCTTTCTGCGCCACGCGGAACGCTTCCAGCTCGGTGATATCGGCCTGGTCGAACTGCGTCACGTGGGGCACGTTCAGCCAGCTGCGGTGCAGGTTGGTGGCACCGGCCTGCATCAGGCGGGTCATCGGCACTTCTTCGGTTTCGCCGAAGCGGCTGAAGTCGACCACCGGGATCGGTGGAATGCCAGCACCACCGGTGGCGCCGGCAGCAGCGGCCGGTGCCTCCTTGGCCTTGAGCATCATCGCCTTGACGTAGACCTGCACGTCTTCCTTGAGGATGCGACCGTGCGGGCCGGTCGGGCTCACCGCGTTCAGCTCGACACCGAACTCGCGCGCCAATTGGCGAACGGCCGGGCCGGCATGCACCTTGGCACCGGCCGGTGCGGCTGGTGCTGCGGGTGCAGCAGCAGGCTTCTCGGCAGCCGCTGGGGCCGGCGCGGGCTTGGATTCAGCCGCCGCTGCGGCAGGGGCAGCCGCCTGGGCAGGCGCTGCGGGGGCTGCACCGGCCACTTTCAGCTTGAGAATCAGGTCGCCGGTACCCACTTCGTCTTCCAGCTTGACGCTGACGCTTTCGACCACGCCGGCAGCCGGAGAAGGGATCTCCATGCTGGCCTTGTCCGATTCCAGGGTGATCAGCGACTGGTCGGCTTCGACCGTGTCGCCGGCCTTGACCAGTACTTCGATGATCTTGGCCTTGCCGGCCGAACCGATGTCCGGCACGTGGATGTCCTGCACGCTGTCGCCGGCAGGCGCTGCGGCCGGCTTTTCAGCCGCTGCAGGCGCTGCTGCGGCAGGTGCGGGGGCAGCGGCGGCCGGGGCAGCAGCAGGAGCTGCGCCTTCGACCGCAAGCTTGAGGATCAGGTCACCGGTGCCGACTTCGTCGTTCAGCTTGACGCTGATGCTTTCCACCACACCTGCGGCCGGCGATGGAATTTCCATGCTGGCCTTGTCCGACTCCAGGGTAATCAAGGACTGATCGGCGGTGACGGTGTCACCGACCTTCACCGAGATCTCGATGATCTGCGCCTTGCCCGACGAACCGATATCCGGCACGTGGATGTCCTGGCTCGAAGCTGCGGCAGCGGGAGCGGCGGCTGGGGCAGCGGCGGGCGCGGCCTCGGCTTTCTCTTCCAGCTTTGGCGCAGCGGCAGGCTCGGAGGCCTGGGGCGCTTCTTCAGCACCCTCGACGTCCAGCTCCAGCAGTTCGTCGCCTTCTTTCAGGCGGTCGCCCAGCTTGACCTTGATGCTTTTCACGACGCCCGCCTTGGGCGCCGGCACTTCCATGCTGGCCTTGTCCGACTCGAGGGTCAGCAGGCTCTGCTCCGCCTCGATGCGGTCGCCGACCTTGACCAGCAATTCAATGACTTCACCTTCACCGCTGCCGATGTCAGGTACGCGAATGAGTTCGCTCACAAAAAATCTCCTCAGCAGTCCAGTGGGTTGCGTTTGTCAGGGTCGATACCGAACTTGACGATGGCCTCGGCCACCACCTTGGCTTCGATATCGCCGCGATCTGCCAAGGCTTCCAGAGCAGCCAGCACGACGAAGTTGCGGTCCACTTCGAAGAAGTGACGCAGCTTCTTGCGGCTGTCGCTGCGACCGAAGCCATCGGTACCCAGGACTTTGAATTCCTTGGAAGGAACCCACTGACGAATCTGCTCGGCGAACAGCTTCATGTAGTCGGTAGAGGCAATGACCGGACCCTTGCGGCCGCTCAGGCACTCTTCGACGTAGGTGGTCTGCGGCTTCTGCCCAGGGTGCAGGCGGTTCGAACGCTCGACGGCCAGGCCGTCGCGGCGCAGTTCGTTGAAGCTGGTGACGCTCCACACGTCGGCGCCGACGTTGAACTCTTCGCGCAGGATCTTCGCCGCTTCGCGGACTTCACGCAGGATGGTGCCCGAGCCCAGCAACTGGACGTGGTGCGCCGCTTCCTTGGTGTCTTCCTCGAGCAGGTACATGCCCTTGATGATGCCTTCCTCGGCGCCGGCCGGAATGGCAGGCTGGGTGTAGGCTTCGTTCATCACGGTGATGTAGTAGAAGATGTCCTGTTGCTCTTCGGTCATCTTCTTCATGCCGTCCTGGATGATCACCGCCAGCTCGTAGCCGTAGGTGGGGTCATAGGTGCGGCAGTTGGGGATGGTCGCGGCAAGCAGATGGCTGTGGCCGTCTTCGTGCTGCAGGCCTTCGCCGTTCAGGGTGGTACGGCCGGCGGTGCCGCCGATCATGAAGCCACGGGTGCGGCTGTCGCCAGCGGCCCAGGCCAGGTCGCCGATACGCTGGAAACCGAACATCGAGTAGAAGATGTAGAACGGCAGCATCGGCTGGTTGTGGTTGCTGTACGACGTACCGGCGGCGATGAACGACGACATGGCGCCGGCTTCGTTGATGCCTTCCTCGAGGATCTGGCCTTTCTTGTCCTCGCGGTAGAACATCACCTGGTCCTTGTCGACCGGATCGTACAGCTGACCGACGGAGGAGTAGATGCCCAGCTGGCGGAACATGCCTTCCATACCGAAGGTACGGGCCTCGTCCGGGATGATCGGAACGATGCGCTGACCGATTTCCTTGTCCTTGACCAGCTGCGACAGAATCCGCACGAATGCCATGGTGGTGGAAATTTCACGGTCGCCCGAACCGTCCAGGATCGCCTTGAGCGTTTCCAGGGGTGGCGTCGGAATGCTGAAGCTCTTGGCTCGGCGCTGCGGCACGAAACCGCCCAAGGCGGCGCGGCGCTCGCTCAGGTAGCGGGCTTCGGCGCTGCCTTCTTCGGGCTTGTAGAACGGCATGCTTTCCAGCTCGTCGTCCTTGATGGGTACGTCGAAGCGGTCGCGGAATTTGCGCAGGCTGTCGACGTCGACCTTCTTGGTGTTGTGCGCGGTGTTCTTGGCTTCGCCTGCACCGGTGCCGTAACCCTTGATGGTCTTGGCCAGGATGACGGTCGGCTGATCCTTGTGGTTCACCGCCTGATGGTAGGCTGCATAGACCTTGTACGGGTCGTGGCCACCACGGTTGAGCTTCCAGATCTCGTCGTCGGACAGGTCGGCGACCATGGCCTTGAGTTCCGGCGAGTTGAAGAAGTGCTCACGGACGAACGCGCCGTCCTTGGCCTTGTAGTTCTGGTACTCGCCGTCGATGACTTCGTCCATGCGACGCTGCAGGATGCCGTCGACGTCTTTTGCCAGCAGTGGGTCCCAGAAGCGGCCCCACACGACTTTGTTGACGTTCCAGCCACCGCCACGGAACACGCCTTCCAGTTCCTGGATGATCTTGGCGTTGCCGCGAACCGGGCCGTCGAGGCGCTGCAGGTTGCAGTTGATGACGAAGATCAGGTTGTCCAGCTTCTCGCGGCCTGCCAGGGAGATCGCGCCCAGGGATTCGGGCTCGTCGCACTCGCCGTCGCCCATGAAGCACCAGATCTTCTGCTTGCCGGCAGGGATGTAGCCGCGGGCTTCCATGTACTTCATGAAGCGCGCCTGGTAGATCGCCTGGATCGGACCCAGACCCATGGAAACGGTCGGGAACTGCCAGAAATCAGGCATCAGCCAAGGGTGCGGATACGAAGACAGACCCTTGCCGTCCACTTCCTGGCGGAAGTTGTTCATCTGGTCTTCGCTGATGCGGCCTTCCATGAAGGCGCGTGCGTAGACGCCAGGCGAAGCGTGGCCCTGGAAGTAGATGAGGTCGCCGCCGTGTTCGTCGGTCGGAGCCTGGAAGAAGTAGTTGAAGCCGATGTCGTACAGGGTCGCGCTGGAGGCGAAGCTGGAAATGTGGCCGCCCAGGTCCGGGTCGCGCAGGTTGGTGCGCACCACCATCGCCAATGCGTTCCAACGCACCAACGAGCGAATGCGGCGTTCCATGAACAGGTCGCCAGGCATGCGTGCTTCGTGGGTGACGGGGATGGTGTTGCGGTACGGCGTGGTGATGGCGTAGGGGAGTTGTGAACCACTGCGGGTGGCCAACTCGCCCATGCGGGTCATCAGGTAGTGAGCGCGGTCTTCGCCTTCTTTGTCGAGGACCGACTCCAGGGCATCCAGCCATTCCTGGGTTTCGACGGGATCGAGGTCTTGCATGGCTTGCTCCAGGGCGGAAAGGCTTCCAGAATCGAAGCCTGAGTTTGCGACTGGCCTTGTGGGCAGACGATATTGAATTCTTGGATTACCGGCAGCTTTTCCGGCGAGCTGTAGTTTTACTACAAATCCCTGCCCTTTTCATGCCCCTGCGGGCGGTGGGCAGCCGGGTAGACACAGGATACAGGCTTTTGGCCCCCTGTCCGGTTGTGGGTTGGATCGTTACCTGTGATCGAATGTATTCATCTTGGGGCTAAGCGTGAGTGACTTCTGCCAAGTTCTGAAGAAAGTCAGCTATTTATCACCTTTGTTCGACAGTTCAGGGACAGATGAACCTGTCTATACAGACCTTTACCGGGCTCTTCACGCTGCACAAGGATAGACCATGAACCTGCCTTTGCTGGTCGAAATTCCGGCCGTTCTCATGCCGTTGGTGTCGCGCAATCGCGAGTCGTTCCAGGCGGCTGTTGCGGGGGCTGGGGCCCCGTTCGCGGCCGCTGACCGCTCCCACAGTGGACCCCCACACTGCATGGACCCCGTGGGAGCGGTCAGTGGCCGCGAAGAGGGCTCCCCAGTCACCACCCCCCTCAACTGGCCCACCGAGCGCTGGCAACAATGGGACCGCGTCACCACCGCCAGCGATTTCGTCCTGCAGCAGGCCATCCAGAACCCCGCCATGCTGCTCGACCTCATCGCCAGCGGCGACCTCGACCGTCCCTTCAACCCCGGTGAACTGCGCGAGCAGATCGCCCTCGCCGTGGCCCAGACCGACGGCGAAGATGACCTCGCCCGCACCCTGCGCCGCCAGCGTGCGCGGCAGCAGGTGCGCATCATCTGGCGCGACCTGAACCGCCTCGCCGACCTGGTGCAGACCTGCCGCGACCTGTCGGACATGGCCGACGCCTGCATCGACCAAGCCTATCAATGGCTGTACCCGCGCCAATGCCAGCAATTGGGTACGCCCATGGGCCGGCGCAGCGGCGAGCAGCAGCACATGGTGGTGCTGGGCATGGGCAAGCTGGGCGCAGTGGAGCTGAACCTGTCGTCCGACATCGACCTGATCTTCGGCTATCCCGAAGGCGGCGAAACCCAGGGGGCCAAGCGTCCTCTGGACAATCAAGAGTTCTTCATCCGCCTTGGCCAGCGGCTGATCAAGGCCCTGGACCCGATCACCGTCGACGGCTTCGTCTTCCGCGTCGACATGCGCCTGCGTCCTTACGGCTCATCCGGTGCGCTGGTGCTCAGCTTCAACGCGCTGGAGCAGTACTATCAGGACCAGGGCCGCGACTGGGAACGCTACGCGATGATCAAGGCGCGGGTGGTGGCCGGCGACCAGCAGGCCGGTGCGCAGTTGCTCGACATGCTGCGACCGTTCGTCTATCGCCGCTACCTGGATTTCTCCGCCATCGACGCCTTGCGCACCATGAAGCAACTGATCCAGCAGGAAGTGCGGCGCAAGGGCATGGCCGACAATATCAAGCTGGGCTCGGGCGGCATCCGTGAAGTCGAATTCATCGCCCAGGCATTTCAGTTGATCCACGGCGGGCGTGACCTGAGCCTGCAGCAGCGGCCCTTGCTCAAGGTGCTGAAGACCCTGGAGGGGCAGGGCTATCTGCCTGCTGCGGTAGTGGACGAACTGCGCGAGGGCTATGAATTCCTGCGTTACACCGAGCACGCCATCCAGGCCATTGCCGACCGGCAGACACAGATGCTCCCCGACGATGAACGGGACCGTGCGCGCATCGCCTTCATGATGGGTTTCGCTGATTGGCCAGCGTTCCACACGCGCCTGATGCACTGGCGCGGCCGGACCGCCTGGCACTTCGCGCAAGTGATCGCCGACCCGGACGAAGACGCCGAAACCAGCGAGGCAATGGTGATCGGCGGCGAGTGGCTGCCACTGTGGGAAGAAACCCATGACGCCGATTCGGCTTGCCGGCAATTGCAGGAAGCCGGTTTCAGCGACGCGCGCCAGGCGCTCAAGCGTCTTGAAGACCTGCGCGGCAGTCCGCAACTTCGCGCCATGCAGCGCCTGAGCCGCGAGCGCCTGGATGCTTTCATTCCGCGCCTGCTGGCCCAGGCGGTGGAACACGCCGACCCGGACCTGATTCTGGAGCGGGTGCTGCCGCTGGTAGAAGCCGTGGCGCGGCGTTCGGCGTATCTGGTGCTGCTGACGGAGAATCCCGATGCGCTGCGGCGCCTGCTGACCCTGTGCGCGGCCAGCCCGTGGATCGCCGAACAGATTGCGCGATTCCCGTTGCTGCTCGACGAGCTGCTCAACGAAGCGCGGCTGTTCAACCCGCCGTTGGCACCGGAGCTGGCCGCCGAGTTGCGTGAACGGCTCACGCGCATCCCCGAGGACGATCTGGAACAGCAGATGGAAGCGCTGCGCCATTTCAAGCTGGCGCACAACCTGCGCGTAGCCGCTTCGGAAATCGCCGGTGGCTTGCCACTGATGAAGGTCAGCGATTACCTGACCTGGCTGGCCGAGGCGATTCTTGCGCAAGTGCTGGCCCTGGCCTGGCGGCAGACCGTGGCGCGCCATGGCGTGCCCAAGCGGGCCGATGGCAGTGATTGCGATCCGGCCTTTGTCATCGTCGGTTATGGCAAGGTCGGTGGCATCGAGCTGGGCCATGGCTCGGACCTGGACCTGGTGTTCATCCACGATGGCGACCCGAGCCTGGAAACCGACGGCGCCAAGCCGATCGACAGCGCTCAGTTCTTCACCCGCCTGGGCCAGCGCATCATTCACCTGCTGACCGCGCAGACCAACTCCGGTCAACTGTACGAAGTCGACATGCGCCTGCGTCCCTCCGGTGCGGCGGGGCTGCTGGTCAGCTCGGTGGCGGCGTTCTCGCGCTACCAGCAGACCGAGGCGTGGACCTGGGAGCACCAGGCGCTGGTGCGCGCCCGGGTGCTGGTAGGCTGCCGCCAGACGGGCGCCGAGTTCGAGCAGGTGCGTGGCGCCGTGCTGGCCAAACCGCGCGACCTGGATACGCTGCGTACCGAGGTCAGCGAGATGCGCGCGAAGATGCGTGACAACCTCGGTACGCGCCAGACCGCAGCGGGACGAGGCGCCAATGCCTTCGAAGCTGGCCAGCGCTTTGACGTCAAGCAAGACGCCGGTGGTATCGTCGATATCGAATTTATGGTGCAATACGCGGCTCTGGCGTGGTCGGGCAAGCACCCGGACCTGCTGCGATACACCGACAACATTCGCATTCTCGAAGGCCTGGAAGAGGCCGGATTGTTGCCCGCCGCCGATGCGGGGTTGCTGCGTGAGGCCTACAAGGCCTACCGCTCGGCCGCCCATCGCCAGGCCCTGCAGAAGCAGGCCGGGGTGATCCCGGGCAATCAGTTCATCGACGAACGGCGCGAGGTGATGCGGATCTGGGGTGAGCTGGGGTTGAGCTGAAGGCGGTACCCACCTATTTGCCCCGTAGGAGCGGCCAGTGGCCGCGAACAGGGCTCCGCGGTTTTTCAGGCACTGCGCGGCGCCTGTTTCGCGGCCGATGACCGCTCCTACGGGTGACCCCGATCCCTGTAGGAGCGGTCCGTGGCCGCGAAAAGGCTGGCACCGAAATCCCTGGCACCACCGCACCACCCGACTGACTGTTCTGGAAAACTATGAGAATTCTGATCATTGGGCCCAGCTGGGTCGGTGACATGGTAATGGCACAGACCCTGTTCCAGAGCCTCAAGCAACGGCACCCCGACTGCCTGATCGACGTGCTGGCGCCTGAATGGAGCCGCCCGATTCTGGAGCGCATGCCCGAAGTGCGCGCAGCCTTGAGCTTTCCGCTCGGCCACGGCGAGCTCGAGCTGGCCACGCGCCGACGCATCGGCAAAAGCCTCAAGGGTCAGTACGACCAGGCCATTCTGTTGCCCAACTCACTGAAGTCGGCGCTGGTGCCGTTCTTCGCCGGCATCCCCCAGCGCACCGGCTGGCGCGGCGAATTTCGCTACGGCCTGCTAAACGATGTGCGCACGCTGGACAAGCAACGCTACCCATTGATGATCGAGCGCTTCATGGCCCTGGCCTTCGAGCCTGGCGCCCTGTTGCCGCAACCCTATCCACGCCCCGAGCTGCGCATCGACCCAGCCAGCCGCGACGCTGCCCTGGCCAAGTTCGGCCTGGCCCTGGATCGTCCGGTGCTTGCCCTGTGCCCCGGGGCCGAGTTCGGCGAAGCCAAGCGCTGGCCGTCCGAGCACTACGCCGAAGTGGCCGAAATCAAGATCCGTGAAGGCTGGCAGGTCTGGCTGTTCGGCTCCAAGAAAGACTTCCCGGTGGGCGAGGCCATCCGCGAGCGGCTGATTCCCGGCCTGCGCGAGGAAGCCTACAACCTGTCCGGTGAAACCGCGCTGGCCGAGGCCATCGACCTGATGTCGTGCGCCGACGCCGTGGTGTCCAACGATTCGGGCCTCATGCACGTGGCCGCCGCGCTCAACCGGCCGCTGGTGGCCGTGTACGGCTCGACCTCGCCCGGCTTCACGCCACCCCTGGCAGAAAAAGTCGAAGTGGTGCGCCTGGGTCTGGATTGCAGCCCGTGCTTCGACCGTACCTGCCGCTTCGGCCACTACAATTGCCTGCGCCTGCTGGAACCCCAGCGGGTTGCCGATGCATTGCAGCAGGTGGAAGGGCCGGCCACGGTCGAACTGACAGTCAAGGCGGAATGAATTGCGGGTATTGCTGATCAAGACCTCGTCCATGGGCGACGTTATTCATACCCTTCCGGCGCTGACCGATGCGGCGCGGGCCGTGCCGGGCATTCGTTTCGACTGGGTGGTGGAGGAGGGCTTCGCCGAGATCCCGAAATGGCATCCGGCCGTGGACACGGTCATTCCGGTGGCCATACGCCGCTGGCGCAAGAACCTCTGGCAAACCTACAAGAGCGGCGAATTCAAGCAGCTGCGCCAGCGCCTGCGCGCCAACCGTTACGACCTGGTGATCGACGCCCAGGGGCTGCTCAAGAGCGCCTGGCTGACGCGTCTGGTCAAGGCTCCGGTGGCCGGCCTCGACAAAGGCTCTGCGCGCGAAAGCCTGGCCAGCCGTTTCTATCATCGGCGTTTGGCCGTCGCGCGTGGCCAGCACGCGGTCGAACGCGTGCGCCAGCTGTTCGCCCTGGCACTGGGCTATGACCTGCCCAAGGGCACTGGCGACTACGGCCTCAATCGCCTGCAGTGGCGCGACTTGATTCCCGGCCCGGCGTTCGTGGTGTTCCTGCACGGCACCACCTGGGACACCAAGCACTGGCCGGAAGCCTACTGGCGCGAGCTGGCCGAACGCCTGGGGCATGCCCACATTCAGGTGCGTTTGCCGTGGGGCAATGAAGCCGAACAGGCGCGCGCGCAGCGCATTGCCGCGGGCCTGAAGAACTGCGTGGTGCTGCCTCGGTTGAACCTGGCCGGAATGGCGCAGACCCTGGCCGAGGCGCGCGCCTGCGTGGCGGTCGACACCGGCCTTGGCCACCTGGCCGCCGCCCTCGACGTGCCGACCATCTCCCTGTTCGGCCCGACCAACGTTGGCCTGACCGGTGCCTACGGTCGCGGCCAGATTCACCTGGCCAGCGACTTCCCCCCCTGCGCGCCGTGCCTGCAGAAAACCTGTACCTACCAGCCGACGCCGGAAGACCAGCGTCGGTTCGATCTCAAACGCGAGTGGCCGCTGTGTTTCACCCGGCTCGACCCCGAGCGCGTGGCAAGCCGACTGAGCACCGTGTTACTGGCCGAGGATCTCCGCTGATGCAACTGGCATTCGTGCTCTACAAGTATTTTCCCTTCGGTGGCCTGCAGCGCGATTTCATGCGCATCGCCCTTGAGTGCCAGCGCCGTGGCCACAGCATCCGCGTCTATACGCTGATCTGGGAAGGCGAGGTGCCCGAAGGTTTCGAGGTCCACGTCGCGCCGGTCAAGGCGTTCTTCAACCACCGGCGCAACGAGAAGCTGCTCAGCTGGATGCAGGCCGACCTGGCCAAGCGCCCGGTAGACCGCCTGATCGGCTTCAACAAGATGCCCGGGCTGGACGTCTACTACGCGGCCGACGGCTGCTACGAAGACAAGGCGCAGAACCTGCGTCATTCGCTGTACCGCTACTGGGGGCGCTACAAGCATTTCGCCGACTACGAGCGGGCCGTGTTCGGCCGCGATGCCAAAACCGAAATCCTGATGATTTCCGAGGTCCAGCAACCGCTGTTCATCAAGCATTACGACACCCCGCTGGCACGCTTTCACCTGCTGCCGCCAGGCATTGCCCACGACCGTCGTGCGCCGCCGGACGCTGCGTTGATTCGCGCCGAGTTCCGTGGCGAATTCATGCTTGAGGACGACGAGCTGCTGCTGGTGCAGATCGGCTCCGGCTTCAAGACCAAGGGCGTGGACCGCAGCCTCAAGGCCATGGCAGCCTTGCCAGCGGCGCTGCGCAAGCGCGTGCGGCTGATGGTCATCGGCCAGGACGATCCCAAGCTGTTCCAGATGCAGAGCGCAGCGCTCGGCCTGGGCGACCGGGTGCAGTTCCTCAAGGGCCGCAGTGACATTCCGCGCTTCCTGCTCGGCGCCGATGTGCTGATTCACCCCGCCTACAACGAGAACACCGGCACGGTGCTGCTCGAAGCGGTGGTGGCTGGCTTGCCGGTGCTGGTCTCGGCGGTGTGCGGCTATGCCCATTACATTGCCCAGGCCGATGCCGGGCTGGTGCTCAGCGAGCCTTTCGAGCAGGAAGAACTCAACCGCTACCTGCAGCGCATGCTCGAAGACGACGGCGCCCGCGCGACCTGGTCGGCCAATGGCCTGGCGTTCGCCGACAGCGCCGACATCTACAGCATGCCCGAGCATGCCGCCGACGTTATTCTGGAGGCGCGACCATGAAACTGGTGCTCGACGAGCCGTTCAAGACGCTGTGGGCCGGGCGCGATCCCTTCGTGGCCGTCGAGGCGCTGCAAGGCGAAGTGTTCCGCGAACTCGAAGCACGTCGCACGCTGCGCACCGAAGTCGACGGCAAGGGCTATTTCGTCAAGATCCACCGTGGCGTGGGCTGGGCGGAAATCGCCAAGAACCTGCTCACCGCCAAGCTCCCGGTGCTCGGCGCCGGCCAGGAATGGAAAGCCATTCAACGCCTGCGCGAAGCCGGTGTACCGAGCATGACGGCGGTGGCCTACGGCGAGCGCGGCAGCAACCCGGCCGATCAGCACTCGTTCATCATCACCCAGGAGCTGGCGCCTACCATCGACCTGGAAGTGCTGAGCCTGAATTGGGCCAAGCAGCCGCCGCAACCGGCGCTCAAGCGCGCGCTGATCGCCGAGGTGGCGCGCCTGGTCGGCATGATGCACCGCGCTGGAGTGAATCACCGCGACTGCTACATCTGCCACTTTCTGCTGCACACCGACAAGCCGGTCAAGGCCGATGATTTCAAGCTCTCGGTGATCGATCTGCACCGTGCCCAGGTACGTCCGCGCATCACTCGCCGCTGGCGCGACAAGGACCTCGCCGCGCTGTATTTCTCGGCGCTGGACATCGGCCTGACGCGCCGCGACAAGCTGCGCTTCCTGCGCGACTATTTCCAGCAGCCCCTGCGCCGTGTGCTCAAGGAAGAAGCAGTGCTGCTCGGCTGGCTCGACGGCAAGGCGAATAAACTGTACGACCGCAAATTGCGCTACGGGGATGCTCTCTGATGGCGGGCTGGAACCTGGAAGGGGGCTACGCGCACCTGCAGGCCGACTTCGGCAGCCTGGACAGCGTGTTCGCCCTCACCGGCGAGCGCCTGACCCGCGACCCGCTGTCCGAGGTGATTCGCGTGCAGCGCGGTGGGGTCAACTATTACGTCAAACGCTACGTGGGCGCCGGCAAGGGCCTGCGCGCGCACTTGGGCAAGCCACGGGTGAAGGCCGAATGGCAGAACCTCAAGCGCTTCGCCAAGTGGGGCATTCCCACTGCCGAAGTGGTGGCCTGGGGCCTGGAACGCAACGGCGCCAGCTATGACCGCGGGGCGCTGATCACCCGCGAACTGGCCAACACCCAAGACCTGCACCAACTGGCGCTGAGCGACGATCCGCGGTTGCGCAACCGGGCCTGGGTCGACCACATCAGTCGGCAGTTGGCGCAGCATACGCGCACGCTGCACGACAACCACTTCACCCACAACGATCTGAAGTGGCGCAACCTGCTGGTGGACGACAAGGACGTGCTGTACTTCATCGACTGTCCCAATGGTGCTTTCTGGCGCAGCTTCATGCTGCGCTATCGCATCATCAAGGACCTCGCCTGCCTGGACAAACTGGGCAAGAGCGAACTGTCCAACACCCAGCGCCTGCGCTTCTACCTGCAGTACCGCCGCCGCGAAAAGCTCAATGCCTCGGACAAGCTGCGTGTGCGCAAAATCGTCAAATTCTTCGAGGGCCGCGAATGAGCGACTTCATCGCCAGCGAGGAGCGCGCCTTGCTGGAGCGCCACGGGCTGGCCACATTCGATGCACTGTGGAACCTGCAACTGGACGCCGTGGACGAACCCAACACCGGCCGTGGCGGCTGGAGCAGCGTGTATCGCCTGGACCTGGAAGGCCGCGGTTTCTACCTCAAGCGGCAAAGCAACTATTTGACCCGCACCCTGGCCCGGCCCTTCGGCGAGCCAACCTTCGCCCGCGAGTTTCGCAACATCAGCCGCTATCGCAAGCAGGGCATCCCGGCGTTGCAGGCGGTGTTCTACGGTCAGCGCCAGGTTCAGGGTGAAACCCGTGCCATGCTCATGACCCGAGCGCTGGATGGCTGGTCCGACCTCGAAGCGGTGCTGCAGCAGTGGCCCACCCTGGCCCCCGAAGAGCGTCGCGCGGTGCTGGTGGCCTGTGGCGAGCTGGGCCGCATTCTGCATTCGGCGGGGCAGGTGCATGGCTGCTTCTACCCCAAGCACATCTTCCTGCGCGCCACGGCGAGCGGGTATCAGGCGCAATTGATCGACCTGGAAAAGACTCGGCCATTGCTGTTCGGCCAGCGCGACCGCGCCAAGGACCTCGAACCATTGCTGCGCCGGGCACCGCGCTGGCAGTCTGCAGACATTCGCGTATTACTGGCCGCGTACCTGGCCCAGCCCGAAGCCAGCCCTCTGGTCGATGCCTGGCTTCAACGTTTGAGCCGCCGTCGCAACCACAAGGAAGGCCGCTGATGCGCCTGTCTGAACTGACCCAAGCCGGCCGCACCCCCGCGTTGCCCCTGAGCATCACGCTGGCCGATGCCGCCGGCCCTGCCGAGCTGCAACTGCTGACCCTCCTGCGCGTCCTGCCCGGCCAGCGCTACGTCGGCGCCGGTATCTGGCGTGGCCGCACCGTGCTCGCCAAACTGCTGGTCGGCAGCAAGGCCGCCCGGCATTTCCAGCGCGAACTGGAGGGCGTGCGTCTGCTTGCCGAACAACGCCTGACCACCCCGCAACTGCTCGCCGACGGCCTGCAGGAAGGCGAGGGTGGCTGGCTGCTGTTCGAGTACCTGGAAAATGCCCACAGCCTGGCCGACGAATGGGCCCGCGTGGAAACCCTGCCACCTCTGGCTGACGAACAAACCGCCGTGCTCGGCGAAGCCCTCGGTGTCATCGGCCAGATGCACGGCAAGGGCCTGTGGCAACAAGACCTGCACCTGGACAACCTGCTGCGCCACAGCGGCCAGGTGTTCCTCATCGACGGCGCTGGCATTCAGGCCGAACAGGTCGGCAAGCCGCTGTCACGGCAGAAGGTCCTGGAAAACCTTGGCGTGTTCTTCGCCCAACTGCCCAAGCACCTTGAACCCTTCACCGAAGAGCTGCTGGTGTATTACCTGCTGGCCAACGGCGAACACGGCCTGCCCATGGAAGCGCTGCAGAAGCAGATCGACAAGGTCCGCGCCTGGCGCCTGAAGGACTATCTGAGCAAAGTGGGCCGCGACTGCAGCCTGTTCAGCGTGCAGGACAGCGCCTCCAGCCTGCGCGCCATTCGCCGCGAAGAAGAGGCGGCCCTGCTGCCAGTGTTGCGCGATGCCGATGCCCTGCTCGAACAGGGTCATATCTACAAGACCGGCGGCGCCGCCACGGTCGGCCGCGTGCACAGCCAAGGCCGCGACCTGCTGATCAAGCGCTACAACATCAAGAATCTGCTGCACTGGGCCAAGCGCTTCTGGCGGCCGAGCCGTGCCTGGCATTCGTGGGTCGAGGGCAACCGCCTGCTGTTCCTCGGCATCGCCACGCCCAAGCCCTTGGGTGTGCTTGAGAAGCGCACGTTGTGGTTGCGCCGCGAGGCCTTTCTGGTGACCGAACACCTGAGCGGCCCGGACCTGATCGAAGCCTTCGCCGAACATGTCGACACAGGTGACGTTCCCGAGGATCAGCTCCAGGCCCTGGACCAGCTGTTCGCCGACCTGATTCGCGAACGCATCAGCCACGGCGACCTCAAGGGCCACAACCTGTTCTGGCACGACGGCCGCTGGGCGCTGATCGACCTGGACGCCATGCAGCAACACGCCAGCGACAGCAGCTTCGCACCCGCCCACCAGCGCGACCGTGAACGGTTGCTGCGCAACTGGCCCGAAGGTAGCGCCCTGCGCACCCTGCTGGATCTGCGCCTGCCCTGAGGGCGTTTGCCGAGGCGTCGAGGTGTAACGTGCGACCGTAGATCAGGACATTTCCCGCGTCGCCGTGGGACAGGTCCTACAGACTTACTTCCATTACTCCCGGAAACTCCTGTCGCTTGGCGGCCCCCTTGCGGGCCAACGGCAGAGCAGAGGGACTTGGACATGACAGTAGGGTACTTCATACGGTTGGGTGACAAGACATCGTGCGGCGGCACGGTCCTTGGCGGCGAGCGCGGCGTTACGGTGTCGTGCGAAGGCGATCGCGTGTCGTGCGGACAACACAGCGGCGAATTCCACATCGTCGGCGGCGTGGAGCAGCTCAAGAGCAACGGCAGGCGCGTTGCTGGCAGCCTCGACAGCACCAGCAGCTGTAGCTGCAATGCGCTGCTCATCCCGTCCTCGTTCAGCACCCAGTACGAGTCTCTGCGTCAGATCAAACCGCGGCTTGCCGCCGTGCCCCGCGCGCAGACGGCGCGCAACTGCGGTCACCCGGACCAGTTGCTGTCGATCACCACCTACATGGCCGGCGAGATCAACCGCAACGTTCGTCATGCCACCGTGGCCAGGATCAGGCAGCTCAATCGCTACGATGTCACCCAGGCCACCCGCACCTACAACGCGCTGCCCTGGCACGCGCGTTGGTGGGCACGCGATCCACAGCACGTAGCCAAGGCGTGCAAGGACGAAGCCGTGGCTCTATGGGTCGTGCAGATGGACAACAACCGCGAGTGGAATTACCGCGCCAAGGTCGCGCAACTGCAGAGCTCCACGTGGCACAAGCAGGGCCGCTATCTCTATCACGTCGGTCTGTGGGCAGGTGTTCACTACGGCTATCTGGGCATGGCGGCGGGCTTTCGTCCCGGTGTGCTGGTCGACGGCATCGACGCCCACACGCCGCTGGAACAGCGTCGCACCCTGCGCCACTGCCGTACCACAGCCGAGCGCCTGGCGATCAACATCGGCGTGGAGCTGCACAAGCGCCATCCCGAAGGCTTGCTCACGGCCAAGGCCATGATCAATGCAGTGCTCGCTGCCGAGCAGGAGAACTGGGGCGCGGGCAGGCGCGAGCATCGCTGCGCGGGTAGCGTCCGGCAGCCCGCCGCGTCGATTCATGCCTTGCCCTGGTGCGCGCCGCAGGTGCCAACCATGTAGGCGAGCCTTGCTCGCGCGGCTGCTTAAGCTAGGCCTCCCGAACCTGCGAGGCAAGACCATGAGCGACGCAAAACCCACTCCGCCAACGACCATCACCGACAACAACACCGTACAGCTCGACCCGATCGTTTCCAACATCCGCTATTGGGAAGGCAAGATCGCCACGTTGATGCAGCAATACCCCGACATCGAACGCGCCGCGCTGCAGATCGCCCGGCAGGTGCTGGAGCAGGCTGGGCTGCTGAACCTGGATCCCTATCAGGTGTACTGGCACTGGTTCGATTCGGCCAACAGCAGCTCGCGCACCTACACCGGCTGGGAGCATTACGGGCCGCCCAAACAGTCGATGAATCTGGTCGAATTGGTCATGCGTCGCTTCGATCTCGACCAGCAACGCAACAGCGACCTGCTGGCACAGATGGGCGGCTTCTACCGCATCGGCAAGTCGGCACATGCGTTCAACGAGCACAACGAGATCCGCCTGGATCCGCGCAAGGTGCTCGCGTATTTCTGGCAGATCGATTTCTCTGCGTACTACGCCTCTCGGCTGCGTGGGTTCTGGTTCAACAACCATAGCCTCTATTGCACGGTCTCCAAGCTCAGCATGCTGTGCAACGCCACGCTCAATTGCCAAAGAGGTGTGCTGCGCATCGAAGATTTCATGGAGATATACGCCGTGGTGGTCAACGATTCGAGCAGCCCCTTCCGACCGGAAAAGCTCAGCGGCGATGTGTCGATGGTGTCCTCGACCACCCTGCTCAGCTTCGACATCGAAGGCATCGTCAGCCACACCATGCTGCGGTTTCGCACGACGGCGGGGCGCGAAATCATCTACTGCGCCATGCAGGATCCGGCCTTCGTCGCCTTTAACGATGCCGAGCAGATGTACACCTGGGTGCAAGGCTATCTGCAGACCGACGATGACCGCACCCGTTTCGGCCTGCAGTTCCTGCGGCCCGAGCATGACCAGCACGGCCAGTGGAGCACCCTGCAAGGCCACCTGCGCACTATTGCCAGCACCCCCTGGCACCAACGCAAGACCCGGTTCAATGTTCAGGAGCAAGTGCTCGACGGGCACGCCTTCACCTTCCTGACCGACCACCTGCAAGCCGACATGGAGCGCGATGCCCGCTACCTGCTGGTTTCCAACAACCAACTGAGCAAAGGGTTGTGGCTGGGCTATCTGGAAGCCTCGCTCAAGCTGTACGGCATCTTCAGCGTAATGGGCTGGCCCATCGCCGCGCTGTCGATCGCCGCAGGCCTGGGGGCGGTGGGTCTGTACACCGACAAGGCCATCAACGCGGTCGACGAGCGCGAGCGCACCGAGGCCATCCGCGGTGCGGTGCTGCAAGCCTTGAACGTATTCCTCACACTGCCCCTGCTGGGCGATGTCACGTCCTTCGGCGACTACGAAGAAGCCAGCGTACACATGGAGGCGGAAGCCACCTGGGGCAGCGAACTGGACCTTGCGATCGGTGACGCCGACGACACTTTCAGTACCACCAGCAGCGACAGCCACACCGACTTCGAGCCACTGGAACTGAGCCATCACGATGGCGAATCCAGCGCCTCGGCTTCCAGTGAGCCATCCCCTATCCAAGGCGGCTCCGATCATGCCGATCTGCACGACTGGCGTCCGGCCGTGGTTCGCGGTCGCGACTTCCAGGCCCGAACCCAGGGCGCGCTGAGCGGGTTGTACGTGCGTCTCGGGTCGCAGGTCTACGCCCAGATCCAGGGCGTGTTGTATCGCGTGCGCTATGTGCCGTCCCTCAAGCAATGGGCCGTGGTCGATCCGCTCAACCCCTATGCCGCCGATACCTGCATTCCACTGACACTGGATGCCAAGGGTCACTGGCAATCAGGGCAGCGGACCACGTTGGGCTCACCACTGGATGCGCAGCCCGCCATCACCTGGGATGTTCCGCGCACCGAACTGGCCAGCACCGTCGGCCTGCCGCCGTTGGCCGCGCCCATCCGCGTAGCCGTGCCCATGGACGGCGTGGAAAAGATCCTGGATCGCTACATGGTTCGCCTTACACCGCGCGGCTCGCTGTTGGCGATGTACGACGCGCAGGAGCAGACCTGGCGCCTCAATCATTTGGGCAACACCGATTACCTGTGGCGCACGCCCGAAGGGCAGTGGCGCAGCGGTGATCGCGGGCAGTGGCTGGCGGCGAGCGCTCACACAGCCACACCACGGGTGATCAAGAGCGTCGTACTGCCGCCACTGCCCGCGCCAGTGGTCAGCGCCCCGGCCATTCCGCAGATGCTGCATTACCTGTGGGTGGGCGAAGCACTGCCTGCGCCCGAGCTGCTCGATAACGTGCTGGCCAATGCCGCAATGATGAAAGGTTGGCGCACCGTTCTGCATGTCGACCTGGACAACCAAGCGTTACTCGACGCGCTCGAAGAGCATTTTCGCGGCAAGCCCGGTTTCGAGATCAAGCCACTGGCCGAGCAGGCTTTCTACAAAACGCTGCTGGCAGGCGACAGCGGCCCGCAGTACCGTGCCTGCCGCACAGGCCTTGCGAAAAACTACGCTGCCGCCAGCGACGTATTGCGCTACCCGCTGATCGACGCCTACGGTGGCGTGTACATGGACGTGGACAACACCTTTACCGGCGTCCATGACAACCTGCAGTTGCCCGCAGGCCCCGACGACGTACTTCTCGACGACGCCATGGTACTGGCCGACGTGCCCTACAGCGGCTACAACGGGCATGTGTTCGCCAGCCACCCTAACAACCCGGTGCTCAAGGCCGTCACCCGCGCCATGCAGGTGCGTTTCCAGGCCAGGCCGGATTTCTATGCCACGCCCCGGCCCATCCTGAACAAGGGCGCCAACGCCAGCGAGACGCGCACCTTCTGGCAGTACGTGAAAAACACCTTCGAAATGACCGGCCCGCAGGTGCTCGACGACGTGCTGCGCGAAACCCGCCCCGACTACTACGACCTGCTGCTACGCGCCGACCTCAAGCAATCGCTGGGCATCAGCTCGCAGGCCTATGAACAGCGACTGGAAGCCTGCATCGAGCATTACTTCCCGTTTGCCAGCAAAGTGGAGGTGGAGGTGGGCAACCTGCATTCCTGGACGTCCACCCGCTGAGCCTACCTCGTCAATGCACACTAGAAACTGTAGCGCGCGCCGAAGTTCAGCCCCCAGGGTTGTTCGATGTTGTGGCCCTTGGCGTAGTCGAAGTCGGCGTGGAGCTGCAGACGGCCGGTGACTTGTACCGCAGTGCCCACGCCAAACTCGGCCCGGCTGCCCGATAAATCATTGGTAAAGCGATTGCCGTTGACCTGCACGTCGTTGTTATTGGCGAATTCATGAGCGATGGCTAACTTGCCGTAATAGTCCCAACGACCGCCGGATGCCAGGGCGTGGGTCTGGCCTACTTGCGTACCCACCTTGCCCAGCAGTGAATCGGCTTGGTTGCTGCGGGCCTGCATGCCGTTGTCCAAACTATAGCGTTCGCCTTGGACCCACAGTGCCGACCACTGGATGAAGGGGCTGATGAAAAGACCGTGAGCCAGTTCGTACCGCTTGCCAGCCTCTACCGAGCCTCCCATGCCGTAGTTGTCGTAGCGACTACCGGAACGCTGGCCATCGCTCATGCGTACGTCGGATTCATTCTGGAAACGGTTGAACTTCATCAGGGCATCGACATAGTAGCCACTGTCGGCCAGCCAAGTGCCGTACACCCCGGCGTAGTAACTGTCGACGGTCCCCGAGGTGCCAGCCGCCATATCCAGGTCTGACTTGCTGTAGCCACTCATTACACCTAACCGGAGGCTGCCATGGGCCATCGACAGGCTACCATCGGCACCCACGCTCAGGCCTTGTTGCGTCTGCTGGTAGGCAACGTCTGCGCCAGCGGCCAGGTTGTGCCTGTTGCCATAGGCACGGCTCCACACGCCGTCTTCACCATTGCCTATGCGCAATTCGCCCATGCGGCTGCGCAGGGATGACAGTTCGCCGTACCACACGGTCGGTGCAGCGCTGAACAGGCCGATTACCGACCGCGTTCCGGGGGTGACCACGTTACCGGGACGTTGCACCAGAGCCCAGTCATTGCCTTGTTTTTGCAGGTCGTAGACAAAGGTGCCTAGGTCCACCTGGCCGCCAACGACGCCAAATTGCGCGTCACCACCGCCTGTCTTGACCACTTCAAGCGGGCCTTGGCCTTTGGCGACGTCGGTACCGGTATTCTGGATCGCCAGTTGATGTTCGCCGCTGGCATTGCCGCTGATCACCAGCTTGTCGCCCACGCCTGCGGCCAGGTCGGTGCCAAGGCCGAAAGTGCCCTTGCCTTGCAGGGTGTCGAGGTAAAGTTGATGAAAATTGCCATTGGCACCGCCCAGATTCACGCGACCGTTATTGAGGGTCAGCTCGTGCGCATTGGCATTTCCGGTGAGGCTCCACAGTGCGTTTTCAATCGTCAGTGCCTGCACGCCCGTCAGGGTACCGGTCAGGCTTGCTTTATCGGACAGGCTGATGTTGGTGTGCGCGGTGTCGGCCACGACGATATCGCCGTTCAAATGGCTGTTGATCACGGTAAAGTCAACGTTGGCATCCTTGGCCACTTCAAGAATGACCCCATTGCCACCGGTGAGGGTCCCGCCATTGCTGACGGTAATGCTGGCCTGGCTTGGGCGGTTATCGAAAAAGGACTGCACCTTGATGGCGCTACCGTTTTTGCCTTCGATGTGGGCGTCGTCCACCACCAGGCTATTGCGCCAGGAAGCAGGATCCGCGTGACGGTTGGAGCTGATGGCCGCGCCATGGTTGTCACCGACGATATGGCTCTTCTGGGTGACAGTTGCCTGGCCATTGACGAGCGCAATCCCTACGCCGCCATCCATGTTGCCGCTGCCATGGTTGTCAGCGCCGTACACCTGAGTATTGGCCAGCGCAACGGAACCGCCGATCGACACGTTGACGCCACGGCCGACGCTGCTGATGGTGCTGTCATACACCTGAGCACTGCTGCCCTCGGTGACGTTCAGAGCGCTGCGAGTGCCGCCGTCCAGCGTGCTGTTGCGGATGGTCGCCGTAGAGTTGCTCAGATAGACTTCCTGGTCGTGCCCCATCGACGATCCGTCCATGATCAGCGTCGAGTCGAAGCTACGGATCTCCTGGACCTGGCCTCCAGGAAGCACGTTGAGGGTGGCACCGTTCTCGATCAGCCAGGAGTGGTTACCGCTGTCGGGTCCCACATCGGCAGACGTATCGGGACCGCTGAGGTGTTGCCGGTCGGCGAGCGTGTAGCCTGGTAACAACAGGGCAGTCAACAGGGCAGGCGTGCCGAGTTTTCGGGAGAAGCGCGGGTTCATGCAAGTTATCTCGAAGACAGTGATCATGCGGGGCTTGATGCCCCGACATTTGCGATCAACTATTCTAGATCCGATGCAGAATATTTCGCGTAGGACGGTTCCTACATAACTGTAAGAACCGTCCTAGTATCCGTCGTACTCAGATTTACTTTACCAGGCGTAGCGTACTCCGAAGCTACCTGCCCACGGCTGTTCAATATTTTTACCGTTGCTGTAATCAAAGTCTGCGTGCAGTTGCAATGCCTCTGAAAGTTGCGCAATGACGCCGGCGCCCAACTCACCGCGACCGCCCGACAGGTCATTGCTGAATGAATAGGTGTCATTGATCTTCACCCGGTTCGTCTTGGCGAACTCCTGAGCGATTGCGACTTTTACATAGGGCTGTACACTTCCCCCGCCGGGCAGCGAGAACTGTCTTCCGACATGGCTGCCTACTTTTCCCAGCAACGAGTCCGCATGGTTGCTGCGCGCTTGCATGCCATTATTCAGATCATACTTTTTGCCCTGTACCCACAGCGCCGATAATTGCGCGTAGGGTTCTACAAACCAACCGTCGGCCAGTTTGATGTGCTTGCCCACTTCTACCGAACCGCCCACCCCGTGGGTATCGTAGTTGCCGCCGGTTCGCCGACCATCGCTCATCAGAACGTCGGATCCGTTTTGGAAGCGGTTGGCCTTGATCAGCGCATCCACGTAATAACCCGACTCACTGAGCCAGGTGGTATAGGCGCCCAGGTAGTAACTGTCGACATGGCCATCGGTGCCGGCTGCCATGTCCAGGTCGGAGCGGCTGTAGCCGCCCATTATCCCAAGCATCCATTGGCCATCGGCCAAGGGCAGCGGTGTGTCCACACCAAAACTCAACCCCTGTTGGCGTTGATGGTAGGCAACCCCGCCAGCGGCGGATAGATCATACTTGCCGCCAAAGGCTCGCACCCACGGCCCACTGGCGCCGCGCCCTGCGCGCAGTTCACCCATGCGACTGCGCAAGGTAGCGGTTTCTCCGTACCAGACTGTCGGTGCCGCGTTGAATAGCCCAAGCACCGCCCTGGCACTGGGGCTGACAATCGGGCCACCTGGCTCCCCAGGCTCACCTGGTATTTCGGGTTCACCGGGCACCTCAGGTTCACCCGGCCCACCGGGCACCTCAGGTTCGCCGGGCCCGCCTGGTAGTTCGGGTTCACCGGGTTCACCGGGTCCACCTGGTACCTCAGGTTCACCCGGCCCGCCGGGCTCTTCGACGATGCTTCGCACCAGCGCCCAGTCATTTCCCTGATGGGCCAGCTCGTACACGAAGGTGCCCGCATCCACTTTTCCGCCCGCCAGGGCAAAGGTCGCTGGCCCACCGCCGGTTTCCACCACGGTCAGCCCGGTGTTGCTCGCCTGAGGCTCGGCCCCACTGTTGGCGATCTGTAAACCATGGCTGCCTTCGGCCTGCCCGGTCACTACCAGCAGGTCACCCAGACCACTGGCGATATCGGTATTCAGCTCGAATGTACCCGCGCCAGTCAGGCTGGCCATGGTCAGTGTGCGGAAGGCCCCGCCAGTGCCCGCTAGATTCACGCGACTGGCGTTGACAGCCAGTGCACCCACCTGGGAACTCCCTGTGATATTCCAGACAGACCCGGCATTGAGTGCCATCTGGCCGGCCCCGAGTACTTGACCTGTCAAGGTAGACGCATTGTCCAGAGTCACTTGGGTAGTTGTGCCGGTAGCGTCGACGTTGCCTCGCATCGTGCTGCCATCAAGCGACAGGATGGCGCCGGTGGGGTTGCTGGCAGTCAACGAACCTTGCAACGTTGCACCGTTGCGAAAGGCAAGTACCGCTTCGGATTGGTCTTGCAGGTTGATGTCGCCGGCCAGCGTGCTGCTGTCCACCTCCAACTGCAGCGCCGCCAGAGCAGCGATCGTACTGTTGCCTGCCAGGCTGCTGGCGTTGCGCAAGGCCACGCTTGCCGCCGCGCCGGTCGCGGCATTGATGCCGCCTTGCACCGTGCTTGCGTCCACGTCCACTACCGCCGTGGTACCAGCGGCCAGGTCCATGGCAGTGCCGTTGCCTCCTGCCAGGGTCGATCCGTTGCGCAGCGTCACCTGCGCCACCGGCAACTCGGCGCCACGCAATGGCACCAGCGCTATCCCGCTGCCAAACCGGGATTGCAAGCTGGAATTGTCCACCACCAGTGTCGATACGTGACCATCATCACCTGGGGTGAAGCGGTCACCACCGAACACCGCGGCGTTGCTCGAACCCACCACCTGTGAACCCTCGGCCACAGTCAACGCGCCCCCGAGCATGACGATGCCTGCGCCATCGACCAGTGGAGTGGTACCGCCGCGGCCTGTGACCGTTATCTGGCTGTTGCGCGCGATTGCCTCGCCGCCCGCCAGCAGATTCAAACCCCGTTGTACCGCCGTGACCTGGCTGTCCAACAGTGAGAGCAACGATCCACGTCGAACCGTGACACCGCTATCGGACGTATTGATCAAGGTGCTGTTCACTACTGTGGCCTCCGCCCCCTGGTCCAGCTCCAGCACCCGCCCAGTGGTGGCTGTGGCCGAAGCACCGTTCAGGCTGACGGTGGAGGTCTCGGCAAAAATCTCCAGGCTTTGCGCTCCTGGGTTCAACGTCAGAGCCGCTGCTTGGGTGAGGTTCCAGAAGGTCGGTGTATCACCTGCGTTGACGGTTGCTGTGGCAGGCCCCACTAACGTCGCAGCCTGGGCACCGATAGTCGTATGACTCAACAGTGCGACGGTGACGGCATAACGAGCGGTGATCTGAGCGCAGTTCGGCAGGTTCATGGCACGGCCTCGGAACTTGAAAGAGGAACGGAGGATGACGTTAATCAATAAAGTTCATCGCGGGAAAGAAGTCCATGTACCGGTTTTTTTATTTTAGGAAAAGTGTAAGCCTGTTTTCAGAGTGTGCATGTTGGCCGTACTACAAGACTAAGCTTATGGATGAAAATAAATGTTCACGTCTGTGAGTTTTGAAGGCGTTGATACATTATAAAGTCAAGCCGTTGATCTAAAATTCAAACCTGTACTTGTGCTTTTTAGTTGGGGTGCTAGCGTTGGTTGAGCAGCGCCCGTGCTGTCGCAAATATTACCGATTTACTGAAGTTTCGAAGCGCGCGTTAGTGTGCGCTAGAGCGGGATATATTGTGCGCAGGCGGTATTTTTATCATGCCATCGTTTGAATGCTAGGAGAATGCACATGACTGCTTACAAAGGTTTAGGCTCCTCTGGTCGCAACGTGCCGTACAGCAGGTCGGTCCGTGTGGCGCCATATCTGCCGGCGGAGTTCGTGAATAAAATCACCGCGCCAGGTCCGGGCTATCCGAACAATGTTCTACAAACCACACCACTGCCGGCCATCGTCAAGGTCAGCGTGCCTTGGAACAATGATTTCTACGCAGACGACGTGATCATACTCGAGTGGGACGGCACCCGGATCTCCTCATCCAGTTACACCATCACCGCACAAGACGAACAAGCTGGGATTGCGCTGCTGCTGGATCTGCCATTGACTGCCGCGGACAACTTCGACCAGACGCCGCATCGACTGCGTTACATCATCGACTGGTCTGACAGCGGCGCTGAAGACTTCGGTGAATCCCAGGATTCCTGGGTCGATACCACCGCCCCTGGCAACCCCATTCTGGGTCGGTTGACTTTCCCAGGTGTGCCACCGGCTGACCCGCTGGTTATCACGCGGGATTTGCTCGACGCCAACCAGAACCTGGTCGGCGAGGTCCCGAGCTACAATGGTGAATTCCAAGGTGACCTGATCGAGGTCTACATCGAAACCAACGGAACCAAGACCTGGCTCACTCCAGGAACGCGACTACCTCCTGGGCAAGTTGGTGCTCAACCACCGCAGGTTCTTTTTCCCCTGGCTGCTCTGGAGGCGGCGGGAGACCAGACAGTGCACCTGCTGGGTTACCGCGTTACGGACTTGGCGGGCAACGTTTCCGGATTGTCCCAGCAAGTGGCTGCACGCTTCGTATTGAACGATGTTCCTATCAACGTGCCCGCTCCCGTGGTCCCTCTGTTCACTGATGGCGGCATTGTCGATGAAGCCGATGCTCGAGTACTCACGGCCGAGATTCCTCCCTTTACCCCCGTGCATGTGGATGATGAGATTGTGCTGCGGTGGGGTTCTCAAGTAGTGGCAAGTGGGCTCATAGCCAACACGGCGGCTGACCCCTTGCTCACTTTGTCTATCCCCTATGATGCGGTCGTCAGCGGTGGCGGCGCCGGCAACCCTACGCGCTATACCACTGTGGTGGACTACGATGTAAGGCGTGGCGGCGTCTTTCTGACCACTTCGCAGAAGCTGGTCAACGTCTTTGTCGACATCACCCTGCCGGGTGGCCCAGATCCTGACCCCACCGATCCCGAGCACGGTGCGTTGTTGAACGCCAGTGTGCTGAGCACCGCCGCGGGTGCTGTAGTGAACGTCATCTCGGCCACACAGTACACCCAGCCGGCCAACGTCACAGTGCCTTGGCCTGCCACGGAAGATTTCGCCATTGGAGATCTGGTGACCGTCTTGTGGAAAGGGGGGCCGGTCAATACGCAGCCGCACGCGGTCACGCAAGCTGAGTTCACCAGCAAAACGCTGCAGCCTTTCCCATTGAGTGCGGCGCAGATCGCCACCGGAGGCGCGGGGGAAGTTCCGTTGTCGTACACCGTGACCCGCCGCATTGGATCAAGCAATGGCTACCCCCCAGTGGAAAATACCAGCCAGTCTGGCGACCAGATCGTGCAAGTGACTTCACCTGCCGAGCTGCCAGGGGGCGGCAACAGCTTGCCCCTTGGTGCTTTCCAAGGGTTGAATCCATCGGGGTACATTGACCGCTGCAATACCGTGAATGGCATGGTTTATCGCGTACCTCTCACTTATGCGAACGTTGCTTACGGAGACGATATCACGATCGAGTTTCGTGGCCTGGAGGGAACCACCGGCACTGTCGAGCTGCCTGGCACGTCCTACACTGCCACGGATGATGTGGGTAATAAGGAGCTTGCCGATGGCTATCTGGACTTCCGGATTCCAGCCACTGTCCTGAACCCCGACTTTTATCCATTGCGTCGCAACAGGGCGCAGGTGAGCCATACCGCGAGGAATGCCCACGGTGAGGGCAGCACCAACCCCCCTAGTTACACTCTGGTGACCATGATCGGGCAAGTGTGCCCGACAGATTGACAGCAACCACGGCCTTCCTTCCACTCCGAGTTGGTTCAAGCCAGCTCGGGGTGGAGGGCACGCCTTTTCCTGCCCTTGATCTTTGAGTGACCGTAGCCCAATGGACTCGTCTCAATAGCGTTGCCTGAACATCTCGCGATCCGAACACTGCGCAGTGACGAATCTGGATGTTGTTCTCAGTAAACTGCAATCATCACTTTCCCTCGCTTAGCCACCCTCCATTAGCACCGTCAACTTCGCCATTCAGTGGCACCCCGGCCATCCCATGTTGCCTGCCCTTCAGGTTCCCACTATCCCTGAGGCCAATAGGCATCGATCTCAAGACGTTGATTGTGTCAGGCTGTCGAACGTTGACGTTTGGCACGTCTGAATAACGTCACAGTTGTAATAACTTTAATATAGTGCTCTCTGCTGAACAATAATATTCATCTTTGGTTGGTACTGAATATTACACCTGTTGCGTCCATATTAAACGCCTATATTTTCGACCGGTTAATTATCGAAACTACTTCTACCGTCATAGCAGCTATCCCCGCCTGACTATCACCAGGAGTTCTGCCATGACCACCCTCAACAACACCCTGCGTCTGCTGCAACTGCAAATCCAGCAAAGCCAGGCGCCTGCCTTCGGTGCCTTCGGCGCTACCACGCATCATCCCGGCACCCCGACCTTGCCGGCCCCGCAGGTGCCTGCGCTGCTGGTACACAACGGCCTGAACAAGAGCGATCTGCACGACCCCACCGTGCCGGTGGCCGTGCAAGTGGTGCTCGGCCGCGACATGCTGGAAAACGACGACCTCACCTTGTACCTGGGCGACACCGCCGTGGCCGTCGAGACCCTGCGCCCTGAGCATCTGCAAAGCGGTATCGTCACCTTCTACCTGCTGCCCTCCGTGTTTCCCCAGGAGGGCCTGGTCACGTTGCACTATCACCACCGGGTGCCGCTTTCCACCTCGTTCAGTGTGTCCGAAGACGTCGGCCCCTTCCTGGTCAAGCAGACCGTACCAGGCAATCCCGATCCGGATCCGTCCACGCCCTATGTCAACGAACGCCTGACCCCGCCCACCGGCATTCCCGACGTGGTGCCGCCAGGCCGTCCGCTGACGGTGACCATTCCACGTTATGTGAACATCGCCGAGAACGACGTGATCGTGCTGTACTGGTCAAATCGGGAGGTTGAAAAAATCGTCACCGCTGAAGAGGCGAACAACGCCAGCCTGCCCCTGACCATTACCGTACCCGCCGACGTCATTGACAGCGCCCCTGGCCAGGGCTTGATGGTGCGCTACGGCATCCATGACGACGTGCAGAACTGGTCGCTCTACAGCCTCGAAGCGCTTGCTGACGTCGAGCCTCCAGGAGCCTTGCATGCCCCGGCCTTGCCTCAGGCCTCCGACGACGACGAACTGGACATGGACCCACTGGACGGCGCCAAAGTGGCCGTTCAGATTCCTGTGAACGGCAACCTGCCCGTCGGCACCAGAGGCGTGCTGACCTGGACCGGTATCCCGGTGCTGGGGCCACGGGTGACCTTCAACCTGGACTTCGAGATCGTGAAGACGGGCACCCGTATCACGCTCTACGTACCCAACGACAAGGCTACCGCCTTGGTAGGCAGCACGGCCACGGTGTATTACACCGCCACCCTCAATGGCGTGAGCACTCCTTCGCGACGTATCAGCGTGGCGGTGATCGGTCAGCCGGTCACCCTGGAAAAACCCCTGCTCAGCAGGGTGAGCGGCGACACCTACAACCCGGCACTGCTCATCGGCACCCACCAGGAAGTGACCGTGCCAGCCTACGGTTTCATGGCCAGCGGGCAGACGGTGACCCTGTACTGGGAAGGTCGCACGGCCAGTGGGGGCCCCTTGTACGCACTGCAACAGCAAGACTTGACCAACGACACCCCGCAGGATCTGCGCTTCATGATCGACCGGGTGTATGCCGACGGCCTGGGCACCAATACATCGCTCAAGGTGTATTACCGGATTACCGCCGAGGGCACGACCTATACCTCACCGGCCCTGGAGCTGACCGTGGTGGGCGTTGCGAGCAACCTGCCCAAACCCACCACCGAGCCGTTTTTTGCAGGCGGCGAGATCGACCCTGATGTGGTCGGTCCGAGCATCAAGGTGGTGGTGGAGCGCAACTCCAGCCTCGCACCCGGTGATTTGCTGACCGTGAAATGGCTAGGCCGGTCCGCTGCCAGCATCATACTGGCCGACCAGGTCTTCCCGGGCACGGGCAACCTGGAAATCAGTATCGGCAAGACCCCTTACATCGATGGCAACACCAATGGTTATGTGGACGTCAGCTACGAAGCTCGACGCAACGGGCAACCGGTGGGCAGTTCGCAGGTGCTGCAACTGCATGTGGGGGCGGCGGCGGAACAGCCCTGGCCGCTGCCCAAGCTGGTGGATGCGACCAACAGCGAGGTCAGTACCTGGCAGCCGGTGAAACCGGGTACTTCGTACGACAGCAACACCGCTACCCTGGTCATCACCGACAGCCGGATCCAACAGCACGATATCGTGGTCCTGGTGTGGCGTCTGCCCGATCAAACCGACCTGACCATACCGTGGCTGGATGATGAAACCGCCGGTGTAGCACGCGTGGCGATACCGGAGGACGTGCTGGCAAAAAGCCTGGGAAAAACCGTGCTGGTGGTCTATGTCATCTCCCGCAACGGCGAGACGGTGGGCTCATCGACGCCTACGTACTTCCAGATCGGAACGTTGCCGGCATCGGCGCTCAGCGAGCTGTTCATCGTGGAAGCGGCCAATGGCGGGGCTGGGCCGGAGTTGGATGTCACTGCATTGAGCGCAAATGCAAATGTTCGAGTCGGGCGCTGGCCGCTGATCGCGGCGGGACAATCCGTGTGGTTGACCCTGACGGGCACGAAACAGGACGGCAGTGCCTATACCAGGCAACTCATGGCTGCACCCACAACTGCAGATGCCACGTGGGTGAATTCAGGGAGCAAAACGGTACCCGTGTCGGCCGACGAACTGAAAGGACTCAAGGATGGCAGTGCCCTGACCGTTACGTTCAAGGTAGGGATGGACGGGGGGTTGACGGAGGCGAACGCAGTGACGTTCGGGGCGAAGGTTTATACGGTCAAGGCGGTAGCGGATGTCAGGCCGGTGATAGTTAGCGTGCGGGATAGCAAAGGCGAGGTCAGTAACGGCGGTACCACGTCCGACACCAGCGTGACGCTGTCGGGTACGGCATCTGCTAACCAAACGGTGGAAATTTTCGACGGTGCTGCTTCCAAGGGCAATGCGACGGTGAACGCCAGCGGGACGTGGACGTTCAGCCTGACGGGACTCAGCACCGGGTCTCACTCGCTGACGGCCAAGGCACTGTATGGAAGTGAACTGGTTTCGACGACCCGCACGTTCGACAGGTTGGCCGATGTGAGGCCAGTGATTACCAGTGTGAAGGACTCGAAAGGCGAAGTGAGCCAGGGAGGTACCACGCATGACAGCAGTGTGACTGTCAAAGGTACGGCAGCCGCCGGCAAGCCACTAGAGTTGCTCGACAAAAATGTTTCGGTCGCGCTCTTAACTGTTAAAGCCAATGGAACCTGGACGACGAGCGTAGCGGGGCTGGCGACAGGGTCGCATTCGCTGACGGCCAAAGCCTTGTACGGTTCGGAGCCGGTTTCAAATGTGCGTAGGTTTACTCGGGCGGCAGTTGCGACTTTCCCGACTTTCGAAGGGTTTGAGAGCGTTCCACCAAATATTACCATTGGATCAGAAGGGTATAGAACGCCAACAATGACTGTATATTACTGCTCCACGGGTAGGTATAGAGAAGACCAGCCAGTGTGGCAGGCTATGCGGGGCACGTTCTTAGGGGTTTCAAAGGAGGCTGGAGTATGTACAATAGAACTTCATGCCGGAGCAACGAATATTGCATACAATACCGCGAAAAATAATTATGATGCAAGTGTTGAATACTATGCGGCCGACGGAGGATGGCTCAGAAGCGAACGTGTAGGGGGTTGGGGTTCAATAGTACAAGCATTCTCTAATGACCGTCCGTGTACTCGATTACTCGTGGTAGTAACCGCGGGTAACTCATTAGGGATGGATAATTTTAATTTTGTTTGGAGGAGTTAATTTATTCTGAAGTGGCAACCATAAATTTATCCAGCGGCTGTAGAAGTGGTACTCATCGCACAATAGTGTGAGCCGCTTCGCGGCTGCTGGCTTGCGCACCTCTTTTTACACAGTATTAAATACGCATGCTAAGCAACTGGTCCGAGCAGATCGCGTTTACGTGCCCTTTGATAGCGAGGGGAACGCTTTCACCGTAGAGGCTGGACACGCCATGCTTTGCCGCCCAAGGAGGCATACTGCCTACCCCACTGGATGTTGTCTTCAGGGAAGCGATTAGGTAGTCTTTTTCAGCCGCTGCCAAATCAGCGGCCGGGTTTGGTCACCCGAGAATATCAAGGCGCACAAGCGCCCCATGAGCAATGTCGGCGTTTTTTCATGCCTGCTGCAATGCTTCATGGCGGCTGTGCGCGGGAGGGCTTTGGCCCTGCCGGGTTCCTTGATTCCCGGTTGACCAACCTGCGTTACAGCCGCCACCCATTCGTTTGGTCACGAACGTGGCGACTCCACTAATCAAGGGAGCTCCACCATGGTCAAGCCGACCCCCGATCCGCCCATCGTCCCTCTGTCACCCGATCACCCCCTGTTCCATTACCCCGGCGTCTTCGAACGCGTCGACGGCGATACCCTGGTCGCTCGATTTGCCCAGCAGCGTGCCAAGATGGCGGCTGCTGGTCGCAATGCCCAGATGCCCACACCACCACCGCGACACTGGTGGCCGTTCTGGCGCCGAGGCTGAAACCCCTACCGCGCAGGCGGTTCGGCCGCCTGTGCTCGAAAGCGATCAAAAGGACTTTGACCATGGTTGAAATTACCCAGACTCAAGCCGTACCTGTAGGCCTCAGCGCCGCAGACAGGCCGGCGCTGTTCAGTGTGAACGCGGGCATCGCGCTGGAGGATGCCTTGGCGCAACTCGGCGTGTTGCTGGAATGCGCTCAGTTGTCGGCGAATGAATTGTGCGATGCGCCGGATCGGAGGTTGTTGGGCGTGACGTTGCATTGCATCGAAAGCGCGCAGGCGGTGGTGCAGGCGCTGCTGTCACCCCAGCCGTACACAGCACCCCTGTAGGAGCGGCGTGAAGCCGCGAAGGCGTCAGTACATTCAGCGCTGGATCTGAATTGTGCAACGATAGTTCGGGCCTCTTCGCGGGCAGAGCCTCGCTCCCACAGTACATTCAGCGCAGGATCTGAGATGTGCAGCGACAGTTGGGGCCTCTTCGCGGGCAGAGACCCGCTCCCACATGGGAGGGCTTGGCTGCCCGCCCCGCTCCCACAGGGGTGTGTGCTGCATGTTGAGGCTGGGTTGAGGGGGCCATTCACCGCATGGCCCCGTCATCCACCCACCTTTGTCCCGGTGTTGAGCCATGCCTTATTACGCTATAATCCCCGCCTTTCGCCGCCCGCCGTGCCCGATCACCGCGCGCGCACCCATTCCGCTCAAAGAGGCTAGACCCTTGGCATTGACGATTCTTGGCCTGTCCGGCGCCCTTAGCCATGACCCTTCCGCGGCGCTGTACATCGACGGCAAGCTGATTGCCGCCGCCGAAGAAGAGCGCTTCGTGCGCGACAAACATGCAAAGAACCGCATGCCCTACGAATCGGCCAAGTTCTGCCTGGAACAAGCCGGCATCAAGCCGTCGGACGTCGATGTGGTGGCGATTCCGTTCGCGCCCATCAGTCTGTTCGGCAAGGCCCGTTGGCACTACGCCAAGCGCTACTGGTATGCCCCGGACCGCGCCCTCGATGCGCTGCTGATGGGCAACCGCCGCTACAAGCGCTACCGCAACAAGATCGTCTTCTGCCTCGAGCAACTGGGCTTCGACGCGAAGAAGATCAAGATCGAACCGGTCGAGCACCACCTGGCGCATGCCTCCAGTGCCTACCACTGCTCGGGCTTCCAGGAAAAAACCGCGATCCTCGGTATCGACGGCAAGGGTGAGTACGCAACCACCTTTTTCGGCTACGGCGAGAACGGCAAGATCCACAAGATCAAGGAGTTTTTCGACCCGGATTCGCTGGGCGGCCTGTACGGCGCGATCACCGAATTCCTCGGTTTCGAAATGCTCGACGGCGAGTTCAAGGTCATGGGCATGGCGCCCTATGGCGACGCCAGCAAATACGATTTCTCGCGCCTGGCCTCGTTCGAGAACGGTGAGTTGGTGATCAACACCGACTACGCCAACGTCATCGGCCTGCGCCGCTATAAAGAGAAGGGCAAGGGCTTCTATTTCTCGCCCAAGCTGATCGAGTGGCTGGGCCCGAAACGCGAAGGCGACATCGCCGACGAGCCGTACATCCACTACGCGGCCAGCATGCAGGCGTTGTTCGAAAAACTTGCCCTGCAGATGATCGACCACTACCTGGGCGACGTGCTCAAGCAGACCGGCAAGCTGGCCTTTGCCGGCGGCTGTGCGCTGAACGTCAAGCTGAACCAGAAGATCATCGCCCGCCCGGACGTGAAGGAGCTGTTCGTGCAGCCTGCTTCCGGCGACGCCGGTACGGCGGTGGGCGCGGCGGCCTACGTGTCCCATGCCCGCGGCGTGCCCGTGGAGAAAATGGAACACGTGTACCTGGGCCCGTCCTACACCAACGAAGACGTGATCGCCGCCTGCGCGCGTCATCCGAACAAGCCCAAGGGGCGCATGCTGGGCAACATGCCCAAGCAGATCGCGCAGATCATGGTCGACGGCAACCCGGTGGCCTGGTTCCAGGGGCGCATGGAATTCGGCCCGCGCGCCTTGGGCGGCCGGTCGATCATCGGCTGCCCGAGCGTGCCGGGCGTGGCCGACCGCATCAACCACCAGATCAAGTTCCGCGAGCGCTGGAGGCCTTTCTGCCCGTCGATGCTCGACACTGTCGCGCCGCAGATGATCAAGATCGACCACCCGGCGCCGTTCATGACGTTCACTTTCGAGGTGGCCGAGGAGTGGAAAACCCGCGTGCCGGAAGTGGTCCACGAAGACGGCACCTCGCGCGCCCAGGTGCTCAAGCGCGAGTACAACCCGCGCTACTACGACATGATGAAGGCGCTGGAAGAGCTGACTGGCAACGGCGTGTCGTTGAACACCTCGCTCAACCGTCGTGGCGAGCCGATGATCTGCTCGCCCACCGATGCGTTGAACATGTTCTACGGCTCGGACCTCGAGTACCTGGTCATGGAAGACATTCTGGTGGTCAAAGAGGGTGCTCAAGCCTATGACGCGCTCGACTGAGCGTCATGTGCTGCAGTTCTGCCACGGCTATGACGGGCCGTTCCTCGACTGTGCCCGTCAGTACGCCAGCCTGTTCGTGGGCCGTGGCTATCGGGTGACCACGGTGTTCCTGACCGGTGCGGCCGATGCTCAGGTGGCCGCTGGCTGCGAGAGCGACGAAGTGCTGTTCATGGAATTCAGTTCCAAGGATATCCGTGGCTTGAAGCTGGGTGCCATTCGCGAGCTGCGCAAGATCACCGCTGCGCGCAAGTTCGCCTTCTGCATCGCGCACCGGTTCAAGCCTATCTATGTTGCCCTGCTTGGCACTTCGCTGCCGGTGATCGGCGTGCACCATGCGTTCGGCGACTATCAGCGTCGTTCGCGCCGGGTGTTTGCGCAGTTGTTCCGCAAGCGCTTGAGCCTGCTGGGCGTGTCCGATGCGGTACGCGACGACATGCGCCGCTGCCTGCCCGGCTGGGCGTCCGAGCGCATCGCCACGCTGTACAACCGTTTGAACACCTTTACCTTGCAGCAACAATTGCTGCCTGCGGCCGAAGCGCGCCTGGCGCTGGGCCTGGCGCCCAATGCCTGGATCGTCGGCAACGTCGGCCGCCTGCACCCGGATAAAGACCAGGCCACCTTGCTGCGCGGCTTCGCCCTGGCGTGGGCAAAACTGCCTCAGGAAGCGCTGCTGGTGATCATCGGCTCCGGGCGCCTGGAGCAGAGTCTCAAGGATCTGGCCGTGGAGCTGGGCATTGCCGAGCGGGTGCGCTTTCTGGGCCAGGTGCCGCAGGCGCGGCTGTATTTCAAGGCGTTCGACGTGTTCGCCCTGAGCTCCGACCACGAGCCGTTCGGCATGGTCCTGCTCGAGGCCATGGCGGCCAACGTGCCGCTGCTGGCCACGGCCTGCGGTGGCGCACCGGAGATCGTCGAGGGTGTTGGTATCCTGTTTCCACTGGGCGACGCCGAGCGCCTGGCACAGGGCCTGGAGCACATGGCCGGGATGGATCGCTACCAGCGTGCACAGTGCGAAGCGCACATGGCCGAACGCCTCGAGGCGCGTTTCTGCGACCGCGCGGTGCGCAAGGCCTTCTGGCAACTGCCGATGGTCACTGCACTGACGGCGGCCACATGATGCTCAACCGATTGCAGAGCGTGCGCGAACGGGGCTGGCAAACGCTAGATGCCGCCGCCTATGCCCAGGCCTGGACGCAGTTCGGCGGCAGTGTGGCGACGCACCCGCTGGTGGTCGAGCGGTTGGCTGCGCTGGCCGGCATTCCGGTGCGCTATCTGGGATGGGAGCAGGCGGGGGAGCTGGTCGCGGCGATACCTACCTGGGGGCGTTACCTGGCGTTGTCCAAGGACGTGCTCAAGCAGGCCGGCAAGAAGGGCCTGTACGATCTGGGCAACGCCGAGTTGATCCTGCCGGCGGCTGCCGATGCCCAGGTGCCGCTGCGCCATCACGGGCGTTACCTGTCCGAGCTGAATCAGGGGCGTTTCAGCGGCTTGAAGGCGCAGGCCGAGAGCCTGGCCATGGCCCGCACGCCCGAAGACCTGTCGAAGAAGTTTCGCTACAACCAGCGCCGCGAACTGCGTCTGCTGGAAGAAGCCGGTGGTGTGGCCAAGCCCGTCAGTGAATTCACCAGCGCCGAGCTGGCAGCGATCTATTGCGATCTGTTCCAGCGCCGCTGGGGCTTTGCCGCGACCGGCGCCGAGCGCATGGCCGAGGTCATCGAGCTGCTGCGCGAGCTGATGATCGGCTCGGTGCTGCTGCTGGGCGATGCACCCGTTGCCATTCAACTGGTGTACCGCGTCGAGGCCCCGGACTGGGTCAGCGTGGAATACATCAATGGCGGCGTGGATCCGGAGAACCGCGCGTTCAGCCCCGGCAGCGTGCTCAGTTTCCTCAATACCCAGAGCGCCTGGGAGCAGGCCCGCGCGTTGAACAAGCCACTGCGCTTCTCGTTCGGCCGCGCCGACCGCGAGTACAAGGACCGCTGGTGCAACCCTGTCCCGGTGTTCCAGGCATGAGCCGCAAGCAGGCGTTGCTTGCGCGGCACCGACGCAACAAGCGCCGCGTGTTGCTGGCCGGGCTGGTGGTAATGCTGCTGGCCGGTGTGTTGGTCGCCTGGTGGTTGCCGCTGCCGCTGTTGTTGCTGGCCTGGGTGGCCCATGAGGCATGGTTTGCCGACCATTTGTTCTATTCGCCGGGCGATGATTACGCCTACAGCTTCGACAGCGAAGCGGAGCTGGCCAAAGTCAGCCTGAACGGCGAGGTGCTGCAGGTTGCAGAGCGCGTCGAGGCGGCGGATACCTTGATCCTGGCGCTGGATGTGAAGGCGTCCTGGCTGGGACGTCTGTTCGATCCGTACGTGCAGATGCTCGGGGGTGAGCTGAGCGACCGGCAGACGTTCGAGCGCGGTGTCGATGGCCTGCGCTACCTGAATCTGAGCGGCTTTGCCGATGAACTCAATCAGGGGCGTTTGCGCTTGCGTGGGCGGTTCTGCCGCATCGTCGGCGAGCCGCGGGTGTGGCGCTTTCAGCATGCGGATTTCACCCAGCATACGGTCATGGTCATCGCGCCCCATGCCGACGATGCCGAGTTGGCGGCGTATGGTTTGTACAGCCGCGCGGCGAGCAGTTGGATCGTGACCCTGACGGCAGGCGAGATCGAAGCCGAGCATTATCAGGCGATGGGCCTGGCGCCGGCCGACGCCGCGCGCTTGAAGGGGCGTCTGCGGGCCTGGGACAGCCTGGCCGTGCCGCGCTGGGCCGGGGTGCCGGCCGAGCAGTGCGTGCAGTTGGGGTATTTCTGCCTGCAACTGCCAGCGATGCAGGCCGCACCAGAGCAGCCGTGTGGCTCGCGCGAGGCGGACATGACTGATATCCGGCCGTTTCGCCAGCTCAACCCGTTTGCCTTGCCGGCCGATGCCGATGGCGCGCCGACCTGGAACAATCTGCTGGCCGACCTGCGTGAGCTGCTGCAACGGGCGCAGCCGGATGTGCTGGTGATGCCCCACGCCAGCATCGACCCGCACCCGGACCACATCTGCGCCCAGGCAGCCGTGCTGCAGGCGCTGCAAGGGCTGGCGCATCAGCCACGCTATTTGCTGGGCTATGCCAATCATTTGCATGACAACGACCGTTGGCCCATGGGCAGTGCGGGGGAGGGCGTGGCCTTGCCGCCGTTTTTCGATGCCCGTGAACGGCTGGTGCCGTGCAGCCTGCCGGTCAGTGCGGCGCTGCAGATGGATAAAGCCATGGCGCTGGGCATGATGCACGATCTGCAACCGCCGGCGCCGTTCAAGCGTCGCATGCGGCGTTGGCTGCAATGGTTGCTGGCTGGCCGACGTTGGCCGGCGACGGGCGAAAACGAATTCTTCCGCAAGGCGGTGCGCCGCCATGAACTGTTCTGGCGCAAAGACTTATAAGGTGCCGTTAGCACAATGATGAAAGTTCTGTTCCTGGTGCAGAAAGAGCAGCGCGCCATTCTCGATCGTCTTTATGAAGGCATTGCCGCGCATTGCGAGTGCGATCTGCGCTGGCTGGACAGCGCGCAGCAGCGCGATCTGAAAGGGTATTTCAAGCGCGAAGTGGACGTTGCCCGGTACGACCGTATTTTGTTCTTCCTGCGTTTCAAGCAGGAGATTCGCCAGGTGGCGTTCATTCGTTCGGTGCCCAACCTGGTGATTCTGGAGCATGACGCCTACCAGAATTACATTGCGTGCAAGTACACCGGCAAGTTCAGTGCGCACTACCAGCAGTTGCCATGGGTGAGGGTGATCAGTTCGGGGTTCATGGTCAGCGAACGGTTGCGCGCCGAGGGCTTCGATGCGTATTTCGTGCCCAAGGGCTATGACCAGGCCCTGCTGACCCCGCAGACCCGCGAGCGCGACATCGAGCTGGCCTTTGTGGGCAGTACCAAGAGCGTGGCCTACAGTGGCCGCAAGCAGATGCTCGATGCGATCGGCCAGGTGGAGCCGTTGCTGGTGACGCGGACCAACAGCGGCCAGGAATATGGCGATACGCTGAACCGCATCCGCTTTTTCGTCAGTGCCGATGTGGGCATGGGCGAGTACATGATCAAGAACTTCGAAGCCATGGCGTGTGGGTGTGTGCTGTTCACTTACGATCAGGGCGAGGCGGAAAATCGCGCGCTGGGGTTCGTGGACATGCACACGGTGGTGCTTTACGACAGCGTGGCGAGCTTGCAGGCCAAGCTGGCGCAGCTGCGCCGCGAGCCGGCACTGGCCGAGCGCATTGCAGTGGCGGGGCAGAGGCTGGTGCTGGGGGAGTACGGTTTCGACCGGATTGGTGAGCGTATCGTGCAGGCCATGCAACCGCCGCTGCGCCCGCATCCGCCCCTGACGATGTGGCAGCGCCTGCGGTTGGCCCTGCCCTTGTAACCNTGAACCGCGGTTTTACCTTCGCGGCCACGGACCGCTCCTACGGGGGATTGCGGGGTACCTGTAGG
>NZ_JACYVB010000006.1:0-355636 GCF_014842095.1 Pseudomonas sp. CFBP 13719 | reverse complement strand
AGCCATGAATGCTCTCCTTGCTGAAAATAATATAGGGGCCCGCAGGCATGTTTATGCTGCAGGTTCCAAAACACCGATCAAGATCTATGCCAATTAGGTTAAATTACTTATTTATCAACGGTATAAGTCTAAATCTGTAGAGTTGGCCAGCGTTTAACATAGGCATTATCAATAAAAGTGCGCAAGAAGTTGCGCACTGCTGCGCAACTTCTTGCGCACTTGCCTGTGAGTGCTTAAGTGCGCGTCATGCAGCGATTTGTTCACAGGGTTATCCACAATTTAGTGCGCAACTCTTGGCGCATGGTGGCGATACGATGCCGCGAAAGACGCATCCATAACGCATTAGATTTTTTTTAGGAATTTTGGTGCATTCTCAGAAACGTCCTACATATTTGCCCATCGCGATGGGTGTAGGGTATCCGAAGAAAAGGGGGGGCGCGTTTGTTTTCGAGAGACTCTCGAGTCGCCATAAACATAAGAGGAGCGTTACAGAATGTATCTATATTTCATTTTATTAGATCCGGCTGGTGAGTGCTAGAGCATCAACGCGACGGCTCGGATTTTATAAATAAACTCGTTGACGTATGCGTTTTCGATGATTGCGCTGTGCGCACATAAATCGCGCGCGTAGTGCCGAATCTAAAGCCTCATTGGCTGTCCAGCACCGTTACCACTCCAATCGAGTGTGGTGTGGAACTTAATTAAAGGCCGTGGATGTCCTACTCCAGCAAACTTTCTGCTCATTATCTTGAACTCGCGAAAGCCGCTGTTTCTAAAGAGAGTTTCGCGGGCGAGGACGTTCGCTTTTCGAGCGAATATGAGGCACTGGAAACCGAGCTGAGTAAAGCCTCGTCCATGCACGAAAGCGGTCAGATCGATTGGCTGAAAATCTGCGAAAACAGCGAAGCCCTCCTGCGCAGCCTGTCCAAGGATTTACGAGTCGGGGCTTGGCTCACTTGGAGTCTGTACCAGCGCGAATCTTTCCAGGGGCTATTGGCTGGCCTCGGACTTCTGCACCATCTGTGTGAGAACCATTGGGCTGAGATTCACCCGAGCAAGGCTCGCACCCGCGCAGCTGCCCTCAGTTGGTTGGTGCCGCGTCTTGAGCAGGTGCTGAACGAAAATATCGCGCTCAAAGAGCAACTGCCGCTGTTTCGCCGCATGGTCGAACACCTTGAAGGCCTCGATACGGCCTGCACCGAACATTTGGGCGATGACGCGCCACTGCTACTGCCGATTTCCCGCCGCTTGAAAAACATGGTCCAGCGTGCCGCTGATAACCAGCCGGAGCCTGGCGTGGTGGGTACTGCGGTTGCGCAGGTTAAGCAGGTTGCTACGCAGCTGTTCGCCCTTGGCGCGCCGATCGACAACGAGAAAGAGGCTCACAAGGCCCTGCGTGCCCAGCAGGAAAACGCCCGTCAATTGTGCACCTGGTGGCTCAAGCAGAAAGCCACCGACCTGCGCGCGCTGCGCCTCAATCGCACGCTGTTGTGGCTGCCCATCGACACGGTTCCTGAGCGCAACACCGAGCAGATCACCGCGTTACGCGGTTTGCCGGTAGACAAACTGAAGACCTATCAGGATCGCTATGATCAAGCCAAATACGCAGACCTGATAGTGGAGCTGGAGGCGAGTTTGGCGAAGTCGCCATTCTGGTTCGATGGTCAGCGAATGGTCTGGGAATGCTTGCAAGGGCTGAACGCTGAGGTGGCGATGCGCGAAGTGGAGATTCACTTCGCGCTATTTATTCAGCGCCTGCCCGGCATCATCGAACTGCGCTTCTACAACGGCACCCCTTTCGCAGATCCGGCCACTCGCGCCTGGATCAGTGCCAACGTCACGCCGCATCTGCAAACCTCCAGTGCACCACGCAAGGTTGAAGCAACCGACACCCAATTGGCTTGGGAGTTGGCCCTGGAGGAAGTCCTGCCGATCTTGCGCAAAGACGGCTTGAAGGCTGCCGTACAGATACTCAAGCAGGGCCTGCAAAATGCTCACGGCGGGCGAGTTAGATTTTTTTGGCAACTTGCTCTGGCCCGGCTGTGCTTTGCAGCCAAGAAGTACGAGCTGGCCAAGACCCAGCTCGAAACCCTCGACCAAACATTATACGACTCAGGCCTGCAAGCCTGGGAGCCTGATCTTGTGCTCGAAGTGCTGCATTTACTGCATAGCTGCTGCGAGTTATTACCGCAGAACCATGCTGTGCGAGAGCGTAAAGAAGAGATTTATCGCAGGTTGTGCCACCTCGATCTCGAAGTGGTACTCGAATAGGCCTCAGGGCCACAACCGCAAGGAGAAAAGCCATGGCCAAAGAAGGCTCGGTAGCCCCCAAAGAACGCATCAACGTCACCTTCAAACCTTCCACTGGCGGTGCTCAGGAAGAGATTGAATTGCCGCTGAAGCTGCTGGCAATCGGTGACTACATCCATCGCAAGGACGAACGCAAAGTCGAAGATCGCAAGCCGATCAGCATCGACAAAATGACCTTCGACGAAGTGCTGGCCAAGCAAGAGTTGGAGCTGACACTGAGCGTACCGAACCGTCTTCAGGAAGAAGGCGACACTGAAGAGCTGTCAGTGAAAGTGCGCGTCAGCTCGATGAAGGACTTCAACCCGGCCTCGCTGGTCGAGCAAGTGCCTGAGCTGAAAAAACTGATGGAGTTGCGCGACGCGCTGGTGGCCCTCAAAGGCCCGCTGGGTAATGCGCCTGCGTTCCGCAAAGCTATCGAAGGCGTTCTCGCCGACGACCAATCCCGCGGTCGCGTACTGGGTGAGCTGGGCTTGAATGCCGCAGCCCATGACGCCTGAGTCTCTATCAGCCAAGGAAGCCAACACAATGAGCACTAGCGCAGCACAGCGAAAGAGCACGGAAAACGGCGAATACAGCATTCTCGACAGCATCATTGCCGAAACCCGTCTGACGCCGGACGACGAAGCCTACGACATTGCCAAACGTGGTGTATCGGCCTTCATCGAAGAACTGCTCAAGCCGCAAAACAACGGTGAGCCGGTCAAGAAAGCCATGGTTGATCGCATGATCGCCGAGATCGATGCCAAGCTCAGTCGTCAGATGGATGAAATCCTCCACCACCCGGACTTCCAGTCCCTGGAGTCCTCGTGGCGTGGCCTGCAGTTGCTGGTCGATCGTACTAACTTCCGTGAAAACATCAAAATCGAAATCCTCAACGTCTCCAAAGAAGACTTGCTGGATGACTTCGAAGACTCGCCGGAAGTGATGCAGGCTGGCTTGTACAAGCACATTTACACCGCTGAATACGGTCAGTTTGGTGGTCAGCCTGTGGGCGCGATCATCGCCAACTACTTTCTGTCACCAAGCTCGCCGGATGTGAAGCTGATGCAGTACGTGTCCAGCGTTGCCTGTATGTCTCACGCACCGTTCATTGCTGCGGCTGGCCCGAAGTTCTTCGGCCTGGAAAGCTTCACCGGTCTGCCGGACCTGAAGGATCTAAAAGATCACTTCGAAGGCCCGCAATTCGCCAAGTGGCAGAGCTTCCGCCAGTCCGAAGATTCGCGTTACATCGGCCTGACCGTGCCACGGTTCCTCCTACGTAATCCATACGATCCGGAAGAAAATCCGGTCAAATCGTTCGTCTACAAAGAAACCGTCGCCAATAGCCACGAGCACTACCTGTGGGGCAACACCGCCTACGCATTCGGTACCAAGCTGACCGACAGTTTCGCCAAGTTCCGCTGGTGCCCGAACATCATCGGTCCGCAGAGCGGTGGCGCGGTTGAAGACCTGCCGTTGCACCATTTCGAAAGCATGGGCGAAATCGAAACCAAGATTCCTACCGAGGTTCTGGTTAGCGACCGTAGGGAATACGAATTGGCCGAGGAAGGCTTCATTTCCCTAACCATGCGAAAAGGCTCCGATAACGCCGCGTTTTTCTCTGCGAGCTCGGTGCAGAAGCCGAAGTTCTTCGGCATCAGTGCAGAAGGCAAGGCAGCAGAGCTGAACTACAAGCTCGGCACCCAACTGCCGTACATGATGATCGTCAACCGCCTGGCTCACTATTTGAAAGTGCTGCAGCGCGAGCAACTCGGTTCGTGGAAGGAGCGCACCGACCTGGAGCTTGAACTCAACAAGTGGATCCGCCAGTACGTTGCCGACCAGGAAAACCCAAGTGCCGAAGTCCGTGGCCGCCGTCCCCTGCGTGCTGCCCAGATCATCGTCAGTGATGTTGAAGGCGAGCCCGGCTGGTACCGCGTTAGCCTGAATGTGCGTCCGCATTTCAAGTACATGGGCGCCGATTTCACCTTGTCGCTGGTTGGCAAGCTGGACAAAGAGTAAGCGGAGCGACTCATGACGGGATACGGCAGCCTTTTCGAACGCCTGGGTGGCGACACGGACAAACGCGTCGGCTGGAGCCGCGAGGTTTCCGCCATGGCGTCCGTGGCTGCCCATCTGGCCAAGATGCTCAGCACCCGTGCGGGCAGCGTGCAAACGCTGTCCGATTACGGGCTACCCGATCTCAATGACATGCGTCTGAGCCTGCACGACTCCCTGAGTCAGGCCCGTCTGGCCATCGAAAATTTCATCGAAGCCTACGAGCCACGCCTGAGCAATGTGCGTGTCATCTCCCTGCCGCGTGATCACGATCAGCTTCGCCTGTCCTTCAACATTGAAGGCCTGCTGGAAGTTGATGGTTTCAAGCGTCAGGTCAGTTTCGCCGCGTGCCTGGATGGCAGCGGTCAAGTCAAGGTCAGCTAATGAGGCTCGTAGGCACCGACGTCCAAACAGGCAGGACGCGAATAATCATGGACACTGTTGATGCGCACGGCTACCTCGACGGTTTGTTCATGAACTCGAATACCAGGCAGGTACCCCGTGTCCTTTAACCACTACTACCAAAGCGAGCTCACTGCACTTCGTCAGTTAGGTCGTCGTTTCTCCGAGCGTAGCCCGGCGTTGGCGCCTTTCCTCGGCCAGGCAGGGCGGGATCCGGACGTGGAACGTTTGCTGGAGGGTTTTGCGTTCCTGACCGGGCGTCTGCGCCAGAAGCTCGATGACGAGTTACCCGAGCTCAGCCATTCGCTGATGCAACTGCTGTGGCCCAACTACATGCGGCCGCTGCCATCGTTCAGTATTTTGCAGTTCGATCCGTTGAAACGCTCTGGTCCGGCATTGATGGTCGAACGCGATACCCCGGTGGAAAGCGTTCCGATTGATGACGTGCGTTGCCGCTTTCGCACCTGCTATCCGACTGAAGTCCTGCCGTTGGACCTAACTGCGCTGAACTACTCGGTGAAGGGCGGCGGCTCGCTGTTGAGCCTGCGTCTGGAAATGAGCGCCGACGGTCACCTCGGTGAACTGGAGTTGAGCCGCTTGCGACTGCACTTGGCCGGCGAGCGCTACATCAGCCAGATGCTGTACCTGAGCTTGCTGCGTAACCTGGAAGGCATCGAGCTGATCCCGCTGGACGACGCCGGCAACCACATTAATGGCGTCAACGGCACGCCAATGGCGTTCAAAATGCCCGGCGACCGCGTGCAGCCGGTGGGTTTTGCTGAAGAAGAAGCGTTGATCCCTTATCCGCTGAACACCTTCCGCGGTTATCGCTACCTACAAGAGTATTTCGCCTTGCAGGACAAATTCCTGTTTGTCGATATCAACGGCCTGGACCTACTCAAGGCTCTGCCGGCAGATATCCTCAAGCAGGTACGCGGTCTGGAGTTGCGTTTCGACATTCGCAAGAGTGGAGTCCTGCGCATGCGTCCGACCCTGGACAACGTGAAGCTTTACTGTACGCCCATCGTTAATCTGTTCACGCACGATGCACTGCCGATCCGCCTTGACGGTAAGCAAGACGAGTACCTGCTGCTACCCGCCGAGTACGACCTGGAAAACTGCGGTGTGTTCTCGGTGGAAACCGTGACTGGCTGGAAACCTGGTGGCCTCGGTTATCAGGAGTATGTACCGTTCGAATCCTTTGAACACGACCCCAGTTTCGACGTACCCACTAGCCGTCCTCACTACAGCATTCGCCAGCGTTCTTCCTCTCTGCACAACGGCCTCGATACTTACCTGAGCTTCGGTATTCGCCACACCGAAGCCCAGGAAACCCTATCGGTCGAGCTGATGTGCACCAACCAAAACCTGCCGCGTAAGCTCAAGCTTGGCGACATCAGCTTGGCCTGCGAAGAAACGCCGGAGTTCCTGAGTTTCCGCAACATTACCCCCGCCACTTCGAGTTTCGCGCCACCGCTGAATCATGACTTCCTTTGGAAGCTGATTAGCAATATGTCGCTTAATTATCTGTCGCTGGCCGACGTCAACGCGTTGAAGGTAATTCTCAAAACCTACGACCTGCCGCGCTACTACGACCAACACGCTGAAAAAGTCAGCAAACGCCTGCTCGGTGGGCTCAAGTCGATTAAACATCAACACGTCGATCGATTGCACCGAGGGTTGCCGGTTCGTGGGCTGCGCACTGAGCTGACCATCGACCCGCAAGGGTATATCGGCGAGGGCGACCTGTTCGTGTTCGCCTCTGTTCTTAACGAGTTTTTCGCGCTTTACGCCAGTCTCAATTCGTTTCACGAACTGCGGGTAAAAAGCACACAGGGGGAGGTGTACCAATGGACACCCCGTATGGGCCTCCAGCCGCTTCTTTAAGCGCGCTGACCCGAGGTATACGCGAGTACTCGCTGTTTCAGGCCGTGCTGTTAGTAGTTGACCGACTACGCGAAGCACACCCTCATCTCAGCCAGGAGGATTTGTACGACCAACTGGAATTCCAGGCAAACCCGAGCCTGGGCTTCCCGGGCAGTGACGTTGATCGTGTGGAGTTTTTCCATGAGCACGGGCAGATGCGCGCGCGCCTGCGCTTCAACCTGATTGGCCTGGTGGGCTCCGGGTCGCCGCTGCCGGCGTTTTATGGCGAGCAGGCACTGGGCGATAGCGAAGACGGCAACCCGACCCGTAACTTCCTTGACCTGTTCCACCATCGCCTGCAACGGCTGATGCTGCCGATCTGGCGCAAGTACCGCTACCGCGCGAGCTTCCAGAGTGGTGCCCTCGACCCGTTCTCCGCACAACTTTTTGCCCTGATTGGCCTGGGCAGCGAAGAGATTCGCAAGGCCCGGGAACTGAACTGGAAACGCCTGCTGCCGTACCTCGGCCTACTCAGTTTGCGTGCGCATTCGGCGGCACTGATCGAAGCCGTGCTGCGTTATTACTTCAAACACGCAGAACTGACCATTGAACAGTGCATTGAACGCCATGTGGAAATCCTCGGCGAACAGCGTAATCGCCTGGGGCGAGCCAACTCCACGCTTGGTGACGACGTGGTGCTGGGGGAGACCGTGCGCGATCGCAGCGGCAAATTCCGGATTCACATTCGCGAACTCGACTGGCAACGCTTCCATGAATTCCTGCCGATCGGTTTCGGCTACCAGCCGCTGTGTACGCTGGTGCGGTTCACCCTGCGTGACCCGCTCGATTACGACATTCGCCTGGTCTTGCGCCAGGAAGAAATCCGCGAACTGCGAATCGGTGAGCAGAACGCTTGTCGCCTGGGATGGGCTAGTTGGCTCGGCCGCGAAAAAGCAGACGGCGTGGTGACTCTGGGCAGCAAAATTCATTAAGGACAGATGGCAAATGATTAACGTAGACCTGCAACAACTCATCCAGGCGCTGGATGCCGAAACCCGTCGTGACCTGGAAAGCTCCGCCGAACGCTGTGTGGCTCGTGGCGGCAGCAAGATCCTTGTCGAAGACCTGCTACTGGGTTTGCTGGAACGTTCGCAAGGCTTGCTTGCCCGTGCGCTGCTGGATGCTGAAGTAGACGCTGGTGAACTCAGTGCAGCACTGCAATCACGGGTCGAGCACAGCGCTTCGCGCAACCCGGTGTTCGCCCCGGAACTGGTGCAGTGGCTGCAAGACGCCTTGCTGGTTGCCAACCTTGAACTGGGCCAGACCCAGGTCGAACAGGCTGCACTGATTCTCGCGTTGCTACGTAACCCGATGCGCTACGCCGGCAGTCGCTACCAGATGTTGCTGGCCAAACTGAATATTGACCGCCTGAAAGAGTTCGCTTTATCCCAGAAGGAGCCATCGGCCATCGGTAAATTGAACGTGTCGAGTGAATTCCTGCTGCAACGCTTTACCCACAACCTGACCCAGCAGGCCCGCGACGGCAAACTCGACCCGGTGTTGTGCCGCGACGGCGCGATCCGGCAGATGGTTGACATCCTTGCTCGGCGCCGCAAGAACAACCCGATTGTTGTTGGCGAAGCTGGCGTCGGTAAAACGGCCATCGTCGAAGGCCTGGCCTCGCGTATTGCTGCTGGTGAAGTGCCGCAAGCGTTGAAAGGCGTCGAGTTGCTGTCTCTGGACATGGGCCTGTTGCAGGCCGGCGCCAGCGTCAAAGGTGAATTCGAACGTCGCCTCAAAGGCGTGATTGATGAAGTCAAAGCGTCGCCGAGGCCAATCATCCTGTTCATCGACGAAGCCCATACCCTGATCGGTGCTGGCGGCAATGCCGGTGGCTCTGACGCCGCCAACCTGCTTAAGCCAGCGTTGGCCCGAGGAGAACTACGCACCATCGCTGCGACTACCTGGGCTGAGTATAAAAAATATTTCGAGAAAGACCCGGCGCTGGCCCGTCGATTCCAACCGGTGCAATTGCACGAGCCAACCGTCAGCGAGGCGGTGACCATCCTCCGTGGCCTGGCTCAGGTTTACGAGAAGAGCCACGGTATCTATTTGCGTGATGACGCGGTAGTCGCCGCTGCCCAGTTGTCCGCTCGCTACCTGGCGGGTCGTCAACTGCCAGATAAAGCGGTCGACGTACTGGACACCGCCTGTGCCCGTGTGCGCATCAGCCTCGCCGCCGCTCCCGAAAGCCTGGAACGGCTGCGTGGTGAGCTGGCAGAGGGTGGCCGCCAACGTCAGGCCCTGCGCCGCGATGCCGAGGCCGGTCTGCTGATCGACCACGAAGCGCTGGATACGCTGGAAGAACGCCTGGAAGAAGCTGAATCCGAAATGGTCGCGCTGGAAACCCTCTGGACCGAACAGAAAACCTTGGCGGAGCATCTGCTGGAACTGCGCCAACAACTGACCGAGGCCCGTGAAGCCGCCAAAGACACCGCAATCGAAACCCTGCCGGTAGACGAAGCGCAAAGCGTCGAAACGCTGGGAGCCGCGCTCAACGAGACTCACAAAGCGCTGACCGAGTTGCAAGTCAAAGACCGACTGGTGAGCTTCGAGGTCTGCCCGCGCCTTGTGGCTGAAGTGATCAGCGCCTGGACCGGCGTACCGCTGGCGCAACTGGCCCGTGAGCACAATGCCAAGGTTGCCAGCTTCGCTGCTGACCTGCGTACCCGTATTCGTGGTCAGGAACAAGCCGTTCACACGCTTGATCGCTCGATGCGCGCTACCGCCGCCGGCCTGAACAGGCCCGATGCACCCGTAGGTGTGTTTCTGCTGGTGGGCCCAAGTGGCGTCGGCAAGACCGAAACTGCATTGGCCCTCGCTGATTTGTTGTACGGCGGTGATCGTTTCATCACCACCATCAACATGTCCGAATTCCAGGAGAAACATACCGTTTCGCGCCTGATCGGTGCGCCGCCAGGCTACGTCGGTTATGGCGAGGGCGGCATGCTCACCGAAGCCGTACGACAGAAACCGTATTCCGTCGTGCTGCTCGATGAGGTCGAGAAGGCCGACCCGGACGTGCTCAACCTGTTTTACCAAATCTTTGACAAGGGCGTAGCCAACGACGGCGAAGGGCGCGAGATCGATTTTCGTAACACGCTGATTCTGATGACCTCGAACCTGGGCAGCGACCACATCAGCGAACTCTGCGAAAACGGCGCACGGCCATCGGCTGAAATTCTCGAAGAAACCATTCGCCCGGTGCTGAGCAAGCACTTCAAACCGGCACTGTTGGCGCGGATGCGTGTGGTGCCTTACTACCCGGTCGGTGGGCTGGTGCTACGCGAACTGATCGAAATCAAACTCGATCGTCTGGGCGAGCGCCTGAACCGTCGTCAGCTCGACTTCACTTACTCACAGCACCTCGTCGATCACCTGGCCGAACGCTGCACCCAAAGCGACAGCGGCGCACGCCTGATCGACCATTTGCTGGACCTGCACGTGCTGCCGTTGGTGGCTGACCGTTTGCTGGACGCGATGGCCACCGGCGAAAGCCTCAAGCGCGTTCACGCAACGCTTGATGGCAACGCCAGCGTGATCTGCGAGTTTGCCTGAGGTGGGTGTGATGTTCAGTCAAGTGCCCCAACCCCTGGTCTATGCCGAAGCCTTACTTGCGCAGTTCGCCAGCCTGTCGCGAGCGACGGATGGAACTGCGCTGCTGGGTGACTTCGTACGTGGACTGGCCGAGCTCAGCGGTTGTGAGTTGGCACAACTGTACCTGCTGGACGCTACCCATACCTGCCTCGGGATGAATGCGGAGTGCCTCGATGGCAAGCTACAACCCCGTGAAACGGCTAGCTTGCCAGCGGACTACAACGGCGAGCAACTGCTGCAATTTGCTCTGTGCCAGAACCGCGTAGTGTTCATTGGTGAATTGAGCGGCAGTCTGCACGAGACCAGTTTTCTGCCGAGCCAGGCGAGGCCGTGGCAGTCACTGCTGTGCGTGCCGCTGGTCAATCAGCAGAAATCTGTGGAAGGGTTGTTGCTGTGTGCCAGTCATCAGCACATCGAACTGCAAGGCTTCGCCGATTCGTTTGGCCGACTTGGCTCGTTCGTGTTGGGCCATATGCATTTGCTGCAGCGTTTACGACGGCCAAGCAGTGGCGCAACGCCAGCGCCGGTCTCCACTCCGAGCGCCAGCGGTTATGGCCTGACGGGTAAAAGCACAGCCATGCGTCAGGTCTATTCGCTGATCAGCAAAGTCTTGCACAGCTCCTACACCGTGCTGCTGGGTGGCGAAACAGGTACGGGGAAGGAGGTGGTGGCCCGGGCGATCCACGAATGCGGACCGCGTCGTTCCCAGGCGTTTATCGTGCAGAACTGCGCGGCAGTCCCGGAAAACTTGCTCGAAAGCGAGCTATTCGGTTACCGCAAAGGTGCCTTCACGGGCGCCGACCGTGACCGAACAGGGCTGTTCGATGCAGCCAACGGCGGGACCTTGTTGCTTGATGAGGTCGGTGACATGCCATTGTCGTTGCAAGCCAAGCTGTTGCGGGTGCTGCAAGAGGGCGAGGTTCGTCCGCTGGGCTCCAGCGACACCCACAGAATTGACGTGCGCATCATTGCCGCGACACATCAGGATTTATCGGTGCTGGTCAGCCAAGGGAAGTTTCGCGAGGACTTGTACTACCGTCTCACGCAGTTCCCTATCGAGCTACCGGCCCTGCGTCAACGCGAAGACGACATCCTCGATTTGGCACGGCACTTCGCCGACAAGGCCTGTACGTTCTTGCAGCGTGATCAGGTGAGTTGGTCCAACGAAGTGCTGGATCTTTTGGCCCGCTACGCGTTCCCCGGCAACGTGCGTGAACTCAAGGGTTTGGTCGAGCGTGCGGTGCTGCTCTGCGAAGGCAATGAGTTGTTGGTGGAGCACTTCTCTCTGTGTATGGAAACCATACCGGAAGACAGCAGCGGCCTGAACTTACGCGAGCGGTTGGAGCAGATTGAGCGCAGCTTGCTGATCGATTGCCTACGCAGGAACGAGGGTAATCAGACCCTCTCCGCTCGCGAGCTCGGTCTACCACGGCGAACATTCCTCTACCGCCTCGGGCGCCTGAACATCAACGTGGGAAATGTTGATGTGTAGGCCAAATATGCTTGATTTCAATCCCCCCGCTTTTAACAGCCTCAACCGTAAGGGCCGGCGCTTTGTGCCGCCCCTGGAGACCCTCTGATGTCTATTCGTCACTGGCAAGCTGTCCTGCTGACAGTTGTCGTTCTATGGGGCCTCGGCGGCTGCAGCGGCAATTACAAATACAACGACAACACCTATCGCCCATTGGGTGATCCGCAGTCGGTCAATCGCGGCAAGTGACCGCAAGGAGCATCACCATGGAACTGGTTTTCGAAATGCTGAACACCAAGCAGTTCGTACCTACGCAGCTGTGCCAGAAGACCTTCAAGCAGGCCGGCGGCGTGATTGGGCGGGGCAAGGATTGCGATTGGATCATTCCGGACCGCAAGCGTCACCTGTCCAACCATCACGCGTTGATCAGCTACCGCGAAGGCACGTTTTTCCTGACCGATACCAGCAGCAACGGAATCCAGAATAGTGCCAGCGGCGCACGCTTGCACAAGGGCGATATGGTACGTATCGAGCACGGCAGCGTATACGTGCTGGGTGATTTCGAGATCCGTGCACGGCTAGTTCACGCCCTGGCGACTTCCGATGTGGAGGTCGGTCGTCCGCAAGCCGCTGGCAGTATCATTCCTGATGATGCGTTCCTCGACCTCGACCCGCTCAATGCTCTAGACCAGCAGGAACGTGTGTATTCGGAAATCGACGAGATGATCTCGCCACGCACGGCTCCGGAAGACACCCGTCAGCGCGCCGACTATGCACGCATCGACATGGAAAGCCTGATGGTACCGGAACTGATCGATGCCCCGGCCGAACCTGCACCTACCCCGGCACCGAAAGCGGTCGAGCGTCAGAGCAACGGTTTCTGGGAAGAGTTTGCTGGCGCCCTGGGTGTGGATCTCAACGGCCTTGACCACGATGCCCGCGAAGCCCTCGCGCTGAACGCTGCACGTCTGCTCAAGCAAAGTGTTGGCGGTTTGCAGCAGAGCCTGCGCACCCGCAGCGAGCTGAAAAACGAACTACGCCTGGCCCATACCATCGTTCAGGGCACCAACAAAAACCCGTTGAAGTTCGCCGTTGATGCCGGTGAAGCACTGGGCATTCTGTTGCAGCCGAACAAGACGGGGCAGTTGCCGGCAGAGCGGGCGATCTTCCGTGCGTTTCGCGATTTGCAGGCGCATCAGATCGCCCTGTTGACCGCTAGCCGCGCTGCCGTTCGCGGCACGCTGGAACACTTCTCGCCACAGCAATTGACCCTGCGATTCGAACGCGACAACAAGCCGTTGCTGGCCACGTCCGGTAGCCGCTGGAGGGCTTACGGTCGTTATCACCAGGCCCTGCGTCAGGACGATGACTGGAGCGAGCGCTTGCTGGCCCGAGACTTCGCCCAGGCCTACGAAGAACAGGTCCGACTGATTTCTACCCTCGACACCGACCACCAAGGATGATGCGCATGTCTCGCCGCTCGACTGATTTTTTTAAGACGCTGACTGCGCTGACCACCTGGGCACTGTTGGCCGGTTGCTCGGCGCTATCGCCATATTCCCACGTCACCAAACTCAACCTGAAGCTGACGGCCAGCGATCAGTTGAACCCGGACCTCAACGGTCGTCCGTCGCCTATTGTTGTGCGCCTGTTTGAACTCAAGCACCCGGTGGCGTTCGAGAACGCGGACTTCTTTAGCCTGTACGAGCGCGCCAAGGAATCCCTGGCTCCGGACATGGTTTCGACCGAGGAGCTGGAGCTACGTCCGGGCGAAACCGTCGAACTCAAGCTTAGCGTCGAGGCGGGTAGCCGCTACGTCGGGGTACTCGCCGCCTACCGTGACCTGCCAGATACCAAATGGCGCTACACCCTGCAAGTCGCCCCGGTGGAAGTCACCGACGCCGATCTGACGCTCGACCAGAGCGGCATTCGCAATACCCATGAATTGCTAGTCAAGGCGGCTGACTGACCATGAACTTCCATAAAGTCATTTGGCAGGAAGGCATGTTGCTGCGTCCGCAGCACTTCCAGCACAACGATCGCTACTACGACCACCAGATGAAGACCCGCACCCAATTGTTGGGTAGCTACATCTGGGGCTTCCTCAACCTGGACATCGATTTGCAGTTCCTCAACATGGGCAAACTGGTGATCAGCCAGGCATCGGGGATTCTGCCGGACGGTAGCCTGTTCGAGTTGGGTGGTAACACCGAGCCGTTGGCCCTGGACGTGCCACCGAACACCGGCAACACGCCGATCTATCTGGTGCTGCCGCTGGTCACAGGCAACCACATGGAGTCCCGTCGCCCGGAGCAATCCGACGTGCTGGCGCGCTATACCGCGTACGAAGCGGAAGTAGCCGACTCCAACGCTGGCGAAGACTCCGCCAGCCAGGTCAGCTGCGCCCGCCCGGACTTCAAGCTATTGCTCGGCGAGCAACAAAGCGATCAGACGTACGTGAAGCTGAAGATCTGCGAAGTACTCGATACCACGCCGGACGGCGTAATCAGCCTCGACCCGGAATTCGTACCCACCTACATCCAGGCGCACGCCTCCAGCTACCTGCTGTCGTGCCTCAAGGAGGTGATCAGCATGCTCGGCAATCGGGGCGACGCCATTGCTGAGCGGATCCGTTCCAATGGCAAGGTGGGTGGCGCGGAAGTCGGTGACTTTATGATGCTGCAACTGATCAACCGCACCGAATTGTTGCTGCGTCACTATCTTAGTCTGGAACAGGTTCACCCCGAAGAGTTGTACCGCACGCTGCTGACCATGCTCGGAGATCTGGCGACCTTCTCCAGCGACAGCAAGCGTCCGCGCTTGGACAGCCGTTATCAGCACAGCGATCAGGGAGCAAGCTTCCGTAAATTGATGGACGCGATCCGTCGGGTGTTGTCGATGGTGCTGGAACAGCACGCCATAGAGCTGGAGCTGCAAGCGCGTCAATACGGGATCATCGTCTCACCGTTGCACGACCACAAGCTGCTGGGTTCTGCCTCGTTCGTGCTGGCGGCGAGTGCCAACTGCGATTGCGAAGAACTGCGCCATCGCTTGCCGGCGCACCTCAAGGTCGGTCCGGTGGAGCGTATCCGCCAACTGGTCAATCTGCATCTGCCAGGCATCAAGGTCAAACCTTTGCCTGTGGCCCCGCGGCAGATTGCGTTCCACTCCAACAAAACCTATTTCATTCTCGAACTCAGCTCCGAAGACCTGGTGCAACTGGAACGCTCCGGCGGTTTCGCGTTCCACGTGTCCGGCGAATTCGCCGAGCTTGAACTGAAATTCTGGGCCATCAGGAACTGACCGACATGATCAAGGATACGGAATACAGCCAGGACGATAAAACCGTCCTGCTCGACCGTCAGGGACACGGTCCGGCGTCGAGCCCTCTGACGGATTTCGCGGCACCGCCACGTTTCGAGCAATTGGAGGAGCGCATGATCTACGCCGCGCGCTTGCGCCCGGCCGAGGCGTTCAACATCAGTCTCAATTCGCTGGTGGCCGCGGCCTCCGACCTGCTGTCGGAAGTGGTGCGACTCAAGCACAGCGAAACCCGCGAAGACATGCGTGTACTCAACGAGCGCCTGACCACCGGGCTGAAATTGTTTGAAGTCAGCGCCTTGCACAATGGCGCAGAAAGCAGCCAGGTGATGGCGGCCCGTTACGTGCTCTGCACCGTGGCTGATGAAGCTGTCGTCACCACGCCGTGGGGTAGCGAAAGCGAGTGGTCGCAAATGAGCCTGCTCAGCAGCTTCCATAACGAAACCTTCGGCGGCGAGAAATTCTTCCAGCTGCTCGATCGCCTGTCGAAAAACCCGGTCAAGCACCTACCGATGCTGGAGTTGATGTACCTGTGCCTGTCTTTGGGCTTCGAGGGCAAGTACCGCGTACAGGCCCGCGGCATGCTCGAACTCGACGGCATCCGCGACGCCTTGTATCGCCAGATCCGTCAGTTGCGTGGTGATGTACCACGCGAGTTCTCGCCGCATTGGGAAGGCCTGAGTGATCAGCGCCGCAGCCTGGTACGTATCGTGCCGGCATGGATGGTGGTGCTGTTCACCTTTGTTTGCCTGGTGGTGATCTATTCGGGCTTCGCCTGGGTACTGGGCGAGCAACGCGATGCCGTTCTGCAGCCTTATCAGTCGTTTGATCCGGCGGCGGCCCAGCCGCAGTCGCAGCCGTAAACAGGGACGCGTGATGAAAAAGTTTTTCAAGAAAGTCGGTGCATTTTTGCGCATGGCCTGGGTCTGGACGCTGCTGCTGGTGTTGTTTGTAGCGCTGTTGGTTTGGTTCGCCGGGCCGCTGCTGGCGGTTGATGACTACAAGTTTTGGGAAGGTTCGACCTCCCGTTTGCTGACTATCAGTGTGCTGTTCCTGATCTGGGGCCTGACCATGGTCTTTGTCAGTTGGCGCGCGGGTCTGCGCAGAAAAGCGGTTGAGGAGAACGAAGACGGCCAGGATCGTATACGCCGGGATGAACAGATCGACGAAGAGCAGCAGGAACTGAAGGCACGCTTCAAAGACGCGCTGAAAACCCTGAAGACATCGAGCCTGTATCGCGGTCGTAGCGAACGCTGGCGCAGTGACTTGCCTTGGTACCTGCTGATTGGCCCGCAGGGCAGTGGCAAAACCAGCTTGCTGGACTTCTCCGGGCTTGAATTTCCGATCAACAAGATTGATCGCAAGCTGACCCGTGACACCCTTGGCACCCGGCATTGTGATTGGTATTTTGCCGATCACGGCGTGGTGATCGACACCGCTGGCCGTTACTTGACCCAGCCAGATGCAGACGTCGATGGCAGTGCCTGGAGCACGTTGCTCGACCTGCTGCGCAAGCGTCGCCGCAATCGTCCGCTGAACGGTGTACTGGTGACCCTGCCGGTGGAAACCCTGTTAAGCGGCGGTGAACAGGCGCTCGAAACCCTGGCCCGTCAGGTGCGTGGGCGCTTGCAAGACGTGCATCAGAAACTGCACGTTGATGTGCCGATTTACCTTGTATTGAGCAAGGCGGATCGTCTGCTCGGGTTCGATGAATTCTTCGAGCAATTGACACGCGAAGAAAGCGAACAGGTGCTCGGTACCAGCTTCCGCAAGGAACAGAGCGGCACTGATGTGGCCGTGCTACGCACCGAGTTCGAGGCGTTGCTGCATCGCCTCAACAGCCAAGTGATCATGCGTATGCACCAGGAGCGTGATACCCAGCGCCGTGGCCGTATCCTCGACTTCCCGCATCAACTGGGACAAATCGGCGAGCGTCTGTGCCTGTTCGTCGATATGGCATTCACCGGCAACCGTTACCAGCGTGTCAGCCAGTTGCGCGGTTTCTACCTGACCAGCGCACCGCATCTGACTGAGGAAATGGACGCAACCACTGCCGGCATCGGTGCCAACCTGGGCATGAAGGCCGGCGTGCTACCGACGCTGCGCAGTGGCCGTTCGCGTTTCATCCACCATTTACTCAGCCGGGTGATTTTCCCCGAGGCCGATCTTGCAGGCCTGGACAAACGCGAACGCAGCCGCATCCACTGGGGCCAGCGTGCGCTGTACGTGGGCGCACTGGCCGCACTGGCGCTATTTGGCATGCTCTGGGCGGGCGGTTTCTCCGCGAACTACGAACGCCTGGAAAACCTGCGTAGCCTGGCACAAACCTGGAGCCAACAGAGCTTGGCTCTCACCACACGTGATGACTCCATGACGGTGCTCAAGACCCTCGACACCCGCTATGCGGCGACTCAGGTGTTCCCGAAAAAAGGCGATGTGGGTTACCACGAGCGTGGCGGTCTGTATCAAGGTGAAGACGTTAATCCGGTGGTTAAGACTGCCTATGAACGTGAACTTGAAGGACAGCTATTGCCACGGGTCGCGACCCTGCTAGAAGGGCAGATTCGCGCCAACATGAAGGACCGCGAGCGCCTGCTCAGGAGCCTGCGTGCGTACCTGATGCTGAACATGAAGGATCGCCGCGACGCGCCGTGGCTCAAGGAGTGGGTTGCCACCGAATGGTCCCAACGATACACCGGCAACACCGCGGTGCAAAACGGCTTGAACAGCCACTTCGAACGCTTGCTGAAGCAGCCGTTTATCTATCCGCTTAATGATCAGTTGGTGGCTCGGGCGCGTCAGGTTTTGCGCAGCGAGTCCCTGGCCAACGTGGTGTATCGGATGTTACGCGAGCAAGCCCGTAATTTGCCGGAATATCGCTTGAGTCAACACATCGGTCCGCAGGGGTCGCTGTTTGTTGGCACCGATTACGTGATCCCGGGGTTCTACACCCAACAGGGCTATCAGCAGTATTTTTCTGTTCAGGGCTCGATGCTGGTTACCGATATCCTGAGTGACAACTGGGTACTGGGTGAAGGTTCGAGTATCAGTGGTATGGACTTACGTCGCCTGATGGTCGAGCTCGAGCAGCTGTATTTTCGCGACTACGCCAACTACTGGGGTGAAGCGGTGGGGCGGATCGCGCTGCCGGCCATCAACGATTTCAGTGACGGCGCCGATCAATTGGCGGGCCTGACATCTGCCAACTCGCCGATCCTGCAACTGCTAGTGGAAGTGCGTGAAAACACCCGATTCCCGATGGTCGCTGACACGGCAGATGACGCCGTCGATGCGGCAGGTAAACCGGCAGACAAGGGCGGTAAGCTCGGAAAACTAGCGGTCACCGGGGCCGGCAAGGCGGCTGACGCCTTGGTGAAGAAATTACCGGATACCGCGAAGAAGTCCCTGCAAAGTCGCTTCGAGCCGCTGCACCGTTTGCTGGATAACGACAACGGCCCAACCGCTGATCTGACCCCGGCACTGGCCGCCCTCAACGACCTGCAAATGCAAATGGCCAGCCTGGCCCGTGCCAGTTCGCCAGAGCAAGCCGCGTTCGAAATGGCCAAGACCCGCATGAGTGGCCAGCGTGATTCGATGAGCAACCTGCGCAATGCCTCGGGTCGTCTGCCGCGTCCGGTGAGTGTGTGGTTCAACGTATTGGCTGAAGATACCTGGCGTCTGGTACTCAGCGATTCTTATCGATATCTGAATCAGCGCTATCAGAGTGAGCTGTACAGCTTCTACGGCAAGGCAATCAGCAAGCGCTATCCGTTCAGCGCCCACAGCGCCAGTGACGTGGCAATCAGCGACTTTCGCGAATTCTTCAAGGCCCAGGGGATTGCCGACCGCTTCTTCGATAGCTACCTGCGTCCGTTTGTCAGCGGTGATCCGGGTAACTACCGCAAGCGCAGCGTCGATGGTCACAGCCTGCCGATTTCCAAGGTCTACCTTGATCAGATGGCCGCAGCGCTCGTGATCCGCCAGAGCTTCTTCGCCGACAACCCGGGCGAGCCTCAGGTGCAGTTCAAACTGGAGCCTTACACCCTCGACTCGACTGTCAGCCGTTCCGAGTTCAAGTTCGGCGACAAGACCATCGAATACCGTCATGGCCCGATAGTACCGGTGTCGTTCAAATGGCCAACCGACGCTGAAAACGGGCGTACCAGTCTGGTGCTCGACAAAATGGTCGGCCGCCCGCTGGGGATCGAGAAGAACACAGGCCCTTGGTCGTTATTCCGTCTGTTTGATTTGATGCAGACCGAATACCTGACCGGCCGTGACGTGCTGGTGCTCAAAGCTGACGTGGGTGGTCTGCGCGCCAACTACTTACTGACCAGCCAGCGCACGCCAAACCCGTTCGATATGGAAGCATTGCGTACCTTTCGCATGCCGGCACAGCTCTGATGCAGGTGGCCAGCTCCTGGCGCAGTGCTGCGCGCACCGATGCCGGCAAGGTTCGGGCGCGCAACGAAGATGCTTTTCTGGACGCCCCACAGCAGGGGTTATGGGTGGTTGCCGACGGCATGGGCGGTCATCAGCGGGGCGATATCGCAAGCCAGTTGATCGTAGCCAGCCTGGCTGAATTACCGGCGCAGGATGATTTCGACGAACGACTAAAAGGAGTTCGCCAGTGCCTGCACTGGCTCAACCGACGTTTGAGTCAGGAGTTGACGGTCACTGCTGGACGTCACGACAGCATCATCGGCAGCACCGTAGTAGTACTGCTGATTGAGGGCAATCGCGCGGCCTGCATCTGGGCCGGCGATAGCCGCTGCTACCTGTGGCGTGGCCAGCGTTTATATCAGCTGTCCAAGGATCATTCGCTGCAACAACAACTGATCGACAAGCAACAAATGAGCGTCGAACAGGCCAAGGACCATCCCGCAGCACATGCCCTGACCCGTGCGGTCGGGGCAGCCGAACAATTGGTTCTGGATGTACTGGAGCTTGAGGTCTATCCCGGCGATGCGTTCTTGCTCTGCAGCGATGGTCTGTATCAGGGGCTGGGCAGCGATGCACTCGGCGACGCCTTGAGCCTGACAGTGCCGCAGGTTGCACTGGAGCGATTGTTTGACGGCGCAATGCGTGGCTCGGCCCGGGACAACCTGACAGCGGTGGTAATCCGGCAATGACTGAAAACATGCGACCGATCGACGACCTGTTGAAGAGCGAAGAGCAGGACAGCAACCTGACCTACTTTGCGTTCGCCAAGTCGTACAAGGCTGAAGCCCTGCTGGCACCCACTAAGGCCAGCATCGGTGAACTACCCGATGTGCTTGCAGGCCGTTACCGCATCGAGCGCTTGCTCGGTGCCGGTGGCATGGGCGCGGTTTACCGTGCGCGAGACCTGCTGAGCGAACAGTTCGGCGATCCCGACCCTTACGTCGCGCTGAAAGTTCTCAGCGAAGAATTTGCCGAGTCGCCGGACTCCAGCGCGTTGCTCTACAACGAATTCGCCCTGACCCGTCGCCTGCGCCACGACAACGTGCTGCGTTTGCACACCTTTGAAGTGGACACTGACTGGCAACGAGCATTCGTCACCATGGAGCTCATGCGTGGCCTGACCCTGGATAACTTACTCTGCGAGCGTCCCCACGGCCTGCCGTGGGAGGAGTTGCGCGACATCGTGCTGCCGCTGCTCGATGCACTGGCGTACTCCCATGCTCGCGGTGTGTGGCATGGTGATATGAAGCCCAGCAACGTGATGCTCAGCGACGAAGGCGTGCGCCTGTTTGACTTCGGTCTCGGCCAAGCGGAGAAAGGTATCATGCCTGGTCTGCCGCACCTGAGTCGCGAGCGCTTCAACGCCTGGACTCCGGGCTACGCCGCCCCGGAGCTGCTCGAAGGACTGCCTCTATCTGCGAGCGCTGACGTGTACGCTGTAGCTTGTGTGATCTACGAGTTAGCGGGGGGCCAACACCCGTTTCGCGGCTTACCCTTGGCCCAACCACGAAATGAATCTCTGGAGCGAGAGTTACGGGCACCTCAGAATGTACCGAAGCACTGCTGGCCAGCTTTGCGAGCGGCGCTGGCGTTCGACGTGGCAGACCGAACGATTACTGCTAAGCAATTACGTGATGCTTTTGCCGTCACTTCATCCTGGCTGCAACGCTTGATGCATTGGCGTAACGTATGACTACCGAACAGGGAGTGGGAACGATGATGTAGTGGTCAATCGATCCCGGACACTGCGTTGAGTTTTTTCTCGGCAACAGCAGTTGCCACGCCGACTCACGCTCTGTGTGAAGCGCTATCGCCCTATGGGATAGCCCAGCAAGCGCACCATCCCCGCACTCAATGCTGCAAGATCTTCGACAGAAAGTTGCGAGCGCGATCGGAGCGGGGCGCGCTGAAGAACTCTTCGGATTTCACGTCCTCGATGATTTCGCCGCCGTCCATGAACACGATGCGGTCGGCGACCTTACGGGCGAACCCCATCTCGTGGGTGACGCACATCATGGTCATGCCTTCGCCTGCCAGCTCCACCATCACATCCAGCACTTCGTTGACCATTTCCGGGTCCAGCGCCGAGGTGGGTTCATCGAACAGCATGGCGATGGGGTCCATGGCCAGGGCGCGGGCAATGGCGACTCGTTGCTGTTGGCCACCGGACAGCTGAATGGGGTACTTGTGCGCATGGGCCTTGAGGCCCACGCGCTCCAGGAGTGCCGTGCTCTTGCTGGTGGCGGTGGTGACATCGCGCTTGAGCACCTTGATCTGCGCCAGGTTGAGGTTCTCCACGATAGTCAGGTGCGGGAACAGCTCGAAATGCTGGAAGACCATACCCACTCGGGCGCGCAGTTTCGGCAGGTCGACACCGCGGCCGGTGACCGGTTGGCCGTCAATCGAGATCTGTCCTTCCTGCACCGGCTCCAAACCGTTCACGCACTTGATCAGGGTGCTCTTGCCCGAGCCGGATGGCCCGCACACGACCATCACCTCACCGCGCGACAGCTGGGTGGTGCAGTCTTTCAGGACCTGGAAATCGCCGTACCACTTGCTCAGGTTTTTCATCTGGATCATGCGGTTCTCTCCGTGCTTCTTTTCAGGCGTTTACTGAGCCGCGACAGCAGGTAGCAGATCACCAGGTACACCAGGGCCACGAACAGGTACAACTCCACCAGGCGTCCGTCGCGCTGGGCGAATTTGCTGGCTGCGCCGGTGAAGTCTGCGATCGACAGCACGTACACCAGCGAGGTGTCCTGAAACAGGATGATGGTCTGGGTCAGCAGCAACGGCAGCATGCGCCGCAGTGCCTGCGGCAGGATCACGTAGAGCATCGCTTGCGACGGGCGCAGGCCCAAGGCCTGGGCTGCCTGTTTCTGGCCGCCGGAAATACTCTGGATGCCGCCGCGGATGATTTCGCTGTAGTAGGCCGCCTCGAACATGCAGAACGTCACGAAGGCAGTCATCACTGGGCCTATCTGCACGGGGCGTTCGGTGTGGAAGGTCATCTGCAGCAGCAGCGGCATCAGAAAGTAGAACCAGAAGATCACCAGCACCAGCGGAATGCTGCGCATGACCGTGACGTAGCCCAGGGCGAAGCCACGCATCACGCGGTTGCCCGACAAGCGCATCAGTGCCAGCAGGGTGCCGACCACGATGCCCACGGACATCGCCACAAGCGTCAGCAACAAGGTGAACTTCAGGCCGTTCCACAGTGCGGGCATGGCTCGCACGATGACACTGGGGTCTAGATCGAACATGACTTACCTCGTCGCGCCGCGAACGGCCAGGGAGTTTTCGATACGACCCATGACGAACGTCATCAGCAGTGAAATGGCCACGTAGATCACCGTTGCCGCGGTAAAGGCTTCAAAGGTATTGAACGAGTATTCGCTGACGTTACGCGCCTGCGCGGTCAGCTCCATCAAGCCAATGGTCAACGCCACCGAAGAGTTTTTCAGGGTGTTGAGTGCCTCGGACGTCAGCGGCGGGAACACCACGCGGATCGCCTGCGGAAGCAGCACGTTCAAGTACATCTGGGTGGGCCGCAAGCCGAGCGCCAGGGCTGCGCCGCGCTGGCCGTAGGCAACCGACTCGATGCCCGCCTTGAACAGCTCGGAAAGCTTGGCCGAGGTGAACAGGGTCAGGGCCACCACGGCACTGAAGAAAGACGGGTAGGGCAGGTCTTGCTTGAGGTAGTCGCCCCAGGAGAGGGGTAGCAGTTCGGGGACCACGAAGAAGCAGATGAACATCTGCACCAGCAGTGGGATATTGCGGAACACCTCGGTATACAGGTTGCCCAGCCATACCAGCGGGCGCACCGTACTGGTACGCAACGTACCCACCAAGCCGCCAATCAGAAATGCCAGGGTGAACGCGAGGAGGGTGGTCGCCAGGGTCCAGCTCGTGCCGGTGACCAACCAATGCAAGTAAGAGGCGGATTCTCCGGGAGCGAAATCCCAGAACACGCTCCAGTTCCAGTTGTAATCCATGCCAACACCAACGTTCAGGGAGAAGCACTGCATGCAGCCAGGCGCACAGCGGCGCGGCGCATGTGCGCCGCGTCACTGCCTGGCGTGAAGGGGGCGGGTCAGACGCCGGTGTCGTTCGGGTTGGCGATGGCTTGCTTCAATGCATCGCTCATCGGCAAGTTGATCGTGGCGTTTTTCGGCGGGATCGGCTGCTGGAACCAAGTCGGGTACAGCGTATCGATCACACCAGTGCTGTACAGGTTGCGCAGCACATCGTCGGCGAAGGTCTTGAATTGAGGGTCGTTCTTGCGGATGCCGATGGCATAGGGTTCGGCTGACATCGGTTCAGGCAGCAAGGTGTAGGCGTCCGGGCTGCGGCTTTGCGCGATGGTTGCCATCAGCTGCACGTCGTCGTTGATATAGGCCACGGCGCGGCCGGTTTCCAGCATCAGGAAGGCTTCGCCGCCGTCCTTGGCGTTGAGGATTTTCAAGCCCAGCTGTTTTTCGCGGTCCAGTTTCTTGGTGATCCACTCGCCGCTGCCGCCGGTGATCACGACCACCGATTTGCCTTTCAGATCGGCCACGCTGTCGATGCCGGCGGTTTTCTTCACGGCGTATTTGGCGCTGGCGATGTAGCTGGTCAGCAGGAATCCGATCTGCTTCTGGCGCTCGACGGTGTTGGTGGTAACGCCGCACTCCATGTCGATGGTGCCATTGATCAACAACGGGGTACGGGTGGCCGCAACGACCGATACGTATTCGGTCTTGAGGTTGGGCTCACCGACCTTGACCTTGATCTGGTCGACGATTTTCTTGCACAGCTCGATGCTGTAGCCGATAGGCTGCTGGGCGTCGTTGAGATAGGAGAAAGGCAGCGACGCATCGCGGTAGCCCAGCGTGACAGTGCCCACTTCCTTGATCTTTTTCAGTGTACCGTTCAGTTCTTCAGCCTGCGCAGCGCTGGCGCCCAGGCAAACCGCGACAACCAGGGCAAGCAGCTGTTTCTTTTGATCGAGCATGTAGATCTCCGATGTTGTTATGGCAGCTTTGGCACAACGAAAAGCGATAGCGTCAGCGCAGGGCTGAAAGCGCTTCGCGAATGGCAACGACAGCTTTGGTTATCTGTTCGCGTGAAGTGGCAAATGACAGTCGGAAGTACCCTGGCATGCCGAACGCCGCGCCCGGCACGACGGCGACACCGGCGTGATCGAGCAGGTAGGCCGACAGTGCTACGTCGTCCTCGAGCACCTGGCCCTGCGCCGTGGTGCGGCCGAACAACTGGCTGCATTCCGGGAATGCATAGAACGCACCGGCCGGCGCGCTCAGGCGCAGGCCCGGGCATTGGCTCAGGCCGTCTACCAGCAGCTTGCCTCGCTGGGCGTATTCCCTGGCGCAACTGCTGACGAAATCCTGCGGGCCTTCGAGCGCTGCGCGGGACGCTTCCTGGCTGATGGCGCTCGCGCCGGAAGTGCTCTGTGACTGGATCTTGCTGATGGCGGCGATCAGACCTTTGGGCCCTGCGCCGTAGCCGATACGCCAGCCCGTCATGGCGTAGGCCTTGGCCACGCCGTTGATCAACAGGGTGCGTTCGCGCAGGTGCGGGCAGGCGCGGGCAAATGACACGAAAGGCTGGTCGGCGAGCAGCACGTGCTCGTAGATTTCATCGGACATCACCAGCACATTGGGGAAGTCCTCCAGCACTTTGCCCAGTGCCTGCAACTCGGTTTCAGAATAGATCGCCCCGCAGGGGTTGGACGGCGAGTTGAGAATCAGCCAGCGACTCTTGTCGTTCAACGCACTTTGCAGGGCCTGCGGCGTGAGCTTGAAGCCTGCATCGATGCCACAGGGAATGATCCGCACCACGCCGCCGTTCAAGGTGACGATGTCGGAGTACGACACCCAATAGGGCGCGGGTATGACCACTTCGTCGCCGGGTTCGAGCGTTGCAACGAAGGTGTTGTAGATCACCTGCTTGGCGCCGTTGCCGACGGTGATTTCGTCGACGCTATAAGCCAGGCCGTTATCACGCTGAAACTTGGCGACGATGGCTTTGCGCAAGGGCAGGGTGCCCTGCGGTGCCGTATAGCGAGTGTGCCCGTCGAGCATCGCCTGATGCGCGGCCTCGATGATATGCGCAGGGGTGTCGAAGTCGGGTTCGCCCAGACTCATGTCGACGATGTCGCGACCCTCACTGGACAACTGCTTGGCACGCATGGAGATGACCATGCTGGGAGACGAGGAGATTTGGCGGACGCGTTTGCTTTCAAAATTCATGAAAAACAGCCTTCCTTTGGTCGTGCGCCAGGGCCTTTAAGACATCCTGTCGTTCTAGTTGTAGGACGTAGTATGACACGGGCGGCGCCCTCTGCAATCGCTCAAATACCTAAAAGTTCAGTACGTTGAAAAGGGCGTTGCCACCGTCACGGGAAGCTCTCGAAGTTCGATTCGCGCAGTCTACGTATCGGTGTGCTTGATTCTTCTCGTTCTTCATTTGACCAACGCGTGCTCCGCGCGCACCGAGTTCATGAACGCCTGCATCGCTGACGACTGGATGCGATGGCGTCGGGTGATGAGCCCGAACGGTGGCAGGCGCGCTTCGAACTTTATTGGCAACACCGCCAGCAGATGCCGTCCGGGATAGTCCTCGACCACCGACACCGGGGTTACGCCGAGCATGTCGGTCTGCTGTACCAAGGACAGCAAGGTCATGATCGAAGTGGTTTCGACGATGCTGCTGGGGATGTCCACGCGCGCGTTGTGAAACACCTGATTGATGATCGAACGCATCGGGCTGGGGTGTTGTTGCAACACCCAGGTCATGTTCTGCAACTCGGCCCAACTCAGCTGTTTCTCCTTGGACAAAGGATGTTGTGCGCCGGCGATCACACACAGGGCTTCCTCACCCAGGCTGTCGAACAGCAGTTCTTCAGCCCTGGCGCCGGCCGGAATCCGCCCCAGCACGATGTCCAGTTGATCCTGCAACAGCGCCTGCACCAGCACGTCACTGGTGTCGACCTGAATGCTCATCGACAGGCGAGGGTGGCTTTGTTTCAAGGTGGCGATGGTGCGGGTCAACAAGCCCGAGGCCAGTGCCGGAATCGCACCCACGGCGACCCGGCCGAGGTTGCCGGATTCCAGCGCCACCAGCTCCTCGCGCATGCCGCTCAATTCAGCGAAGACCATGCGCGCGTAGTAAGTGACGGTTTCACCGAACGGCGTAGGGCGCATGCCGCGCGGCAGGCGCTCGAAGAGTTCGACACCGAGCAGATCCTCGGCCTCGTGCAGCATCTTGGTCGCGGCGGGTTGGGTCATGCCGATGTGATCGGCAGCGCGGCGCAGTGAACCGAATTCCTGCAGCGTCAGCATCAGCCGCAGTTGGCGCAGGCGCAGGCGGCCGTGGATCACGTTGGCATCGGGAATTCGGGTCATGGGCCGGGCTCGCGAGAATGAACTGCGGCAAGCCTGACAACAAATGCCAGGCGTTGCCAGCACGGCGTGTCACAGCACCGATTTTGCCTTCGGCAGTGGGGATTTGCGCAGGCCCAGCACGGTTTGCAGCGCCTTGGAGATCAGCGGCCAGAACAGCATCAGCAGAGCCGCCGTGGTCAAGCCACCCACCAACGGGTTGGACCAGAAGATACCGATGTGACCGTCGGAGAACAGCATCGACTGCCGGAACGCATCTTCCGCCTTGTCGCCCAACACCGCTGCCAGCACCAGCGGCGCAATCGGGTAGCCCAGTTTCTTGAACAGGTAACCCAGGGCGCCGAAGCCCAGCATCAACACCACGTCGAAGAACGAGTTGTGCACCGAGTACGCACCGATGGCGCAGACCATGATGATGATTGGCGCGATGATCGAGAACGGAATGCGCAGGATCGAAGCGAACAGCGGCACGGTGGCCAGCACCACGATCAGACTCACCACGTTGCCCAGGTACATGCTCGCAATCAACCCCCAGACAAAGTCATGCTGCTCGACGAACAGCGTTGGTCCGGGGTGAAGGCCCCAGATCATCAGGCCACCGAGCATCACTGCCGCGGTTGCCGAGCCGGGAATGCCCAGGGTCAGCATCGGCAGCAGCGCGCTGGTGCCTGCCGCGTGATCGGCGGTTTCCGGGGCGATCACGCCTTCGAGTTCACCCTTGCCGAAATTCTCGCGGTTCTTCGAGAAGCGCCGCGCCAGGCTGTAGCTCATGAACGAGGCGGCCGTCGGCCCGCCCGGGGTGATGCCCATCCAGCAACCCACCAGGGTGCTGCGCACGATCGTCCACCAGTACCGCGGCAACTTGGCCCAGGTGCGCAGGATGACCATCGGTGTGATGCGCGCATGTTCGCCGCGGAACACCAGGCCTTCCTCGACGGTGCAGAGAATCTCGCCGATGCCAAACAGACCGATCACCGCCACTTCGAAACTGACCCCGGTCATCAGGATCGGTTGGTCGAACGTCAGGCGCAGGTTGCCGGACACCGTGTCCATGCCGACGGCGGCCATGGCGAAGCCGATCATCATCGCCACCACGGTTTTCAGCGGTGGATTCTTGCTCATGCCGATGAACGTGCAGAACGCCAGCAGATACACCGCAAAGAACTCCGGCGAACTGAAGGACATGGCGAACTCGGCGATGCGTGTCGACAGGAACGTCAGCAGCAAGACACCTGCGAGGGCACCGATCAGCGCCGAGCTGAACGCGGCGGTCAGTGCTTCGGCAGCACGGCCTTCGCGGGCCATCGGGTAGCCGTCGAAGGTGGTCGCCACCGAGGACGGCTCGCCGGGTATGTTGAACAGAATCGAGGTGATCGAGCCACCGAACAGCGCACCCCAGTACATGCACGACAGCAGAATGATCGCCGACACCGGCGACATGGTGAATGTCAGCGGCAGCAGCAACGCCACGCCGTTGGGCGCGCCGAGACCGGGCAACACCCCCACCAGAATACCCAGCAGCACGCCGATCACCATCAGGCCGATGTGGCCCGGGGTCAGGATCAGGTTCATGCCCTGCAACAAGGAATCGAATTCGCTCATTTGAAATATCTCACGGTCTGGGCAATCCATTCGCCCAACGGACCGCCATCCAGCGGGACCTTGAACCACAGCGCAAAGATCAGGTAGCTGGCGAGCACTGCACCGAGGGAGATGCCTGCGATCTTCCATTTGCTGTAGGGCGTGGCGCGTGCCTTGTCACTCCACATGAACCAGGCAATGAAGCAGGCCGATGACACATAGATGCCTACCAGCGGCATCGCACCGACGAACAACGCAATCGGAATGAACACCGACAGCACTTGCGCAAAGGCGCTGCGGCTGACGAACGCAATACTCAGGGCTTTCCAGCGCACCAGGGTCAACACGCCGTTGCCCAGGCTGGCGGCGCTGAGCAGCAGGCCAATGTAGAAGGGGAAGTAACCCGGCTCAGGGCCGGAGTCGCCCCAGCCGATACCCTGTTCGACGCTGCCGAACATCACCACCACGCCTATCAGCGTGGTGAAGAGTGTCAGGCCAAGTTCGACCCAGCGGGTGCCGACCAGCGCCGGTGAATCCGAAGAATGGGACATGAAACACCTCCAGCAGATGACGACCGTCCGTAGGCGGACGGCCGCAGGCGACTCAGTTTTTCAGCCAGCCGGCTTCCTTGAACACCGGTGTCACGCGGGCGGTGTCTTTTTCGATGTAGGCGGTCAGCGGCTCGCCTTCGAGGAAGGTCGGTACCAATGCGTTCTGCTTGACGTAGGCCTTGAACTCCGGCGTCTCGGTGACTTTGCGCATCAGTTCGACATAGAACGCGCGCTGTTCGGCAGTGACGTCGCCTGGCATGAACACGGTGCGCGGGAAGCGATATTGATCGATGCCCAGGCCTTGTTCGTAACAGGTCGGCACGTCGGCCCAGGATTTGTCGCCGGCCACTTTGTCGGTGTAGGTCATGCGTTCTTTACTGAACACGCAGAGCGGCTCGATCTGATCGCCGCGCCATTGGCTGATGCTTTCGCTGGGGTTGTTGACGTTGGCGGCGATGTGCTTGCCGGCCAGTTGGGTCGCGGCTTCGCTGCCACTCTTGAACGGGATGTAGACCAGCTTGCTGTTGTTGGTCTGGTTCAGCAGCAAGGTCAATGTCTGGTCGACATCCTTGGATTGGCTGCCGCCCATGCGCATTTTCGCAGGGTCAGCCTGGGCCGCCTGGTAGAAGCCTTTGGCGTCTTTCCATGGCGCGTCCTTGTAGCTCCACAGAATGAAGTCATCCTCGGCGACGGCCGCCACAGGGGTCAGTTCCTGCCATTGGTAACCGAGCTTGGCCACCAGCGGCAGCAGGTAGATGTTATTGGTGCCGATCACCAGTTTTTCCGGATCGCCCTTGTTCATCTTCAGGTCGAGAAACGCTTCGGCACCGTTGCCGCCGCCCTTGTTGAGGACGATGGTGTTGACGTCGAGCAGCTTGTGCGTGGAGATGATCGATTGAATCAGGCGACCCAACTGGTCGGTGCCGCCACCTGGGCCCCCCGCGACGACGATTTCGACATTCTTGTCCGGTTGCCAGGCCGCCGTGGCGAGCGCTGGAAGAGCGCCGGCAGCGGCCAGGGAGCAGCCGAGCATGAGAAGGGATGTGCGACGGACGAATGCATTTCGCATGGAAAGAGCCTCGTTTTCTTGTAGTTGTTATAAGTGACTTGTCTGAGCGGTCGAACCGCAAGCCTGGAGTGAGTGTGGGAAGGTGCAGGCTCCGCGTCTAGTCAAAACAATACATACACCGATAACCAGGGGTTATAGCTAGCCTCTCAGGAAGCCACGCAGCAGGGTGTAAGTGCCGGTCCAGAGCCATTTCATAAGAAACTCCGGCTCGCTGCAACCCATCCGCAGACACGCAAAAACCCCGTTGAGATAACTCCAGGCTATCGCTCTATTCCAAGTTTTGATTGGACGGTTATCGGGGAGCCTTCGATAGTGCACACCAACGCCGTGTTTTGCGGTGGATTGCACCCAGAAGAACGATCAATCAAAAGAACAATAAATCACCAATGAGGTGCGCCATGGCCGAGCTGTGGAACGGTCCGATCATCGATGCTCACCATCATTTCTGGGATCCTTCGATCAACCCCCATCCGTGGCTGGCAGCCGATGCCAGTGTCGCGTTCCGCTACGGCGATTACAGCGCGATCAAACGCAGCTACCTGCCCGACGATTACCTCGCCGATACCGGTACTCACCAGGTCGTGCAGACGGTGTTCATCGAATCGGAATGGGACCCGCAGGATCCGGTGGGCGAAACCCGCTTCGTCGAACAACTCGCCCGCCGCTACGGTTTGCCCAATGCGATCGTCGCGCAAGCCTGGCTGGATCATCCCGAGGCCGCCGCCGTACTGGCCGAGCAAGCCTCCTACAAATGCGTGCGCAGTGTGCGCCACAAGCCTGGAGGCCCGACCACACGTGCCCAGGTCGGGCGCGTGCGCAGCCTGATGAGCGACGAGCGTTGGCGGCGCAATTATGCCGCGCTGCAGGGGCTGGGCCTGCATTTCGACCTGCAGACGCCGTGGTGGAATCTGCATGAGGCGGAATGGCTGGCGCGGGATTTTCCGGGCACCACGCTGATTCTCAACCATGCGGGCTTGCCCGATGATCGCAGCGCCGAAGGCCTGGCCGCTTGGCGCCTGGCTATGGCGCGGCTGGCCGAGTGGCCGAACGTGCAGGTGAAGGTGTCAGGCCTCGGCCAGCTGCGCCAGGCGTGGCGGGCCAAGGACAACGCCTGGATCGTGCGCGAGGTCATCGCGATGTTCGGCACCCACCGCGTGATGTTCGCCAGCAATTTTCCGGTAGACAGCCTGTGTGGCTCGTTCGACGTCATCTACAACGGTTTCAAATCCATCGTTGCCGATCTGCCCCTGGCCGATCAGGAACGTTTGTTCTACAGCAATGCGCAGCGCGTCTATCGCTGCGAGCCGGGCACCCTTGACCGGACACGGCCTGAACCCTTGAGGAGTGAAGCATGAACAAGACATCCATCGCCATGGTCCTTGGCGACCCGGCGGGCATTGGCCCGGAGCTGATCGCACGGCTGCTCGCCGAGCCCTCGGTGCGCGGCCAGGCCAACGTGATCCTGATCGCCGACGAAGCGGAAATGCAGCGCGGCATGCGCATCGCCGGAATGGAATTTCCCTACCGCCGCGTGGAGTCGCTCGAGCAGTTGTCGTTCGTCGATGACACGCCGCTGTTGTATGACTTCCGCGGCGACACGCTCGGCGAGTTCGCCCGCAGTGAAGCCAGTGTCATCGGCGGTCGCTACAGCCTCGACACCCTTGAACAGGCGTTGCGCTTGACCGAAGCCGGCACTACCAACGCCGTGCTGTTCGGCCCGTTGAACAAGACCTCGCTGCACATGGCCGGCATGGCCCACAGCGATGAGCTGCACTGGTTCGCCGAGCTGCTGGGCTTCGCTGGGCCGTTCTGCGAATTCAACGTGCTCGACAATCTGTGGACCTCGCGCGTGACCTCGCACGTTGCCCTGGCCGACGTGCCGGGTCTGCTGTCGCAGACCAGGGTGATCGAAGCGATTCAGCTGATCGACACCGCGCTCAAGCGCAGCGGCCTGGCAACACCGCGTATCGGCGTGTGTGGGCTGAACCCGCACAACGGCGACAACGGCTCGTTCGGTCGCGAAGAGCTGGACATCATCGGGCCGGCAGTGCGTTCGGCCCAGGCCATGGGCATCGCCGCGGAAGGCCCGTATCCGGGCGACACGATCTTCCTCAAGGTCCAGGGCGATGCCAGTGCCTTCGACGCGGTGGTCACGATGTACCACGACCAAGGGCAGATCGCGATCAAACTGATGGGCTTCTCCCGCGGCGTGACGGTGCAGGGCGGCTTGCCGATCCCGATCACCACCCCGGCCCACGGCACCGCATTCGATATTGCCGGGCAGGGCAAAGCCAACGTCGGCGCCATTCGCCAAGCGTTCGAAATTGCCTGCCGGATGGGCGGGCAACAGCTACTGAACACAACTCGACAATTACAAGAAATCGGCAGCGCAAGGAATCTGAATCCATGAAAATCAAAGCCATCCGTACCCGCGTTTTCGAGTGGAAAGGCAAAGTCGTTCCGCCCCAGGCGCACTTCTGCACCAACGCCAGTGACATTCTGTTCGAGCGCGGCGACGCCATGGGCTCGTTCCGTTTCCACGGCTGGCTGGTTGTGGAAGTTGAGACCGACACCGGTCTGGTCGGCATCGGTAACTGCGCCCTGGCGCCACGTGTGGCCAAGGAAATCATCGACACCTATCTGGCGCCGATCGCCATAGGTGAAGACCCGTTCGACAACGAATACATCTGGCAGAAAATGTACCGCCAGAGCCACGCCTGGGGCCGCAAGGGCATTGGCATGGCGGCGATCTCGGCAATCGACATCGCGATCTGGGACATCATGGGCAAGGCGGTCAACAAACCGGTGTTCAAGCTGCTGGGTGGCCGTACCAAGGAAAAGATCTGGACCTACGCCTCCAAACTCTACGCCAATGACAACCTCGATCTGTTCCTCGAAGAGGCCCAGGGCTATTTGAATCAGGGGTTCACTGCGCTGAAAATGCGTTTCGGCTATGGCCCGAAAGACGGCCCGGCCGGCATGCGCAAGAACATCGAACAAGTGCGCGCCCTGCGTGAACTGGCCGGCCCCGACGTCGACATCATGCTCGAGTGCTACATGGGCTGGACCCTGGAATACGCCCGACGCATGCTGCCCAAGCTCGCCGAGTTCGAACCGCGCTGGCTCGAAGAACCGGTCATTGCCGACGACATCGAAGGCTACATCGAGCTGAAGAAGATGGGCATCATGCCGATCTCCGGCGGTGAGCACGAATTCACTTCCTACGGTTTCAAGGACTTGCTCGAACGCCGTGCCATCGACGTGATCCAGTACGACACCAACCGTGTCGGTGGCATCACCGCTGCCCGCAAGATCAACGCCATGGCCGAAGCCTGGTCGGTGCCCGTCATCCCGCACGCTGGGCAAATGCACAACTATCACCTGACCATGTCGACCACGGCGTCGCCGATGGCCGAGTTCTTCCCGGTGTTCGACGTCGAGGTCGGCAATGAACTCTTCTATTACGTGTTCAAGGGCGAGCCCCAACCGGTCAACGGCTACATCCAGCTCGACGACAACACCCCGGGTCTGGGCCTGGAAATCTCCGATGAATACCTGAGCGACTTCAACATCATCGAGTGACCCTTTGGCGCCGCTTGCGGGCGGCGCCAACCATGACGTTCCGGAGGCCACACATGCGTCTGATTCAATTCGAAAACACCGACGGGGGACGCCAGGTTGGCGTTGTCGAGGGCGCCCATGTTCAGGTGGTCAACGACACCCGCACGACCCGCGAGCTCGCCCTGGCGGCCATTCGCGGTCACCACGGCCTGGCCGATGAAGTTGCCGCCCGTGGCACGCGTCCGGGTCCGGACTATGCGCAATTGTTGCAAGAGCGCCGCGTACTCCCGCCGCTCGATCACGAAGACCCTGCGCATTGCCTGATCAGCGGCACCGGCCTGACTCACCTGGGCAGCGCTTCGGCGCGCGACAAGATGCACCAGCAAGAGGGCGCCGTCGAAGCCGGCATGACCGACACCATGCGCATCTTCAAATGGGGTCTGGAAGGCGGCAAGCCTGCGCAAGGCCAGGCCGGCGCGCAACCGGAATGGTTCTACAAGGGTGACGGCAGCATCGTCGTGCGGCCGGGGGCCGATTTCCCTGTTCCACCGTTCGCCGAAGATGCCGGCGAAGAACCCGAACTCACCGGGCTGTATGTGATTGGTGAGGATGGCCAGCCGTACCGCGTCGGCTATGCGCTGGGCAACGAGTTTTCCGACCATGTCATGGAGCGGCGCAATTACCTCTACCTTGCCCATTCGAAATTACGCTTCTGCGCCTACGGCCCGGAACTGCGCGTGGGTGCGTTGCCACTGCACCTGGCCGGTACCAGCCGTATCATTCGCAACGGCGAAACGCTCTGGGAAAAGGAGTTTCTCAGCGGCGAAGACAACATGTGCCACAGCCTCGCCAACCTCGAATTCCATCACTTCAAATACGCGCAGTTTCTGCGCCCGGGCGATGTCCACGTGCATTACTTCGGCACCGCGACACTGTCATTCGCCGACGGCGTGAAAACCCAGCCGGGTGATCGCTTCCAGATCAGCCTCGATGCGTTTGGCGCACCCCTGGAAAACGGCATCGGCGAAAGCGCCGAGCCACTGGCGATCGGTCAGGTGAACGCGCTCTGATCGCACTGTATAAGCAAGCCGTGCACGCCCCTGATTAACCGAGATTTTCGCGTTTTATCAGGGCTTGCACTCATGCGACAAAGTTCCGCGCCGATAAGGTTATACAAGATCAATAACTCCACACCTTGCGGATGCGCCCCTCATGCTGCACACCATTCAAACTCGCTACACCGCTACTTTCGTAGGCTTCGTTCTGCTCGTCGCGGTGCTGACGGCGATTGGGGTCAATTACTTTATCACGCCCAGCCTTACAAGCACCGATGAACGCAAGTTGGTCACTGAGGCAGGGGAAATCAGTGCCGTCATCAAGCGCGAGTTGGCGCGGGTGCAGGCGCAGCAGCGGGTGATTACCGAGACGGTTGCACAACTGGACAGCGACAGTATCGACCGCCTGCTGCCCAGCATGGTCAACCAGTACGGCGAGTCGAAGGTATTCGGCGGTGGTATCTGGCCTCTTCCCGATAAACGGACCGTGGGCCGGGCCAAGCACAGTACGTTCTATCACCGCGATGCCAGCGGCAAGTTGATAGTCAACACCCACTGGAACTCGCCTGAATCGAAAAACTACTTCGAGCAGTCCTGGTACCTCGGTGGGCTCAAGGCCCCTGCGGGGCAGTGCAACTGGGCCTCGGCCTACCAGGACGATGCCAGCCCGGAGCCGCGCACCAACTGCGCGATGGCCATTACCAAGGACGGCGCCGCCTATGGCGTCGCGACCATCGATGTGACGCTGGGCTTCTTCAATGAGCTGATCGCGCAGAAAGAGCGCGAGATCAACGCGCAACTGATGATCGTCGAGAGCGACGGCAAAGTCCTCAGCAACCAGCCAGAGATTCCAGGCAACAATGTACTGAAGAATCTCGGCGACCTGGCTGGCCAATACCCCTTTGCCGCAGCATTGCAGGGTCTGCTGAAAAGCCCCGGTGCCACGCGTTCGACGTTCATCGGCAGCGAGGGCAAGGAATACACCTTGTTCCTGATGCCCGTCGAAGGCACACCGTGGCAGATGGCGGTAGCCCAACCCACTGAAGTACTGACGGCGCAAAGCAGCCATGTGCTCAAGACCCTGGCGATGCTGCAGATCCCGATGGTGGTCATCATGCTGCTGGTCATCGTGTTCGCCCTCAGGCAACTGATGAACCGTTTGGCGGTGCTCAAGACCAATATCGATACGTTGTCGGCCGGTGATGCCGACCTGACCAAGCGCATCGTCATTCGCGCCGAGGACGAAGTCGGCGCAGTGGGCCACTCGATCAACCGCTTCATCGTCTATCTGCAGAAAATGATCAGTGAAGTGTCCGACTCGTCTTCGTTGATTGCCGAGGGTATCGAGCAGCTACGCGGACAGTCCCGCGGCACCAACAGCATTCTGACTCGCCACGCCAATGAAACCGATCAAGCGGTGACGGCCATCACCGAAATGAGCTCTACCGCCGATGACGTCGCCCGCAATGCCGCGCAAACGGCGAGCATGACCCAGGTGGCGAGCGAGAAGGCCCGGCATTCCAAAGTGGTGGTCGAAGATGCGTCGAGCAGTGTCCGCGAACTGATCTCGGAAGTGGAAGATGCCACTACCAAGGTCAGGGCAATGGAACACGATGCCCAGCGTATCAATTCTGTACTGGGCGTGATTGGTGACATTGCCGGGCAGACCAATCTACTCGCGCTCAACGCTGCGATCGAGGCGGCCCGTGCAGGCGAACAAGGCCGCGGTTTTGCAGTGGTTGCCGATGAAGTAAGAGCCTTGGCAGGGCGTACCCAGTCCAGTACCTCGGAAATCAATGAAATGCTCACCCGTCTGCAGCAGGGTGTCAGTGCTGCCGTGGTTGCGATGGAGAGCACCAAGGCGCGCTGTCAGGCCACGGTCGACAAGACATCCAGGGTCAACGAGGGCTTGGATGCGATGACCGAATCGGTTGTGTGCATCAACGACCTCAGCACGCAGATAGCCACCGCAGCTGAAGAGCAGAGCGCCGTCAGTGAAGAGGTCAACCGCAACATGGTGGCGGTGCGGCAGATAGTCGAGGACCTGGTGGCAGGAGGCGCGCAGACCGAGAAGAGCACGTCTGCGCTCGCCGCATCCAACGCCAATCTGATCGCTGTGGTACGACGCTTCAAGGTGTGAGAACGGGCTAAGGCTGCTGTGACGAACGGCAGCCCAGGCTCGGGATAGTCCAGGGCAGATGCCCTATGTCACCAGGCTGCTGGCGTATGCACCGGTTGCTTGCGCACCCAGCAGCTCGTTCGCCTCGACACGGTTTCGGCCTCGGTTCTTGGCACGATACAGAAGCCTGTCCGCCTCCTTCAGGGCCGCGGTATAGGCGTCATGTTTGGGTGCATTGATTGCCACCACGCCCAAGCTGACAGTGACGTTGCCCAGCGCGCTGGCTGAATGCTCTATGCCGGCATTGAAAATGGACAGCCTGACCTTTTCGGCGACGCTGAGCGCACCGGCAAGATCCGTTTCCGGCAGCAGAATCACGAATTCCTCGCCGCCATAACGCGCCGCCAGATCCCCGGCTCGGTGCACCGCAGTGCCTATGAGACTGGCCACTTCGATAAGGCAGTCATCGCCTCGGACATGCCCGTATTGGTCGTTGTATTGCTTGAACCAATCGATGTCCAACAGGATGATTGCCAGCGTCGAGCGATTGCGGCTGGCTCGTGCCCATTCCTGGCGCACGGCAAAGTCGAAGCGACGTCGGTTGGGCAACTGCGTCAGGCTGTCGGTTTGCGCGATGATTTCCAATTCATTCTGGGCGCTGTGCAGCTCGCTTTCCGCGGTTATCAGTTGCTGGATCTGTTTGTACAGCAAGACGCTCAACCCTATCAAGGCAAGGCAGATCAGGGCAATCAGCCCCGCCGACCGATAGGCATATGCCCACCAGGGGGCGAATACGTGTTGGGATGAGACACCCGCAGCCGCGACGATAGGCAGGCCGGTGACCCGGCGGTAGGCATAGATCCTTTCCACGCCGTCCACCAAAGACTTGGTCACGGCAATACCGCTGTCACTCTCGGGCAGATAGCGCGAGAAAATATCGCCCTTGGCAAGGTTGGTGGTCATCAGCGCGGTCAAGGTGGGGCGTCGAGCCAGCAGGTCACCGTTGTTCAGTGCCAGGAAAATAACGCCTTGGTCGTCTACATCCATTCGCTCGAAGAACGTCTGGAAATAGGCAACGGGCACCGTGGCCAATGCCACACCGGCAAAAGTGCCGTCAGCGCCATTGATACGTCGGCTGATCGGGATGACCATATCCCCGGTGATGCGACTTTTCACGATGGAGCCGATTCGCGTGGCGGTATCACTGTGATCACGGTGATAGATGAAATAAGGACGATCACCGTTATCGTGGGTTTGAATCTCGGAGAACGAGTTGACTATCCAGTTGCCCCGGGCGTCGAAGATGAAGAGCCCCTGGATAGCCTCGACGTTCGACACGTTTGCCGCCATCAGCTTTGCCAACCGCGCTCGCGCGTCGCTGGCAAGCCCGTCGTGCTCTACGCGTTCTACAAGATCACGCAAGGTATTGTCAGCCTGCCGCACTGTGTCTTGAGCTTGCTGTTCGGCAGCGCGAACGATATTGGAAACTGCAACTTTGGCGGCTGCCAGACGTTCTTCCCGGGACAGGCTCATTTGCCAGGCGGTCGCCAGACTCAAGGACAGGCAGACCAATGCAATGAAGCCTATCAGGGCTTTGCTCAGCAACGACGGCGAAAGTCTGGCTGGGGTAAAGTCGCTTGGTTTCATAAAAGGCGTCATTGGCTTGGCGGCAAAGCGAGATCAATGCAGTTTCCGTACCGCACTGGAAGCTCGTATTCATTCTATGTCTTCATACGGCAACCCCACGTAGTTCTCGGCGATGGTCTGGCGGCCGGCAGGCGAACCCACGAAGTAGTCGAGCTCGGTCTGCTGGATACGCTGACCGAAGGCATCGGTGTCGGGAAAACGGTGCAGCAGCGAGGTCATCCACCAAGAGAATCGTTCGGCCTTCCAGACGCGGCGCAGGCAGATCTGCGAGTACTTGTGCAGCAGGTCGGTACGCCCTTCGCGATAGACCTTGAGCAGGATGCGATACAGGGTGCTGACATCGCTGGCCGCCAGGTTCAGGCCTTTGGCCCCCGTGGGCGGAACGATGTGGGCGGCATCGCCGAGTAGAAACAAACGGCCGTACTGCATCGGCTCCACCACAAAGCTGCGTAACGGCGCGATACTCTTTTCAATGGACGGACCGGTCACCAGCCGCTCTGCGACAGGCGCGGGCAGGCGCAGTTTGAGTTCGTCCCAGAAGCGCTGATCGGACCAGTCCTCGACCTTTTCCTCTGCTCCTACCTGCAGGTAGTAACGGGTGCGCGTTGCCGAACGCATGCTGCACAAGGCGAAGCCACGCTCATGGTTGGCGTAGATCAATTCGTGGTTGACCGGCGGTGTGTCGGCCAGAATACCCAGCCATCCGAAGGGGTAGGTGCGTTCGAAGATGCTCAGGGCCTCTGCCGGGATCGCTTGCCGCGACACGCCATGAAAGCCATCGCAGCCGGCGATGTAGTCGCAGTCCAGGCGAACCGTCTCACCGTTGCGCTGGAAGGTCAGGTACGGATGGTCGCCTTTCATGTCATGGGGCTGAACATGGTCGGCCTCGTAGACGGTCAGCGCGCCAGCGGCGGCCCGGGCCTGCATCAGGTCGCGGGTGACTTCGGTCTGGCCATAGACCATCACCGTTTTGCCGCCGGTCAGTGCGCTGAGGTCGATACGTTCACTGCGTCCATCGAACGCCAGTTCGAACCCATCGTGCACCAGACCCTCGGCGTCCATACGCGCGCTGACCGAGGCTTCGCGCAGCAGGTCGACGGTGCCTTGCTCGAGCACGCCGGCACGAATTCGCGAGAGGATGTAGTCGGGGTCCTTGCGTTCGACGATGACGTTGTCGATACCAGCACGATGCAACAGCTGGCCGAGCAGAAGGCCGGACGGACCGGCGCCGATAATAGCGACTTGAGTTTTCATGTGAGCAGCCCTGTGAGGTGCGACTGCGGGCGTGACCCCTTACAGTGCACTTTTATTGTTGTCCCCTGTATTTTTGATGAGCAGACTTGAGATAAGAAGGCAATATCCGGCATATTTCATGGACTTTCGGCGGATCGTTGCAGGGGAGAAGACACAATGTCGAAATCGCTCGCCGCGCCCGTTCCGGTGTTCAAGCTGTACGGCGAAACCGGGGCCTGGCCGACGCCAGACCTGATCCATTGCGAGTCGATTCCCGAGCGTAGCAAGCTGCACGGCTGGGAAATAAAACCCCATCGGCACAGCGATCTGGTGCAACTGTTGTATGTGCAGGCAGGGCAGGCCACGTTGAAGGTCGAGGATGAGATCAATCTCGTCGATTCTCCTTCACTGCAGGTCGTGCCAGCGCTGAGCGTGCACACGTTCAAGTTTTCCGCCGACACCCAGGGCCACGTGCTCAGCCTGGCGCTGCCTTTGGCCCATCAGCTCGGCGTCTTGCTGGGTAGCCCGGTGCTGACCACGGCTGTCTGTTATCCGGTCGGTGCCGAGCGCGCCTATCTGGACACGCTGTTTTCAGCCCTTGCCCAGGAGTACAACCAACAGCGATCGGGCCGCGATGCAATGCTGCAATCCTTGATCACGATCCTGTCGATCTGGCTCAGTCGGCGCAAACAGGCACTGTCCTCATCGGACACCTTGCAAGTGGATCGTGGGCGCGATTATCTGCAGGTCTTCATCAAGACACTGGAACTGAGGTTTCGTGAGCACCTGCCTATCGATCACTATGCCGCAACGCTCGGCATCGGCAATGCCCATCTCAACGCGCTGTGTCGGCGCCTCGCGGGGCAGTCTGCATTGCAGATGATCAACCAGCGATTGCTGCTGGAGGCCAAGCGCGATCTGGTCTACACCAGCATGACCATCGCCGAAGTGTCCGACAACCTCGGGTTCTCCGACCCGGCCTACTTCTCGCGCTTTTTCAAACGCTGTACAGGGCAGTCACCGAAACAGTTTCGCGTGCAGCGGTAATGGATGTGGGCCCTGCAGGCTACTGACGGGGAGGCAGGGGCCCGTAAGCCCGATAGGCCTCGATCAGCGTATCGAACAGCGAGATGTCCGAGCGGCTTCTGGCAACCAGTTGAGCGCCGGCCACTGCCGAAAAGATAGCCCGCGCACGTACCTCGCTTGCAGCCGGTTCGCACACCTGCGCCTCGACCAGCAGCCGGCTCAACCAGGCAATGTTCACCTGCGCGAAGGCCTGGATTTCCTCGGCCATGGCCGGGGGAAGGTTATCGGTTTCGGCCCCCACGAAGCTGCCCAGGCAAAGCCGGTTGTCAGCCTCCAGCGAGCGTCGAAAGATCTCGGGGAAGCGCTGCAGCGCTTCGACAGGGTTGGGGGTCTGCTCGGAAATGGTTTCCAGCGCAGCCGCACCGTCTTCCCAGTAGCGCCGTGCTACGGCAACGCCGAGGTCGGCCTTGCTCGGAAAGTGGTAGTAGATGCTGGCCGGCTTGATCCCGACTTCATTCGCCAGGTCGCGAAAATTCAGGCCGTTGTAGCCCTGCGACTGGGCAATGTTTCGGGCAGCCAAGAGTATGGCCTCGCGGGCGTTGCTGCTCATTGGGGTGCCTTTCGTACGTAGGACGAGTTCTCGGGGAAGCGCGGCATCTTAAAGCAAAAGGGCTCGGCATGACGCGTACCGAGGCCGCCAGGGGATGGCGGCCTCGGCCATTGCTACCCGTTGCGACCAATCACGCGGTAGGCGAATCCAGCTCTGGTATGCCGCTGCTGCGGTCAGCGTAGGCCGCCTGGAAGGCTGGCCGTTGCTGCCAGCGCTGCCAGTAGCTGTCCAGATGCTCGAAACGCTCGTCCAGCGGGGTGGCGTTGACCGGGAACTTGGAGAAGGCGATGGCGGTTGCCAAAGTGATATCGGCGAACGTCGGCTCGGCACCGCCCAGCAGCCATTCACGGCCGTCAGCCAGATGGCGATTGACCAGGGCGGCATGCATCAGCGCCTCCTTGCGGCAGTGCTCACCCCACGCTTCGTTCTTGGTCAGTTCAAGCTTGAAGCCCAGTCCGGTGTGCAGCACGTGGAACGCGGTGACGATGCGATAGAGGATATGCACCCAGATGCGGTTGTCCCACATGGTGTCCAGGCCCTGTTCCAGCGCGGTTTCGCCCATGATCTTGCGGCCTGGATAGGACTGGTCGAGGTAACGCGCGATGGCCGCCGTTTCCGCCAGGTAGCTGCCATCGGCTAACTGCAAGGTCGGCGTTTCACCCCACGGGTTCATGTTCAGATGGCGCCAACTGCGCTGCTCCCCACCCGGCGCCATGTCGTAGATGGTTTCATCGAACTGATCGGCAATGCCCTTTTCGTGCATGAACAACCGCAGGCGCTGCGGGTTGGGGAAAGCCGAAGGGGAGGTGAAGAGCTGCAGTTTGGAAGTCATGGGTGGGTCCTGAAAAGTTGAGCAGTCTGGCCTAACGCTTGTTAGGTAGACAGACCATAGGCGCCTCTTGAGAGCACGTCAATAGGCTACCTAACGTTTGTTAGGCACAACTATTCGCTTTTTTTACGAGTGATGCGCCACGGCTTCAAGGTGCTCTCGCATTCTGCTGACGGCCAGACGCGTACCTGCATCGCCCCGACGTCGCTCAACGATGGAATAGGCGATCTCCGGCAGGGGCGGCAGCGCTGTACCCGTCATTGCCGGTAGGCAGAAGCCCGCTTCGGTGCGGCAGGTAATCCCCAGTCCTGCTTCGACCGCCGCACGTACACCGTCAAGGCTTGGGGTAGTGAGCGCCATGCGCCACGGACGCCCGGCGGCGTCCAGCACCCGCTGCGCGGCCAGCAGAAACGGGCAGGGCAGGGTAATGCCCACCAGCGGCACCACGTCACCGAGCAGCAGATCCGGGTTGCCGAACCACTCCATGGGAAGCCGGGTGACCACGCTGCCGCCAAACGGCTCACCCGCACACAAGGCGGCGTCGATGCGGTCCTCGCCTATGGCTTGCAGCAGTTCTGCCGTGCTGGCCACGACAATTGAAAAAGCGGCGTCAGGGGTGGCGGCGAGGACGTCTGCAAGCGTGGGGCGCAATACCCCTGCCACGAAATCCTGCACGACGCCGAGTCGAACCGGCGCTGCGGTGCCCGGCGCAAGCTCCGCACGCGCGGCGTCTATGCGACCCAGGATTGAGCGCGCATGGCCCAGCAAAAGCCCCCCGACAGGGTTGAGCCGCAATGCCCGGCCATCCCTGTCGAACAGCGGCTGGCGCACGATGCGTTCAAGACGGGCGATCTGCAGGCTGAGCGCCGACTCACTGCGCGCAATGCGCGTGGCCGCCGCGGCCAGCGAGCCACAATCGACCACCGCCACGAAGGTGCGAAGCAGAGGGGAGGGAATGTCCGCAATCATGAGGAAAACTCAAACCTGGGGTGTGGAAAGTCTCGAGTATAGTTTCGTTTTTCTCAAATAGACTTCGATCTCCATCACCGCCAGGAGAACGAAAATGCCTTTTGCCAGACTTACGCTGTCGCACGAGCCGTCTCTCGACCAGGGCCGCCAGCTGTGCACCGAATTGACTGACCTGATCGCCAACGCGCTGGGCAAACGCCGGGACCTCACCTCGGTGCTGATTGAAGTGCCGGGGGCACATCGCTGGACCGTCGGCGCTGACGACCAGCCCGCGGCGGCGCATCTTGAGGTCAGCGTGACCGCAGGGACGAACTCGGAGGAGGAAAAAACTGCTTTTATCGCAAGTGCCATGTCGTTGCTCCGACGGGCCCTGCCGGACCTTCACCCGGCGACCTACATCGTTGTAAAGGAGCATCCGGCAACCGATTGGGGGTATGACGGGCGGACTCAGGCCGATCGGGCGAAGGGCCGCGGGTAGGCTGGTTTTTGAGTGCTGTCGTGCAGTGTTTGCGGTTAATCTCCACGCATTGAAAGCCAGGCAGAGAAGGCATCGGATGAAGGCCGCGATCTATTACATAAGGGCACTGCTCGTCGCCGCGCTGGCGACGGGTGCCATTGCCAGCGTCGTGCAGACTCAGCTCAACCTTGCCGAACTGATTCGCCTCGGTGCGCCGGTGACCTTGTCCCTCCGAGCCTGGACCACGCTCGAAGACCTCGCGCGGTTTGCTCCGGTCATGGCCGGCATAGCCTTTTTGGCGCTGTCGTTCGCGGTGTTGGCAGGCCATTGGGTGCTGCGTTTCACCCCAGCTTCCTGGCGCAGGTTCGTTTTCATCACGGCCAGCGTGTGTGGGCTGGGTTTCGTCTTCTGGCTGATGCGCTCGGTGATTCCGATGCCCGCATTGCCGGGCACCCGCACAGCCCTTGGCCATGGCCTGATGTCGCTGACGGGAATCGTCGGCGGGTGGCTGTATGCGCGTCTGAGCGCGCCTTCGGTCATGACTGCTCATTCGTCCAGCCGAGCAGGGCAGTGGCGTCAGGCGGGTGTGGTGGCGGTTCTCATCGCTGCGCCCGCCATGTTGTTTTTCGCCATGCCCCCTGGCACCGGCGATACGCCAGCGAGGGTAGATCCCACCAGCTACAAGGTCCAGACGGTTGCGACGGGCCTGAACCGCCCATGGTCGGTGGCGTTTCTTCCAGACGGCCGCGTCCTGGTCACCGAGATGGAAGGACGACTCCTGGCCATCGCTGCCGATGGCGCGTCTGCGCAGATCAAGCTCGACGGGCTGCCGCCCATCTTCCAGCAGGGCGGTACCGCGGGATTGATGGAGGTCGCGCTGGATCCGCAGTTCGAACACAACGGTTGGCTTTACCTGACAATGGCTTATGGCGACGCCGGTGCGAACGGCACGCGCCTTGTGCGTGCCACGTTGGCGAATGATCGGATCGACGACGTCCGCGTACTGTTCAGCTCCACGCTCAAACCTCGCGCCGGCAACAATGGCGGGCGCATTGCCTTTCTTCGCGACCAGACCCTGGTGCTCGCGCTAGGCGACGGCAGCGAGCGACGCGAAGAAGCGCAGAATCCTGCAAACGATCTCGGCACGCTGGTCAGAATCGACCGCGACGGTCGTCCACCAGCAGACAACCCTTTCATGGGTAAAACCGACGTGGCTCCGGAGATCTACAGCCTTGGCCACCGCAATGTGCAGGGCATCGCCGTCGACCCGACAACGGGCGATTTGCTGATCACCGAGCATGGCGCGCGTGGTGGTGACGAGGTCAACCGCATCGTGCCGGGCGGCAACTACGGCTGGCCCATCGTCACGGGCGGTATCGACTATCCGTTCGCGAAAATAACGCCATTCACCCGTTTGCCTGGCTACCAGAACGCACTCCTGGAGTGGACGCCGTCGATTGCACCGGCTGGTCTGGCCATCTACGGCGGTCCACTGTTTCCCCAATGGCAAGGCGATTTGCTGGTCCCGGCACTCAAAGAGCGTGCCGTGCGCCGCATTGTGCGTAGCGGGCAGAAGATCGTCGAGCAGCAATTGCTGTTGGGGGAAATGGACGAGCGCATGCGCGACGTCAAGGTAGCTCCCGATGGGTCGATCTACGTGCTGACCGATGGGCTCGATGCGAAGCTGTTGCGAGTCACGCCATAGCGAGGCTTTCGGCTACCGCGCACCGAGACCAGAACCCCCAGGGCTTGTCTGCGTTTGAACCGCTCGTGGATTGTCTGTCGGCAGCAGTTGCGCAATGGCAAAGGCCACCTCGAAAACCGTGAAGACCAGAATCAGAAAACTGGCGCCGTGAGCTACTGCAAACAGTTGCCAGGCAGCGAACAGCACTCTCGCCAGTGCGTCATACAAACCAATGCTGCGGCTCGGTTGCACCAGCCGCCATATCGACCAGATCACCACGATGCTGCCCAGCAGGTTGGCGAACAGCATTGCGGTGATGTCCAGCGTGGGGACCGCTCGGTCCAATGCCAGCGCAGCGGACAGCGCTGCGAATCCTTCAAAAACCAGCAATGCCGTCCAAGGCGTCATGAAGCCCACAGTGACTACAAGATCGTAAACAGCACTGGCCCGAACGATCTGTAGATTTCTATTTACGCTGATCATATTCACCCCTCACAGTTGGAGCCCGCAGGCTAAAGCCTGGAGTTAGGTCCAGAGTCAAAGGGAGAATTGACGGGTGAAGATCGGAGAAGTGGCAGCGAAGGCGGGCGTGTCAGTCGATACCCTGAGGTTCTATGAAGAGAAAGGCTTGATCAAGCCGGGTCGTGCTGCCAACGGCTATCGGTTTTATGCCGAGCAGACGCTGCAACTGGTTGGATATATCAAGCTCGCGCAGCAGCTGGGATTTTCACTGCGGGAGATCGGGGAAAATCTGCCGTTGCTGTGGACCAGCGAAGAAGCGTCCACCGATCTGCTGGCTCAGTTATTCGCAGAGAAAATCGCCTTGTTGGACGAGCGCATCGGACAGATGCATGCTCTGCGCAACCTATTGGCTGAGCGAGCCGTGCAGGTTTGTCCCCTGATGGGGGCGGGTCAGATTGCTGTGTCTTGAATGATGTTTTGCTGGTGCCGGCGTTCAAGGAGGGTGGCGTGGGGCGGGTTGTGCGTGACGGTTAGCAGGACTTACCAGCAACATCCCCTGATCGGGCGTTTGGTGCATCGTTTCTGGAATGCGTTGGATAACAGCCGCCGTTCCCGCTTTGAGAGCTTCGAAGATGTCGATCCAGTTGATAGCCTTATCCGCATGGGGTAGGTGTTTGCTTCGAGAGTGGTCTTCTTGCGGCGTGCGGCAGATGTTGGAGGTGTGATATCTGCGAGGGTAGCAGCTGTCGTTTGGAACAACGCTGCGAATGGTGTAAATCACTGGCGGTCGATGACTACGTGCGGAAAGGGCTGCTTTCGGCCAGAAGCGGACATTGAGAAGCCGACCGCTACCGGCCATAACCTGTCTATCACCAATGATCGCACTCGACCCAAAGCCGTTCCCCAGGCTGTATGTCCCTCTCATTATCGGCGGGACGTGACTGTTCAGCGCCCCCGTGCCAACCACGATTAAAAATCGAAGCGATCAAACAAAACTTCCGTGCGATACGATGGTAGATAGACAGACCCGTACCTCTCAAACTCATCAATTTCGAATGGAAGAACTTCGCTCACTAGAAAGTCCTTAATGTTCGAAACCCACTTTATCCAATCCTCAACATCCTGCTCAGAATACAAGGTAGACATATCTGCCGTCCGAGCCTCTAGCACCGTTTTTCGGAGAGCTTTGATCCTCTCAATGGGGTCTGGGTGCGTATTGGAAGGGTTAAAAGGCGGATTGATATAATCTGAAACAGCGTAGAACAAGTCTAGGTAAAGAAAGAACAGCACAGCCGCATTCAAGATAGATGAGCATCCCTGATCTGAATAATCAGCATGCAAGATTGAACCAGCGTCTGCCTCAAACTCCTGATACTGTCTGGGGGTGTAGAATCTCTCACAATGCCCGCTGCGGCTTACAGAGAATAACTCTGGATTACTCGTTGAATCTGCTGCACTTCCAAAGTGACCCAGCAATGCGTGTGCAAACTCATGCCCAATAATAAATTTAACTTGGTCTTCTACTAAGGCATTGCAGTAACTCCTGATTTGCGGAGGAAGTTCACCTCTCGGATCCAAATCGAAATCTTGAGATTCGGTTAAAAGCATAGTTCTACAAGCAATTAAAAGGCAAGCCTGGGTATCTTTTCCGTCCAACCCTTCTAGTTGGCCTTTGAAATAGGCATTCATGTAGAACAAGAAATGTCTAAGCGCCTCAGAGAGGACAACCACTTTGCCAAAGCTAGTGTTTATGCAGACGCCATGCGGATCCCTAGATAGCACGTATCCATATGATATATTTCTGCATTCACTTGCGTGTTCCGCCGAAAGATAATCGATATACTCTTCAAAATCATATGAATCATAGTATGAGGTCAAAGACCAACTACTTGACGCAGAGTCCCGACGTTTCAAAAAAATTCTCGCGAGCCTTGGGTCATCAACTACAGTTTCCGCTCGAAGTTTGAGCAGATAATCATCAACGTTCGACACAGCTTCTATTCGCGCTATTTCTTGACGAGTACATATTGGATAAAAGAATTTCCCATTTTCTGACAAGCCCTCAATTTCGGACTTGAGATAGCTCCCAGTTAAATGAGCTATAAACTGATCCCCGACATATAATTTTGCTGCAATATCCGCCCGCTTAGGGTGGCCGGCGAGATTTGACTCATACTCCTTCTTCGCAATATCAAACTTTTCAGGATGATCTTTTCGCTGAATTATTTCAAGCTGGAATACATACAAGGAGGGATCAAGGCCGAAGTGCTGAATCAATAAATCGTGGGTGATGCGTGACTCATTAACTGACATAAAAAATCACCATTAAAATCATAAGCTCACCCATTTTACCGATTCTTACGGAACGTTAAGCCTCAAAAAAATTTAATGGCCCTTAGTGGGAGCGTACGAAAAAGCTTGTCGCATATCAAGGCTGGGCGCAATGTCGTGCAACACATCCCACGGATGCCTGGTCACCTCATCGCTTACCGCGCATTCTCGGGCATGAATAAACCGCTGCTCACAGTCTTCCAGCGCTTGGCCTTCAAAACATCCAGTACACACCAATCGCCCGGCAAACGTCCGAGTAATCAACCGGTATCGCTTCGTTGGCTGCTGGGTGAATCCGCAGAGCGACCCAACAAGGGCTACAACGCTACTTGTACATATCCACCGTCGAAGCAGATAGTCGTGCGTCATGCGCAATCACCGTCAGCTATCGGCCAGTAGCGGACTGTTCCGCAATGGCCCAACAGGTCTCCGTTGAGGCTTGGAGGTGTATTCGAAATCTGGAGCGATTTAAACCGCACTCCCCCCTGCTCGAACGAAAAGTGGTGCGGCTTGGTAAGGCACTTTCTCATCTACAACGAACATCGATCGCCCGTTGATCTCCAGCAGCACTGGTGCCAGCCTGTAGGCCTGCCAAATGGACTGGAAGCCTGCATGAACAACTCGAGCATCTACACCAACAGCCTTGGCCAGGATCAGGTGCTGCGGCCGTACACGCGATTGATGGCCAGCGCATCGCACATCCGTCTGGCCGCACCCTACTTTACCCGTGCCAACGAGATTGTCGAAGCAGTGCGTCGGGGCGCCAGAGTTCAGCTATTGGTGGGTCTCAATGCCTCTACCCAACCCGATGCGCTGAACCAGGTGCTAACTGCCGGCAACTGCGCAGTCCGGTATTTCACAGACAATTTCCACGCGAAGGTGTATCTGTTCGATGGCGTGGCCATGCTCGGATCTTCGAACCTGACCGGGGGTGGTCTGATCAACAACCGCGAAGCAGTAATTCTCCTCGACCAACCGGGCGATGAAGAGCGAGTCCAGGAGGTCGGGGAGTTCTTCGCTCAGGTCTGGGATAGCGCCGAGGTGCTGACGAAACAGGTCTACCAGCAGTTCAAGGCAGCATGGAATCAGTCCAGCCGTATAGCGAACCGCGACGAGCCTTTCAACAAGCTGGACGCGGTGGTTCCAGCCACTGTTACGGTGGGCGGCGCGCATAAAACCAGCCAGCAGCTCTACCTCGGCGAGCTGCAAAAGACGATCTACGAGCAGTACCTACCTGCGTTCGAGGAGGTCACGGCGATCTTGGTGGAGCAGCGATACCGCCGACCTGAATTCGTCGGCGTGCCGGTGGGAGTCGAAACCAACCGTTTCCTCAACTGGGTTCGCCTGGAGCACGCCATAGGTGCCGAGGCCTGGCAGAACGCGGCGCTTCGAGCGCCAGAGGATCGAAAGGGCCTGATCATGGACCTAGGAGCTGAATGGACGGCCACCAACGCCCCCCGCATACCCAACAACTACCTCCAGCTGATCGATACTCTACAACGAGGCTTAGGATCACCAGAGGCGATCCGGGCCTGCAGCCGCGAGGAGTTGGTTGAGACCTTGATGTGCGTACATGCTTTCCTCGAGCAGCTCCGGCTTACCAAAGGTGGTGCCGCCGCACTGCCAGCGAAGTTCTGGCAGAACAACGACAACAACTTGCAGCGCGTTCAAAACACGCTGATCCACCTGATTCATGGCAGTGACGACTTCGCAGCTCGAATCTGCGCCGTCATCTACGACCCTAAGTACAGAATCAGAATGTTTGGTCGGTTCTGCGCCCTGGAACTGGTGGGAACGCTCCACCCCCATGAGGCCCCGCCCATAAATGGCCGAATGGCCAAAGCACTCCGCTTCCTCGGTTTCGACGTACGGGGCACTTAAAAGGTTTCTCTCGAAAACGGTGCGAATTCAAGCTAATGAATTGCCCCGTCTTTGATAGTCATACAATGACTGCTATTGGCCGAAAGCAGTTGCTCATCCATCCCCCTCAGCCAGCAATTCCCTTTCCCCCCAACCTTGCCATCCCCCACCACCTCCGCTAACCTCACACCCGTCGCTGCCAATTCAGCGACCGGGTTTAGCAGCTCGAACAATTCGTCAGGCGCACTGCGCCTCCATACCCATTGTCGGCGTTTTTTTTCGCCTACAGTGTCGATCTATGGCGGCTGTGCGTGGGGCACCTTCGGGTGCGCCGGGTGCCTGACGGTCCGGTCTGCTAACCCGCGTACAGCTGCCACCCTTTTCGTTTAGCAGCGGAAGGTGGCGGTTCAATCGAGCCGTCAGGAGTTGCATCATGGTCAAGCCGACCCCCGATCCACCCGTTGTTCATCTACCTTCCGATCACCCGTTGTTTCATTTCCCGACAGACTTTTCTGAAACCGATGGCCGTGTGCTGGCTGAGCGATTCAAGCGTCAGCGTGCGTTGATGGAGCAGGCGCGGAGAAATGCGCAGCGCGAGAGTCAGCCGCCGCGGCGCTTTTGGCAGTTCTGGCGGACATAGACCGCGGCGCGGCATTCGCGGGCAGAGCCCGCTCCCACAGGTGACTGCCTATGGGCAGAGCTTGCTCCCACAGATGCCTGCCTGTGGGCAGGGCTTGCTCCCACAGGTGCCTGCTTATGGGTAGGCCTATTGGCGTGTTCATCGTAGATAAGGAGATTGACCATGATCGAAATCACGGAAACCAACGTCTTGCCGTTCGCCCGCCATGGCTCGGACCGGCAGCCGATATTCAGCGTCAACTCGGGTGTTGCCTTGGAAGATGCCTTGACGCAATTGTCCCATCTGCTGACGTGCGCCCATGCTTCGGCATCTGAAATGTGCGATGCCCGAGTGGTGGATCCAGGACTGGGTGGCGCCACGGTGCATTGCATCGAAGGGGCTAAGGCATTGGTAGATGCGTTGTTGATTCGCGGCGAGTGACTTGGAAGGAGATTGGCGCGATTCATTCTGTTGATCGCGCCAAACACAAGTCTCGCAACGCAGCCAAAGCAGCCACACGGCATGCCAACCGCAGGGATATTCTGGCATCAAGTGATGGCTCATCTCGGTATGTTGGAAAGGTCTACCTGGACGCGGAATGCAATCTGTCTCAGCAACGATACAATGCCCGCTTCACAGGGCGCTTGGACTGCTACTGAACATGCAATGGAATCATCTGGTCATCAACGGTGTTACCAAGAGTATGGCGCATTTGCAGCCGTTCGAGATGACCTTCGAGGTGGCTGGTAACCAGCTGACCGTCCGTTTCGAATTCGGCTTTCATTGCTTCACGGACGATAAAGGCTACGGTGAGCCACTGCGGCACAAGCATGAACGTAGATACTTCTGCCCTTCGCGGTACCACTGCAGCACCCAGCTGCGTGACTACATAGAGCGCCGCTTCTATACCGGAATGGTAGTGCCGCATAACAGCAAGAACAGTGGCCAGAGGTACTTTTGCCTGGATCTACATGATTACGCGATTTTCTTTTCCCTCACCAAGCCCGCCGAAACGACGAATCTACTGCGAATGCACGTCATCAGCGTTATGAGGTTGATACCTGGGGTCGCCACTCGCTGCCCAAAGGGAAAGCATTCAACACGCGTTACGTACTGGAGATGCGCAATAAAGGAAAGTCGGTGTGACAGGAAGCAAAAAGCCCCTGTGCTTGCGCACAGGGGCTTTTTCCGTGTCTCAATATCGGCCTGTTCTTTCGGCTTGCGCCTTATCCCGCACACTGGCTGGGAGAGCTTTCGCTCCGAAATCAACACCCCTTCAAGCGAAGGTTCCGGTCTGTGCTGACGAGGCTATGATATCAAACAAGCTGTCACTTGTGCCAACCTTTAAACGCCTGGTCTGGAATCGCGTAGCCACTGGGACGCTTGATTCGTACCTCGAGACTGCCATGGTCCGCACCGAGCCGGTACTCGCCTGAGCCGATAAATGCGTGGGCTGGGTACTATCGACCCAGACCCTAGCCTATCCAGACCAACACCCCAACACCGCCCATTCCTACCAAGAATACCCCCATGAAAATCATTGATTTCCCTCTCTTTGCTTAATCTCGTAGCGTGGAGTCTTCTGCATAAGGAGATCAGTCCATGAGCCGTTTGCACTTGTACGTCGATTCGCAGTTCACCAGCCCCTATGCCCTGTCGGTGTTTGTTGCACTGCGCGAGAAAGGCATCGATTTTGCGATGAGCGCACTCGACCTGCAGAAACTTGAACACCAGGCAGATGCCTACGCTGTTCTCTCGCAAACCCAGAGGGTCCCAACCTTGGTGGATGGAGATTTTGCCTTGTCGGAATCTTCAGCGATCACGGAGTATCTCGACAGCGTTTACCCCGAAGTGCCGGTTTATCCAAAAGATGTTCGGCTTTTGGCAAAAGCGCGGCAGGTTCAGGCCTGGATTCGCAGCGATCTGCTGCCCATCAGGCAGGAGCGTTCCACCGTTGGGGTTTTCTATGGTCAGCAATATGGCCCTTTGTCGCCGACGGCTCGTGAGTCAGCGGACAAGTTGTTCTATACGGCGCAAGCGCTGCTCAAAGACGGCGCAGAAAATCTTTTCGGGCAATGGTCGATAGTGGATGTCGATCTGGCGCTCATGCTCAACCGCCTGATACTCAATGGCGATACTGTGCCTTCAGCGTTGGTGGACTACGCGCAACGTCAATGGCAGCGTTCTAGCGTGCAGGCCTGGGTCGCCCTTGAGCGTCCGCCGCTTTAGATCGCAGGCTGGCCGGTGATGGGACATCAGTATTCCTTCAAACCGGTTGGCTTCAGTGCGTGTCTTTACACGGCTGTGACTGAGCAAGGTAGCGCGCCAGGCTGTCATGGCCATCCACGACCAGCCGGGTGATCAGCGCTTCAAAGTGGGCAGTCGTCTTTGAAAATTATCGCTGGCTGAGTGTGCTTGCAGCCAGATCGATCGGCACGGTGCCTTGCGTAAGTTCGATGATCTGCCGGGACACATCTGGGCAGTCGACCAACGCCGCTAAAAAAGCCGCTACGTCATCGCGAGGGACTTCACCATAGGGGATAGCCAACCCCGCCCGAACTTTGCCCGTACCTGGTTCATCAACCAATGTTCCTGGCCTGAGGATTACCCATTCCAGTTCCGAAGAAGCCAGATAAACATCGGCCTCTTTTTTCACGCGCATGTAATTCTCGAACCCCTCGGAGGTGTCGGTACCGCGCAGTGCTTCAGGAAATGCCGAGACCAACAGGAAGCGACGCACCCCGACAAGTTGCGCTGACTCAACAGCGGTTTCCAGCCCTTTGCCATCGATGGCATTGGTCAGTTCGATACCTGCGCCGCCCGCACCGGCCGTGAAAACGACGATATCACTGCCCGCCATCAGTGTTGCCAACTGAGCGGCATCCAGTTCGATCAGATTACCGAGAACTGGCTGCGCTCCCGTTGCAGTGAGGGCTGCCGATTGCGCTGGCTGCCGATGCAGTGCGGCTACGTCGTGACCGTTGCTGACAAGAAGACTAACAAGGCGTGTGCCGACTTTACCGGCGGCGCCAATGACAAAAACTCTGGACATGGGTTGCTCCTGTTATGGGGAAGTGCCGGTGCGGCTTGCACCGGCACAGGCCTGCGCAGTCAGCCCTCGAATTGGTGGTAAACCTTGGCAATGACTTTCCAGGCACCGTCGATTTTGATCAACGTCAGGTAGTCGTTGTAGTCAGCGCCGATCGCGTCTTTTTCCATATCGACGCGTACCACAGCGGTGGTCGGAGTGATAGCCAGCACGTCCAGACGAGTGCTGATGTCTGGCGCCGTGCCGTTGGTTTCGACAAACGTATACAGGTTGCTGATCGGCCCGCCCAACAGTTGACCGTTGGTGAAACCGTACATCACGGCGTCTTTATGAAACGCTTCCGCGATGATGGCAACGTTGCCTGCACGCAAGCCTTCGACATAGTTGCTGGCGGTTTCGATGACGGCGTTGTAATCGCTGGTTGGCACGGCTTTGATGTTGTTGCTCATAGGGTGTTTCTCCTGAAGTTGGATTCGACGGATCACGGGGTTAGATCGACCTGCACAATCCGGGCAGGGGAGAGGTGAGTGCTGGTCTTAGTAATTACCCAATGGCCAGTCGGTGTAGCCCTTGGCGCCGCCGCCGTAGTACGACTCACGAGGCGCAATGGTCAGCTCGGCACCGTGGCGCAGGCGCGCGACCAGGTCTGGGTTGGAAATAAACAGCCGGCCGAATGCCACGGCGTCGATCTTGCCCGCTGCGCGCCGCTCGACCGCCATCTCCAGGTCGTAGTTGTTGTTGCCAATGAACCGACCATTGAACTGGGCACTCAATGCGTCCATGTCGACACCTTCCGGCACTTCTCGGGAGGTGGCTGTGGCCCCTTCGACAAAATGCAGGTAGGCCAGATCGAGCGCGTTGAGCTGCTGGATAAGGTAGCCATGAAGGCCCATGACGTTGCTGTCCGGTGGCGTGTTTCCCGCATCGGGTGTCACCGGTGACAGGCGAATGCCTACGCGGTCATTGCTCCAGACATCGACGATCGCTCGGGTCACTTCAAGGGTCAGACGCGCGCGATTCTCGATGGACCCGCCGTACTGGTCTGTACGTTGGTTGGTGGAATCGCGGAGGAATTGGTCCAGCAGGTAGCTGTTGGCCGAATGCACTTCTACACCGTCGAAACCCGCGCGCTTGGCATTCTTGGCTGCGTGTATGTACTGCTCGATGATGCCGGGAATCTCGGCGGTTTCGAGCGCACGCGGCATGGACACAGGTACGAAACCATCGGTTGTGTAGGTATTACCCTCTGCCTGGATAGCGGAAGGTGCTACCGGCGCCTCGCCATTGGGTTGCAGGTCGACGCTTGAAAAGCGCCCTACATGCCAGAGCTGACTGACGATCTTGCCACCTGCAGCGTGCACCGCATCGGTGACCTTTTTCCAACCCGCTACCTGCTCCTCGCTCCAGATGCCAGGGGTCGCCGCATAGCCGCGACCTTGAGCCGAGATGTTGGTCGCCTCAGCCACGATCAATCCAGCGGTGGCCCGCTGAGCGTAATAAGTGGCGTGCAACTCGGTGGGGATACCTGCTTCGGCGTAACGGCTACGGGTGACGGGCGCCATGACAATGCGGTTCGCCAGTTCAATGGCACCCATGCGTACGGGGGAAAACAGGTCAGTGGTGCTGGTGATGTCTTTCATGTTCGAAACCTTAATAGTGGACCGGTCGTCTACTAAATTGGGTAAATAAAAAGCGCGTGCTACTGCAGCAGGCGCTTGGTCATGGTCAAAGCTTTTGAAAAGGACTCTGTGGATCTGTTCACCTTGACCAGCAGGGAGGCGCCCAACCATAGCTGATAGAGTGATTCAGCAAAGGCCGCTGGGTCACCTTCTGGATGAAGGCTGCCGTCGGCTACGCCCATGTCCACGCATGCGGTGATGCGCTGAATGATTTTCGCCGTACCGACTTCGAGCACAGCGCGCATGTCTTCAGACAAATCGCAGACCTCTGCGCCTAACTTGACCACCAGGCATTTGCCCTCGGGCAGGTCAGTGCCTTGGGTTTCAGTCCAGTAGTTGAAATAGGCCAGCAAGCGTTCGGCGCCGCTTCCAGGCTTTGCCATGAGCGCGTCCACGCGGCCCAGGTACTCGGAGAAATATTCTTCCAGCAAAGCCTGGCCGAACTCTTCCTTCGACTTGAAGTAGTAATAGAACGACCCTTTGGGCACACCCGCCGTGCTCAGCACTTCGGCCAAGCCAACGGCCGTATAGCCTTTGTTGGTCATCAGCGAACGAGCCACATCGATGATGTGCTGCCGCATGTCTTGAGCTGGTTTCTTCATGATGGGCGGCATGGTAAACACATACCGACCGGTCGTCTACAAGATTTTTCTGTGTAGTACTCTCGTCACGCTTGCGCGCAAGTAACCGGCAATGTCCTCTGCCGCGACATCAGGTGTCGGGTTTCACACCAAGCCAAAAACCCCCGCTTCGCCAGTCTGCATGTCATACGCAATCAACACTTCCTGATCTACACCAGCACTGCAGAGGATTTCACCTCGACTGTTCCAGATCGAAGAACCACCCGCCGCCACGAAGTCGTCGGCGGCGCCTACGCAGTTCGCCATTACCACTGCCATGGAGTGCCTTTTCGCAATCATCGGATAGTGACTGTTCGCCAGCGCAACGCCTCTTTCGGACTTGGCCACGCTCGCCAGATACACCTGAGCGCCAGACTGTGCGGCTTCTTCGGCGTGGATGGGTTGCAGTGATTCGTAGCAAATGGCGGGCGCCAGGATAGAACCCGCGTGGTTCAGCACCAACGGTTGGGCGCCCGGAGCGAAGTAGGGCAGTTCATCCGTGTGTAGATGTTGTTTCGAATAGCACGTGCGCGCAAGCCCAGGCTGGAAACTGATCATGCTGATCTCGGTGCCTTCAAGTCCCTTGGTTGGCGCACCAACGGCGATGAGCATTCCATACTGGTCGCTTAATCGCTGGAACACGTCAAGACGGCTATCGCTTGGATACACCGCCAAGGCTTCGGCAAGCTTAGGTTCGTAACCGGTGAGGGACAGCTCGGGAAAAACTACGACATGGGCACCATGGCCTGCAGTTTGGTGGATGACCTCCATGTGTTTGGCGATGTTCGCTTCATAGTCTCCAGGTACGGAGAGGATTTGCGCGGCAATCAGCTTCATTTCTCAACGCCCATAAGTAGGTCAGTTCTAGCGCCACACAGCCCGCGCTCGATAATTTCCGAATCATGAATGCATGCTGCACGATCATCGGCATTTTGAAAATGCATGGGGCAGGGAGTGATTGGCACAGGATTTTCATTCAGTCAGGCGCCGATACTGCTGAACAACGAACGTCGCTACTACGATGAGGCAGGCAATCCAGGCGCAAACTACCTGCCAGTGTCCTATGGCCGTCACGTCGCCCATGAAGAAACCAGCGGAGACGAGAAAAAGCAGCAGTGAAAGGCCCGCCAGCAGCACTCGCGGAATCGCCATTGCGAGGCGCCACCAGATGCCCGGAGCGAACCGTCGAGCGACCCAGCGATTGAGTGCAGTCATTCCTGCAAGGACCATGGCAAGAATCGTCAGCAGCAGCGGTATCAGAATAAGCGCCATGGCAGGCTCAACTTCACCACCATCTTCACCCGGCGTGTAATGGGCTGCGTGCCACATATCTGCGCAGAGAGCCGAAAGCGCGAAAATCACCACGATGGGAGCAATAGGGAATATCAACGTGCTCACTAGCGCATGGTTGTCCTGATCCTTCATCTCGCATCTCCTTATCGAGGATATTAGCCATCGGAGCATCTCCGATGCCTCATCACCCGATACTGTAAGGATCAATTCCGAGCAGAGGGGCCAGCAGCCTGCCGCCATTCAACGGCTGCAAAAACGCCGTAGTTTTCCGGACCCCCAGGAGATCATCATTGCGGGAATGGAAAGGAGGGCGACATAGATGATCCCCGCGGCCAGCAGGGGCGAAACGCCGGCAGACACTACGACTACCGGGAGTTGGGCGAACATGACTATCGCGCCTGCTATCACGCTGAAGCGTAGAAACATTGCCCCCAGAATGGCTGACAGCACCAGCGCCGCTGGGTAGACAGTGGTCCAGTAACCCGCTGCGTCCCACGGCTCCGCAGTGCCTGAGAGCCATGACACAGTGGTCCAGAAGATGATGCACACAATGCTGATCAGAATCACGCTCACGGCTCGGGATCCATACCTGAAATGTGTGCACAGTCTAACTGCATACCGTCGCGATAAAGGGCTTGGCAACACGATATATGACGTGCAGCCGAGTGGGCGTGTCGCCAGGACAAAAGCCAGCGGGGCGCACTGGCTCCAGCGACACTGTTCCATGAAGGGTCACTTGTTGTTGGACGCGAACCCGGCAAAACGCTTGTTGAACCCGGCAATACGGCCTTCCGCCTGAGTCTTGCGGACCTGGCCGGTGTAGACAGGGTGTGAAGCACTCGAGACGTCGAGGGCGACATACGGGTACACGTTGCCATCCGTATGGGTCTGGGTTCGATCCGTTTCCACTGTCGAACCGATCAGGAAATAGACGTCCGCAGCCGTGTCGTGGAACAGGACCGTACGGTAGTCAGGGTGAATTCCGGGTTTCATAGTCATCGCCTCATGTTATCAGTAATATGTTATACCATAACATATCGGTGGCTGGTTTTTCCAGTACTCACTTGCTGATCTCTTTTAGGGTAGCGCCATCGGCGTGCTTATTACGCAGCAGCAATGAGTGCGCCGGCTCAGCATCGCTGCTCTCTGCCCTCACGACAGCAGTTGGCCGAGAGCGGACCCTGGGTATAAGCTCAGGATCAAGCTCGATCGTGCCCAACGGCGAAGCTGCCTCCTTTCTGCATGCCAGCCCCACGGGATGGAAGGACCTATGTCTCACTACTGGCGTCATCCTGCGCTCGCACACCTGGAGATCCGCAACGTCGAGGACGGCCGCACGTTCAGCCACGCGCGCCACTCTCACGCGACGTTCTCGATTGGCGCGGTCACGCAGGGGCAAAGCACTTACCTCAACGGTAACAGCAGCCGCCTCATCGGTGCCGGTAGCGTGGTGCTGATGAATCCCGGTGTCGTGCATGCATGCAACCCCGTCCACGACCAGCCGTGGGCCTACCGGATGTTCTACGTGGATGCCCAGTGGCTCGCGGATCTGCAACAGCAGCAAAGTTTTGGGGCGCGAAAGGGCTTCGTGCCTTTTGCGCAGACCTACAGCGCCGACGCCGGTCTGTTTGACGAGCTGGACAATCTGTACCGCACGCTCACTGCCAGCGACTGCCCGCCAACTATCATGCAGGGTGCAACGCGGGGGTTCTTCCAGCGATTGGTCAAGCGGTTGCAACCGGCCAGCGATGACGCCAAAAGTGAACCGCACAAGATGGCTCAGGCAGCGGAATTCATCCGTGAGCATTGCGCCGATGCGTTGCGTCTGGAGGATATTGCGTCGGCCGTACAGCTTTCACCTTCCTATCTGATCCGCGCTTTCAAAGCGTGCCATGGGCTTACGCCTCATGGGTACTTGATTGATTGCCGCCTCAAGTTGGCCCGCGATGGCCTGCGCCAGGGGGAGGACATCGCCCAGGTCGCGGCGCGCGTTGGTTTTGCGGATCAAGCGCACTTGCAGCGGCTGTTCAAGCGCGCCTTGGCTACGACGCCAGGGCACTATCGTGGCGTGCCTACTCTAGCAATAGATACACGGCGCAGCCCCCGAGCAGCGCGGCCATGACGCGATTGAACCCGCGCAGTCTGGCAGTGTTGTTCAGGTAGTCGCGCAACGAGGCACCGGCCCAGGCCCAACTGGCCAGCGATAGCCAGCAGACCACCAGATAGATCAGTGCGAACATCCACACCATTCGCACATCGCCGTCGGCGACGAATGCGCCCATGCCCGCAAGGCACGCGAGCCAGGCTTTCGGGTTGAGCCATTGCATCAGTGCGCCGGTGAAGGCGGAAGGTCGTGTCTGCACGTGGGCCGTGTTCACTCGCCCATCACTGCTTGCCAGCCTGTAGGCCAGGTACAGCAGGAATATCACCCCAGCCATGCGAATCAGCTGCGTCAACCACGGCCAGCGGTTCAGCACTTCATGCAGTCCCAGGCCCATTAGCAACAGCAGCAGGATGAAGCCCAGAGTCGCCCCCGTGACGTGGGGCAGGGCGGCCCGCAGTCCGTGGTGTGCACCGCAGCTCAGGGAGACCAGATTGACCGGGCCGGGGCTTATGGAAGAGGCCAACGCGAACACGGCCATGGAAACGATGATACTCATCAGGCACCTTCAATACGGGTGAGGGAGCACTGACGGTAGAGATCATGGGAGGGGCTGTATTGAAGAAAATTGCTCCCGGACGCTGTCGTTGCCGGCGTTTGTCTCTTGCAACGTCCAAGACAGTTGGCGCGATTCTGCAGATCGCGCCATAAATCGCGCCACAAATTGGCGCGATTCTCAAAATCGCGCCACAATTGCGCCACTGGCAGAAAACCTGCTGCCCAACCCTGCCGATGAAGGTCGGATTCGCCAGCATGCGGTAGATATCAGCAAAAGCGTGTACCGCCCGCTGTCTGCACCTGGCCTCATTGAGCCGCTACTGGACGAAGTGCTGAGCAAGGCCAATCAGATTACCGATCCGTTCGAGCAATCCTTTTTCGTGATGGTGCACTTGCCCTATCTGCGGCCCTTTGCCGATATCAACAAGCGCAGCTCACGGCTCGCGGCGAATCTGCCCCTGTTCCGCGCCAACCTCTGCCCACTGACATTTCTCGACGTGCCACAGATCGCCTATAGCCGGGCGACCTCAGACGTTGGGTTGCGCTGATTCGCTACCTCATCAATGGGTGCTTACTCAATGGGCCCGTTCTTTGACGGACTTTTCGAAAACGTTCCCAGGAGGGATCAATGGTAGATAAAACGCACGAGTACGAAGTCCAGGTAACCTGGGCCGGCAACAACGGGATAGGAACGTCATCCTATCGGGGTTACAGCCGGGCGCACGTAATCGCAGCCAACGGCAAAACACCCATAGAGGGGTCGTCAGATCCCGGTTTTCGAGGAGACCCCACGCGCTGGAATCCCGAGGAATTGCTCTTGGCATCCTTATCTGCGTGCCACAAGCTTTGGTACCTTGGGCTTTGCGCCGAGGCCGGTATCGTTGTGGTGGCCTACGAGGACAACGCTCAAGGAACAATGCTCGAGGAGAGCAACGGCGCCGGTCAGTTCACCTCAGTTATTCTGAGGCCGAAAGTGGTGCTGGCATCGGGGTCTGATATCGCAAAAGCTCAGACGCTTCACAAAGTGGCTCATGAAAAATGCTTCATTGCTCGTTCGGTAAACTTCCCAGTCAGCCACGCACCCGAAATATCGATAAGCCCAAGTGCCTAGTTAGCCAGAGAGGGTGTCCGCCTAGTCGGGCACCCTCTCAAAAATCTACGCAACTGCCTGGATGACCTCACCGCCGCGATGGTGTCCAAGCAATCAGACATGCGCCAGGCTTTCGTTTTTTCATGCCCTCGTCAGTCAAGCAACTCGATCGTTTCGAGCAGAAGCGAACGTATCCACTCATGGCCTGCATCGCGGTGCGTCCTTTCATGCCAGACCAGCGTCTTGCTGAAGCCCGGAATCTCGACCGGGGGTTTCATCAGGCACAGACCATTTTGATGCAATACCAGGCGCCGGGGGACCACGACAATCAGGTCGCTCTGCATCAGGAGTTCCGGAAGAATCAAGAAGCTGGTCACCGATGAGATGACTCGACGTGTCCGGCCAATGCGTTCGAGGGCAACGTCTGTCACGCCTCGAAATCCTCCACCGGAGGGCGAAACCAATACGTGGTCCACGGCGCAAAAACGATCCAGTGAGATCGTGCCGTTGAGCGCGTCAGGGTGGTCAGTTCTCATGACGCAGACGTATTGCTCATCGAACAGCGGGGCAGTGTGTAGCCCTGCGGGTGTTGTGTCGGGTGTGACCAGCGCCAGATCGATATCGCCCTGGTCCATCTGGGAGGCAAGCTGCTGATCATCAACGGGCTGCACCGCAACCCGGATGTTCGGAGCCCGTTCCCTCAGTGCACGCAAGAACGGCACGACGACCGCGCGCAACGCATAGTCGGTCGATGCCAGATTAAGCGTCAAGTTGGCACTGAGTGGATCGAACCCCTGGGGTTGCAGCAAGGCTTCAATGTCAGCCAGCAGTTGCTTGACCGGTGCCGCCAATTGCCCGGCTCGCACTGTCGGCACGATGCCACGCTGGGCGCGCACGAAGAGCGGATCGCCGAAACTTTCCCGCAGCCTGTTGAGCATGCCACTGACGGCAGGTTGGCTCAGGGACAGCCGATCGGCCGCACGGGTGACGCTGCGCTCATCGAGCAACGCGTCGAGGGCCTTGAGCAAGTTCAGGTCCATGTGTCTGATATCAGTATTCATGATGTGCTGGATAAAATATCGCAATTGGCGTTATTTCAAGCTTACACCGATCATGGCGCACTCCCTACATCAGCTACCGAGACTTTCATGAACGAGATCATCTGGCCTGAGGGCTTTTTGCCCGGCTTCACTGAGAACTTCGTTTCCAACGAAGTGATCGTTGCGGGTTTGAGTGCTGTACAGGTGTGGCCGCTGTTGAGTCAGGCCCAGCAGTGGCCTTCGTACTACGCGAACTCTGCAAACGTGCGCTTTCACGATCACGTTGGGCCTGATCTGGCTGCTGGCGTGCGCTTCTATTTTGAGACTTTCGGGTTTCCTGTAGAGGCGCTGTGCAATGAGCATGTGCCGCCAACCTCGACCGAACCTGGCCGGATTGCCTGGCATGGCTGGGCGGGTGAAGGCGAGACACGCCTGGATGTTCACCATGCCTGGCTGATCGAGGATCTGCCCCATGGACGGGTGCGCATCCTTACCCAGGAGACCCAGAAGGGCAAACCTGCGCAGGATCTAGCCAAAGCCAGACCCAATCCGATGATCAATGGCCATCAGGACTGGCTGGATGGCTTGGTCAACGCTGCGAAGTCCATCGGTCAGTGATTGAATTCGCTTGGCTGTCAGTTCGGCAGATCAGCACATCCGTTGCCCACGCTCACGAGCGGGTTTGATCAGCTTGCAAGTGTAGGAGGAGCACGATGGCAATTCAGACACCAGACAACCCCGGCGACCAGCAACGTAATGGCCGCTATCTCGTACGTATCGGGTAACCGATGCTCCCATACAAATCCAAAAGCCAACGCTGCCAGCGTCTCGATCACCAGCACTTGCCCGCTAAGTGCCAACGGCAGAAGCCGACTTGCCTGATTCCAGCACGCGCCCCCAATAACCGAGGAAAGAAGGGCTACACCACAGGCCACCAGAAAAAAATGCAGCCATTCTGAACTGCTATGTGCATCTGCCTGAAAAACCAGCACAGGCACCGCCAGGAGCAACGACTGAGCGCCCGTCATGATGCCGGTCAGCAGTGCCCAGTCATTGGAGGAAATGCTGGTGAGCTGAATCAGCCGCCGAGCATTGCGGACGGCGAACCAAGTCCACGCAACCAACGCACCTGTGGCGCAGAGAATACCCGCAATGGCTGGCGATGTTTCAGGCGTGTCGCCATTGATCAGCGCATGCCAACTGATAAGTACAACGCCGGCCATTGCGCAGCACAGCGAGGGGGCGAGTCTGCGCAGGGAGACGGCATTGGTGTCGTGCCGACCTGCCAAGGTCAGCAACACGGGGATGAGCCCGACAATCAGTGACGTCGTTGCAATTCCCACCAGTTGCACCCCGGTACCTACCAGCGCGTAGTAAACGAGATTCCCGATCAGGCTGAGCCAGAAGAGTGACTTCCAATCGGCTCGAGTAAGGCTTGCGCACACCTGCCGCCACCGGGACATAAGCAGAACAGCTGAAATCGCACCGTAAAAAAGAAATCGAAGCACTGCGAATTGCAGGCCGCTCAAGCCTTGGGTGAGCTGTGGCCCAAGAAAAATCACTCCCCAGCACAATCCCGCGCAAACACCATAAACAATACCCTTCAACAGCGATCGATCAGTAAACATTCCACCCGTGCTCCGTAGCTTGAACGGGGAAAGTCTGAAGCGCCGAACCAGGAGAGTATTGTCGGTAACTACGGCATTTTTTTCCCAGAATGTTTTTGCGCTTTGCGATAGACCGCCGGAGTGACGGCGCTCACACGTTGCATGGTTCGAGTCAGCGATGCCTGATCGGAAAACCCTGTACGCAAGGCAATCTCGGCGATCGGCAAGGAAGTGCCACGCAGCCATCTCTGAGCTTCCTGGATGCGTAACCTCGTCAACCAGGCCTGAGGACTCATTCCAAACATTTGCCGAAATCGCTGGTGCATTTGACTCATGCTCATGTTTGCAGCCTGGGCCATGACCTCGTTGCTCCAGTTTGCCGCCGGGTTAGCCCGCAAGCGAGCGACCAGTTGCTCGATGGCGGATGGGGAACTGTAGGTGTGAGGGCCGAGAGAGGAGAGAAGCAGCGAGCTCAACTGTGGAGCGTCCAAGGCTAGCCGCTTGTTGCCGATGAGCTCGGCGAACTCGATCAGCCGCCGTGTCGCAGGGGAGATAGGTACGTACGTCTTTCGAGCCAGATGCTCCATCTGAAGTGTCTCCAGCAGAGCCGGCGCGCAGTCCAGCACCAGAAAACAGCTGTCTGCGCGGCTGAGCTGAGAGTGCACCGAGCCTGGCCTCACCACGGCGGCCAATGACTGATTGATGCTCCCGCCGCGACCGTCTACATCGATTTCCATCTGGCCACGAACCGGCAGGACCAATTGAGCATGATCGTGGGAGTGATGAGGGTTTTCACACTCATAGCTGCGGATTTCGAGATTCAGGAGCATGAGTGCATCACTCGGGCGGAGTCCAGGGACGAGGAATTTTAGCACTTAAGCCGGGCGATGTTTGATTGCCACACGCCCAACCTGACCTCATATCGCATTCGGCCGTCGAGTAGAACGACGTGGTCTCTCGTTTTCGTACCTGGGTGAACTGGGATCAGATATACGCCCCCACCACCCGCTTTACGGTGCTCAGCGCCTCACGCAGGGCGTCCATGCTCACCGACCCAAGCGCCAGCCGTAGTGCATGAGGGACATGAACCGAGATCGAAAACGGCTCGGCCGTCGAGACCGACACATGCTCGCGCATCAGTTCCAGGGCGATTTGATCCGCCCGTGCATCCTCCGCCAACGGCAGCCACAGAAAGTACGAAGAGGGATGACGCACCACCGGCAAGCCTGACAACAACGTGTCAGCCAACGCCTGCCGGGCCTGCGCGTCCGCGCGCTTTTGCGTCTCCAGCGCGTCGACCGTGCCATCGTCGAGCCAGGCGCAGGTGATGGCGGTCATGACGCCGGGTGTGTTCCAGGTTGTGGCCTTGACCGTGCGCTTCAACGCGTCCACTCGATGCACAGGGGCTGCGACGAAGCCGACGCGCAAGCCGGTGGCGATGTTCTTGGAAAACCCTGACACGTAAAACGTTCTTTCAGGCGCCAACTCAATGATGGGTGGCGGCGGATCCTGCGCCAGAAACGCGTAGGCTGCGTCTTCAATGATCGTCAGGTCATGCTCGCGAGCGATCGCCACCAACCGCTCGCGCTGGTCCGCGGGCAGCACCCAACCCAACGGATTGTGCAGCGTAGGCATCGTGTAGACAGCGCGCACCGAACGACGGCGGCAGAGCGAAGCGAGGGCATCGAGATCCGGCCCCTGTGGGGTGGCGGGAATCGGCAGCACTTCAAGGTGCAATGTCTTGCACAGCAACTTGAAGCCAGGATAGGTCAACGCATCGGCCGCGATCACGTCCCCAGGTTTCAGCAATGCCATCAGGCTTATCGCCAAACCGTGTTGGGCGCCGCTCACAATCAGAATCTGCTCGGGATCGACCGTGACGCCACGGTGGATCAGATGACGGGCGATTGAAGCCCGTTCATGCAAGCGGCCCGCATGTGGCTGATAACGCAAATGAGCTTCCAGGTCGCCGGACAGCGCCAGTTGGCGGAGAGCGCCGCGTAACAGGTCGGCCTGCCCTGGCATGGCCGGATAGTTGAAATTGAGGTCGATCACACCCGCTGCAACGTCCGGCTGATCGATGCCTTGTCCGGGCGGCAACGACGTCTCGCGCACGAACGTCCCGCGCCCGGTCTCCCCGCTGACCAGTCCCATGGCCTCCAGTTCGGCATACACCCGGCTGGCGGTGACCAGGGCCAAGCCATGGGTGGCCGCAAGTTGGCGGTGGGTCGGCAAACGCGTACCCGGCGGCAAACGCCCGGCGCGGATATCGGCTGCAAAGGTATCTACCAGGGACTTGTACCGGGGACGAGCCATCTTGAAGTGTATCCACGACAATTTTTTGATTGTCACGATAGTCGGTCATACGATGCGCTACATGCAACCCGACATGGAGTGGACACTCAATGGAACGCACCTCTGACGTGCACAGCCAGGCGACAGTGAAACCCGCGAGCGGGGTGGTCAATGGCCTCATCGGTGTCGTGATCTTCAGCGGTTCACTGCCCGCCACTCGCATCGCTGTGCTGGAATTCGACCCGGTATTTCTGACCGTCGCACGGGCAGCCATCGCCGGCGTGCTCGCGCTGTGCCTGCTCGTGCTGTTCAAGGAACGGCGACCGGCACGTCAGCAGTTATTGCCTTTGATCATTGTGGCGATGGGCGTCGTGATCGGTTTTCCGCTGCTGACGGCGTTGGCATTGCAGCACGTGACGTCGGCCCATTCCGTTGTGTTCGTCGGCTTGTTGCCACTGGCGACTGCCGCGTTCGGCGTCCTGCGCGGTGGCGAGCGTCCTCGGGCGGCGTTCTGGTTTTTCTCGGTGCTGGGCAGTCTGTTGGTCGTCGGGTTTGCCGTCACCCAAGGGCTGACCGCCTCGCCGACCGGCGACATTCTGATGCTCTTGGCGATTCTCGCCTGCGGCCTCGGCTATGCCGAAGGGGCAAAAATTTCCAGAACATTGGGTGGTTGGCAGGTGATCTGCTGGGCGCTGGTGTTAGCGCTGCCGGTCGTGATGCCACTGACAGCATGGTTGGCGCCCGCTTCGTTTTCCGGCATCAGCACACCGGCGTGGTTGAGCCTGGCTTACGTGTCGCTGTTCAGCATGCTGATCGGCTTCGTGTTCTGGTACCGCGGCCTGGTGCAGGGCGGCATCGCTGCTGTCGGCCAGCTACAACTGCTGCAACCGTTTTTTGGCCTGGCGCTGGCCGCAGTACTGCTGCACGAACAGGTCAGCCTTGGCATGTTCGGCGTCACCGTGGCGGTGATCCTCTGTGTCGCCGGGGCCAGGCGTTACGGCAGGATCAATCCTCTTCCTTCACGGTAGCCACTTCGTCTGCCTTGACCCTTACCTGCTTGCCCGAAACATCTTCGAACTCATAAAAGCCGTCTTTCGTTTTGGCATCGGGTACATCCTTGGTGATGTACTGAGTTCCGTCCTGCAACGTGACGACCGTGTTGGTGGAGCAACCCGCCAACGTAGCGGCGCAGAGAAACACAGCGCCATAGTAAAAAGCTTTCAGTTTCATGAGGTTGACCTTCTTCGATCGATTCGCTGGGTTGCGGATGCTCTTCTTTGCTGAGCTGCGGTGTTGTGAGTCGGGCGTTTTATACGCGTTGTGAGAATACCATCGACCTATTCACCACGACCCTTCTACTTGCACAGCTGCATGGCGAGGCTGTCGAACTCTCGGTCGAAACTGGCTTTTTCCGCTGCGCTCAAGAAGCCCTGCTGATGTACGAATTGGTCGGTTTGATGACGGACGGCTTCGACACGTTCGATCATACGGTCGGCTTCAGCTTGGCCGATCTTGCGGGCTTTTCGCGTGGTGCCGATGTCCGCGCTGAGAATGTTGGCTCGTACCGAGATGTGGGCTTGTCGAGGGTCGGTGATCTTGCCACCTGTTTCGCCCACCAGCTCGCGCTGGGCTTTGATGTCGCAACTGGGTAGATCAAGACTCTGTGGAGCGGCCGATGCGTTCAGGCTCAAAGCCAACAGCGAAGCCAGGATGCTGTATTTCATGGGTCTTTCCAGTGTGGGCCGGTGGGTGTCGCTGCCGATATTGCAGCGTATTTTCCAATGGATTCTTCCGCGAGGGCCGGCGCTGGTATTGTTTTCCTTACTCGATCAACACCTGAATGCGGGCCAGTACGTCGTCCATCACCACCTCGGGGACCGTCTCTACGCGTTTGCCTCCACGAGCCTCGAGGTCAACGGTGCGGAGTTGATTGCACAACACCACGCCTTGCGTCTCGGTGCCGGAACCACTTAGTGGCACGGCAAAACCAGCATGGCGGGCAAAATCCCCGCCTTGGGTGATGGGTGCGATCAGCACCAAGCCCGATACGTTGAAGGCCGCAGGCGAAATGATCAGCGCTGGACGAAAATCGCCTTGCTGCTCACGGCCGGCGGTGGGATTCAGGTTCAGGCGCACAATGTCGCCACGGTTGAATTTGGCCCGCCTCACGCTTCACGCCCAACGGCTGACATGGCATCCCACGCTGCCATGTCGGCAGGTTCCGGCGCGCTCAAGTCACACTGCGCCATCAGCTCGGCCAGCGAGTAACGCGGCTTGGCCTTCGCAGGCTTGAGGGTCATAACCTCGGCGGACACATCGAGTTTCAGCACATCGCCACTGACCAGATTCATCATCTTGAGCACAGTTGCCGGCAGGCGAATCGCCGCGCTATTGCCCCACTGCTGCACTTTGACTTCCATGGCAACCTCCTGAAAAAGTGTACACATTGTAGATACAGGGCGAGTCAGTCACAAGCCTTTTGTATAAACATAGTATCTACAATTCTAGCTCAAAAGCGCGTTGTAAAACCGTCGCATATCTTAAGACTGGGCCATCAGGGAATAGCCCAATATATCGCCGGAACGCTAATGCGCGGATGACTTTCCAACACCTCACACCGGCGCCGGGCTCTGCAACAACGGATACAACGACAGCACCAGCAACGCCGCCATGCCCCAGTTGAACAAGCGCAACCAGCGCGGCACGCGCAGCACATTGCGCAGGACACTGCCGAAACCTGCCCAGACGCATACGCTCGGCAGGTTGACCAGTGCAAACACCGCGGCGATGACCACCACGTTGTAAACGTAACCCTGCGCCGGCACATAGGTGGTGATGGCGCCAACTGCCATCACCCAGGCCTTGGGATTCACCCATTGAAAGGCGGCGGCGCCGAGGAAGGTCATGGGTGTGCTGTCCTGTTCTCCTGCCTCGCTCATGCTGCCAGAGGTGGCGATGCACCATGCCAGGTAAAGCAGGTAGGCCGCGCCTATCCAGCGCAGGGCGGTGTAGGTCCAGGGCACGGCGGTGAATATTTCACCCAGGCCCAGCCCGACTGCCAGCACCAGCAGCATGAAACCCAGGCTGATGCCCAAGGCATGGGGAATGGTGCGCAGGAAACCGAAGTTCACCCCCGAGGCCAGCAGCATGGTGTTGTTCGGGCCTGGGGTGATGGACGACACCAGAGCGAAGAGGGCGAAGGCAGGCAGCAGGTCGATGAGCATGTCCGTATGGTCTCTGGGTTGTTGTAGCAGTGAAACTACCTGACGAATTGGCAAGTAATACCGTACAGCCAGTGGTGATTTAACCAGTACACACCAGGCTTTTCAGCAGCCTGGTATTCGAAAGCAGCAGCTGACTTCCGGATCAGTCACCACAGGGATTGCTCGAGCAGCTTCCAATCGGTAGTGTGTACGTTGCGCGCAAACGTATACATCGTAAACAAACGTGCCAGGAGTACTGCCATGGGTTCGCCCGTTCTTTCTTTCCGTGTGGAAGCCGAGCTGATCGATCAGCTCGATCAGCTCGCCGAAGCCACCGATCGAGATCGCCAATACCATTTGAAACGCGCGTTGGCTCGCTATGTGGAATCCGAGTCGTGGCATTTCCGTGCTGTAGCCGAAGGCATCGCAGATGCAGAGGCAGGCAATCTGGTCGATTTGGATGCCGTAAAGGCTAAGTGGGTGGCGCGTGCCGAAAGTCGCATTAACCAGCAAGGCGGCGAGTGATCTCGACGGTGTCCATGAGCACTACGAAGCGCTCAGAGGACCCGAAAAAGCAGAAGAAACGATTTTTCAGATGTTGGATGGTTTGAGCCAGCTGGAGGCGTTTCCCCAACTGGGCAAGGCGTCGGGCATCCCCGATTGCCGTGAGTTGATCTTTGCGAAGTATCCCTACCGTGCGATCTACACCCTGAAAGGCAATGCCATTCTGGTGTATCGAATCTTGCACCAACACGCAGAGCGCAGTGAGGATTGGTAGCGGAACGTTCCACTTCGGCAGGGCTGGCCATTCCAGTGGCCGCCCGTGTAGCTCACGCTTGCTGCTTTACGTGAACAAATAACTGTCCATCGCCAACACCCCATACTCCACGCCGCCCTCGATCACCCGCGTTTCATACTGCTCACCCGCCGCGCCGAGTGCGATGAACAACGGCATGAAGTGCTCGTCCGTGGGGTGCGCGCGTTCTGCCGAGGGGGCGTATTGCCGGTAGTCCAGCAGCGCGTCCAGAGCACCAGAGGCCAGGGTCTTCGCCGTCCAGGCGGCGAAATCCTTGACGTATTGAGCGCCGTGGGGCGTGGCGCCGCGGAACTCGTAGAGGTTGTGCGTCAGGCTGCCGGAGGCCACGATCAGCACGTTCATGTCGCGCAGTGGCTTGAGCGCCTGACCCAGCTTCCATGCTTCGCGGGTGTCGAGCGACGCCGGCATGGAGACCTGTATCACCGGGATGTCCGCTGCTGGTGCCAGATACAGCAGGGGTACCCAGGCACCGTGGTCCAGGCCCCGCTCGGCATCCAGGCGAGATTGCCAGCCGCCCGCCTGCAGCATGTCGACGATCCGCGCGGCCAGGGCCGGTGCGCCGGGTGCCGGGTATTGAATCTTGTACAGCGCATCGGGGAAGCCGCCGAAATCGTGAATCGTCGGCGGGGCTGCACTGGCGGTCACGCGGATGTCGCCGCGGATCATCCAGTGCGGGGAAAGAATGACGATGGCGTCGGGCCGCGTCAGCTCACGACCCAGCTCGGCCAGGTGATTGCCCGCCAGGCCGGGCTCGACCGCGAACATGGGAGAGCCATGGGACACGAACAGTACGGGCAATCGAATAGTCATCGGCGGACTCCACATCAAGACGTTGCGGTTTGAGGGCTCCAGCTTTCGCCAAGCCGGCATTTGACCCAATACTCGAAGCTGGCGCATAGCCAGATGCCATACGCCAGCAGCTCCACACCTTCTTCGGCCGTGGTTTTCGCCAGGCGCTGGTAGCCGTCACCCATGACCTGGTGCCAGAACGCACCCATGCCGAAGATCCTGGAAAAGATCAGCACCGCGAAGCCCGTGGCCAGCGCGGCGAACGTTGGCGTGCGCAGGAAAGCGCCCAGGGACTGCAGGGTTTGCCGTCTGTGCCTGGCACTTGCCGCGCTGCCGATGGCGACTGCAGCGATAGCCAGAAAAGGCCACAGCCAGGCGCTGTGACTGATGGGGTCGAACAGGCCGTCCAGCTCGCGGGTCAGCAGGCAGGCGAAAAATCCTGCGGCGAGGTATTCGAAGCCGCCTTTGCGGGCCGGCCCCGGTGCGCTCCAGAACAACAAAGCGCACAGCGCGAGCATGAGCTCCTGGGTGATCTCGGTAAACGAAATTTCAAGGATATCGGTATGAAAGATCGCGATGTCCAACCACACCATGGCAAACGACAAGCCAGCAATCGAACATTTGGCCAAAGCGAACAGCAGCGAGTATTTCAAATCAGGGCGGGCGTACACGTGAAGCTCCAAAGCGAGACAGTTGCAGTAAGTCGCGCATATAAACGTCTGGCACCGCGAAAAGAAAGCGGACTTTCACGATAGTAAACATTGATGGAGTTGATGCGATGGGTTGCTCGCAGGCAGACAGCTCCTTGGTATGGGGTTGTCTGCCGCGCAGCACAGGAGGCGCTGTGCTCGGCCGCAACCTAGAACGCCGCGGTATAGATCGCCAGTGCATCGGCCTCGCTGACTTCACGCGGGTTGTTGACCAGCAGGCGCTGTTGCAGCATTGCGCTGCGAGCCAGTTCCGGCAGGCTCTCGCGGGTCACTCCGGCATCACCCAGGCGCAGCGGCAAACCGGTGGCCACATGAAGCCTGAGCAGTTCGTCGATGAACTGCTGCGCCGCATCGCCTGGTTGCAGGCGCTCGCCCAGCACCAAGGGGGCCAGTTCGGCGTACAGGCCCTGGGCGACCGGCAGGTTGAAGCGCAGCACTTGCTGCAGTACCAGCGCATTGGACAGGCCGTGGGGCAGGTGGAAGCTGACGCCCAGTGGGTAGGCCAGGGCGTGCACGGCGGCAACGGGTGCGTTGGCGAAGGCCTGGCCGGCCAGGCAGGCGCCCAGCAGCATGGCCTGGCGGGCTTCCAGGTCCTGCGGTGTATTGACGGCGCGTTCAAGGTTCGCCGCTAGCAGGCGCAAGGCTTCGCGTGCCAGCAGGTCGGAGAGCGGGTTCTTGCGGTGCTTGCTGGTGTAGGCCTCGATGGCATGCACCATGGCGTCGATGCCGGTGGCAGCGGTGACCGGGGCGGGCAGGCCGATGGTCAATTGCGCGTCGAGAATCGCCAGGTCCGGCAACAGCTGGTTCGCCACTACGCCGGACTTGCCGGTGGCCGTGGTGACGATGGAGATGGGCGTGACTTCCGAACCCGTGCCCGCTGTGGTGGGTACCTGAATAAGTGGCAAACGCGGGCCGGTGGCCTGGTTCACGCCGTAGATGTCGCTCAGGCTCTGCCGTTGCTCAGGGTGTGCCAGGTAGGCGACCAGTTTGGCTGTGTCCATGGAACTGCCGCCGCCGAAGCCGACGATCAGGTCGGCGTTCATGCCCCGGGCCTGCTCGGTGGCTGCCAGCACCAACGCTTCCGCCGGGTCGGCGAGCACGTCGCTGTACACCGCCAGTTCGATGCCCGCAGTGGCGAAGCCCGGCAGCACGCTGTCGAGCAGGCCGTGCTTGAGGATGCCGGCGTCGGTGACCAGCAATACCCGCCGGGCGCCGCGGCTGGCGCACTGTTCTGCCAAGCCGGCGGCGCTGCCGGTGGCGCAGATGAGGTGGGCAGTGCTGCTGAAGGTGAATCCTTGCATGGGGTGACCTCGTATTCTTGTGGTTGGGGGCGCTGTTTCAGCGCAGGGCTAGGGCAGCGGCTGTTCGGGTTCGGCAGGTTGATCGGCATCGATGATCTGCTGGGCGATGGCCTCCATGCTGGTGCGCCGCGTCATGGCTTCGCGTTGCAGGCGCCGATGGGCATCGTTCTCGCCCAGGCGATGGCGCGCCATCAACAGTGCCTTGGCCATGGAGATTTTCGACACGGCCGGTTGCCGGCTTTGCAGCTTGCGCAACTCGGCGAGCATGTCGATGCGCGCCCGCCAGGCGGCCCGCGCCATCAGCAACTGGGTCAGCAGGCCGAAGGGCCGCAGGGGCCGCTCGATGACCGCCGCCGGTTGCGTCTCCAGCACCAGTTGCAGCATCGACGGGTTCTCGTAACCGACCACGGCGATGATCGGCGGCGCCTGCTCGCTCAGGCCTTCCACCAGGGTTTGCGTGTTCGACCGCTGGCTGAGTTCCACGGCCAGCAGCACCACGTCGACCGCTTCGGGCAGCGTGGTGGGCACCGGCCAGCGTTGTTCGACGATGCAGCCGATGCGCTGCAGTTGGTCGAGCACGATGCGTGCCTCGCCGTCCTGTGGGTGAATCACCAGTACGCGCAGGCCCTTGAGTTCGCGCAGCAGGGACGGCGCGTTGGTCATCTCGGCCTCCGGCAGGTCATGGCTGCACGTCCATCTGGTAGTCGACCATATAGGGGCTCGGCTGCACAGCTTCGGCGCTCTCCAGCACCAGTTGGAATTGCCGTTGATGATCGAGCCGGGCGATGCGTGGCCACAGCCAGGTGTGCTGGGTCTGGGCGTCGATCTGCACGGTGCCCTGAGGCGCCTCGAAGCGTGCCCCGGCCAGTGCTTCGCGCAGGGCCTGCACTGAATCGTCGGACGCGCGGCGCGCGGCTTGCGCGAACAGGTGAACCTGGAAGTAGGCCGCTTCGGCACCCGAGGTAATCGCGGCGTGTTCGCCGAAGCGCGCACGGTAGCGTGCCACGAATGCCTGGCTGGACGGCGTCGGCAAGGTCGAGAACCACGGTGCGGCGGAGATGTGGCCTTCGGCTTCCTCGTCGCTCATGGCCTGCACGTCGACCTCGTTGGTGGCCAGGCTGACGATGGGCACGACCGCAGGATCGAACCCCGCCTGGCGATAGGCGCGGTGCAGCGACGGAATGTCGCTGCCGACGATGGTCGAGTAGATGGCGTCGGGAGCGGTTTCGCGCACCCGCTGCATGACCCGGTCGAAATCTTCGGCGGTGGCGTGGAAGGGCAGGTAGATCTCGTCGACGACCTCGCCGCCGGCCTGTTCGAACAGCTCGCGCATGATGCGGTTCGATTCGTAGGGGTAGACATAAGAGCCCCCGACGAACAGCACCCGCCCGCCATGGGTTTCCAGCACGTAGCGGGCCAGCTGCAGCGAATTCTGGTTGGGTGCCGAGCCGGTATAGAAGCAGTACGGCGAGTATTCGAAACCTTCGTACAGGGTCGGGTAGAACAGCAATCGACGACGACTTTCGACCACCGGCAGAACGACCTTGCGCGTGCTCGACATGTGCGTGCCGAACAGCACCTGCACCTGATGCTGGTCGCACAGCTGCAGCGCGCTGTCGCGGTAGTCGTTCGGGTCGCCGCCGGGGTCGCCGTCGATGGCCAGCAGGCGCCGGCCGTCGAGGCCGCCGCTGTCATTGATTTCGGCGATGGCCAGGTGCGTGGCGTTGGCCTGGGCGGTTTCCGACGCCGCCGTCAGGCTGGCCCGGGAAAACAGCAGGCCTACCTTGTAGTCTTCGCCGCTCATGAGGTCAGGCTTTCCCAATCAATATGCTGTTCGAAGTGATGCGCGGCTTGGTAAAGGGTCGCCTCATGGTAATCGCGGGCAATGAGCATCAAACCCACCGGCAACCCCTGGGCCAATCCGCAGGGAATCGACAGGGCCGGGTGGCCGGTCACATCGAACGGTGCGGTGTTGGCGTTCATTTCCAGGGCACGGGTAACCCAGGTCGCGGGTGTGGCATCGGCTGCGGGAAGCTTGGGTGCCTTGAGCGGCACCGTTGGCATCAGCAGCAGATCGTAGCGAGCGAACTGCTCGTCGTAGGCGGCGCGCAGCTGGCGTGCAGCGTTCTGCGCCTTGGCATAGTACTGGCCGGCGAATCGCTGATGAGCATAGTGGCCGGCCAGCAGGCAGGTTTTCAGATCGTGAGGGAAGGCGTCGGCTTGCTGTTGCCAGTCTTGTTGCGCGCGCATCAGGCTCTCCACGTACAAGCCCTTCCAATTGGAACCGTAATTGTAGCCGCGCAGCAGCTGCGTGGTGCCCTCCACGGCAATCGGTGTCCAGATGGCATGGCCCAGTGCGTGCAGGGGGATGGAAACCTCGTCCACCAGCGCGCCCCATTCGGCGAACAGACCGGCGGCGCGGCGCACGGCGGCGTCGACATCGGCTTCGGAATTGGCATGGCCAAAGCCCTCGCTGACAATGCCGATGCGCAGGCCCGCAACACCTGCGCCCAGGGCCTGGGTATAGGCCTGCACCGGCATCTGCCGGTCCTGACGCGGATCCAGGCCGTCGGCGCCGGCCAGTGCTTCGAGCATCAGTGCGTTGTCGGTCACTGTGGCGCTCATGACGCCAGCGTGGTCCAGGGTCATCTCGATGGGCATGATGCCGGTGTAGGGCACCAGTCCGTGGGTCGGCTTCATGCCGTAGATGCCCGAGTAGGCCGCTGGAATGCGCACCGAGCCGCCTTGATCGGTGCCGATGGCCAGGTCCACTTCACCGGCGACGATCAGCGCGGCGCATCCCGACGACGACCCCCCGGTCGAATGCCCTGGGTTGCGCGGGTTGTGCACCGCGCCGGTGGCGTTGGTGTGGCTGCTGCCCGATACGCAGAAAAACTCGCAATGGGCCTTGCCCAGAATGCTGCCGCCGGCGTCCAGCACGCGCGTGGCCACGGTAGCGTCGACATCGGGGACGTAACCTTGCAGGGTCGACGAACCATTCATCATGGGCACACCGGCCAGGCAGATGTTGTCCTTGAGGGCGACGCGCTTGCCTGCGAGCTTGCCGTCGGCAGCGCCGTGCAGGTCGGTGCGCACGTACCAGGCGTTGTAGGGGTTTTGCGCCGGGGCAGGAATCTGCCCGGCATTCCTGGGATACCGCTGCGGCACGCTGGCAGGTTGCAGTTGATCCAGGCGGTCATAGTCCTGCCAGACCGCTTCGAGGATGTCGGCGTACTGCGCCAGTAACGGCGCTGGCAGATGCAGGCCCAGTTGGTTGCCGGTTTCGGCAAGCTCGGCCTGGGTTGGACGTTGAATGGACATGACGATGAATCCTTAAGAATGAAAGCCCATGAAACGCTCGGCAAGCGCTTCGGCAGTGGTGCTGGCAGGGTCGACTTCATCGACCAGTTGGCCGTTCTCGATGATCAGGATGCGGTCGGCCAGGGCCGTCAGGAAGTCGATGTCCTGCTCCACCAGAATGATGCCCAGGCCCTGTTCGCGACGCAGGCGCTGCAGGGTCTCGATGATCTCGTCGCAGATGGAGGGCTGGATGCCCTCGGTCGGTTCATCGAGCAGAATCAGCTTCGGGTTGCCGCACAGGCAGCGAGCCAGGGCCAGCAGCTGTTGTTCGCCGCCCGACAACGCGCCGCCGGGCTGGTCGAGCAGCCGTTGCAGCCGCGGGAAATACGCCAGGATCCGCTCGATGGTGGCGCTGGCCTCGGTGAAATTCTTCACGCAGCCCATGCGCAGGTTTTCGCCAACAGTGAGAAAGGGGAAAATCTGCCGGCCCTGGGGCACGTAGCCGATACCGGCCCGTGCCCGCTGGCTGGCGTCGGCGCGGCTCAGGTCCTGGCCGGCGAAACGCACGCTGCCGGACAGCGCCGGCAATTCGCCGATCAGCGCGCGCAGCAGGGTGGTCTTGCCCATGCCGTTGCGGCCGAGCACGCCGATGCAACTGTCGGTGGCGCTGCGCAGACCGATGTCGCGCAACACCGGCACGCGCCCGTAGCCGGAACACAATCCGTTGACTTCAAGCATGTTTGATCTCCTGTTTGCCCAGATAGGCTTCGCGCACCAACGGGTCCTGAGTCACCTCGGCAAAGCTGCCCTGGGCGAGAATTGCCCCCTGGTTGAACACGGTGACCGTGCCGGCGATCAGGCGAATGAACTCCATGTCATGCTCGACCACCACCACGGTGCTGTGCGCATTGATCTCCTTGATCAGCGCTGCGGTCTTGCGCACTTCCTGATAGGTCATGCCGGCGGCCGGCTCGTCCAGCAGCACCAGCGTCGGGCGGGAGGCCAGGATCATGCCCAGCTCGACCCACTGACGCTGGCCATGGGCAAGGTCGCCCACCAGACGATGACGGTGTTCGCTCAGATCGATGCGTTGCAGGGTCTGTTCGGCGGTTTGCCGGGCCTGGTCGGCGCTCTGCGTGCGGCTGGCGGCCAGCCGCAGGTTCTCGAACACATCCAGGCCGTCGAACACGCTGGGCGTCTGGGTCTTGATGCCGATGCCCATGCGGGCGATGCGGTGCGGCGGCAGGCCGCTGATGCGTTGAGCCTGGAAGTGACAGCTGCCGTGGGAAGGCTTCAACTGCCCGCTGAGCAGTTTGAAGAAGGTGCTTTTACCCGCTCCGTTGGGGCCGATGAGGCAGCGCAGCTCACCACGTTCAAGGGTGAAATCCACCGCCTTGACGGCATGCACTCCGCCGAAACTGACGCCCAGGCCCAGGGTTTGCAGAAGCACGCTCATACGACGCTCTCCGGTGGCACGACAGGGCTGGGCGCCGGGCGGCGCTTGAAGAGGCGCGAGGCCAAAGCCCCCAGGCTTGGCAGCAGGCCGCGCGGCAGCAGCATGACGAAGGTCAGCAGAATCGCGCCCAGCACCAGGCCGCTGTCGACCGTTTGCTGTTCACCCAGTCGCGCCATCAGCGCCTGCAGGCCGATGCAGGCCAGGATTGGCCCGAACAAGGTGCCGCGGCCGCCGACGATGACCCAGATGATGATCTGCGCCGACTGTGCCAGGCCAAACACGCCTGGGCTGACGAACGCCCCCCAGTTGGCGAACAGGCATCCGGCCAGCCCGGCAATGCCGCCGCCCAGGCTGAACACGATCAGCTTGTGCAGGCGCGTGTCATAGCCCAGCAGCCCGGCGCGCTGCTCGTTTTCACGGATGGCTACGACCACCTTGCCGAAGCGGCTGGCGAGCAGCCCGCGCAGGCCCAGGTAGCAGAGAATCAAAGCGCCGCCGATCACCTGGAACAGGGTTTCAGGTTCCAGCACGCGCTCTGGATCGAACGGCACGTTGAGCGTCGGGATCGCCGGAATGCCATTGAAACCACCCAGCAGCGCGCTGCCGATGTGGTATTCGCTGCCCGAGGTGGAGTTCATCACGTTGAACAGAATCAACGTCACCGCCAAGGTGATCACACCCAGGTACACATCACTGATGCCGCCGTAGAACATGAAATAGCCCATGGCCGCGGCGAACAGCGCGGGTACGGCAATGGCCAGCAGCACCGGCCAGGTACTGTCGCCGATGTTCAGCACGCCGATGGCATAGGCATAGGCACCCAGGCCGAAGAACGCGGCCTGGCCGAAACACAGGATGCCGCCAAAGCCCCAGATGAATGCCAGGCTCAGCGCCAGCAAGGCCATGACCAGGTAGATGGTCAGCGAGAGCAGGGTGAACAGGTCCAGCCACTGCGGTAGCACGCCGACCAGCACGGCAGCGAGCACACAGCCCAGCACCGGCAGCACATCACGAAATGCAACAGGCATCAGAACGCCCTCCGAAAGAAACGACCGGTGATGCCTTTGGGCAACACGCGGATCAGCACGATGGCGGCCAGCAGCAAGGCCACTTCACCGAACACCGGGGTGCTGAAGAAGGTCACCATTTGGCTGATGACGCCGAACGCCCCGGCTGCACTCAGTGTGCCGGTAATGACCGCGCTGCCGCCGCCGATCACCGTGATGAAGGCTTTGGCGATGTAGCTGGCGCCCAGCGTCGGGATCACCCCGGTAAGTGGTGCGAGGACCGCGCCACCGAGCCCGGCCAGGGCCGCACCCAGTCCAAAGGTAAGGCTGTAGATGCGCCCGGGGTTGGCGCCCAGGGCGGCGGCCATTTTGGCGTTCTGCATGGTCGCCCGCGCGCACAGGCCAAACTGCGTGAAGCGCAGCAGCGCCCACAGGCTCAGCAGGACCGCCACGGCCACGGCAATCACGAACAGTCCGTAGCCACTGGTTTGGTAGGCGCCCAGGGTAATGCCCGGCAACGGTGAGCTGATGCCCACCGTGGTGTTGCCGAACAGCATGGTCGCCGTACCGGTCAGCGCCAGGCTCAGGCCCCAGGTGGCCAGCATGGTGTCGATCATGCGGCCGTACAGATGACGAATCAGCAGGCGCTCGACCAGCATGCCGAACAGGCCCACCGTGAGCGGCGCCAGCACCAGGATCGAGATCCAGATCGGCACATGCCAGTGGTGGGTGGCCAGAACGGCGACGTAACCGCCAAGCATCATGAACTCGCCGTGCGCCAGGTTAATGATCTTCATCATGCCGAACACCACCGCCAGGCCGATGCTGAGCAGCACCAGCGTGGCGATGGCACCGACTATCTGCAGGGAAAAAATCGCAGCCCAATCCATGTCCGTCTCCTTACAGCGCGATGCTGTATTGCTTGGCATCACGGGGGTTCTTGATCAGGTCGCAGACTGCGGCGGTGTCCGAAGGCGCCTGTTGGGCGAAGCTCTCGACCACCTCGAGGCGGCGATCGCGCACCTCGGCGATGTGTACGTCCAGGATGCAGTGGTGGGTGGCGGGGTCGATGCTGACCTTGCCGCTGGGCAGGTCCAGGCTGATGCCTTTCTCCAGCGCTTCGATGACCGCCATGCGTTCGATCGAACCGGCCTGACGCACGCCCTCGGCCCACAGCATCATGCCCTGATAGGCGCCCATGGCCAGTTCGGTGATGTACGGGTAGTCGGCGCCGAAGCGCTTGTGGAAACGTTCGACGAAGGCAGTGTTGAGCGGTGTCTGCAGTTCCTGCACGTAGTTCTGGCAGATCAGGATGCCATTGCATTCTTCGGGCGAGAGCACGATGTGCTCGTTGCCCCCGGCGAAGGTGGTCGAGGCGATCGGCAGCTTGCCGGTCATGCCGGCGGCCTTCCACTGGCGGTAGAACGACATGTGCGCGCCGCCGACCAGGGCCGACCAGACGAAGTCCGGCTTGGCTTCCTGAATTTTCGAAATGGTCGCGCCGAAGTTGGTCACGTCCAGCGGGAAGAACTCGATACCCACGCTCGAACCGCCGGCCTGCTCGACGTACTTCTTCACCCAGGCGGTGACGATCTGCCCGTAGTTGTAGTCCGCCGCGACGATGTAGACCTTCTTGCCCCACTTCTGGGTCACGTGGGACACCAGCGTCTCCACGGTCTGCCCCGGCGTCACGCCGGTGCCGAAGAAGTTGCGATCACACACGCCGCCTTCGTACTGGTTGTCGTAGAAGTACAGCGTCTTGTAGCGGTCCAGTACCGGCCGTACCACTTCGCGGGATGCCGAAGTGATGCCCGCGTGCACCACGGCGGCGCGATCCTTGAGCGCAGCCTGCTGAGCGTATTGCGCGTACAGCTGCATGTTGGACTGGGTGTCGTACTTGATCAGGTTCAACGGCCGACCGAGCAGACCGCCCTGGGCATTGAGTTCCTCGGTGGCAAACGTCAGCGCGTCCACGATCGGCTTGCCGTAGATGTCCAGGCCACCCGAGCTGTCGTACAGCGAGGCGATCTTGATGGCGTCATCGGCGGCGAAGGCCGACAGGCTCTTGAAGCTCAATGCCGACAGTGCGGCAGCGGAAATGGCGGACGAACGCAGGAAGGTACGACGATTGATAGCCATGCTCAGTGCTCCTGGAACCAGCCCTGCGTGCCATCGCCTGCCGGTTTGCGGACAGCCGAATGGGCTGCCCGTGCAAACACCGGGAAACAGCAATGGAGTGGGGTCTGGATGAGATGCAGGCGAGGGGGGTTAGGGCCTGATCTCACGTACCGACGACGCTGTCGGCTGAACGGGTGTCGAGCGTTTCGCTTGTGACCGCAGCCGCATCGTTGGGGCCGGGTCGCCCAGTGCGTGGGGGCGCTGGAGGAAACAGATGTCGCGTGGGGCGCGACGTCTGAGACAAAGCAATAATCAGGCCGCTGTTAGCAACTAGATGTTTTCATTGGCTATTTTTTATTGGTGCGCTTTTGAGAGCGTAATGGTTTGCTCCAAAATGGGAATCCTGCACTCAAACCGGGCAGGGTCCATCCGATGGGTAACATCAGTGGCAGTGCTCAGCAGAGATTGAACACTGCCCCTATGCAGCGAATGGATCTGCGCAAACGGCTTCACCCTCCGGAAGCAAGCCTCGATATGGCAGCCTTGCTGCCTGCACGCTCGCGCAGCACGAATTTCTGGATTTTGCCCGTGGCCGTCTTCGGCAGCTCCGTGAAGATGACCTGCCGCGGGCATTTGAACCTGGCCAGGCGCGTTTGGCAGAACGCGATCAGCTCGGCACCGGTGGGCGCCGCGACACCGGCCTTGAGCTCGATGAAGGCGCATGGTACCTCGCCCCATTTGTCGTCGGGCTGGGCTACGACAGCCGCGTGCAGGACGCTGGGATGGCAGTGGATGACATCCTCGACTTCGATCGAGGAGATGTTCTCGCCGCCTGAGATGATGACGTCCTTGGAGCGATCGGTGATCTGCACGTAGCCGCCTTCGTGCACCACGGCAATGTCGCCTGTGTGAAACCACCCCCCCTCGAAGGCCTTGCCGGTGGCCGACGCGTTCTTCAGGTATCCCATCATCACGGTGTTGCCGCGCAGCAACAGCTCGCCGGTGGTGACACCATCGTGCGGCACCGCGATCAAGGTATCCGGATCGGCCACCATCATCCCTTCGAACGTTGCCGCTCGCGTGCCTTGGCGAACCCGGAAGGCGCGCTGCTCGCTGTCCGTCAGCGCGTCCCAGCCGTCTTGCCACACGCAGCTCACCGGGGTCCCGGATACCTCGGTGATGCCATAGACGTGATCCACGTCGAAGCCCAGTGCAACCACGGCGCTGAGCACCGAAGCCGGTGGGGGGGAGCCGGCCGTGAGCACGCGCACAGGTGATCGCAAGACCTCGCGATCACGCGCATCGGCAATCATGGCCATGACCACGGGTGCGGCGCAGAAATGGTCCACGCCGTGGGTATCGATGGCATCGAACACGGCCTCGGCACTGACCTTGCGCATGCACACATGAGTGCCCGCCGCTGCGGTGATCGCCCAGGTAAAACACCAACCGTTGGCATGGAACATCGGCAGCGTCCACAGGTAGCGCGGCGCACGCGGCAGCGGCCAGTTGGTCATCTGCAGCAGGCTCATCAGATAGGTCGCGCGGTGACTGGTGACGACCCCCTTGGGATCGCCCGTGGTACCGGAGGTGTAGTTCAGGGCGATAGGGTGCCACTCATCGACAGGCCAGACGCCGGCAAAATCCGGATCGCCGCTGGCGAGCAGCTCTTCATAACCCACCACGCCGATCGATGGCCCCAAAGGCGCGAAGGGGTCGTCGATATCAATCACGATCAGCGCCTGATCCAGTCGCTCGAGCGCCGCCGCAACCAGGCTCGCGTATTCGCGATCCACCAGAACGGCCTTGGACTCGGCATGACGGAGGATGAACGCCACGCCTTCGGCATCGAGCCGACAGTTGATGGTGTTGAGCACTGCGCCCGATAACGGGATGCCGAAATGCGCTTCGAGCATGGCCGGCGTATTCGGGCACAGAATGGAGACGGTATCGCCAGCGCCCAATCCCCGAGCGACCAGAGCGCTGGCCAGTCGCAGGCAGCGCTCTCGCGTCTGCGCCCAGGTCCGGGTGATGGATCCATACACCACCGCAGCCCGTGTCGGATGGGCCAGCGCAGCCCTTTCCAGAAAACCCAACGGGGTAAGGGGGAGGTGATTGGCCGGGGTCTTGTCGAGGCACTCGTTGTGGGCTGCAGGCTTCATGGGCGAGTCTCTTTGTTATTGTGATGAAAGGTGGTGAATGCACTGACCGGTTCGCGCTCGGTGACCAGCTCGTTCTCGACGCTGGACGCGTCCGCATAGCCCAGGCTCATGCCGCAGACCAGCATTTGCTCGTCGGGAATGCCAAGGACTTCGGCGATGACGTGGTGATACTTCAGAAAGGCGGCCTGAGGGCACGTGTGCAACCCGCGAGCCCTGGCAGCCACCATCACGCTCTGCAGGAACATCCCGTAGTCCAGCAGGCTTCCTTGCTGGAGCACGCGGTCGATGGTGAACAGCAGACCTACCGGCGCGTCGAAAAACCGATAGTTGCGGCCGTGCTGTTCGTGCATGCGCTGCTTGTCGCCCTTGGCAATACCGAGCAGTCCGTACAGCTCCCAGCCGACCTTCTTTTTCCTGTCCACGTAGGGCGTCACCCACTCCCTGGGGTAGTACTCGTAGGGGTCGAGCAGCTGGTTGGCATGGGCGGGATCGTTGTCTATATCCGCTATGGCGTTGGACAGCTGCCGTTTGGCGTCGCCGGTGACCACGTGCACACGCCAAGGCTGCATGTTCACCCCCGTCGCGCAGAAGCGGGCGACATCGAGGATGCTTTCCACGTCTTCCTGGGCCACGGGGTCGGGAAGAAACGCCCTGATGCTGCGCCGAGACCTGATCGCCCAGTCCACAGCCTGCACAATCAGGGCGGGGCTTGACGGCGGTTGAGACAGTCGATTCATAAGTGCCCCGAGTCAGGTGGATTTGGAGGTAGCGCGATTCAAGGCCGCACCGTCGGTGGCCGGTGGCGCACGACGGGTCGAGCGCGCCTGGGAAGAGTCGGCGAGGGACTGATTGATCAGCGAAACCGCTGCCGCACCGATCAGCCCGGCAAGGGCGATGGCCATGAAGTTCTGCTCCAGCGGCAAGTGCATCGAGATCAACCAGCCGATCAGCACCGGGGCTACGATGGCGCCTATGCGGCCGACGCCCGATGCAAAGCCGACGCCGGTGGCCCTGATGGTCGAGGGGTAGAAATCACCGGCGTAGGCGTAGGCCAGCAGTTGCGTGCCCAAGGTCGATGCGCCGACCGTGAACACCACGGCGTAGAGCAGGGTAGGCGAGCGGGTGTAGGCAAGCATGACCAGCGCCAGGGCGCCGACGATGTAGAAACACACCAGCACACGCTTGATGTTGAACCTGTCGCCCAGCCAGCCACCGCCCAGCGCGCCGACGATGGCACCGACGTTGAACACGATCACGAAATTCAGCGCCGATCCCAGGCTGAAACCCGCCATCGCCATCAGCTTGGTCAGCCAGGAGTTCAGCGCGTAGACCATGAACAACCCGGTCATGAATGCGGCCCAGATCATGACCGTGCTGAAACCGCGGCCATCGGCGAACAGGTTACGCACGGGGGAATCCTGTTTATCGAGGATCTCCGGGTTGCCGGCCATGAGCGCATCGTCGGGAATCACCTTGCCGGGATCGAGCTTTCGCGCCACCTCCCTGAGGGCCTCCTGCTGGCCCTGTTTGAGCATGTAGCCGATGGAGTCAGGCATGCTCTTGAGAATGAACGGGATGAGGATCACGGGCAGTCCGGCGACATAGAACACCCATTGCCAGCCATGACTTTCAATCAGCTGTTTTGCGGTAAGGGCGACCAGGATGCCACCCACGGAATAGCCGGCAAACACCAGCGTCACCAGGCGTGTGCGCAGCTTCAACGGTGAAAACTCGCCCATCTGCGCGGTGCAGATGGGCAGCACGCCGCCGATACCCAGCCCTGCGATGAAGCGCATGATGCTGAAACTGATGGGGTCGTTGGTCAGCCCGGCACCCGCAGTGAACAGACTGAACAGCGCAACGCAGATGGCCGTCATCTTCGGCCGCCCGATGCGATCGGCCAAAGTGCCGAGGAAGATCGCGCCGAGCATGGTGCCGAACAGCGCCGAGCCGGCCATGATGCCGGCGCTGGTGGCCTCGATGTTCATGTCTTTCATGATGGCTGGCAGTGCAGCACCCACAACGGCGAGGTCGTAGCCGTCGATGATCAGGATGAGCACGCACCAGAACAGGATCAGGCCATGGAAGCGGTTGAACCTTGAATCCTTTGCCAGCGCGAATACGTTCACGGGTTGCATAGCGTGTCTCCTTCGGTTTTATTCTTGTTTTGAAGTGCACAGGTGTTCCGCCGACCAGGCCATGGGCAGCGGCCATGACTGGAGTTCGGCTATCGTAGGCGCCGGCATGGAATAGGCCCATGTCCAAAGTCGTCGTTCTGATTGGGGTCTTTGGACAGTCCCCAGGCAGGGACAGGCGGAAGGGTTTGCTTATTTCACAGTGGCGAACGGACGGTGCTCATGTTTCATCGGCTTCGGTGCGGCGATAGCAACCGGGACTGACGCCCGTCCATTTCTTGAAGGCCCGATGGAAAGCGCTGGCATCCTGAAAGCCGGTTTGCAGTGCCACCTCGACCACTGTCAGCTCTTCACGGCCAAGCAGATGAATGGCCATGTCCCGGCGAAGATCGTCTTTCAGGCGCTGGTAGCTCAAGCCTTCGATGTGCAAGCGTCGTTGTAGTGTCGAACTCGACGTGCCCAGCGATTTCGCCAACCGGTCGAACTCAGGCCAGTCCTCCGGATCCACACCGCGAAGCTTCTGACGAACCCTTGCTCCCGTGCTTTCATCGTTCCGATACTTGACCAGCAAATTGCCGGGCGATTCTTCCAGGAAGGATGTGAGGGTTGCGGGTGTCTGCACGACCTTGAGGGCGAGGAGGCTGCGATCGAACCTTACGGTGGTCTGGGCGACACCGAACACCAGCGACTCGCAAAAGCGCAGGCGGTAGTCGCTGTCGTCCAAAGGTTGCGCCGGCCGGAAGCCGATGCTTTGGATAGGCAAGCGCCGACCGCCCAGCCAGCAGAGCAATCCGTGCACCAGGATCAGCCAGGTGCCATAGCTGAACAGGCGTCTTTCCACGCCGTGGTCGTGAATGACCAGCACCGCCGAGTCGTCTTCGTACGTCAGCTCGCCGTAGACATCGTCCAGAGCGCTGCGCAGAAACATCAGGATCCGCCGCAGCGCCTGCTCCAGCGAGTGGCAGCTCAAGGCCACGTGGCACATCAGGCGAAAGCTGCCTCTGCGCAGCGGGTGGCTGTCGATGGCGAAAAACTCGTCGTCCAGCGCATTGGCCAGCGCAATCCAGAGTCGAGAAAACGCGACTGCGGAGACTCTGGCCTGGGGCGCATCAAGCAACCCTGGGTCGATGCCCGCGTCTCGCAGCACCGGCTGGATGTCGAATCCGCGCTGCACTGCACCGTGCAGGGCTTCGTGCACCAGGCCTATGGAAGTCGTGCCTTTGTCTGCAACTACAGCCATGACGTGTCCCCGTGAGCGATGCACCGAGTGTCGACCAGCGGCCTGAACGGTAAACAAACCTGCACCGACAGGCAATCGGTGCAAGCACACCAACTCAATCGTCGTCTGATCATTGCTGCACCGAGTGCAGGTATATACTGCAGATTCACCGTCTTGTGAAACGCCGGGCGCGTTTCCATACTCGTCGGCACTACTGACCGACTGGAGAACGACATGGCCGCAGTGATCCGTTTCAATCAACCCGGTGATTCTTCCGTACTGTGGGAAGACACCGTGGTCGAGCAGGCGCCGGGCGAAGGGCAGGCGTGGCTGCAGCAGGCGGCCGTGGGCGTCAACTACCTGGATGTCACCCAGCGCAATGGTGCGGTCAAGGTCCCGCTGCCGTCCGGCCTGGGCCTGGAAGGCGCGGGCACCGTGATCTCGGTGGGGCCAGGGGTAACCAACGTGCAGCCAGGCGACCGCGTTGCCTATGCCACCGGTCCCTTGGGCGGCTATGCGGCGCAACGGCTCTATCCGGCCGAACGACTGGTGAAGTTGTCGGCCGGGGTCAGCTTCGAGCAAGCGGCGGCGGTGTTGTTCAAAGGCATCACTGCACAGTACCTGTTGAAATCCACCTACCCGGTAGGCCCCGGTACGACGATGCTGCTGTACGGCGTCGCCGGCGGCCTGGGGCAGATCATGGGGCAGTGGGCCAAGCACCTGGGGGCGTACGTCATCGGTGTGGTGTCGAAACCCGAGAGCGTCGAGCGGGCAAAGGCGGTGGGCTGCGACGAGGTGCTGGTATTCGATGCGGCCACGCTCGCTGCAGACGTGGCGAAGCTCACCCAGGGCCGCAAGGTCGATGTGGTCTACGACCCGATTGGTCGCATCTCCTTCGAAGCGTCGCTGGACAGCCTGCGTCCGCGCGGTTTGATGGTGTCGTTCGGCGCATCGTCGGGTGCGCCCAACGCGGTCGAGCTGTCGACCCTCAATGGCAAGGGCTCGCTGTTCCTGACCCGGCCTTCCATCGTCGCGCACACAGCGTCCACAGCCGAATACCAGGAGCGCGCAGCCGACGTGCTGGCGGCGGTCGAGGCGGGCATCATCACCCCGCGGATCTGGAAGACCTATCCCTTGACCGAAGCGGCTCGCGCCCATGAGGCGCTCGAATCGGGTCAGTCCGGCGGGGCGATCATTCTCGCCCCATGACCCCGGACCTGCTCGACAGTCAGCACAGCGACGAGATCGCCGCCTTCCTCGCCGTGGCCAGCCAAGGCTCGTTCGTCGCTGCCGGTCGCTTGCTCCAGCGTCACCCCACGGTGATCTCCAAGCGTCTGGCCGCCATGGAAAAGCGGTTGGGCGTGCGCCTCATGGAACGCTCCACGCGCCAGGTCAGGATTACCGAAGTCGGCGCCAAGCTGGAACAGCGCCTGCGCGCAGCCCTTGGCCAGATCCTCGAGGCCGAGCAGCAGGCCACCTCAGGCGTTGCCCAGGTGCGCGGAGTCCTGCGCCTGGCGCTGCCGGCCGCCATGGGACGGCTGTGGGTGGCCCCACTGTTGCCCGAGTTTCTCGGCGCACACCCCGGTGTTTCGATCGTTGCCGACTACAGCGAGCACGTCGTCGATATCATCGAGCAAGGCTATGACCTGGCCCTGCGCATCGGCGAGCTGGACGACAGCCGATTGATTGCCAACAAGCTCTGCGACCATCGCCGCATTCTCTGTGCGTCTCCTGCGTACGTGGAACGCTGCGGCATGCCGCTGACGCCCGCAGATCTGATCCAGCACAACTGCCTGCGCTTCAGCGGGCTGGCCTCGTTTCCGGAATGGAAACTGCACCGCGCAGGCTGTCAGGAAAGCGTGACGACCCAAGGCACACTGACATCCAACGACAGCGAAACCCTGCTCAGCGCCGCAATGGCCGGCACGGGCATTCTGGGCGCCGGTGAATGGCTGATGAGCCGCCAACTGGCATCGGGTGAACTGGTTCAGGTACTGCCCGACTGGCGACTGGATTCAGTGGGCGGAATCTACTTGATACGACCCTCTGCGAAGTTCCCGGCGGCGACCGTCCTGGCATTCAAGGCCTGGATCGAATCGCGCTTCGTCGATGTGCCCCCTTGGGGGTAGGTGTGCGGCGCAAGGGTCATGCTGGCGTCTGACAGCGATATCGGAACTACGTCACAGTAGTAGCATATTGATATTAAAGACTTCCTCGACCCGTCCGATACCCCTTTCACTGTGTAACCAAAAGAAATGGCCATGTGCCATTATTTTAGTTGCCGGCGATAAATGGATGATGTCATAATGGCATCATTGGCCACTACGTTCCGAATTTTGGAGCGTTGTGGCTTTGGTTGGCCGGACGTGTCGTTCGAAGGCTCGCAATGCTTCGCGATCATGCCCACCAACACCCGATCACGCTGTCAGTCACGATCCGACAGGATCGCCAGGGAACAATGGCGGCCTGGAACACCGCGTAGCGCACCCATCAACGCGCCGGTTTCCAGGGTCTTTACAAACGCTCGCGCAAGCGAATCCATTCTCATCCAGAGGGATGAGAACCACGCAAGCAAGGTTGCTTTAATAGTCCCAGAAATGGGATTGCTACACTGGAACACGATGAATCGATCTATCTGCCTGATGTTCGGCCTGCTTCTTTCCGGCTGCAATGGCATGCCAACTCCCTTTGTCAGCGATGCCGCCTACAAAGACGCTTTCATGGTCACCTCGAGTCTTCCCGCCCCTCTCCTGTATCAGGCCTCCGCCGTGCAATGGAATGAGGACTACGCGGTTTCTGCCAAGCACACCCCTTACCTCAGTGACGTTGCGCACCGTGGTCGTGGCGATGTGGTCTTCATCAAGCGCAAGGCTGCTGCGGCTCCCCACTGGCGTCAGGCATCGGTCGGCGAAAACGTCACCGCCGTCGGCTTCAGTCCACTGCTGATGCCCGTCAAAGGCAGCGGCAAGGTGAAGGAAGGCAAGCTGCTGCTCAGCAACCTCAACGATGGCGTGCTCTATTCCATCCACGACGGTCCGAGTGCCATGGGCATGTCGGGTGGTCCGGTGTATGCGGATGATGGCTCGGTAGTCGGTATCACGGTGGCATTCGTGCCGACGCGCTACACCCAGTCCATGACCAATACCGATCTGGCCGACGCCAAGCGGGTGAGTGTGTTCATGAGCTACAAAGAAATCGACAAGGAATGGCATCGCTTTCAGGGCGACGTCAAAGTACCGGCCCCAGTCATGGGCTATGTGACACGTTGAGTCGATGGGGGAACGGCGGGGAGGTTGTCAAGGCGGGGGGCGTTGCGGAAGAAGCACGGCTCGGGCGGCCTTGGCAGCCGCCCAAGCCCCTCACTCATTTCTGAGCGCGAGCTGCGTCACGCAGTGCCTTGATCTTGTCATGATTGCGCATGACACCATCGAACTGCTTCTGGATCACGGCGCGTACCTCAGGGGTCACGTCATGGTTTTCCAGCGCTTTGGTGTAGCTCTTCTTGGCAACATCTTCGCCACGCTCTGCTTCGTTGAGCAGTGCGACGTCGTCCTTGCCGGTGATGGCCGACTTCAGGTCGACCCAACGACGGTGCAGATCGCCTGCAACGCTGGTGGTGGTTTCAGGTTCGCCACCCAGCTTGCGTACTTCGTTCTGCAGTTCTGCAGCACCGCTGGCAGTGTCGGAAGCGGCGGCTGCGAAGACTGCCTTCAGTTCAGGGTTGTTGGTGTTTTCGGCGAGATCCTTGAAACCAGCCTCACCATCTTTCGATGTTTCGATGAGGTCGTTGAGTACCTTGATCGTTTCTTTATGAGCGTCGGTCATTTCAAAATCTCCTTGGTGGACGGTCTGGCTCAGACCCAAGAGGCAGCCATGGCGTAGGCATGGTACGTACGCTGTGTTTAGGTCGCCCTGTTTGGCGGAAGGTTCCGATTTTTTTGAAATGGGCGCTTAGGCAGTTCTTTCAGGCGCATTTTTGCGGAGCACAAATCGGCCAGGCGCCCGTCACCGTCAGGCGTTCGGCCCAGGCGCGCCGGCCAACTCTCTGACCAGTCGGTCCAGCTCGTCGAGTTCGAACGGTTTGCGCAGCACCACCGCACCGTCGATGGCATCCAGTGCAAGGGTGTCGGCATAGCCACTGATGAAGATGATCGGTAGCTGGGGGACGAGCTGGCGTGCCTTGCGCGCCAGCTCGGCGCCATTCATCTCCGGCATCAGGAAGTCGATGACGGCTGCGGCGCAGCGCGTGTTGCCCAGTATTGCCAGGGCCTTGCCACCACGATCGGCCTCGAGCACTTCATAGCCACGTCCACGCAGGTCGTCGACCAGTACCGTGCGCACTGCATCGTCATCGTCGACCACCAGCACCGGCAGGGCGAGAGGGGCGAGCGGCGCCGCGACGCTGGTCGGCTGTGGGCCGATCGAGTTCGCGCGCGGACGCTCGGCCATTGGCAGCACCAGCTCGAAGGTCGAGCCTTGGCCCGGCTCACTGGTGATCTTCAGGTCGCCGCCACATTGACGGCACAGGCCGTAGACCTGCGCCAGGCCCAGCCCGGTGCCGCGGCCCGATTCCTTGGTGGTGAAGAACGGTTCGCATGCCTTGGCCAGGACTTCCGGCGACATGCCGGTACCGCTGTCGCTGACCCGGATCGACACGCTGGGCGGCGTGCCCTGCGCTGTGGTAGGCAGGCATTTGACGATGAACCAACCGCCGTCGGGCATCGCATCCCTGGCGTTCAACGCAAGGTTGAGTATGGCCATTTCCAGCTGCAGGGGGTCGGTGCTGACGAACAGGCTGCGATTCGGTGTCTGCATGTCGATGTTGATGTCCGGCCCCAGCGCGTTCCCGACCAGTTCGAAGGCAGCACTGACAGTATCGGCGAGGTTGACCGCTGAAACGTTCAATCGCTGAGTGCGCGAAAACGCCAGCAGTTGCCCGGTCAGACGAATGCCCTTTTCCGTGGACAGCGTCGCCCGTGTCACGTACTTCGAGGCCTTGGGATCACTCTCGACGTGGCGATGCAGCAGTTCGAGGTTGCCTGAAATGCCCATCAGCAGGTTGTTGAAATCGTGGGCGATACCCCCCGTCAGTTGGCCGACTGCATCCAGGCGTTGGGCGCGGTTCATGACTTGCTCGGCGACGATGCGTTGTGCCGATTCCTGTTCCAGTTCTGCGCGCTTCTGGTCCAGCTCGAGTTCCAGGCGCTGGCGGATGGTGGTTTCCAGGCGACGCTGCTTCTGCCGTTGCAGGTCCAGTCGGGCCGTGACCCGGCCGTCCTTGACGATCAGGATGACCAGCGGCAGAAACACCGTTGCCACGACCAGGGCCAGGGCGGCGGGCGCACCGATGGCGCGGGCGTTGATGGCCGACAGCAACAGCCAGCCGATCACCGGCAGGATGGCCGTGAGCAGCAACTGCCGACGGGTGACCGCGCCGGCACGGTTGCTCAGCGTGACCACGTTCAGCCAACCCTGGTCGGCCTGGAACAGCATCATCGAAACGGCCAGGCAGGCCAGTGCCGCTGCGGTGTGTACTGCCATGGCGTTGAACAGCAGCACCGAGTACAAATCCTTCACGCCGTAGGCGTAGCCCAGCAGGCCGATACCGGCCACGCCGAAGGCGAGCAGGGCCAGCACATCGCAGGCTTTGTGGCGACCAGCGAGCTGAGCCATGCGGGCCACGCCCAGCAAAGCCAGGCAGCTCGCCGTGGCCGGCGAAACGCTACCGACGAAGAGCTCCGAAGGCGGAAACAACCAGGCGTTCACCGCCGGGCTCAAGACGTCGGCACCGAGCAACAGGTGTGCGCCCAGCAAGGCGAATGCGATGCTCGAAGCCAGGCCGGCGAGCAACCAGCTGGGGCGTGCGCGACGTCCCAGGAGGCTGGACAGCGCCAGACCGCAAAGCGCCATGGCCGTCAAGGGTGACATGCCCATCAGGCCCGGAAAGAGATAGCCCAGCAATGGCTGGCCCAGCAGGTATTCGCAAAGCGCCGTGGCACCGGTAAGCAGGGCCACCCACGACAACAGCTTGGCCACCCACCTGACCGATGTCGCGGCGTGCAGACGGCTCAGTCCCCAGCCGGAGGTGTGGGCACCGGTATCCAGGTCGTCGTCGGGTGCGTGCATCGGTAATGGGCCTCCGTGATGGGCTGGTCGATCGAGGGCAGGTCGGCGCGGGCCTACGGACCGCGCATGGCGATGACACTTGTAAAGCCACTGCCACCAATTCTCAAGGCTTTGGCATCGACCTTTGGCACGGGAAACTGCAGCCGCGGCTTGGCAGGTGGGGAATCGTTACCGGCTGGCAAACCCCCGTGCAGCTCAGCAATCTGGCCGCGCTGGGCGAGCAGTCAGGACCGCCACGAGGTTGTTGCGCAGTCCTGCCGTCGCGGCCATTCACACGCAGAGATCACCATGACACACATTCAGCAGGTACACGATGTCGTTGCACGAACGCTATGGGGTGAAGCCCGCGGCGAGGGCGTCGCCGGGCAGATCGCGGTGGCGTGGGTCATCCGCAACCGTGTGCATGATGCCAATCCCCGTTCGTGGTGGGGCGAGGGCTACATCGGCGTGTGTCATAAATCCTGGCAGTTCAGCTGCTGGAACCCTGGTGACCCCAACTACCCCTACCTCAGCGGCGCTCGTCCCATTCCGCAGGCGCAATGGGCGCAGGCCTTGGTGGTGGCCGAGCAGGTCATCGCTGGCCGTACGGCGGACCCCACCGACGGTGCCACGCATTACCATGCGTTGCGCCTGTCCCCACCGCCAGCCTGGGCCGCTGGCGCGACGCGTACGCTGGTACTCGGCGGCCATGCGTTCTTCAAGGATGTGCCTTGAGGCCAGGTGCCGCTGAGGAAAACCCAGGCAGCGTTACAATCGGCGCAACAGTGTTTCACCCATCCACGCCGGGGCGATTTGTCGCAGCTGTCGGTTTTTTTTGATATCGTTGCGTAACTAACTAATTAGTTAATGCTGTGACGGCGCCCGTCGTTCCTCTTTGGAACCTGATCGGGAAGCCGTGCAGGTCGTGAAAGTGCGTCACGAGCATCGTCCCGACAAGCGTGTCGCGATGGCTTGCCTACACTTTGCTCAACCTTCCAGAAACGTTCATGCGTCAACAGGATCATGCAACATGACTAAGCCTCAACCTTCACCAGCGGTGCGCCGCTGGCCCATCTGGGTCGCCGCCTTGGGCGTACTCGTGTTCGGACTGCTCTACCTTGCGGGCGGGGGCTACCTCGCCACCCTGGGCGGCAGCTGGTATTTCCTGCTGGCCGGCCTGGGCATGACCGTTGCCGCCATTGCTCTGTTCAAGTCGCGCCTGCTGGGTGCCTGGCTGTTTGCCACGGTGATGGTGTTGTCGGTGATCTGGGCACTGGTCGACGCCGGGCTTAATTTCTGGCCGCAGATTTCCCGCCTGTTCGCGCTGGGTGTGCTGAGTCTGGTCGTGGCATTGGCCTATCCCACCTTGCGTCGCGCCAACGGGCTTAGCGGCGGTCGCGCCGGCTATGCGCTTGGCGCGCTGCTGGCCGTGGCTGTCGTGGCTGGCGCCGCCGGCATGTTCGTGCCGCATGCCTCGGTCGCCCCGACCGGGGAAGGCCCAGGCCTGACCCAGGTCACGCCGGCCAACGCGCAGAAGGACTGGGCCCATTACGGCAACGACGAAGGCGGCAACCGCTTCGCCGCGCTCGACCAGATCAATCGCGGCAATGTCGCCGATCTGGTTCCAGCCTGGACCTACCACACCGGTGACGTCGCCATCAGCAACGGCAACGGCGCGGAAGACCAAGCCACGCCGCTGCAGGTGGGTGACAAGGTGTTCATCTGCACTCCGCACAACAACATCATTGCGCTGAACGCCGACACCGGCAAAGAGCTGTGGAAAAACCAGATCAATGCTCAGGCTGCGGTCTGGCAGCGTTGCCGCGGCCTGGCCTACTTCGACGCCAGCAGTGCGGTGGTGGAATCGAGCGAAGGCAATACGCCGGTCAAGGCCGTTGCAGTCGCGCCGGGTGCCAATTGCCAGCGTCGCTTGTTGACCAACACCATCGATGCCCGCCTGATTGCCGTGGATGCCGACACGGGCGAGTTTTGTGAAGGTTTTGGCAACAAGGGGCAGGTGGACCTGAAAGCGGGTCTGGGGAATGTCCCGGATTCCTACTATCAGTTGTCGTCCGCGCCGTTGATGGCCGGCACCACGGTGGTGGTCGGCGGTCGCGTCGCCGACAACGTCCAGGCGGACATGCCGGGCGGTGTGATCCGCGGTTTCGATGTGGTCACTGGCGAGATGCGCTGGGCGTTCGATCCGGGCAACCCCGAGGACAAGCAGGCACCGACCGGCGACAACACCTATGTGCGCAGCACGCCCAACAGCTGGGCACCGATGTCGTACGATCCGAAGATGAACACCGTGTTCCTGCCCATGGGCAGTTCGTCGACCGATATCTACGGTGTCGAGCGCACGCCGCTGAATCACCGCTACGGTGCTTCGATCCTGGCGTTGAACGCGACCACCGGTGAAGAGAAGTGGGTCTACCAGACCGTGCGCAACGACCTCTGGGACTTCGACCTGCCCATGCAGCCAACCCTGATGGACTTCCCCAAGCCTGACGGCAGCAGTGTGCCGGCAGTGGTGATCGGCACCAAGGCGGGGCAGATCTATGTGCTGGACCGCGCGACCGGCCAACCGCTGACCGCCGTGCAGGACATTCCGGTCAAGGGCTCGGACATTCCTGGCGAACCCTATGCCAAGACTCAGCCGTTGTCGGTGGGCATGCCGCAGATCGGCGCGCAACACCTGACCGAGTCGGACATGTGGGGTGCCACCCCGTTCGACCAGATGCTGTGCCGGATCTCGTTCAAGAAAATGCGCTATGAGGGTCTGTACACCGCACCGGGCACCGATGTGTCCCTGAGCTTCCCAGGTTCGCTGGGCGGCATGAACTGGGGCAGCCTGTCGACCGATCCGGTGCATGGTTTCATCTTTGTGAACGACATGCGTCTGGGCCTGTGGGTGCAGATGGTGCCTCAGCAGAAGGATGCCAAGGCGTCTTCGGGTGGCGAAGCGCTCAACACCGGCATGGGCGCGGTGCCACTCAAGGGCACGCCGTATGCGGTGAACAAGAATCGCTTCCTGTCCATCGCCGGCATTCCGTGCCAGGCGCCACCGTTCGGTACCCTGACCGCAATCGACATGAAGACCCAGAAAGTTGCCTGGCAGGTGCCAGTGGGGACTGTGGAAGATACCGGGCCGATGGGCGTGAAAATGCACCTTCCGCTGCCGATCGGCATGCCGACGCTGGGTGGCACGCTGTCGACCCAAGGCGGCCTGGTGTTCATTGCCGGTACCCAGGATTACTACCTGCGTGCGTTCAACTCGGCGACGGGTGAAGAGGCGTGGAAAGCCCGTCTGCCGGTTGGCAGCCAGGGCGGCCCGATGACCTTCGTTTCGCCCAAGACCGGCAAGCAATATGTGGTCATCACCGCCGGTGGTGCGCGCCAGTCGCCGGATCGCGGTGACTACGTGATCGCCTACGCCCTGCCCGACAAGAAGTAACCCCCACTGCCGCTGCCACGTCCCTGTAGCAGCGGCGCATGCGGTGTATCAGGCAATCCGCGTTGAGGCCGGACGCGGCTTGCACCGCTGCTACAGGGGATCGCAGCGTCAATGTTTCACGCGGTGTGCCAATGCACACAGACGCGGCATGCACCATCCCTGTAGCAGCGGCGCGAGCCGCGTCGGCGGCGCACGCGGTGTATCAGACAAGCCGCGTCAACGGTTCACGTGGTGTGTCTACTTGCGCCGGGCGTCAAATCACCTCGGTGATGACCTGAGCGTTGCCGCCCATGCTGACCCCATCGTCCACCTGTTTGCCCAACAGGCTTTGCCCCAGCGGCGAGCGTGGGGTGATGACCATGACCGGGCAGCCTTCGAACTCCAGCTTCAACCCCGCTGCATCGGGCCCCAGGAAAAACCACTGGCGCACGCCGTTTTCCGAATCCAGCGCCACCAGTGCGCCCAGTTCGATTCCTGCCTGAAGATCACGCAACTGCAGTGCGCGGAATTTCGCCAGCCCATGACGAATTTCTTCCATGCGCCGCGCCTGCCCGGTGGCCAGGTAGGACGCCTCCAACCCGAGCGTGTCGTACTTGTTCTCGGCCACGTTCTCTTCGTGGGTGGCGGTTTCATAGGCCGTCTGCGCGGCACGCTGAGCCACCTCCAGATCAATGGTCAGGCGTTCGATGATTGCTTGCAACAGGGCAGGTTTGTTCATGGTTGGACTGATGCTGGGAACGAGCGGGCAATTGTCGCACGAACGGCCTTTAGTGCTTCTGTGCGCGCACGTTTATGCGGACAATAGCCGGCTTTGTGTAAACGTTTGCGTTGGAGTCAGCCATGAAGGCCACCTGGGACATTTTCTGCACGGTCGTGGACAACTACGGCGACATCGGCATCACCTGGCGCCTGGCCCGCCAACTGCAGGTCGAGCACGGTATGCAGGTGCGCCTGTGGGTCGACGATTTGGTGCCATTCGCCCGGCTGTGGCCTGCCGCCAGCGCCGAGCAGCCGCAGCAGTGGCATGACGGCGTCGAAGTCCGCCATTGGCGCGGCGAATGGCAGGCCACCGAGGTTGCCGATGTAGTGGTGGGTGCCTTCGCCTGCAAACTGCCGCCTGAATACGTCGACGCCATGGCAGCCCGCAGCCCGTCCCCGTTGTGGTTGAACCTTGACTACCTCAGCGCCGAAACCTGGGTCGATGGCTGCCACGGCTTGCCATCGCCCCAGCCGGGCGGGCTGCGCAAGTTCTTCTTCTTTCCCGGCTTCACCACCGGTACCGGCGGCTTGCTGCGTGAAGCCTGCCTGGTCGAGCGCCGCGAGGCCTTCGAGGCCAGTCCCGCAGCACGGCAGACGTTTCTGGCCGGACTGGGCGTCGAGCCCGAGCCCGATGCCCGCCTGTTGTCGCTGTTCGCCTATGAGCACAGCGGGCTGGGGTCGTGGCTGGATGCCCTGGCCGATGACCCGCGCAGCAACCACCTGCTGGTGCCCGAGGGCCGGGTGCTGGCCGACGTGCGCCAATGGTTGGGCGAGTCATCACTGGAGGTTGGCAGCCAGGTACAGCGGGGCAGCCTGAAGGTGCAGGTGTTGCCGTTCGTCCGTCAGAGCGAGTACGACCGCTTGCTGTGGTGCTGCGACTTCAATGCCGTGCGCGGCGAAGACTCGTTCGTTCGCGCCCAGTGGGCAGCTGCACCGATGGTCTGGCATATCTATGTGCAGGAAGAATACGCGCACTGGGAAAAACTCGAGGCATTCCTCGATCGCTACGGCCAGGGCCTGTCGCCCGCAGCCTATGCCGCATTGCGCGGGCTGTGGCGGGCCTGGAACCAGAGCGTGGAGGGCGCCGACATCGGCCCGGCATGGCGCGAGGCCCTGGAGCACTGGCCGGAACTGGTCGCGCACGCTCGCCAGTGGTGCGCTACACAGGCCGCTCAGCCTGATCTTGCAACGACGCTGGTGCAGTTTTACCGAAATTGGCTATGATATGCGGCCTAGATTTTTGTAAATCACCATCCAAATTCGGATATTCGTAATGAAAACTGGTAAAGAACTGAAACCCGGTACCGTGATCCGTATCGACAACGACCCTTGGTTGGTTCAGAAAGCTGAATTCACCAAGTCGGGCCGTAACAGCGCGATCATGAAGACCAAGCTGAAAAACCTGCTGACCGGCTACAAGACCGAAACCGTCTACAGTGCCGACGACAAGCTGGACGACGTGATCCTGGACCGCAAGGAAGCGACCCTGTCGTTCATCAGCGGTGACAGCTACACGTTCATGGATACCACCGACTACACCATGTACGAACTGAACGCCGAAGACATCGAGGCCGTTCTGCCGTTCGTCGAAGAAGGCATGACCGACGTCTGCGAAGCCGTGTTCTTCGAAGAGCGTCTGGTCAGCGTCGAGCTGCCGACCACCATCGTGCGCCAGGTCGACTACACCGAAGGTTCCGCTCGCGGCGACACTTCGGGCAAAGTCATGAAGCCTGCCAAACTGAAGAACGGTACCGAGCTGAGCGTTGCGGACTTCATCGAGATCGGCGACATGATCGAGATCGACACCCGTGAAGGCGGTTCGTACAAAGGTCGCGCCAAGTAAGCTTCCAGCCTGCTTGATCGCGATGCAAAAACCCGACCTGGAGTCGGGTTTTTTTATGCCTAGTCACCGCCTATTCCGTAGGAGCGGTCATCGGCCGCGAAAAATCCACCGCGGTATACCTGACACACCGTGGTGCTCTTTTCGCGGCCACTGGCCGCTCCTACAGGCCCGCGGAGCGGGTGGTCAGTGCGAATGCCGCGGCACCTCGGACCCCCTGCAGCCGACCAGGAAATCGAAGTCACAGCCCTGGTCTGCCTGCATCACGTGGTCGATGTACAGTTGCCGATAGCCGCCCACCAGCAACGATTGCGCCGGTGCCTGCCAGTCGGCCAGGCGGGCCTGCAGCTCGTTGTCGGAGATGTCCAGGTGCAACCGCCCGCTGGCGCAGTCCAGCTCGATGAAATCACCCTCGCGGACCACTGCCAGCGGGCCCCCGGCGGCCGCTTCCGGCGCCACGTGCAGAACCACCGTGCCGTAGGCCGTGCCGCTCATGCGCGCATCCGAAATGCGCACCATGTCGGTCACTCCCTGTGCCAGCAGCTTGGCCGGCAGGCCCATGTTGCCGACCTCGGCCATGCCCGGATAACCCTTGGGTCCACAGTTCTTCATGACCAGGATGGAGCTGGCGTCCACGTCCAGGTCCGGATCGTTGATGCGCGCCTTGTACATGTCGAAGTTTTCGAACACCACTGCGCGGCCGCGATGCGTCATCAGCGCCGGGGTCGCGGCCGAAGGCTTGAGCACTGCCCCCAGCGGCGCCAGGTTACCGCGTAACACGCAGATCCCGCCGTCGGCCACCAATGGGTTGTCGATGGCGCGGATCACTTCGTCCTCGCCATAGATCGGCGAATTCTGCACGTTCTGCCACAGCGACTGACCGTTGACCGTCAAGGCATCCGGATGAGGAATCAGGCTGTTTTCACCCAGACGTCGCAACACCGCTGGCAGGCCGCCAGCATAGTAGAACTCCTCCATCAGGAAGCGCCCGGAAGGCTGCAGGTCCACCAGGGTGGGTGTGCCACGGCCGATACGGGTCCAGTCGTCGAGTTCCAGCTCGACGCCGATACGCCCGGCAATCGCCTTGAGATGGATCACCGCATTTGTCGATCCGCCAATGGCCGCATTGACCCGGATGGCGTTTTCGAACGCCTCTTTAGTCAGGATCTTCGACAGGCGCAAGTCTTCGCGGACCATCGCCACCGCCCGCATGCCGGACATGTGCGCCAGCACGTAGCGCCGCGAATCCACCGCCGGGATGGCCGCATTGTGCGGCAGCGAGGTGCCCAGTGCCTCGGCCATGCAGGCCATGGTGGAGGCCGTGCCCATGGTGTTGCAGGTACCGGCCGAGCGCGACATGCCGGCTTCGGCGGACAGAAACTCGTCCAGGCTGATCTGGCCGGCCTTGTACGACTCGTGCATCTGCCAGACGATGGTGCCAGCACCGATGTCGCGGCCCTTGTGCTTGCCGTTGAGCATCGGCCCGCCCGTGACCACGATGGCCGGCACGTCGCAGCTCGCCGCGCCCATCAGCAGGGCAGGGGTGGTCTTGTCGCAGCCGGTGAGCAGCACCACGCCGTCGATCGGGTTGCCGCGGATGGCTTCCTCTACATCCATGCTGGCCAGATTGCGGGTCAGCATCGCGGTGGGCCGCAGGTTGGACTCGCCGTTGGAGAACACCGGGAATTCCACCGGAAAACCACCGGCCTCGATCACGCCACGCTTGACGTGTTCGGCAATGGTACGGAAGTGGGCGTTGCACGGCGTCAGCTCGGACCAGGTGTTGCAGATGCCGATGATCGGCTTGCCGTTGAACTGATGGTCGGCAATGCCTTGGTTCTTCATCCAGCTGCGGTACATGAAACCATTCTTGTCAGCCGTACCGAACCATTGGGCCGAGCGCAGGGGCGTTTTGTTATCAGGCATGGTGGCTCTCTTATTGTAAGACTTGTTTTTGTGTATACCCTCAAAATAGGCCATCGAAGGGGGGATTGGAAGAGCTTGTTTAGCAAATAGTAATACTATAAAGTCGATTTCAAAGAAGGTTGCAGGTTTGCCGAAGCGCCGACGAGCGTCCGTTGCAGCTTTCCCACAACAACAACCATAAGAACAAGAACGTGGAGATCGATCCCATGAGCCAGGAACTGGGGCTTATACGCCGCATCACCTTCAAATTGATTCCGTTCCTGATCCTGCTGTACCTGATTGCCTACGTGGACCGTTCCGCCGTGGGCTTCGCCAAGCTGCACATGGGCGCGGACGTAGGCATCGGCGATGCGGCCTACGGCCTGGGTGCCGGGTTGTTCTTCATTGGCTACTTCCTCCTGGAAATTCCCAGCAACCTGATGCTCGAACGCTTCGGCGCACGCCGCTGGTTCGCGCGCATCATGATCACCTGGGGCGCCATCACCATCGGCATGGCGTTCGTGCAAGGGCCGCACAGTTTCTATGTCATGCGCTTTCTGCTGGGCGCCGCCGAAGCGGGCTTCTTCCCCGGCGTGCTGTACTACATCACGCAATGGTTTCCGGTGCGTCATCGCGGCAAGATCCTCGGCCTGTTCATTCTTTCCCAGCCCATCGCCATGATGATCACCGGGCCCGTGTCCGGTGCACTGCTGGGCATGGACGGCGTACTCGGTCTGCACGGCTGGCAGTGGCTGTTCATCGTCATCGGTACCCCGGCCATCCTGCTCACCTGGCCGGTGCTGCGCTGGCTGCCCGACGGCCCGCAGCAGGTCAAATGGATGAACCAGGACGAAAAGAACTGGCTGGCCAGCGAACTCGAGAAGGACCTGCAGGCCTATGGGCAGACCCGTCATGGCAACCCGTTGCATGCGCTCAAGGACTTTCGCGTGTTGTTGCTGGCGCTGTTCTACCTGCCGGTGACGTTGAGCATCTATGGCCTGGGCCTGTGGTTGCCGACCCTGATCAAGCAGTTCGGCGGCAGTGACCTGACCACCGGTTTCGTGTCGTCGGTGCCTTATGTATTCGGCATCGTCGGTCTGTTGCTCATCCCGCGCAGCTCGGACCGTCTCAACGACCGCTACGGGCACCTGGCCGTGCTGTACGTGCTGGGCGCGGTCGGCCTGTTCCTCAGCGCCTGGCTGAGTGTGCCGGCGGCGCAACTGGCGGCGTTGTGCCTGGTAGCGTTCAGCCTGTTCTCCTGCACGGCGGTGTTCTGGACCCTGCCGGGCCGCTTCTTCGCCGGCGCCAGTGCAGCGGCGGGTATTGCCCTGATCAACTCGGTGGGCAACCTGGGCGGCTACATCGGGCCGTTCGTGATCGGTGCGCTCAAGGAGTACACCGGCAACCTGGCCAGCGGCCTGTATTTTCTCAGCGGCGTGATGGTGTTCGGGCTGCTGCTGACCGCAGTGGTCTACCAGCTCCTGGAGCGCCGCCATGTGCTGCCGGCCGATGCGTTCGCCGCCAGCGCCCGTTCCTGAACCCAGCAAGAGGAAGCGATCATGCATCTGGTGCAATTTGAATTGAACGACGGTCAACGTCGGGTGGGTCTGGTCGATGGCGACCGCGTGCACGAAGTGCGCGGCGCTGACAGCGTTCGCGAGTTGGCCATGACAGCCATCGCTGCGGGCCACGACCTGGCTCAGGCGGTAGATGGGTGTGGCCTGGGTGAGCACCATGACTACGCGCAGCTGCTCGAGCAGGGCCGTATCCTTGCGCCCCTGGACCACCCCGACCCAGCCCATATGCTGGTGACCGGCACCGGCCTGACCCACCTGGGCAGCGCCGCCACCCGCGACAAGATGCACCAGCAAAGCGGTGACGCCGCCGTTACCGACAGCATGAAGGTATTCCAGTGGGGCGTGGAGGGCGGCAAGCCTCGTGCGGGCCAGCCCGGCGTGCAGCCGGAGTGGTTCTACAAAGGCGATGGCAGCATTGTCGTACGGCCTGGCCAGGCGTTCCCGGTGCCGCCGTTCGCCGAAGACGCCGGCGAAGAGCCCGAACTGGGTGGGTTGTACGTGATCGGCCCGGATCGACGGCCGTATCGCGTGGGGTTCGCCCTGGGCAATGAGTTCTCCGACCACGTGATGGAGCGCAAGAACTACCTTTACCTCGCCCATTCCAAGCTGCGCAGCTGCAGCTATGGCCCCGAGCTGCGCGTTGGCGAACTGCCCGAGCATCTGTCCGGCACCAGCCGTATCCGCCGGGCTGGCGAGGTGATCTGGGAGAAGGAATTTCTCAGTGGCGAAGCGAACATGTGCCACAGCTTCGACAACCTCGAGTACCACCATTTCAAGTACGCGCAGTTTCTCAACCCTGGCGATGTGCATGTGCACTTCTTCGGCACCGCCACCCTGTCGTTCGCCGACGGCGTCGTCACCCAGCTGGGTGACCAGTTCGAGATCAGCCTGCCCGCCTTCGGCGCGCCGCTGGTGAACAGCGTCGGCCAGGCCGAGGCCGCCTTCACGCCGGGCAGCGTGGGCATCCTGTAGCGCGTGCGGGCGAGCAGGCCAGAGGCGCACATCGCGGTTATCATGGTCGGACATCACCCCGGAGATCCGACCATGAGCCTGCCTATCGCGCTGCAAACCTGCAACATGCTGCTGATCGACACCCTGCACGCCTTCGACTTTTCCTTCGACGAGGAACACACCCTGCACATCCAGTGCATGGACGGCCGTGAGCTCAAGCGCTGGCAGTTCACCCTGCCAGAGCAGCAGGCCGCCCAGCCAGACGCCGAACCGAACAGCTTCGTCATCAGCCGGGCCGGCGTCTCGCACCAGCTGACGTGCCTCAGTGCGTTCTCGGCCCGCGACGATGAAGATGAAGATGAAGATGAAACCCAGGCTTGAACGCTGCGGTCTGTAGAGACCGATCCACGTTCGCTCCTGCTGCCGCGACAACATTCGGTGCCACGAAAAATCGGCCACTCACAACAGGCTCGGAGAGACCTTCATGAAGCGAGTTCTGCTATCTATGCTTGTCAACGGTTTGGCCCTGACCTCACTGCACGCCGGCGCTGCCGAAAAATATGACCTGCTGGTAGGTACCTATACCCAGGGTGCCAGCGAAGGCATCTATCGCTATGCCTTCGACAGCTCCACCGGCCAGATCGAGGCGCAGCCCCGGCAGACATTCAAGAGTTCCAACCCATCCTGGCTGACCTTGTCCCAGGACCAGCGACGCCTGTTCGTGGTCAATGAAAACGGCCCTGGGCAGAAAGAGGTGGTCGGCAAGGTCACCAGTTTCACAGTGGACGGCAAGACCCACGAACTCAACCAGGTCAGCCAGGTCGCGACCCGTGGCGATGAACCGACCCATTCCAGCCTGAGCCAGGACGGGCGCTACCTGTTCGTTTCCAACTATGCCGTGAATGCCAACCCAGGTGGCAGCCTGAGCGTGTTCAAGGTGGCCGAGAACGGCACGCTCAGCGATGTAGTGCAGCAACTCAAGCACGTTGCCAGCCAGGTGAATCCCGAGCGTCAGGCGGGGCCGCATGTGCATTCGGTGGTATCGCTGCCCTCTGGCAACTACGTCTATGCCAGCGACCTGGGCGCCGACCGCGTGTACGTGTACCGCTACCAGCCCGAGTCTGCCGAGCGTCCACTGGTGCCGGCGCAACCCGCCTCGGTCCAGCTGCCGGACGGCAGTGGCCCGCGTCACCTGCTGTTCAGTCGCGATGGCAAGCATGCCTATCTGACCCTGGAAATGAGCGGTCAACTGGCCATGTTCGACGTGCGGGACGGCAACCTGGTACGCCAGCAGTTGCTCGAACTGGGCACTGTCGGCAAGCAAAGCGCAAGCGGCGCGCTGCACCTCTCGGCCGACGGCCGCTTCCTCTACGTGAGCAACCGCGGCACGGCCAACCAGATGCTGGTGTTCAGCGTCGCGGCCGGCAGTGGCCAGCTCAAGGAGATCCAGCGTCGCGAGGTGGACGGCGATCACCCGCGCGAATTCACCCTCGATCCTACCGGCCACTTCTTGCTGATCGCCAACCAGAAAAGCAACCAGATCACCGTGCTCAAGCGCGATGCGAGCACCGGCATGCTCGGTGAGACGGTGCAACGCTTCGCGCAGGATGCCCCCTCGGACGTGAAATTCCTGACCCAGTGATGCCGCTGCAGCGTATCCCCGGCTGCGCGACCATTCGCGCAGCCGGGGACACGCTGCACCAGGCCCTAGCCGGTGACCTGCACGCTGCTCAAGCCGTTGCCCAGACGACGCACTTGAATCTGCACCGGAATGCGCTCGTGCATCTCCTGCACGTGGGAAATCACCGCCACCTTGCGACCCTGCGCCTGCAGGCCGTCGAGGGCATCCATGGCCAGTTGCAGCGACTCGGGGTCGAGGCTGCCGAAGCCTTCGTCGATGAACAGCGACTCGATGCGCAGCGTGCTCGAGGCCATCGAGGCCAGGCCCAGCGCCAATGCCAGCGAGACGAGGAACGTTTCCCCGCCCGATAACGAATGCACCGAGCGCAGCTCGTCGCCCATTTCCGTGTCGAGGACCAGCAATCCGAGCATGCTGCCGCCGCGCTTGAGCCGGTAGCGCCGCACCAGTTGGCGCAGTTGCACGTTGGCGTGGTGCACCAGCAGGTCGAGGTTGTAGGCCTGGGCAATCTTGCGGAAGCGATCACCCTCGGCCGAGCCGATCAGCGCGGCCAGTCGCGCGCAGCGCTGGTAGTGCGCATTGGCCTGGGCAATCTGCGTCTGCAGGGCCTGATTGGCGCCATGCCGGCGCTGGTCTTCGGTCTGCCGGGCACGCAGTTCGGCGCAGTGGTGTTCCTGCCGTTCGACGTCGAGCAGCAGGGCGGCGTGTTGCGTGTCCAGCGTTTCGGCACTGGCGATCGCGTCGACTTGGGTTCGATGGGTGTGCTGGCGTTGTTCGCGTTCGTGCAAGCGGATCCGCGCCTGCTCCAGGTTCTTTTCACTGGTTAGCACGCGGTTGCGCAAGTCATCGGCTTGCTGCGTATCAATGCCAAGCAGGACGCGCAAGCCCTCGTCGTCAAGCTGCGGGTGCTGTTCGCGCCATAGGTGCAAGGCGTGCTGCACATCGGCCAGTGCTTGTTGCAGCTGGCTCTGCTGTTGGCAGTCAGCGTCCAGCGCGCTGCCGGTTTGCACTGTCTCGGTCCGCAGATCCTGCTGCTGGCGGTCGACCTGCCGTTCCTGCAGGCGCGCCGCTTCGACCTGGTCGTGCAAGGCCGCCTGCCAGGCGGAGGCTTGTGAGTACTCGCCCAACCACTCGCGCAACCGCGCCTCGCACGCCTGCAGTTGCACGGACAGCGCCTCGACGCGCTGACGTTGCTGCTCGCAGCTGGCTTGATGGCGGGCGTGCTCGCTGCGGGCCTGTTCGATGCGGCGCGCGCGGGTGTCGAACTCGGCCTGTTCCTCGTCCCGCTGCTCGATCTGCGCCAGACGCTCGCCGATGCTCTGCTCCAGCGCCATGAACGTCTGCGCCGGTTGCTCGCGCAGGGCTTGCAGGCGTGCGGTGGGCAACTGGCTGGCCAACGCCTGCAACTCTTCGTCGAGCCGTTGCTGGTCGGCGTCCACGTGGGCCTGGTGCGCCTGCAGCGTCTGCCGAGCCTGCTGGCTGGCTTCCCGGGCCTGCGTGACTGCGCGCTGCAAGGCGGTTGCCTGCTGTTGCAAGGCCAGCAGGCTGGTTTGCTGCCGTTCATCCTCGTCGATGAGGCGCGCATGGGTCGCCAGTGTGTCGCGCAGCCATTGGGCCGGCTGCTCGTGCTCATCGAGGGCAGGGTAGAGCGGATGCTGCGCGAGCTGTGTGTCCGACTGCTGCTCGAGCAACTGTTGCTCTTGAAGCTTGAGCTGCTTGTGCTGCTCGATCAGTGCGCCGACTTCGGCGCGCAGCTCGGCCAGGCGCTCGGACAGCGTCTGCAGTGCGCTGCGGGCCTGCTGCTCCTCGCCTTCGTCATGTGCCGAGAGTGCCTGCAGCAGCGCCTGCGGCGCATGATACGGGTGCTCGACGCTGCCGCAGACCGGGCAGGGTTGTTCGGGTTGCAGGCGTTCGCGCAGCTGCTCGACGCTTTCGCTGCGGGCCAGTCGTTGGCGTTCGAGCAGTTGCAGGGTCAGCGTCAGGGCGTGTTCGGCCTGTTCGTGGGCCGCGCGGACCTCTAGCCCCTGAGCGGTCAGTTGCTCGCGCCTGGCCAGCAAGTCGGCCTGTTGCCGACGCCCTTGCTCAAGCCGCTGCTGCAGTTCGGCGCGGCGCTGCCACAGCTGATCGAGGGCTTGCGCACTGCGCTGCTCCAGGCGTTGCTGCTGCAAACGCTGGGTCAGCTGCTGCAAGCGCTCGGGCAGTTGCTCGGCGCTGCACGGGGTGTTTTCGAACACACGCGCAAGGCTGCTCTGGTGCTGCTCGAGGGTCCCCTGGGTGGCCTGCGCCTGTGCCTGCAGCGCTGGCACTTCGGCCAGGCCCTGGCGCAGGCGGCTGCTCAACGTGACCACCTGTTGCAGGCGCGGCAGGTACGCGCCCCAGGTCGCGGTCAACGGCGCCAGCTCGGCGCTTCGTTCGAGCGCTTCGGCAACCTGCTGCAAGCGTTTGCCACTGTCCAACTGCTGCTGTTCCATACCCAGCAGCGTTTGCTGCCCTGAACCAAGCTGTCGCTCGGCCTCGGCCAGTGCCGGCATCAGCGGTTCGATCTCTGCCTGCCAGCGGCCACGTTGCGATTGCTCGTCGAAGGCCTGTTGCAGCAACGGCTGCGCCTGGGTCTGTCGCGCCAGCGCCTGGTGCAGGGCGTGGCCCGCCTGTTCGCGCTGCTCGTCCAACTGTTGGTGCTGTACCTGCTGTTGCTGCTGTCGAAAGCGCAACTGCTCGATACGTTCGGCCAGAGGGTGGAGCTGCGCCTGCAGTTCCTCTCGGCGGCCGAACAGATGGCGCTGCGGTGCCAATTGTTCCAGCAGCTGCAATTGCAGGCGCTGCTGGGCACCGGCTGCCCAGGCTTGGGATGCGTGTTCGACCTGCTGGCGCGCGGCGTCGCAGTCGTCCGTCAGGCGGCGATCCTGCTGGTGCCACTGCTGCTGCCGTTCCACCTCCTTTAGGCGCGCTTGCTGCTGGCGCAGTTGCTCGCTGGCGCTCTGGAACTCCTGATCCAGGGCCGCACGGGCCTCTACGGGCAGCGGCGCGATACCGGTGGCCTGGTCCTGCCAGTGCTTGAGCTGCTCGCGGGCATCGCGGCTCTTTTCGAACGCGCGCTTGCCCAGGCGGGTGTACAGCGCCGTGTCGGTAAGCTTTTCCAGCAGCTCGCTGCGCTCGTTGTCATCGGCCTTGAGAAAGGCACTGAACTCGCTCTGCGCCAACATCACCGCACGGGTGAACTGTTCGAAGTTGAGCCCCAGGCGAGCCTCGAGCAGTTGCTTGTATTCACCTTTCTGGCTGGCCAGTAGCTGGTCGTTGTCCAAGTCGCGCAGCGCCTGCCGGCTGTTCTGCAACTTGCCGCCGGGTTTGTCCCGTGCGCGGTTGGCTTCCCAGCGCGCGCGATAGCGACGACCGTCGACGCCGAGAAAATCCACTTCCGCATAGCCCGCCCCGGTACCACGACGCAGCAGCGTACGCGGGTCGTAACTGCCGATCTCGCCATCGGCGTCCGGCACCTTGGCGCTCTGCGACGCGTTGCCCAGGCGCGGCACGGCGCCGAACAGCGCCAGGCACAGGGCATCGAGCAACGTGCTCTTGCCCGCGCCGGTGGGGCCGGTGATGGCGAACAGACCAGCACTGGCCAGCGGTTCGGCGGTGAAATCCAATTCGAACGGGCCGGCCAGCGAGGCCAGGTTCTTCAGACGAATGGCCAGGATCTTCATGGGGTTTCGCCCTCCAGTTGTACTTCCTGCAACAGTTGGGCGAAATCATCCAGCGTCTGTTCGTCCACCTCGCTGCCATAGCTGTCCAGCCAGGCGCGGCTGAACAGTTCGTGGGGGCTGAGCTGATCCAGTTCGATCAAGGCGCCGACGTCTTCGTTGTCGGCGTTGGCTCGCCCGGCGTACTCGGCGGCGATCCGCACCAGACGCACCGCCTTGCCTTGCAGAGCGGTCTCGATGTGCTGGCGCAGGTCCGGTTGCGGCTCGTCGAGTACCACCCGTACTTCCAGCCAGGGGTAGCCCAGCACGTCGGCCAACAGGTCGACGTCGGGCAGCTGCTGCAACTGTTCACGCACTTGCGGCAACGGCGCCGGGCCGATGCGCAGCAGGTCGACGGCGCGTGGAATGAGGATCGGTTCCACGCTCACCAGTTGCTCGCCAGCGCATTCGATCTCGAGGATCTGGTGCGGGTACTCGATTTCCGAGAACGACAGTGGAATGGGTGAACCGCTGTAGCGAATGCGCGATTCGCCGTTGACCTTCTGCGGCTTGTGCAGATGGCCCAGGGCAACGTAGCTGATGCTGGCATCGAACAGGCTGGCCGGCAGCGCTTCGGCGCTGCCGATCACCAGGCTGCGTTCTGACTCCATCGACACCGAACCGCCGGCCATGTGCGCATGGCTGATGGCAATCAGTGCCTGCCCCGGCGAGCGCCGGGCATTGGCGGCGGCAATCAGCATTTCGTGCACGCGGGCGATGCCGTGCAGGTAATCCTCGCCCAAGGCTGCGCCGGTCACTTCCGCGGGGCGCAGGAAGGGCAGGGCCAGGCACCAGGCTTGCACTTCGCCCTTGGCATCGGGCAGCGGCAGCAACAGCCGTTCGCTGTCGAGGCGGCCATCCTCGAGCCACATCACCCGGCCCAGCGCGTGGGTACGCAGGCGGCGCATCAACGGCCCGGGCAGTTCGATGCGCGAACCCGAGTCATGGTTGCCGGCGATCATCACGATGGTCAGCTGCGGCTGTTGCTCATGGGCGCTGACGATGAAGTTGTAAAGGCGCTCCTGGGCGCGCACGGGCGGGTTGACCGTGTCGAAGATATCGCCTGCCACCAGCAGCACGTCGGGCTGGCGCTCGGCGAGCTGGCGCAGCAACCAGCGCAGGAAGCTTGCGTGTTCGAAGTCGCGCTCCTGACCGTGCAGGCTTTGGCCAAGGTGCCAGTCGGAGGTGTGGAACAGGCGCATGAAGGCTCCAGGGGGCAGGGAAGGCCGCCATGATAGCCGTTCGGCCCTGGCGTTCCCATGCGCCGTGCTTGGCAGGATGTGACCCACCGATCTTTACGCGTTCTTTACGGCAGCGCCGGGGTATCGATCTCGCGCCTTTACACCCAGGCCTCGGAGAATGTCGGCAAGCGGCGCCCGCCGTGCCTGGAGATATTGCTCATGTCTGTTCTGGACGGCCTGTTCCTGCTGCTGGCCATCGGCTTGTTCGTGTACCTGCTCGTTGCCCTCTTGCGCGCCAGTGGAGGCTAGTCGGTCATGCACAGTCACGATTTCGCATTGATAGCGGCCTTCCTCGCCCTGGTATTGCTGCCCGCGCCCTGGCTCGGACGTTTCTACTACAAAGTCATGGAAGGCCAGCGCACCTGGCTCAGCGTACCGCTGCAGCCCGTGGAAAGGCTTTGCTACCGGTTTGCCGGTATCGACCCGCAACAGCAGCAGAGTTGGCAGCGCTACGCCCTGGCTCTGCTCGCCTTCAATCTGGCCGGGTTCGGCGTGTTGTTTGCCTTGCTCATGCTGCAAGGCTACCTGCCGCTCAATCCCCAGCACCTGCCTGGCCAGGAGTGGACCCTGGCGTTCAACACCGCGGTCAGCTTCATGGCCAACACCAACTGGCAGGCCTACAGCGGCGAAACCTCGCTCAGCTACCTCAGCCAGATGGCCGGGCTGGGCGTGCAGAATTTCCTCAGCGCCGCAACCGGCCTGGCCGTGCTGGTAGCGCTGTGTCGCGGCATCAGCCGACGCTCGGCCAGTACCCTTGGCAATTTCTGGGTCGATGTCACCCGCGCTACCTTGTATGGCCTGCTGCCGCTGGCCCTGCTGCTGGCCGTTTTCCTCGTATGGCAGGGCGTGCCGCAGACGTTCGCCCCCTATGTGGATGCGCTGACCCTGCAAGGCAACGCACAGACCATCCCGCTCGGACCGGCTGCAAGCCAGATCGCCATCAAGCAGTTGGGCACCAACGGCGGCGGATTCTTCGGGGTCAACTCGGCGCATCCGTTCGAGAATCCCACGGCGTGGAGCAACCTGTTCGAATTGGCAGCCATTCTGACCATCCCGGCAGCCCTGATCTTCACCTTCGGTCATTACGTCAAGGACCTGCGCCAGAGCCGGGCGATTCTGGCCTGCATGCTGACCCTGTTGCTGCTGGGCATCGGGCTGTCGCTGTATGCCGAGCAGCAGCCCAACCCGCTGCTGGCCAGCGCCATGGTCGAGCAGGCCGCCCCGCTGGAAGGCAAGGAAAGCCGCTTCGGCACCACCGCCAGTGTGCTCTGGTCGGTGACTACCACGGCCGCCTCGAACGGTTCGGTCAACGCCATGCACGACAGCCTCAACCCGCTTTCCGGGATGGTCGCTCTGGTCAACATGATGCTCGGCGAGGTGATTTTCGGCGGTGTCGGCGCCGGTCTCTACGGCATGCTGCTCAACGTGCTGCTGACCGTGTTCCTGGCCGGACTGATGATCGGTCGAACCCCTGAGTACCTGGGCAAGAAGCTGCAGGCACGCGAGGTCCGCTGGCTGGTGGCGAGTCTGCTGGTGATGCCGGTAGGCGTGCTGGTGCTCAGCGCTATCGCCGTCAGCCTGCCGGGGCCGGCGAGCGCCGTGAGCAATCCGGGCCCCCATGGCTTCACGCAGTTGCTGTATGCCTACACCTCGGCCAGCGCCAACAACGGTTCGGCCTTCGCCGGCCTGTCCGCCAACACCGCCTTTCACAACCTGATGTTGGGCCTGGGCATGTTGATCGGGCGCTTCGGCTACATCCTGCCGGTACTTGCCCTGGCCGGCGCGCTGGCCAGCAAGAACGCCAGTGCGCCCAGCGCCGACAGCTTCGCCACCCATGGCCTGCTGTTCATCACCCTGCTGACCGTGACCCTGCTGATAGTGGGCGGCCTGACTTTCCTGCCGGTGCTGGCCCTGGGGCCGATCGCCGAGCATTTGAACCTGTATTTCTGAGGCCTGGACAATGAACCGATCGACCGTTGCCGCTGCCACGCAACCATCACCGCCTGCCGGGGCCACCCTGAGTGCTTTGTGGCGACCGGCGCTGCTGCAAGCCTTCGTCAAGCTCGACCCGCGGCGACTGCTGCGCAGCCCCGTGCTGTTGGTGGTGGAGTTGTGCGCTGTATTGACCACCGGCCTGTGCCTGCTGCCTGACCCGGCGGTGCCGGCCGGGGTCGCCGTGCAGATTGCCGTGTGGCTGTGGTTCACTCTGCTGTTCGCCAATTTTGCCGAAGCCTTGGCCGAGGGCCGCGGCAGGGCGCGGGCCGACAGCCTGAAGGCCGGCAGCCAGGGCTTGCAGGCACGCCGACGGTGCGCCGACGGCAGTTTCGAAACCGTTGCCGCCACTGTACTGCGCAAGGGCGATGTGGTGCGCGTCGAAGCCGGGCAGATGATCCCCAGCGACGGCGAGGTGCGTGAGGGCATTGCCGCGGTCAACGAGGCCGCCATCACCGGCGAATCGGCACCGGTGATCCGCGAATCGGGCGGCGATCGCTCGGCGGTCACCGGCAACACCCTGGTGGTGTCCGACTGGCTGCTGATCGAGATCAGCACCGACCCCGGTGAATCGACCCTGGACCGGATGATCGCGCTGGTGGAAGGCGCAAAGCGCCAGAAGACCCCCAACGAAGTGGCGCTGGATATTCTGCTCATCGGCCTGACCATGGTCTTCCTGCTGGTGGTGGTGACCCTGCAGCCGTTTGCCCGCTTCTCCGGGCACAGCTTGCCCCTGGTGTTCCTCCTGGCGCTGCTGGTGACGCTGATTCCGACCACCATCGCCGGCCTGCTGTCGGCCATCGGCATCGCCGGCATGGACCGCCTGGTTAGACTCAACGTCGTGGCCAAGTCCGGGCGCGCGGTGGAAGCGGCCGGCGACGTTCATGTGCTGCTGCTCGACAAGACCGGCACCATCACTTTCGGCAACCGCCGGTGCAGCGCTTTGTACGCCGCCCCCGGCGTCAGCGATGCGCAGATGGCCGAAGGTGCGCTGTTGGCTTCGCTGGGCGATGAAACGGCGGAGGGGCGTTCGGTGGTCGAGTTCATCCGTCCGGTGTTCAGCGTCGACGAGCCGCCGGCAGAGCGCTGGCAGTCGGTGCCGTTCAGCGCGCAGACGCGCCTGTCCGGCGTCGACCTCGACCAGCAGTGCTACCGCAAGGGCGCAGTCGATTCGCTGCTGGCCTACATCGGCCAGTCCAGGGCGCAGCTTCCGGCCGCACTGGCTGACCACATCGAGCGCATCGCGCAAAGTGGCGGCACGCCGCTGCTGGTGTGCCGAGACAAGCAACTGCTCGGGGCGATCCACTTGAAGGATGTGGTCAAGCCGGGCATTCGCGAGCGCTTCGAACAATTGCGCAAGCTGGGCATCCGCACCGTAATGGTGACCGGCGACAACCCACTGACCGCGGCGGCCATCGCCGCCGAAGCCGGCGTCGACGATGTGCTGGCCGAGGCCACGCCGCAGAAGAAGCTGGCGCGCATTCGCCAGGAACAGGCCGATGGGCGGCTGGTGGCGATGTGTGGCGATGGCGCCAACGACGCGCCCGCGCTGGCCCAGGCCGACGTCGGCGTGGCGATGAACGATGGCACCCAGGCTGCGCGCGAGGCAGCGAACATGGTCGATCTCGACAGCGACCCGACCAAGCTGCTGGACATCGTGCGCATCGGCAAGGAGCTGCTGGTGACCCGCGGTGCGCTGACCACCTTTTCCATCGCCAACGACGTCGCCAAATATTTTGCCATTTTGCCGGCACTGTTCGCCGCGGTGTACCCGTCCCTGGGCGTGCTCAACGTAATGAACCTGGCCAGCCCGCAGAGCGCGATCCTTTCGGCCATCGTTTTCAACGCCTTGATCATCATCGTGTTGATTCCCCTGGCCCTGCGCGGTGTGCGGGTCCAGGCCAACAGTGCTGCGCAGTTGTTGCGGCGCAACGTGCTGATCTATGGCCTGGGTGGCCTGGTGGTGCCCTTCATCGGCATCAAGGCCATCGATATCGTCCTCACCGCATTGCACCTGGTCTGACCCTGGAGCTTGAATGATGAACAGTTTGTTGCGTCCGGCCTTGAGCCTGATTCTGCTGATGACCCTGCTCACCGGCGGGGCCTATCCACTGCTGGTGTGGGCGGTAGGCCAGTTGGCATTCTCTACCCAGGCCAACGGCAGCCTGGTGCGCGATGCGCAGGGCGAGGTGCGCGGTTCCGCTTTGCTTGCCCAGGCCTTTACCGATGAGCGTTGGTTCCATTCACGGCCTTCGGCGGCGGACTACGCCACGCTCGCCAGCGGTGCGAGCAACCTGGCGCCGAGCAATCCCGCGCTGGGCACGCGCGTGCTGGCGCAGGCCGATGAACAGTTCGATGCACAGCAGGGGCCTGTTCCGCTGGCGCTGTTGACCACCTCGGCCAGTGGCCTGGACCCTCATCTGCCACCGGCGGCGGTCAACTATCAGGTGCCCAGGGTGGCACGCGAGCGCGGCCTGGCCGAGTCAGCCCTGCGCGCGCTGGTGCAGGCACATACCGAAGCGCCCCTCGTCGGCCCGGCCGTGGTCAACGTACTGGCTTTGAACCAGGCGCTGGATCGGCTACCGTCGCAGTCCCGATGATGACGAGCCTGCGCCATGAGTGATTCCGGCCGCGCCGATGCCTTGCTGGCCGCCTTGCCCCGCCAGGGGCGTGGGCGTTTGAAAGTGTTTCTGGGCGCCGCCCCCGGCGTTGGCAAGACCTACGCCATGCTGCAGGCCGCCCATGCCCGTCAGCGCCAGGGCGTCACCGTGCTGGCCGCGGTGGTGCAGACCCACGGTCGCGCGGAAACCGAAGCGCTGCTGGTCGGCCTGCCTCAGCAGGCGCTGCTGCGTTGCCAGTACCGCGATGTGATGCTGGAGGAAATGGACCTGGACGCGGTGCTCGCTGCCCGTCCGGGCCTGGTGCTGGTCGACGAACTGGCGCACAGCAATGCCCCCGGCAGCCGCCACGCCAAGCGCTGGCAGGACGTGCAGGAGCTGCTCGCCGCCGGTATCGACGTCTACACCACGGTCAACGTGCAACACCTGGAAAGCCTGAACGACCAGGTCCAGACCATCACCGGCGTGCAGGTGCGCGAAACCCTGCCCGATTGGGTGGTGCAGGAAGCCGACGATCTGCTGCTGATCGACCTGCCGCCGCGCGAGCTGCTTGAACGCCTGCGCGAGGGCAAGGTGTACGTGCCCGAGCAGGCGCGGGCGGCCATCGACGCGTTCTTCACCCAGACCAACCTCAGCGCCCTGCGCGAGCTGGCCATGCAGACCGCCGCGGCGCAGGTCGACGACGATCTGCACGAAGGGTATCGCAGCCTCGGCCAGCAGGCGCCCAGCGTCCGTGGACGGCTGCTGGTGGGCATTGCCGGCGACGAGCAGGCCGAGCGCCTGGTGCGCCACGCCAGCCGCGTGGCGCGTCGTCGCCATCTGCCGTGGTCCGTGGTTCATGTGGACAACGGCGCGCTGCTCGACGAAGCGGCGCGCCAGCGCCTGCAGCTGGCCCAGCAGATGGCCGAGCGCCTGGGCGGCGAGGTGGTGGAGCTGCGCGATGCGGAAGTGGCCAGGACCTTGCTGCAGCATGCCGCCGACCGTCGCGCCAATCTGGTGCTGGTCGGCCAGTCGCGTCGACGCCGCTTCGGCGCGGGCCTGGCCGAGCGCTTGCTGCGCCAGCCCAGCGGCATCGAGATCAACGTACTGGCGCGCACTCAAGAGCATGCGCCGCAACCGCGGCGTCCGCGGCCCGTTGGACGCTGGCGCGAATATGCCCTGGCGCTGACCGCCACGCTGCTGGCCAGCGGGCTGGCCTGGGCGGTGGCGCAGGTGCTGGACCTGCCCAATATCTCTCTGGTGTTTCTCGCCGCTGTGTTGCTGGTGGCGGTACGCAGCAGCCCGGGGCCGGCGCTGAGCTGCGCCGCGTTGTCGTTCCTGGCGTACGACTTTCTGTTCATTCCGCCCAACTTCTCCCTGAGCATCCAGCGTCAGGAAGACGTCTTGACCCTGCTGTTCTTTCTGCTGATGGCGGCGCTCACGGGCAATCTGGCGGCACGCCAGCGTCAGCAACTCAGTGCCCTGCGCGAAACCCAGGCGCACACCGCGCAGCTGCTGGAGCTGTCCCGTCTGCTGGCGGCGGCGACCGACCGCCAAGCGGTGTTCAGTGCAGCCGCGCAGCACCTGCAAGGGTGGCCCGGTCTGGACATCTGCCTGCTTGAGCGTGGCGAGCAGGGCTGGAAGGTGGCCCACAGCAGCACTGCGCAGTTCTCGACCACCGAACTGGCCGCCGCGCAGTGGGCCGGCAACCACGCCCAGCCGGCCGGGCTGGGCACCGCGACGTTGCCGGCCGGGCGCTGGTGGTGGTTGCCGGTGACCCTGGAAGGGCAGGTGCTGGCGCTGCTGGCGGTGAGCGAACGGCAGGCCGGGCGGCTCGATGGCCATGGCCGACGCCTGCTGGAGGCGCTGGTGCAGCCGGTGGCCCAGGCACTGGCGCGGGCCAACTTGGCCCATGATCTGGAGGCGGCGCGCCTGCACGGTGAAACCGAACAGTTGCGCAGTGCCTTGCTGGCCTCGGTGTCCCATGACTTGCGCACGCCGCTGACGGCCATGCGCGGCAGTATCGACAGCCTGCTGGCCCTGGACACGGCGCTGGCGCCGGCCGATCGCCAGGCCTTGCTCGAAGTCACCCGCGACGAAGCCGAGCGCCTGGACCGCTACATCCAGAACCTGCTGGACATGACGCGCCTGGGCCACGGCGCGCTCAAGCTGGCTCGCGACTGGGTGGCCGCCGGCGATATCGTTGCCAGCGCAGTGGCTAGATTGCGCGCACCCCTGGCGCCGTTGCAGGTGCAGGTGCAGGTGCCTGCGCAATTGCCCCTGCTGCATGTGCATGCGGCGCTGATCGAGCAGGCCTTGGTCAATGTGCTGGAGAATGCCGCTCGATTCTCGCCGCTCGGCGGGCGCCTGCAGGTGTCGGCCAGCGTGCGCGACGACAGCCTGGTGCTTGCGGTCAGCGACGAGGGCCCCGGCATTCCCGAAGCCGAGCGAGCGAAGATATTCGATATGTTCTATACCGCTGCCCGGGGTGATCGGGGCGGGCAGGGCACGGGGCTGGGCCTGGCCATCTGTCAAGGCATGGTCGGTGCCCATGGCGGTCGTGTCGAAGTGACCAGCGGCATTGATGGCCATGGCACCTGCATCGCCTTATGCTTGCCGTTGCGCGCTCAACCGGGCGCGGAGCCGGACACCTGAGCATGAGCCTTTTCAGCACCTCTGAAGCCAGCACCTCCCTGGCTTATACCCTTCTGGTCATCGACGACGAACCGCAGATTCGCAAGTTCCTGCGCATCAGCCTGGCCTCTCAAGGCTACAAGGTGATCGAAGCGGGCACCGGCGCCGAGGGCCTGAGTCAGGCCGCACTGCTACGCCCCGACCTGGTGGTGCTGGACCTGGGGCTGCCGGACATGGACGGCCAACAGGTGCTCGAGCAATTGCGCCAGTGGAGTGCCGTGCCGGTACTGGTGCTTTCGGTCCGCGCCAGCGAGGCGCAGAAGGTCCAGGCCCTGGACGGTGGCGCCAACGACTATGTGACCAAGCCGTTCGGCATTCAGGAGTTCCTCGCCAGAGTCCGGGCATTGTTGCGTCAGTCCAGCGGCAGCGAAACGCTCGAGGCTGCCTTGCAATTGGGGCCTCTGCAGGTCGACCTGGCGTTGCGCCGAGTCGTCCTCGACGGTGCGCCGGTGGCCCTGACCCGCAAGGAATACGCGGTGCTGGCGCAGCTGGCGCGCCATCCAGGGCGCGTCATTACCCAGCAGCAACTGCTCAAGGACATCTGGGGCCCCACCCATGTCGACGACACCCACTACCTGCGCATCGTCGTCGGCCACCTGCGCCAGAAGCTCGACGACGACCCGGCCGCGCCACGCTTCATCGTCACCGAGCCGGGCGTGGGCTACCGACTGACAAGCCCGGACTGACCTGCGCGCCGTTGTACCTGCCCACAATGGCAAGCCATGGACTTGGCAATGGCACTTTTCAGGTGGCACACCGTCTGACCCAGCATTACCCTGATGTTTTTCCCGAGGTGTCATCGATGAAAGCCTGGATCTGTGTGCCACTGGTGGCACTGGCCTTGAGTGGTTGTGCCGGCAAGACCGCCTACCGCGATAGCTGCGCCACCCAGCTCGATGGTGCCTGGCATGAACTCGATCTGGCCAAGGCCGAGGGCCTGGCCGGAACCGTCAGCTATTCCAAGGCCCTGTCATTGCTCACCGGGGCCAAGACCCAGCAACAGTTCGAAGCCTTCGAAGGGTGCACCAGCAAGGCCGAGAAGGCGCGGTTCTACATTCGCGAGTCACGCGCCGGACGTTAAAGCACGGTAGTCGCCCAGGGCCGCCGCAAGGCGCCGGGCGCGTTCTGCAGACGTAGTATCGACAAGGAGTGTCTGCCATGCGCAGTCGACTGGATGAATGCCTGCAAGCGGTCAACGAAGTCCTGCTGGGCAAGGAAACCCAGGTTCGCCTGGCAATGACGTGCCTGATCGCCGATGGTCACCTGCTCATCGAGGACCTGCCCGGCATGGGCAAGACCACCCTCAGCCACACCCTGGCCAAGGTGCTGGGCCTGAGTTTCCAACGTATCCAGTTCACTTCCGATCTGTTGCCCAGCGATATTCTCGGCACTTCGGTGTTCGACAAGGACAGCGGCCGCTTTGTGTTCCATCCCGGGCCGATCTTCGCCGAACTGGTGCTGGCGGACGAAATCAACCGCGCCACCCCGAAAAGCCAGAGTGCCTTGCTCGAAGCGATGGAGGAGGGCCAGGTCACCATTGAGGGTGCCACCCGGCCGCTGCCCCAGCCATTTTTCGTCATCGCCACGCAGAACCCCACGACTCAGGGCGGTACGTTCGCGCTGCCCGAATCGCAGCTTGACCGCTTCCTCATGCGCCTGTCGCTCGGCTACCCGGCCAAGGCCGCAGAGAAAGCCCTGCTGATGGGCGAAGCGCGACGCGATCTGCTGCCGCGCATGAACGCGGTGCTCGATCATGCGCAGTTGGCCGCGCTGCAAGCCCAGGCGCGTGCGGTACGCGCCAGCGACGCTTTGGTGGATTACGTACTGCGCCTGGTGGAAGCCACCCGCAGCCAACCTCAGTTTGCCTACGGGCTGTCGCCGCGCGGCAGCCTGGCGCTGCTCGCTGCCGCCAAGGCCTGGGCGTTGCTGATCGGCCGCGACTACGTGATTCCCGAAGACGTGCAAGCCGTGCTGCCGTCGGTGGTCAGCCATCGCCTGCGCGAGCGCGCCGACCCCGCCGGGCAAGGGGGCGGGGCGCTGGTGCAGTGGCTGCTGCGGGAGGTGCCTGCGCTGTGAAGCGCAGGCTGGGCGAGCGCTGGCGCCGCTGGCAGGTGCGCCGGCTGCCAGCGGCGCCGCGCATCGAGCTCGACCAGCGTCGAATCTTCATCGTCCCCAGCCGCAGCGGCCTGGGCTTCATCGTCGTCTTGCTGCTGATGTTCCTTGCCGCGATCAACTACCAGAACAGCCTCGCCTACGCCTTGGTATTCCTGCTGGGCTCGGTGTTCGTCGTGGCCATTCTGCACACCTATCGCAACCTCAGCGGCCTGCTCGTCAGTGGCAATGGCGCCACGTCGGTATTCGTCGGCGAGCAGGCGCGCTTCGGTCTGCGCCTGGAAAGCGGCGGCAAGGATCACCAGGCCATCGGCGTTGGCTGGGATGCCCGGCAGCTGCAACGCAGCGACGTCGCACCCGATCATGTACAGGCGCTGGAATTGAGCCTGCCTACCGAGCGTCGCGGCTGGCTGGCAGCACCACGCATGCGCGTGGAGACCAGCTTTCCGTTGGGCGTGCTGATGGCCTGGACCTGGGTCGATCTGGGTCAGCGCGTGCTGGTGTATCCCCAGCCCCTGCAAGGCGAAGTGCCCACGTTGCACAGCGAATCGGCCGACATCGAAGACCAGGCGCAGCGTCTGCACGGCCAGGGCGTGGATGATTTTCAGGGCCTCAAGCAATACCAGCCTGGCGACTCCTGGCGGCGCATGCACTGGAAGGCCTGGTCGCGCGGTGACGGGCTGCTGGTCAAGGACTTCGCCGACCTGCGCGGTCAGGAGCTGTGCCTGGACTTCGTGGCTCTGGGCGGCGATGTCGAACAGCGCTTGTCGCGCCTCTGCTATTGGGTACTGACCCTGTCCCGCGAACAGCGGCCGTTCGCCTTGCAGCTGCCCGGCAATCGGCTGGCCACCGCCAGCGGCGATGCACACCGCGAAGCGTGCCTGCGCGCGTTGGCGCTTTTCGGAGAGCAGCCATGAGTACGCCCGCCGCCATTCCGCGCGTCAGCCTGACCTGGCTGCTGCTGGCACAATCGCTGGTGCTGGTGCCGCTGTGGTGGCACGTGCCGCTGTGGCTGCTCGGCTTGTGGTTGGGTTGCACGCTGTGGCGCGTGCAGGTGTTTCGCATGCGTGCGCGTTATCCGGGGCGGCTGATCAAGGTAGCGCTGATGCTCGCCGTGGCCGCCGGCGTCTACCTGTCCAGCGGCACCTGGGTGGGCCTGGAGGCCACTGCCGCGCTGCTGGTGGCCGCGTTCCTGCTCAAGCTGCTGGAGATGCAGACCGCGCGCGACGCCCGCGTGGTGATTTTTCTCGGTCTGTTCTGTCTGGCAGTGGCCTATCTGTTCGATGCCAGCCTGGGTTGGGCGCTGTACAGCGTCCTGCCGCTGCTGGCTTTGCTGGCTGCCTTGATCGGGTTGCAGCAGACCTCACTGATCGCCCGCCCGATGGCCACACTGAAGCTGGCCGGCAGCCTGGTGCTGCAGGCACTGCCGCTGATGCTGCTGTTGTTCGTGTTCTTTCCGCGGCTGGAACCTCTCTGGTCGCTGCCGCTACCCAAGCCGGGGCAGGGCGTGACCGGCCTGTCGGAAAGCATGAGCCCGGCCGACGTCGCCAGCCTCAGCCAGTCCGGCGAGGTGGCCTTTCGGGCCAGCTTCGAGGGTGCCATACCGGCCAAGCGCGACCTCTATTGGCGTGCGCTGAGCCTGGATGTCTACGACGGCCGGACCTGGAGCCAGTCGCCGTGGATCCAGACACAACCGGCAGTGGATTGGCAGCCGACGGGGCCGTCTGTGGATTACCAGATCATTCAGCAGCCCAGCGGCAAGCCCTGGTTGTTCGCCCTGGACGTGGCTCGCACGGCGTTGCCCGGCGTGCGCCAGTTGAGCGATGGACGCCTGCAGCGGCGGCGCCCGGTCGACCAGCCACTGATGTACGCGGTGACGTCCTGGCCGCAGGTGATTCGCGAGCCCCAACTGGCTCCCCCGGCGCTGCGCACCGCGTTGCAACTGCCGGCCCAAGGCGATCCGCGCACGCGCCAGTGGGCGCAGGATCTGCGTGCCCGTTTCGCTGCGCCTCAGGCACTGGTGGATGAAATGCTGCGGCAGTTTCGCGAACTGCCTTTTCACTACACCCTCAATCCGCCAGTGCTGGGCCGCGACAGTATCGACGAGTTCCTGTTCGACAGCCGGCGCGGTTTCTGCGCCCACTACGCCGGGGCCATGGTCTATGCCTTGCGTGTGGCGGGGGTACCCGCACGGGTGGTAGCCGGCTACCAGGGTGGCGAACTGAACCCGGCGGGCAACTACCTGACCGTACGTCAATTCGAAGCCCACGCGTGGGTCGAATACTGGCAGGCAGGCACCGGCTGGCAACGGGCCGACCCCACCGCAGCGGTGGCCCCGGCGCGGGTCGAGCAGGGCTTGCAGCAGGCGCTTTCAGCCGATGAAGAGTTTCTTGCCGGCTCGCCCTTTTCGCCGCTGCGCTACCCACATTTGACGTGGCTCAACGACCTGCGCCTGCAATGGGACAACCTCAATTACGGCTGGCAGCGCTGGGTGCTGGAGTATCAGGGCGAACGCCAGATCGAATTTCTCGCTCGCTGGTTCCAAGGGCTGCAACGCTGGGCGCTGCCGATCGGTGGGCTGTCGTTCATGCTGCTGGCCAGTGTCTGGCTGCTCAAGCCATGGCGCCGCCGGGTCGATGCGCAGCTCAAGGAGTTCATTGCGTTCGAGCGCCTGTTGCGCCGTCGTGGCCTGGTGCGTCATGCCGGCGAAGGCGCCATGGCTTTCGCCGAGCGCGCAGCCGTTCACTTGCCAGCGCAAAGCGAGGCCATCCTGACCTTTGCCTACGCCTTCATGGCCCAGCGCTACGGCGGCCGACCGGTTTCGCGCGAGCAACTGCGCACTGCTCTGACGCGTTTGCGCAGGCAATTGGGACGCACGGCTGGGCGTGTAGCCTCGTAGCGCAGCGTGTCTGGGCGACCGCCTGAGCTGGAGATTGGCCGATATGAAAGCTGCGCGCTCGCGCCGAGCTGTCTACCATCAAGCCCATCGACAACCACCCCCAAGGTCGGCCCATGAACCTTCGCGACTTGCTGGCAAGCGCACGACGTCCACCCCACAGCGTTACCGTACCCCGCGAATGGAGCCAGGGGCGCGCCTGCTACGGCGGCCTCATGGCCGCATTGCTGCACGAGGCCATGGCGGCGCAGGTCCCTGACCGGCCGGTGCGTTCGATGGCGATCACTTTCGTGGGTCCGGCCGAACTGGAAGTCCCCATGGATCTACAGGTGGAAATATTGCGCGAGGGCAGTGCGGTGACCTCGGTGCTGGCGCGGGCGGTGCAGAACGGACGCACCATGACCGTGGTCCAGGCCAGTTTCGGTCTACCGCGCGAATCGGCGATCACCCTCAGCGCGATGCCGGTGCCGGCCATGAAAACGCTGGAGCAGTCCACCGCGCTGCCCTACCTGCCTGGGGTCACGCCCGAGTACATTCGCCATCTGGACATGCGGTGGGGAATCGGCGCGCTGCCGTTCAGCAATACGCCGGTCGCCGGTATCGGCGGGTGGATGCAGCTGCGGGAGCATGACCGGGATGAGCCGATCACCGAAGCCTTGTTGCTGGTATTGGGCGACGCCTGGCCGCCTGCGCTGCTGCCCTATCTGAACAAGCCGGCGCCTGGCAGCAGCCTGACCTGGACCATCGAGTTCATTCAGCCGATGCCTGCAATGCGCAGCGGCGATTGGTGTCGCTATCAGGCCCTGATCGAGCATGCCCGCGATGGCTATGGGCACACCTCCGCAGCCATGTGGAACCCAGAGGGCGAGCTGTTGGCAATCAGCCGGCAGACGGTGACAGTTTTTGGCTGACTTCGGCCTGGCTGGGCTCACGCTGGCCGCGCCCCAGAGCGAAGGCGGCGATCAGACCGATCACGCCGATGGCGGCTTCGCCGACGCTGGCACAGGCTGAGGCATCCACCAGCATCAAGGCGGAAAGGGCCAGCAACGGCAGCGCAATGGCGCGCGAAACGCGCAGACCGTTGTTTGGGTCGTTGACGATTTTCAATGCGGTGGTGTCGTTCATGGCTCAATGCTCCTTGGGTACGGTGCAACAGGACCTGGATCAACAAGACGTTTCTGCGTGAGCCATTTCTGGATGGCATGACCTGTAGAGTCCTGCCACCGGCAAATTGTTCAGCCCTGTCCTGGTCCGGATCAGTTGAGAACGATAATAGTCAGCCCTCGCATTGGCCGCGAATCAAGCTTCGCTATCGTCGTCATAGAGCGCGCCGCGGATTTCCGGCAGACCGAAAAACGCCCGAGCGCAGGCTGTCGTGGTCCGCGCCAGATCAGCCAGGCTTTCGCCGCGATGCAGTGCCACTTCGCGCAGGACTTCAGTAAGGAAGGCCGGCTCGTTGCGGCCGCTCTTGGGCTTGGGCCGCAAGGTGCGCGGCAGCAGGTACGGCGCATCGCTCTCGAGCATCAACCGCGCGGCAGGAATGCTGCCCACCAGCGGATGCAGATGGGTGCCGCGACGCTCGTCGCAGATCCAGCCGGTGATGCCGATGTGCAGGTCCAGGTCCAGATAACCGAACAGCGCCTGGCGCTCGCCGGTAAAGCAGTGCACTACGGCGGCCGGCAGGTGGTCACGGTAATCCTTGAGAATGTCCAGCAGGCGCTGGTGGGCGTCGCGCTCGTGGAGGAATACCGGCAGCTGCAACTCCACGGCCAGGGCCAGATGTTCCTGCAGCACCTTTTCCTGCTGCGGACGCGGCGAGAAATCCCGATTGAAATCCAGGCCGCATTCACCCACGGCCTTCACCTGCGGCAGGCGCAGCAGGTCGCGCAGACGTGCGGCGCTGTCGCCGTTCCATTCGCTGGCGCTGTGTGGATGAATGCCCGCAGTGCTGAACAGCCGCTCGCCCGACTCATCCCACCGCTGGCACAGTTGCAGCGCCTGTTCGCTGCCCTCGACGCTGGTCCCGGTGAGCACCAACTGACAGATGCCCGCCGCGTAGGCCCTCTGCAGAACGGCCTCGTGCTTTTGCGCGAAGCTGTCGTTGGTAAGGTTGACGCCGATATCGATGAGTTGCATGGTGCTACCTCGAAGCAGGAGGCGAAAAGCATACCAGAGCTTGGCGATTGGCAAGAAAACCAAGAACTTCAAAAGGTTATGGCGGTCCTTGAGGGGCTGCTCAGGACGTTGCCGGGGAACCATGGGCCTTAGATCACTGATTGTCATGCTCTGCCTGGCCCTTGGGCTGCCCTCGGCGGCGGCCGCTCGTCCGGCGGGGCCACCGCTGGCGGCGCACCCGGCAAAGGTCCGCGACCTGGCGCAGATCCAGTCGAGCAAGGTATTGCGCGTGCTGGTCAACCAGAGCCGCAACAGCTCGGGTCAGGTTCGCGGCCAGGCCATCGGCGTCGAGTACCACCGCCTGCAGGCTTTTCAAAGTTATCTCAATGCTCACGCCGGCAAAGGCCAGGCGCTGCAGCTCAAGATCATCCCGCGCGCCAAGGAGCAACTGCTCGGCGCCCTGCAGCGCGGCGAAGGCGACCTGGTCGCGCCTGGCGAGTTGATGGGGTCGCATCCCGCCAGCAAGATTGCTGCCAGCGAAGCGGTGGTCGCCAATGTCCCCTTCGTGCTGGTCGGTAGCAAAGGCGGGCGGCGTTACGTACGCGTCGAACAATTGGCCGGCAAGACCCTGGCCCTGCCCAACGGCAGCGCAGCGGGCGCCGCTGTCGAACGCTGGAACCAGAAGCTGGCATTGCGCAAGCTGGCGCCCATCGATATCGAATGGGTCGACCCCAGTCTGGCCGCCGAAGACGTACTGGAGACGGTTCAGGCCGGGATCTACCCGCTGACCGTGGTCGAACTGCCCATCGCCGAACGCTGGGCCAAGGTCATGCCGCGGCTGCGCGTGGACCGTCGTGTGGTGCTCAGCGCGCCGGGTTCGGTCAACTGGTACGTGCGCCGCGACGCACCGCAGCTGGGCGCCAGCGTCGATCGCTTCCTGGCCTCGTACAAGGCGCCGCGCGATCAGGACGCCGCTTTCGTCAAGGTCTACCGCGGCCTGTACAAGGTTCACTATCCACTGGCCCGCGGCGACCGCCAGCGCCTCGAAACGCTGCGCCCGGTACTCCAGCGGCACGCCCGCGAACAGCACATGGACTGGCTCAACCTTGCAGCGCTGGCCTTCAAGGAGTCCAAGCTCGATCCGGCCGCCCGCGGTGGTGGCGGCGCGACCGGCCTGCTGCAGATCACCCCCTCGGCGGCGCGGCGGGTGGGCGTGGGCAACATCCAGAACCTCGACAACAACGTGCAGGCCGGGGCCAAATACCTGGCGATGATCCGCCGCAAGTTCTTCTCCAGCAACAAGCTCAACGAACGTGAACGCATGGCCTTCACCCTGGCCGCATACAACATGGGCCCCGAACGTGTACAGGCGATGCGCAAGGAGGCGCGCCGCCGCGGCCTCAACCCCGATCAATGGTTTTTCCAGACCGAACGCATCGCCATGGAGCAGATGGGAATGGCCTCGGTGAGCTACGTCAACAGTGTGAACAAGTACTACCTGGCATTCGCCCGCGAACGCGACTCACTGGAGCCCGGCGCCCGCAAGCTGGCGTCTGCTCGCTGAACGCCCGGCGTACTGGCAGGGCAGGGCGTTTGCTGTAGGCTACGGCTTTGAGCCTGGCTGGAGACCGTGTTGGCAACGAACATCATTACCCGTGAAGGGCACGAGGCATTGAGGGCCGAACTCGATCATCTGTGGCGCGTCTATCGTCCGGAGATTACGCAGAAGGTCGCCTGGGCAGCATCGCTGGGCGATCGCAGTGAGAACGCCGACTACCAGTACAACAAGAAACTGCTGCGCGAGATCGATCGCCGGGTGCGCTACCTGCGCAAGCGCCTGGAAGACGTCAAGGTCGTCGATTATTCGCCCGAACAGGAAGGGCGGGTATTCTTCGGTGCCTGGGTCGAGATCGAGAACGATGACGGCGCGCGCAAGACATTCCGCATCGTTGGCTATGACGAGATCTATGGCCGCAATGACTATATCTCCATCGACTCACCCATGGCCCGTGCCCTGCTGAAGAAGCAGGAGGGCGACGACATCGTCGTGCAGATCCCCGATGGCGAAGCGCTCTGGTACGTAAACCAGATTTCCTACAAACCTGCCTGAATCCGGTGCGCATCCGTCGCAAGCCCTGCGAGTCAGGCGGTTGACTCGTGCCTGCCCGTTCACTAGGATTACCGCTCATGCGCCGATTTAGACAGCTACTTGCGGGGCGCCTGGGGGTTTTCACGAGCCCTCGAAATACCGCTAAAGCGCTGGTTCGGTGATGCCTCCCACCGCTGCCCAGCTCTCCCACATGAAGCGGTCGAGGCTGAGAACACCATCATGAACTGTCCCCGTCCCATCGTTTGCCTCGCGCCGATCCCGGCCAGCCCATCCCTGCGCAATCCCCGTATCCTGCTGGTTGGCCAGCATCAGCCGAACCTGCTGCGCAGCCTCGATGGCTGGCCGCGTCGCCGTGGCAAGCCCGGCGCGTTCGTGGCGCGTTTCATCGACCAGCACAGCGCCTTGAAGAGCCTGCCCGACAACAGCTTCGAACTGGCCGTGATTCAGGCACCGTCGGCCCGCGACGCCCACGAAGTGATTGCCCATGCCGTGCGCATCGCCCGGCAGGGGCTCATCACCCTGCGCTGAGTCGCCCGCGGCGTTTCAGCCTTCCCTGAGCACCTGCAACGGGCTTGCGTTGAGGGCTCGACGAGTGCCGAACACCCCGGCCCCACCTACCAGCAGCGCGCCGATCAGCGGCAGGCAGAGCAGCCATGGGTGCGGCGTCCAGACCAGATCGAAGGCGTAGCGATACAGCACAAAGCTGATCAATTCGCTGCCCAACGCCGCCAGCACCCCACTGGCGGCGCCCAGCAGCCCGAACTCGATGCGCCGCGCCTTGACCAGCAGCTTGCGCTCGGCACCTAGCGCACGAAGCAGCGCTCCTTGGCGGATGCGCTCTTCGAGCGTGGCCTGCAGCCCGGAAAACAACACCGCCATGCCTGCTGCCAGCACGAACAGCAACACGTACTCCACCGCCAGGGTGACCTGGGCGAGGATGCTGCGCAGCTGTTCCAGCAGCGCCTCGACCCCCAGAATGGTGGCCGCTGGGAAGGCTCTGGACAGTTCGACCACCTGTGAATCATGGCCGGGCGCAATATAGAAGCTGGTCAGGTAGGTGGTTGGCAGGTCGTCGAACGTGCCGGGCTGGAAGATCATGAAGAAGTTGGGCTGGAAGTTGTTCCAGTCTACCGTGCGCAGGCTGGTCACCACGGCATCGCGGTTGGAGCCGCCGATATTGAACGTCAGACGGTCGCCAAGCTTGAGATTCAGGCTTTGCGCCACCCCTTCTTCGACCGATACACCCGGTACGTCAGCGCGCTGGGCCGCATTCCACCATTGCCCGGCGGTGATCCGGTTGCCATTGGGCAGGTGCTCGGACCAGGTCAGGCTCAGGTCTCGCTGCACCGCGCGCTCACCGCGTGAATCCTTCTCGACCAGCTCCTGCACCGGCGCATCGTTGATGTCGACCAGGCGGCCGGGCATCACCGGGTACAACGGCGCCGAGCGGGCGCCGGCCTGCTGCAGATGGCCGGCGAAGGCATCGCGCTCGTCCGGCAGGATGTTCAGGGCGAAATAGTTCGGCGCGTCCTTGGGTAGCTGGTTCTGCCAGTTGTCCAGCAGCTCGCCGCGCAGCAGTGCGATCAGTGTCATTGCCAGCAGAATCAGGCCAAAGGCCAAGGCCTGCCCTGCAGCTGCCAGGGGATGGCGCAGCAGTTGTCCGAGCCCCAGGCGCCACGGCAGGGGGGAACGCGCCAGCAAGCGGCGCAGGCTTTTCAAACCCAGCAACAACAGGCCACCCAGGATCAGCGCTGCCAACAGGCCGCCGGCGAGCAGGGCGAACGTCAGCACCAGGTCCAGGCTCAACCGCCACATGATCAAGCCCAGCGCCAGCAGCGCAGTGCCATACACCAGCCAGGTGCTTGGCGGCACTGGCAGCAAATCACGACGCAATACGCGCAAGGGCGGCACCGCGCCCAAGGCCGCCAGGGGCGGCAGGGCGAAACCGGCCAGCGCCACCAGCCCGGTGCCGATGCCCGCCAGCGCGGGAAACAGCCCTCCGGCCGGTACCACGGCTGGCAGCAGCCCGTGCAGCATCTGGAACAGCACCAGCTGCGCCAGCCAGCCGATCAGCGCGCCGCTCAGGCACGCCAGCAGACCCAGCAGGGCCAGCTGCACGCAGAACATCAGCATCACCTCGCGCCGCGACAGGCCAAGGCAGCGCAGCAGGGCGCTGGCATCGAAACGTCGCGCGGCGAAGCGACTGGCCGACATTGCCACAGCCACGCCAGCCAACAGCACCGCCACCAGGCTCGCCATGTTCAGGTAGCGCTCGGCCTTGCCCAGGGCACCGCCGATCTGCTGGTTGCTGTCCCTGGCATCACGCAGACGCTGGTTGGGTTCGAGCCCCGGCTCCAGCTGCTTCTGATAACTGGCCAACACGTCGGGCGCACCGCGCCAGAGTTCGCGGTAGGTCACCCGGCTGCCCGGTTGCACCACGTTGGTCGCGGCCAGGTCCTGCAGGTTGATCATTACCCGAGGCGTGAGGCTGTAGAAATTGCCGGCACGGTCCGGCTCGTAAGTCAGCACCCGTGCCAGGCGCAAGGTCTTGCTGCCCACATCGAGGGTATCGCCCACTTTCAGGTTCAGCGCGGCCAGCAGCCGTGACTCGGCCCAGGCCTCGCCAGGCCTGGGCCCATCCCCGGCGGTCTCCTCGCCATACGGCTGCGCCGCGCTCTTGAGCTCGCCGCGCAAGGGATAGGCCTCATCGACCGCCTTGACGCTGGACAGCTGGATCCCGCTGTCGGCGGCAATCACGCTGGCGAACTCCACCACCCGCGCATGATCCAGGCCGACGCTGGTGCCTGCATCTATCTGCTCCTGACGCGCCGGGCTGCTGCCCTGCAGGATCAGGTCGGCGCCGAGAAACTCGGTGGCGCGCAACTGCATCGCGCCGTTGAGGCGTGCTCCGAAATAGCCGATTGCGGTACTGGCAGCAACCGCCACCAGCAAGGCGAAGAACAGCACGCGCAGCTCGCCGGAACGCGCATCACGCAACAACTGACGGGCGGCAAGGGCCACCAGTCGCGACATCGGCAGGCCTGCCATCAGGGCTCCAGGGGCGCAACGAGGCGCCCGGCATCAAGACGGATCAGGCGGTGGCAGCGATGCGCCAGGCGTTCGTCGTGGGTGACCAGTACCAAGGTGGTACCGCGTTCCTTGTTGAGCTCGAAAAGCAGGTCGCTGATGCGCTCGCCGGTATGGCTGTCGAGATTGCCGGTAGGTTCGTCGGCGAACAGCACGTCCGGTTCGGCCGCGAACGCGCGGGCGATGGCGACACGCTGTTGTTCGCCGCCCGAGAGCTGGCGCGGCGAGTGGGTCAGACGCTGGCCCAGGCCGACCCGTTCGAGCAACGTGCGCGCATGTTCACGGGCGTCCTTGCGGCCGTCGAGCTCCAGCGGCAGCATCACGTTCTCCAGAGCGTCGAGGCTGTCGAGCAGTTGGAACGACTGGAACACGAAACCGACGTGTTCGGCCCGTACCCGGGCCCGCTGGTCTTCGTCCAGCGTGCTCAGGTCCTGGCCGGCCAGGGTCACGCTGCCCGCGCTGGGCAGGTCGAGGCCGGCGAGCAGGCCTAGCAGGGTAGACTTGCCCGAACCCGATGCGCCGACGATGGCCAGGCTGTCGCCTTTGGCCAATTCCAGCGAGAGTTCGTGCAGAATGGTCAGTTCACCTTCCGCGCTGGTGACCACTTTGCTAAGGTTCCGCGCTGTAAGAATGCTTGCGCCCATGGAGAGTCCCGATGCGAATGTGGTTGATGAGTGCTGGCCTGGGCCTGATGTTGGCCGCCCAGAGTGCAGCGGCAGGTACGGTACTGATCGTTGGCGATAGTATCAGCGCGGCTTTCGGCCTGGATACCCGTGCCGGCTGGGTCGCGCTGCTCGAGCAGCGCCTGGAACAGCAGGGTTTCAGCGACAAGGTGGTCAACGCTTCGATCACTGGCGACACCTCGGCCAATGGCTCGGCGCGGCTGCCCGCGCTGCTTGCAGCGCACAAGCCGGACCTGGTCGTGCTCGAGCTGGGTGGCAACGATGGCCTGCGCGGGATGCCGGTAACGCAATTGCAACAGAATCTTGCGTCGATGATCGAGGTCTCCCGCAAGGCCGGCGCCGAGGTCCTGTTGCTGGGCATGCAGTTGCCGCCCAACTACGGCGCGCGTTACACCCAGTCGTTCGCCCAGGTCTATCACACGCTGGCAGAAGAGAAAAAAGTGGCCTTGGTGCCATTTCTGCTCGAAGGGGTCGGCGGGGTGCCGACACTGATGCAGGCCGACGGTGTGCATCCCACGGCTGGCGCCCAGGGCAAACTGCTGGAAAACGTCTGGCCGACGCTCAAACCCCTGCTTTGACGCTTTTCTGGACGCGGGCTTTCGGCTAATGTGGCGCCCCCTGTTTGGAGCCCCCGATGCCGCGTCCCGCCTGGTCCCTGTTTGCCTATCAATTGATCGAACCCGACGATCAGCTGGACCTGTTCGCCTGCCAGGAAAGTCGTGTGCACCTAGCTGCACGTCAGCTGGAACTCGGTGGTTCGGTGGACCGCACCTTGTGTGGAACCTTGCTCCCGGCCCAGCCGCGCTGGCTGGAAGTGCACAAGCTGATCTTTCGTGACCAGCGGCTGTGCAAACTGTGCCGGGCCATCCTGTTCGCCCAGCGCAAGGGCACACGACCGGTCTGGCCCGAACTGCAGTCGATCCCCTGATCGGCGCCCCGACGGTACCCGTCTACACGCGCCCGGCAACTGCGCGTACAATCGCGGCATTGTCCCGTTCAGTTCGACCAAGGATTTCCTGGATGCCGCCGAGCCTTTCCGCCTTCACCCGCTGCCTGTCGCTGGCCGCCGCATTCGCAGCGGCGCCGGCCATGGCGCTGGAATTCCCGTTGCCACCTGCGGGTGAAGACATCATCGGCCAGGTGCAGACCATCACCGCCAAGTACGAGGACACCTTCGCCGACATCGCGACGGCCAACGACCTCGGCTATCTGGAAATGGTCGCCGCCAACCCTGGCGTCGACCCTTGGCTGCCGGGTGCCGGCACGCAGATTGTCCTGCCGACCCGTTTCATCCTGCCGCCGGGTCCGCGCGAAGGCATCGTCATCAACCTGGCCGAGTACCGCCTCTATTACTACCCCAAGGGTGAGGACGTCGTGCGTACCTATCCGCTGGGGATTGGCCGGGAAGGGTGGGGCTCGCCCATCGCGCACACCAAGATCATCGCCAAGACCCCCAATCCGACCTGGACGCCACCGGCCTCGATCAAGGCCGAGCATGCTGCAGACGGTGATCCGCTGCCCAATGTGGTGCCCGCCGGCCCCGACAACCCGCTGGGGCCTTTCAAGTTCACTCTCGGTCTGCCGGGCTACCTGATTCACGGCTCGAACAAGCAGTTCGGCATCGGCATGCGCACCAGTCATGGCTGCTTCCGCATGTACAACGACAATGTGCTGGAGCTGGCCAGCATGGTGCCGGTGGGCACTGGCGTGCGCATCATGAACGAGTCCTACAAGTTCGGCATGAGCGGCGGCAAGGTGTACCTGGAAGCCCATGCGCAACTGACCGACAAGGGTGATCCGGTGACCCTCGACAGGCACACCGCCGTCATCAATGCGTTGCTCAACCGTCGCGACTTCGCTCCGGACATCAAGATGAACTGGGACGTGGTTCGTGATGTGGTCGCCGCGGAAGACGGCTTGCCGGTTGAAATCGCCGGGGCTGGTGCTCCGATGATCAGCAGCGCACCGGGCAGTCTGCCTGCGCCCTAGTTGGCTGCGGCTGCGCCCATAAAAAAACCGACCCAGTGGGTCGGTTTTTTTACAGCCTCGCAAAAGGCTGTTACTTGCGGCTGGCCTTGTCGAGCATGCGCAGGGCGCGCTCGTTGGCTTCGTCGGCAGTCTGCTGGGCTTTCTGAGCGGCGGTCAGCGCTTCGTCAGCCTTGCGGTAGGCTTCGTCGGCACGGGCTTGCGAGCGTGCAGCGGCGTCTTCGGTAGCGGTCAGGCGAGCTTCGGTTTCTTTGGTTGCGCTGCTGCAACCGGTAGCCAGAACGGCGGCCAGGGCCAGTGCAGAGAATTTCAGAGCATTGTTCATTGTGTTCCCCTTCGAAGGACATTCTTTTAAGTAGCCATTTCTCATGAATGAGAAACTAGCCGCCGTACATACTACTCATTACTTGTAGTAAGTAAACGGACTCTGCGCAAGAGATGAAAAAAAATCCACCCACGCCGCAGAGGCGGAACATAAGCCGAAAATCACGGTCTAGCGCTGGTTGGGCGCGGGCCAGGGAGTGCGCAAGTGCATCGCGTAATTGCCTCATGCATGAACTAAGGACGAGTTTAAATGTCCTGCAGCAGGCCGCGAATGGAGATAACCAGGACGCCGACAATGAGTGCGCAGGAAGACAATCAACTCGCCTGCAAGGTGATGTTGTTTGCTCCCGTCGCAGCCATGACGATTGCGCTTTATGACAAAAACGGCATGGGCCTGCACAACTGTTTCTTCGTTGTACAAAGAGCGGTAAGGTAGAGGTCTAAATCCAAGACCCGCGAGGAAACGCGATGAGCGAGGCGCTTTCGATCCACCACGACCAGGCCGGTCACCAGTTCGAAGTCAATATCGACGGCCATCGTGCCTACCTCACCTACATGGACCTGGGTAAACAGACCCTGGACATCTATCGCACCTTCGTGCCCAACGCCCTGCGCGGGCGGGGCATCGCTGCGGCACTCACCGAGCAGGCTCTGGACTACGCCGAGAGCCATGGCTACACGGTGATTCCGTCGTGCTCCTATGTCGAGCGCTATATGGAACGCCATCAGCGCCGTGCGGCCGAGCTGTAAACAGGCAGGCTGCAACTGCATGCAAAGGCCGGGTAAGCGCAAACTCGACTGACCCGGCGCCTGGGCTCAGCGGCTACGCTTGGGCAACACATCCTTGAGTTTGGCGTGCATGCTGCGCAGGGTCTTCTCGGTGCTGGCCCAGTCGATGCACGCATCGGTGACCGATACGCCGTACTGCAGGTCGCCCAAGTCCTTGGGAATCGACTGACTGCCCCAATTCAAATGGCTTTCCACCATCAGACCGATGATCGACTGGTTGCCTTCCAGGATCTGATTGGCCACGTTCTCCATGACCAGCGGTTGCAGAGCCGGGTCCTTGTTGGAGTTGGCGTGGCTGCAGTCGACCATGATGTTGGCCTTGATGCCTGCTTTTTCCAGCGCCTGCTCGCACACCGCCACGCTGACCGAGTCGTAGTTGGGCTTGCCGTTGCCGCCGCGCAGTACCACGTGGCCGTAGGCATTGCCCTTGGTGGTGACGATGGACACGCCACCTTCCTGATTGATGCCCAGGAACCGATGCGCACTGGACACCGACTGCAACGCATTGATGGCAACGGTCAGGCCGCCGTCTGTACCGTTCTTGAAGCCCACGGCCGAGGACAGGCCCGAAGCCATTTCGCGGTGGGTTTGCGATTCGGTGGTGCGCGCGCCGATGGCCGACCAGCTGATCAGGTCCTGCAGGTACTGCGGCGAAATCGGGTCCAGCGCCTCGGTCGCAGTGGGCAGGCCCATCTCGGCCAGGTCCAGCAGCAGTTTGCGACCGATGTGCAGACCGTCCTGGATCTTGAAAGAGTCATCCAGGTACGGGTCGTTGATCAGGCCTTTCCAGCCGACCGTGGTGCGCGGTTTTTCGAAGTACACGCGCATGACCAGGTACAGGGTGTCCGATACTTCGGCGGCCAGTGCCTTGAGCCGGCGCGCATATTCGTGCGCCGCGTCGATGTCGTGAATCGAGCACGGGCCAATGACCACGAACAGGCGATGGTCACGACCGTCGAGAATATTGCGCACCACTTCCCGGCCAGCGGCCACGGTGGTATGCGCGGCGGCACTGAGCGGGATTTCCCGTTTCAGCTGCGCAGGGGTAATGAGGGTTTCGTTGGAAGCGACGTTAAGGTCGTCGATCGGTAGGTCAGCCATCGTGTTACTCGTCAGGTCACGGGTGCCGGCCGCCAGCGAACCCCGCACGGCGAGGCACAGCATGATTATGAGCGGCGGGGGAGTCGAACCTTAGCGCGTTAGAGCGCATGCAGACAATGGATTTGTGCCATTGCCATGCGCCGACGACCGGTGCGCGGCGGGCGGCACTGCTACGCTCAAGTATGCCTGTCGCATTGGCCACTTCGGAGGTCGCATGATCCGCTCCATGCTCTACGCCACTGACCTGGGGGTATATGCCCCGTTCGTCATGCAGCACGCCGTAGCCCTGGCGCGCAGTTTCAACGCGCAGCTGTATGTCATCCATGCCGTGGAGCCGATGGGTTTGATCGCCGAATCGGTGCTGCAAAGCTACCTCGACGAGTCCGCGCTCGACCGCCTGCACAGCCAGGGGCTCAATACCGTCATGGCCGGGATCGAGGAGAAGGTCCTGCAGAGCCTGCGCAGCGATCTGGGCGACGACGAGCCGGGCCTTGCCTTGATCCGCGCCGTGCGTGTGCGGCAAGGCGATCCAGCCGAAGTCATCCTCGACCAGGCCCAGCGGCTGGCCGTTGACTTGCTGGTATTCGGCAGCCACAGCCACGGTGCCACTGTTGACGTTCCCCTGGGACGCACTGCGGCCCGCGTGCTGCAGCTGTCTCCCGTGCCGGTCTATATGGTGCCCCTGACCGAGCATCGCAGCCGACCCAGAGGATGAGGCTAAGGTTGGTTATTTTTCCTACAAATTTAATAAAAAGTTCTAGATTTATTGTTACAACCTTTAATATAGTTATAACCCGTCGCCGACGACTGGCGGTTTTTCCTGTGTGAGGGATTCATATGAAGCTTCAGCAACTGCGCTACATCTGGGAGGTAGCGCATCATGACCTCAACGTCTCCGCCACGGCGCAAAGCCTGTATACCTCGCAGCCAGGTATCAGCAAGCAGATCCGCCTGCTGGAAGACGAATTGGGTGTTGAAGTCTTCGCACGCAGTGGCAAACACCTGACCCGCGTCACCCCGGCCGGTGAACGCATCATCACCACGGCAGGCGAGATCCTGCGCAAGGTAGAAAGCATCAAGCAGATCGCCCAGGAATTCTCCAACGAGAAAAAGGGCACGCTCTCCATCGCCACCACCCACACCCAGGCCCGTTATGCACTGCCGACGGTGATCAGCAGCTTCATCAAACAGTATCCGGACGTGGCCCTGCACATGCATCAGGGCTCACCGATGCAGATTGCCGAAATGGCCGCCGACGGCACCGTCGACTTCGCCATTGCCACCGAGGGGCTGGATTCGTTCGGCGATCTGATCATGATGCCGTGCTACCGCTGGAACCGCTGCATCGCGGTGCCCCAGGGGCATCCGCTGACCAAGGTACCGAAACTGACGCTCGAGGCACTGGCCGAGTACCCGATCGTCACCTACGTGTTCGGTTTCACCGGTCGCTCCAAGCTCGACGAAGCGTTCTCGCGGCGCGGCCTGGCGCCGAAGGTGGTGTTCACCGCGGCCGATGCCGACGTCATCAAGACCTATGTGCGTCTGGGGTTGGGAGTGGGAATCGTGGCCAAGATGGCGGTCGATCCCAAGCTCGACAACGACCTGGTGGTACTCGACGCCGATCACCTGTTCGAGTCCAGCGTGACCCGCATCGGCTTCCGCCGCGGCACCTTTCTGCGCGGCTTCATGTGCGACTTCATCGAGAAGTTCGCGCCGCACCTCACCCGCGAGGTCATGGCCAAGGCCATCCAGTGCCACAACAAGCAGGAACTGGAAGCCTTGTTCGAAGGCGTCGAGTTACCCGAGCATTGATCGCGCCGCTGCCTCCAGGCTTGCCATGGCCTGGAGGCGCTGCGCGGCTCAGGTCTTGGCGATCAGATTGCCCGCATGCAGCCCGCATTCCTTTTGCGTGGCTTCCTCCCACCACCAGCGCCCCTCGCGCTCGTGCTGGTTGGGCAGTACCGGCCGCGTGCAGGGCTCGCAGCCGATACTGATGAAGCCGCGCTCGTGCAGGCTGTTATAGGGCAGCTCGAGCATGCGGATGTAGCCCCACACCTCTTCGCTGCTCATCTGCGCCAAGGGGTTGAACTTGTACAGCGTACGCTCGGCCGTCGAGAACGCGCCGTCCACTTCCACCGCTGCTACCTGACTACGGGTGCCGGGGCTCTGGTCGCGGCGCTGGCCGGTGGCCCAGGCGCTGACGGTCGAGAGTTTGCGTCGCAGCGGCTCGATCTTGCGGATACCACAGCACTCGCCATGACCATCGCGATAGAAGCTGAACAGTCCCTTCTGCTTGACGAAAGGGTCCAGCAGCGCGTTGTCCGGCGAGACCAGTTCAATGGTGATCTGGTAGTGATCGCGTACCTGCTCGATGAACCGATAGGTTTCCGGGTGCAGGCGGCCGGTGTCCAGGCTGAACACCTTGACGTTCTTGTTCAGCTTCCAGGCCATGTCCACCAGCACCACGTCTTCGGCACCGCTGAAGGAAATCCAGAGGTCGTCGCCGAAGTGGGCGAAGGCGAGCTTGAGAATGTCCTGCGGGGACTTGTTCGCGTAGGTCGTCGCCATGTCGGCGACGTCGAAGGGTTGGCTCATCAGGCGGCTTCCTGGTCAAAGTGGCGCTTGGCGCTCTATGTGGCGCAATGGTAACAAAAAACACCGGGCGACATGATCCGGCTCAGAGCCCCGCGAGGGTGTCCAGCAGCACGCTGACCTTGAAGATCGACTCCTGGTATTCGGCCTGCCACTGCGAGTCGGCCACGATTGCGCCACCGCCCCAGCAGCAGACCTGGCCGTCCTTGACCAGCAGGGTACGGATGGCGATGGAGCTGTCCATCCCACCGCGCACATCCAGGTACAGCAACGAGCCACAGTAGATGGCGCGTTGGGTCGGTTCCACTTCCTCGATGATCTGCATGGCGCGGATCTTCGGCGCGCCGGTGATCGAACCACCGGGGAAGCTGCCGGCAAGCAGATCCAGACAGTCCTTGTCCGCGGCCAACTCGCCGGTCACGGCGCTGACCAGATGGTGAACGTTCGGATAGCTCTCCAGTGCGAACAGTTGCGGTACCCGAACCGAGCCGATCCGGCAGCTCCGGCCCAGGTCGTTGCGCAGCAGGTCGACGATCATCAGGTTCTCCGAGCGGTCCTTGGCACTGGCCAGCAGCTCGCGGCCCTGGCGCGCGTCTTCTTCGCGGTCGAGGCTGCGTGGGCGGGTGCCCTTGATCGGCCGGGTTTCGACATGACCGGCCGTGACCTTGATGAAGCGCTCCGGGGAAAAGCTCAACAAGGCTGCGCCGCCCGCCAGCTGCAGGTAGCCGGAAAACGGTGTGGAGCAGGCAGCGCGTACAGCTTGATAAGCGGTCCACGGGTCGCCCGAGCAGGCGGCACGAAAACGCTGGGTCAGATTGACCTGATAGCAGTCTCCGGCCTGGATATAGGCCTGCACTGTTTCGAACGCCTGTCGGTACTGCTCAGGGGTTCGATCCGGCGTCATCGAGGTGTGCAGCCGGAAGGGCAGTGCTTCGAGAGGAGCCGGTTGGTCGAACAGGTCGATCAGGCGTTGCCGTTCGCGCGGATCCAGCGCGGGGTGGAACATCAATTCGCTGGTCTGTCGGCGATGGTCGCTGATCAACGCCCAGGCGTAGAGGCCCAGGTTGGCGTGCGGCAGGTCGAGGTCATCCTGGTTGGGCGCTGGCAAGGTCTCCAGCCTGCGGCCGAAATCGTAGCTCAGGTAGCCGATCAGTCCTCCGGCGAAGGGCAACTCGCAGCCGTCGGGCAATTGCGCCTGGCCCAAGCCGGCTAGCGCGACACGGGCGCGTTGCAGGTACTGCTGGCCCGACTCACCGGCCTGGACGCCGAGGGTCTGCACCGGCCAGGCGCTGATCAGGTCGAAGCGGCCGCGCTGGGCGATCGGCTGCGCGCTGTCGAGCAGTACCGCGCCAGGCGCGTGGCGAACCGCAGCGAAATAGGGCGCCGGGTCGGCCAGGTAGGGCAGGGCGTGAAGCGAGCAGGTTGGCATGATAGGTCGGTGGCCAGTGACGGGGCTGGGATTGTAATGCACCCGGGCGGCGCGTGTGCGGGTGGTGTGGCGTCCGCGTTCAGGTCACTACGGCGGGCACATGACCGAACAGTGCCTGAACGAAGCGCGTGCGCTCTTCGACGGTTTCCACGATGCCTTCGGCCGCCAGCGCTTCCAGGTGTTTTTCCACGGCCTGCGTGCGCAGGGTCAGGCCGCAGTCGTTGGCAATCTGGATGTTCAGCCCGGGACGGGCGTTGAGCTCCAGGATCAGCGGGCCTTTTTCCTGGTCCAGAACCATGTCGACGCCGATGTAGCCCAGCCCGCACAGCTCGAAGCAACCGGCGGCCAGGCGCATGAAGCCGTCCCAGTTGGGCAGCTGCACGCCGTCCACGGCGTTGGTGGTGTCGGGATGCTTGCTGATGATGTTGTTCAGCCAGGTGCCGCGCAGGGTCACACCCGTGGCCAGGTCGACGCCGACGCCGATGGCGCCCTGATGCAGGTTGGCCTTGCCGCCCGACTGCCGGGTCGGCAAGCGCAGCATGGCCATTACCGGGTAGCCCATCAGCACGATGATGCGGATGTCCGGTACGCCTTCGTAGCTGATGCTCTTGAAGATCTGGTCGGGGATCACCCGGTATTCGATCAGCGCGCGGTCACGGTGCCCGCCCAGCGAATACAGGCCGGTGAGGATGCTGGAAATCTGGTGCTCGATGTCTTCGCGGCTGATGATCTTGCCCGACACGGTGCGAAAACGCTCCTCGAAGCGGTCGGCGACCACCAGGATGCCGTCGCCGCCAGCGCCTTGGGCCGGCTTGACCACGAAGTCGCTGCGCCCGCCGATGATCTCGTCGAGGCGGTCGATCTGCTTTTCCGTGGAAATCACCCCGAACATCTCGGGCACATGGATACCCGCCGCAATGGCGCGCTCCTTGGTGATGATCTTGTCATCGACGATGGGGTACAGGCTGCGCCGGTTGTACTTGAGCACATAGTCGGCATTGCGCCGGTTGATGCCCATGATGCCGCGGGCCTCCAGCGCTTTCCAGGTTTTCCACAGGCCGAACATCAGGAGTCGGCCTGCTTGAGGAAAGCCTTGAAACGCACCAGTTCGGTCAGCCGGTAGCCGCGGTAGCGGCCCATGGCGAGCATGAAACCTACCAGGATCAGCAGGATCGCCGGGAAGGTGAACACGAAGTACACCAGTTCCGGAACGCTCATCAGGATATGCGCCAGGGAGGCGGCGAACAGCGTACCCACCGCGACCTTCAGGGCATGCCCGCTGCCGCGCTCTTCCCAGGTGATCGACAAACGCTCGATGGTCATGGTCAGGATCACCATCGGGAACAGCGCCACCGACAACCCGCGCTCCAGGCCCAGCTTGTGGCTGAACAGGCTGATCGCGGCGATCAGCACCACGACGAAGGTCAGCACCACGGACAGCCTGGGCAGCATCTGCAGCTTCAGGTGTTCCAGGTAGGAGCGCAACGACAGCCCCAGCGCGGTGATCACCGTGAACAGGATGATGCCGAAGCCCAGCTGGGTTTCGCGGAACGCCAGGGCGATCAGCACCGGAGTGAAGGTGCCCAGGGTCTGGATGCCGATCAGGTTGCGCAGGATCAGAATCACCAGCACGCCGATCGGGATCATCACCATGATCATGAAGGTCTGCTGGGTCTGCAGCGGCAGGCCGTACAGGCTGTACTCGAGGAAATCGGCGTCGGTGTTCTCGTCGGTCAGCTTGGCCAGGCGAATGGCGTTCATCTCGCTGTTGTTCATGGTGAAGGTGACGGTTGCCTTGCGTCCGCCCTCGACGCTGACCAGGTTCTCGTCACCTGTCCACCACAGCAGGCGATCCTCGGGCAGGCCCTGCTCGCCGGTATCGGGGTTGAAGTACAGCCAGTCGTTGCCGTTGAAGCTGCGCAGCCACAGTTCCGGCGTCTGCGCCTGGTCGGCGAGCAGGCGCACGGTATGGACCTTTTCCATCGGGACATGGGCGATGGACAGCAGCAGGTCGATGATCCGCGCCTTGTGCAAGGTCGAGGTGTCGCCGGCCAGCAGCAGCTTGACGTTGTCGTCGGCCAGATTGTTGACCCGCTTGATGGTTTCGCCGACGAAGGTTTCGACATCGGCCGAATGCTGGCGAATGGGCGCCAGCAACGCTTCGGCGGCGATCTTTTCCGGGCCTTCCACGGCCAGGCTGTCGCGGAAGATCGGGCCCTTGACCTTGAGTTTTTCGCCGCTGTAACGCTTGGTCAGTACCAGGCGGTAATACAGCGTCTGGTTGCCCGAAGCGCGCCGGGCCGACCAGGTCACCTTGCGATTGCCATCCAGCCGATTGACGCTGACCCCGTAGTTGTTGGAGATGAAGCTCTCGTTGAGGCTCACATAGTCACGGCTCAGGGGCGGCACGAACATCTGCACCTTTACCGGGTCCTTGGCGCTGGCGACGAATTCGACCTTGGCGTCGATGTTCCACAGATCGTCGGTTTCGTCTTCGGTCACCGGAATGCCGAGTACGAGGATCTGATAGGCGGTGATGGCGATGCCCAGCCCCACCAGCGCGGTGATCAGGATCTTCAAGTGCAGGGTTAGAGCGCGCATTGAAATTACTCTGCGAGGGTGGCGACAGTGGCGCAGGCGGGTTTGCCGGCAGCGTGTTTGCGGCTGGGGTCGACCAGCGCATCGAAGCGGGTGAGCGCATCGGAGCCGATCAGCAGCGGGTAGTCGAATGCGGTGCGGTCGGTGAGGTTGACCTCGATGCGGCGCTGGGTATGGCCCATGCACACGTCGAGTTCGATCACCGGACGCTGAGTGTGGGTCTTGCGTTCGCTGGCACTGCATTCGCAGTCGTCGGCGCGTCGCTTGATGGAGCTCACGCGTACCAGCGGCCGTTCGATGGGGTGGGAATGGGCATTGTCGATCGCCAGGTAGAAGCGTACCCAGGGTTGGCCGTTGCGTTTGAAGCGCTTGATGTCACGCGCACTGAGCGAGGCAGTCAATGCACCCGTATCGAGTTTGGCCGCCACGCGCAGGTCGATGTCGGTCAGTTGTGCGTACTCGTTCAGGCCGTAGGTGGTCTTTTCGGCAGCCAGGCCCAGGCCCGGAATGAACGCAATGAATAAAAGGCTGAACAGGCGGGAGAGAGGCTTGAGAGTCATGAATTGAAATTATGAATACCGAATCGGGCACCGCAAAAACGTTTCGCGGGTAACAGGAAGAGAGCACCACATTCTAGCACGGTGCCTTCGTGCCGCCAGCGCAGGCACGGTCGGGCGAGGCCTTGGAGTGCGAATCGACCGTGAAGTTCGAGGCTCGCCCGCTCGGCAGGGGTGGGCGCCACGGGTGCAGGCGCCTATTTGAAGCGCCGTTCGACGCCTTTCTCGACGAGGATCTTGGCGGAGATTTCTTCCACCGAAAAATGCGTCGAGTCAATGTTTGGAATGTTCTCGCGGCGAAACAGGCCTTCCACTTCGCGCACCTCGAATTCGCACTGGGCGAAACTGGCGTAGCGGCTGTTGGGCTTGCGCTCGTGGCGGATCGCGGTGAGCCGATCGGGGTCGATGGTCAGGCCGAACAGCTTGTGCTGATGGGCCTTGAGCGCCGGTGGCAGCTGCAGGCGCTCCATGTCGTCTTCGGTCAGTGGGTAGTTGGCGGCGCGGATGCCGAATTGCATGGCCATGTACAGGCAGGTCGGCGTCTTGCCACAGCGCGACACGCCTACCAGGATGAGGTCGGCCTTGTCGTAGTAGTGGGTTCTGGCGCCGTCGTCGTTGTCCAGCGCGAAATTGACCGCTTCGATGCGTTCCATGTAGTTGGCGTTGTGGGCAATGGAGTGGGACTTGCCTACCGAGTACGAGGAATGTGCGCTGAGCTCCATTTCCAGCGGGGCGAGGAAGGTCGAGAAGATGTCGATCATGAAGCCGTTGGAGGTGGCGAGGATCTCGCGGATGTCCTGGTTGACGATGGTGTCGAAGATGATCGGTCGCACGCCGTCCTTTTCGGCGCAGTTATTGATTTGCTGTACCATGGCCCGAGCCTTGTCCACGCTGTCGATGTAGGGCCGCGTGAACTTGCTGAAGGTAATGTTTTCGAACTGCGCCAGTAGACTTTGCCCCAGCGTTTCGGCGGTAATGCCGGTACCGTCGGAGATGAAGAATGCAGATCGTTTCATTGTGCGCCCCGGCCCGTAGGCAACTGACGATTCTTGGATATGATAGGCCCGATTGATGGCCAGCATTGCCAGGCATTCTCGTTCATTTCCGGGGCTGCGGCCACAGCCCCCCGCGTGCGACGATTCGCGCCGGGCATCCCGAGCTTTTCCAACCCAGTCAGTGGAGAGATCACCTTGGTAGAGTACGTAGTTTCCCTCGATAAGCTTGGCAACAATGATGTGGAACACGTGGGGGGCAAGAATGCATCCCTGGGCGAGATGATCAGCAACCTGGCCGGTGCCGGCGTGTCGGTGCCCGGCGGTTTTGCCACCACCGCCCAGGCCTATCGCGATTTCCTCGACCTCAGCGGGCTCAACGAGCAGATTCACGCAGCCCTCGACGCGCTCGACGTGGACGACGTCAATGCCCTGGCCCGCACCGGTGCGCAGATCCGCCAGTGGGTCATGGAGGCCGAGTTCCCCGAGCGCCTCAACGAAGAGATCCGCGTCGCCTTCGCCGAGCTGTCCAAGGGCAACCCGGACATTGCCGTTGCCGTACGTTCCTCGGCCACTGCCGAAGACCTGCCCGATGCCTCGTTCGCCGGTCAGCAGGAAACCTTCCTCAACATTCGCGGCGTCGAGAACGTCATTCGCGCGGCCAAGGAAGTCTTCGCCTCGCTGTTCAACGACCGCGCCATCGCCTACCGCGTGCACCAGGGCTTCGACCACAAGCTGGTAGCCCTGTCGGCCGGCGTGCAGCGCATGGTGCGTTCGGAAACCGGTACTGCCGGGGTGATGTTCACTTTGGACACCGAGTCCGGGTTCCGTGACGTGGTGTTTATCACCGGCGCCTATGGCTTGGGCGAGACCGTTGTGCAAGGCGCGGTGAACCCCGACGAATTCTATGTGCACAAGCACACCCTGGAAGCCGGTCGTCCGGCGATCCTGCGGCGCAACCTGGGCAGCAAGGCGATCAAGATGGTCTACGGCGACGAAGCCCGCGCCGGACGCTCGGTCAAGGTGGTGGACGTCGACAAGGCCGAGCGCGCACGCTTCTGCCTGACCGATGCGCAGGTCAGCGAGCTGGCCAAGCAGGCAATGATCATCGAGAAGCACTACGGTCGCCCGATGGACATCGAGTGGGCCCAGGACGGCGACGACGGCCAGCTTTACATCGTTCAGGCGCGCCCCGAGACGGTGAAGAGCCGCTCCAGCGCCAACGTGATGGAACGCTACCTGCTCAAGGAAAAGGGCACCGTGCTGGTCGAGGGCCGCGCCATCGGCCAGCGCATCGGCGCCGGCAAGGTACGCATCATTCACGACGTCTCGGAGATGGACAAGGTCCAGGCCGGTGACGTGCTGGTTTCGGACATGACCGACCCGGACTGGGAACCGGTCATGAAGCGCGCCAGCGCCATCGTCACCAACCGCGGCGGACGCACCTGCCACGCGGCGATCATCGCCCGCGAGCTGGGCATTCCGGCAGTGGTGGGCTGCGGCAACGCCACGCAACTGCTCCAGGACGGCCAGGGCGTGACAGTGTCTTGCGCCGAGGGCGATACCGGCTACATCTTCGAGGGCGAACTGGGCTTCGACATCAAGCAGAACTCGGTCGACGCCATGCCCGAGCTGCCGTTCAAGATCATGATGAACGTCGGCAACCCGGATCGCGCCTTCGATTTTGCGCAATTGCCCAATGCCGGCGTCGGCCTGGCGCGCCTGGAATTCATCATCAACCGGATGATCGGCGTGCACCCCAAGGCGCTGCTCAACTACGACACCCTGACCCCGGAAATCAAGGACAGCGTCGACAAGCGTGTGGCCGGCTACAGCGACCCGGTGAATTTCTACGTCGACAAGCTGGTCGAGGGCATCAGCACCCTGGCTGCGGCCTTCTGGCCGAAGAAAGTCATCGTCCGGCTGTCCGACTTCAAGTCCAACGAATACGCCAACCTGATCGGCGGCAAGCTCTACGAACCGGAAGAAGAGAACCCGATGCTGGGCTTCCGCGGGGCGTCGCGCTACATCAGCGAGTCGTTCCGTGACTGCTTCGAGCTCGAATGCCGGGCGATGAAGCGGGTGCGCAACGAAATGGGCCTGACCAACGTCGAGATCATGGTGCCGTTCGTGCGCACCTTGGGCGAAGCGTCGCAGGTGATCGACCTGCTCGCCGAGAATGGCCTGGCCCGCGGCGACAACGGTCTGCGCATCATCATGATGTGCGAGCTGCCGTCCAACGCCATCCTGGCCGACGAGTTCCTGGAGTTCTTCGACGGCTTCTCGATCGGCTCCAACGACCTCACTCAGCTCACCCTCGGCCTGGACCGCGACTCGGGGATCATCGCCCACCTGTTCGACGAACGTAACCCGGCGGTCAAGAAGCTGCTGGCCAACGCCATCCAGGCCTGCAACAAGGCCGGCAAGTACATCGGCATCTGTGGCCAGGGCCCGTCCGATCACCCCGATCTGGCCAAATGGCTGATGGAGCAGGGCATCGAGAGCGTGTCGCTGAACCCGGACTCGGTCCTGGAAACCTGGTTCTTCCTGGCCGAAAAGGAAAGTGCCGTCTAAGCCGTACCACCCCAGACCGGTGTGTCCCTTCCAGCACCCCGGTCTCCTGTACCACCCCAGACCGGTGTGTTCTCTCGAACACCCCAGTCCCCTGTACCACCCCAGACCGGTGTGTTCTCTCGAACACCCCAGTCCCCTGTATCACCCCAGACCGGTGTGTCCTTTCAAACATTCCGGTCCCCTGTAGCAGCGGCGCAAGCCGCGTCGCCCTTGATCTTGCCCTTCACGCACTGATCAATGGGAACGCAGCTTGCGCCCCGGTTACAGTCTCATTCATTCAGACGCAAGTGCCTTATGCAAAGCAGCAGTACCCTTTTTCCCGTCGCGCTGCTCAGTGCCGAGCGTCGCGGCGACCTCAGCGAAGACATCTACCGCATCAAGGCCGCCAACAGCCTCGACCCCAGTGTCGAGCTGGCGTTGACGCGCCTGGGCCTGGCCGACCAGCCGGGTGCTCGCGGGGTGCCGGTGATCCTCCTGCATGGCAGCTTTTCCAACCGGCGCTTCTGGTACTCGCCCAAGGGCATAGGCCTGGGGCCTTGGCTGGCACGTCGCGGGTTCGACGTGTGGATAGCCGAAATGCGCGGCCACGGGCTGTCGCCGCGCAACCAGCACTACGCCAGCAATACCGTGGCCGACTACGCCCGCTACGATCTTCCGGTCATCGGTGCGTTCGTTGCCGAGGTCAGTGCTCAAACACCGCACTGGGTCGGGCATTCGCTCGGCGGCATCACCCTGGCCGCCGCCCTGGGTGGCGGCTATCTGCAAGGTGATCTGGCAGCGTCCGCGGCCTTGTTCGGCGCGCAGGTCAGTCGTCGTCACTGGCAGTTGCGGATTCCTCCGCTGAACTGGGCCGCGCGCCGCCTGCTCAAGCGCTATCCGCACATCTCCGGGGCCCGCCTCAAGCGCGGCCCGGAAGACGAACCGGTAGGCGTTGGCCTCGAATGGATGCGCTGGAAAGGCCTGTTCGGCCGCTTCGGCGATGCCGAGCGGGATTGGTGGCAGGGGCTGGGCGAGGTGAAGCTGCCCATCCTGGCCGTGGCGGCCGTCGGAGACCTGCAGGATCCGAGCTGGGACTGCCGGCAGCTGTTCGAGCAATTCGGCGGGGGCCACAATCAGTTCGTCAACCTGGGCCGTGCTCAAGGTTTCGGCGACGACTTCGACCACGTGCGCATGCTGGTCAGTGCCCAAGCCCAGGCTGAGGTCTGGCCGCTGGTAGGTGCCTGGCTGAGCGACCCCTACCGGCAGCTGCTGCCCGGGGCGACACCGTTGGCGGCGACCTGAGCATGGTCTAGGCTGTGATGGCCGCGCCGCGTCCGGCGCAGGCTTCTGGCTCTTGCAGCCGCCATCCGCCCCAGGAGCAATGCCATGCACTATCTGACCCCCGACCTGTGCGATGCCTACCCCGACGTCGAGGTGCTCGAACCGATGTTCAGCAATTTCGGTGGCCGCGATTCCTTTGGCGGCAAGATCGTCACCATCAAGACCTTCGAAGACAACTCGCGAGTGCGCGAGCAGGTGGCTCTGGATGGCACCGGCAAGGTGCTGGTGGTCGACGGTGGTGGCTCGCTGCGCAAGGCGCTGCTGGGCGACATGCTCGCCCAGAAAGCCGCTGAGAACGGTTGGGAAGGCCTGGTCATCTATGGATGCGTGCGTGACGTCGACATGCTGGCGCAAACCGATGTCGGTGTTCAGGCCCTGGCCAGCCATCCCATGCCGACCGTCAAGCGGGGTCTGGGTGATCTCGATGTGAAGGTCAGCTTCGCCGGTGTCACATTCGTTCCCGGCCACTATCTGTATGCCGACAACAACGGCATCATCGTCTCGCCAGAGGCACTGAGCATGCCTGAATGAAAACTTTCCATCAGTAACGGGGACACGATGTACGAGGAAGAAAATGCGCAATGGGGCCTGGTGCATGCCTTGTTGCTGGACGGTAAGGGGGGGGCGCGGTCGGTTGCCCGGACCGATATCGACGGGCTGCAGTTGCAACCCCACCAGAGCCTGTGGCTGCACTGGGACCGCAGCCATCCCCAGACCCGTGACTGGTTGCGCCGCAGCAGTGGCCTGAGCGAATTCAGCTGCGACCTGCTGCTGGAGGAAAACACCCGGCCGCGCCTGGTACCGTTGCCCGACGATGAATTGCTGCTGTTCCTGCGTGGGGTCAATCTGAATCCCGGCGCCGAGCCCGAGGACATGGTCTCGGTGCGGATCTTCGCCCAGGCCCAGCGCATCATTTCCCTGCGCCTGCGGCCATTGCGCGCGACCGACGACCTGCTCGAACAATTCGCCGCCTGCAAGGGGCCGAAAACTGCTTCGGAGTTGATTCTTTATCTGGCTCAGCACCTGACCGAAAAGGTCCAGGCGCTGGTCGAAGACCTCTCCGATATCGTCGATATGGAAGAAGACAAACTCGACGCCGACGAACGGTACACGCCTGAGCATGGCAGCATCCTGCAGCTGCGCCGACGGGCGGCCGGCTTGCGACGCTTCCTTGCGCCGCAGCGCGATATCTTTGGCCAGCTGGCACGCAACAAGGTGCCCTGGTTCGTCGACGACGACGCCGACTACTGGAATGAGCTCAACAACAGCCTGACCCGCTACCTGGAAGAGCTGGAACTGGCGCGCGAGCGCGTCGGGCTGGTGCTGGAGGCCGAAGACCGGCGTCAGAGCGAGCGCATGAACCGCACCATGTATCGCTTCGGCATCATCACCGGGATCTTCCTGCCGATGAGCTTTCTGACCGGTCTGCTGGGCATCAACGTCGGCGGCATTCCCGGTTCCGACAGCCCCTATGGCTTCACCATCGCCTGCGCATTGATGGTGGCCGTGGCGTTGGGCCAGTGGTTGTTGTTTCGACGCTTGCGCTGGGTCTGACGCGGAATTTACCCTGTGCTCGCCGAGACCTTTGTGACTCATCGCAGCAGGGTCTCGTCTTTGAATGAAATTCGCGAGGTATGCATGCCTGATCCGTTCGAAGAATCCCTGCGAGACATGCTCAATGCCCAAGCGCCGGGTCGCGACGACCGCGCCGCGCTGGGGCGAGTGCTCAAGACCGCCAACCGACAGGTCGGCGCGGGCGATCTCTTCAGCCTGATAGGGCGCTGGGGTCAGGCGTTCATGATCGCGGTGAACAGTGGTTCGGCGAATATCGCGCCGGTGTCTCGTCGTACGGATTCCGCCGCTGCGGATAAGGCTGATTGATCAATGGAACTGGACCCCTGGACTCAAAGCCTGGTGGCGGCGATGACCGCCCTGTGGACCAAGGTCGCCAATTTCATCCCCAACCTGTTCGGGGCGTTGGTGGTGGTTTTGCTGGGTTTCCTGGTCGCCAAGCTGCTCGACACCTTGTTGTCCAAGCTGCTGGCCAAGTTCGGGCTGGACCGCCTGATGGCGGGCACCGGCCTGACCAAGTTGCTGGGCCGCGGCGGGCTCAGGGTGCCGATCTCGACCCTCATCGGCAAAATCGTCTATTGGTTCGTGCTGTTGATTTTCCTGGTGTCGGCCGCCGAATCCCTCGGGCTGCAGCGGGTGTCGGCGACCCTGGACATGTTGGCGCTGTATCTGCCCAAAGTATTTGGTGCAGCCCTGGTGTTGCTGGTCGGTGTACTGCTGGCGCAACTGGTCAATGGCCTGGTGCGTGGCGCCGCCGAAGGGGTAGGGCTCGATTACGCCGGTGGCCTGGGACGTGTTGCGCAATGGCTGGTGATCATCATCAGCATTTCGGTGGCCATCAGCCAGCTGGAGGTCAAGACCGACCTGCTGAACCACGTGATCGTCATCGCCTTGATTACCGTTGGTCTGGCCGCAGCACTGGCAATGGGGCTGGGCAGCCGTGAAATCGCCAGTCAGATACTGGCAGGAATCTACGTGCGGGAAATGTTTCAGGTGGGCCAGCAGGTGCAGGTTGGAGGCGTCGAAGGCCAGATCGAGGAAATCGGCACCGTCAAGACGACGGTCATGACCGACGAAGGCGAGCTGGTCTCGATGTCCAACCGCGAGCTGCTGGAACAGAGGGTGAGTAGCCGATAGGTCAACGTTTTGCTAATGTATGCCGCCGCAAAAAGGCTGAGCGATCACGCCTTGGCGGCCAATGACCTGACCTTCGGGGACCTGACCTTCGGGCCGACCTGTTTTGAATAAAGTACATACGCTGCCCGTGCGCTACGATCCCCGCGAGCTCTCTGACGAGGAGTTGGTGGCGCGCTCGCACGAGGAGCTGTTCCATGTCACGCGGGCCTATGAAGAGCTGATGCGTCGCTACCAGCGAACCCTCTTCAACGTCTGTGCAAGATATTTAGGGAACGATCGTGACGCTGACGATGTCTGTCAGGAAGTGATGCTGAAGGTGCTGTACGGGCTAAAGAATTTCGAGGGTAAGTCGAAATTCAAGACGTGGCTTTACAGCATCACCTATAACGAATGCATCACGCAGTACCGGAAGGAAAGGCGCAAGCGCCGCTTGATGGATGCCCTCAGTCTCGATCCGCTCGAGGAGGCATCCGAAGAGAAGGCGCCCAAGTCGGAGGAGCGCGGTGGTCTCGACCGATGGCTGGTGTTCGTGAACCCGATAGACCGGGAGATTCTTGTGCTGCGATTCGTCGCGGAACTTGAATTCCAGGAAATCGCCGACATCATGCATATGGGCCTGAGCGCCACCAAAATGCGGTACAAGCGGGCCTTAGATAAGCTCCGCGATAAATTTGCAGACCTGTCCGAAACTTAGTTCGGCGCAAAGGTCTCTAACGTATCGGCAAGGTCTGCTAGACTTGCCGTCGAGCTGCCCCGGATGAGGGGCGCTTAACAATCACCAGATGGGGATTTAACGGATGAAACTGAAAAACACCTTGGGCCTTGCCATTGGTTCTCTTGTTGCCGTAACTTCGTTCGGCGTATTGGCACAAGGCCAAGGCGCAGTCGAGGTGGAAGGCTTCGCCAAGAAGTACATGACTGACAGCGCCCGTGACTACAAGAACGACGGCAACCTGTTCGGTGGCTCGATTGGCTACTTCCTGACCGACGACGTTGAACTGGCTCTGTCCTACGACGAAGTCCACAACATCCGTAGCGATGCTGGCAAGAACATCAAGGGCTCCGATGCCGCCCTGGACGCTTTCTACCACTTCGGTACTCCAGGCGCCGGTCTGCGTCCGTACGTCTCCGCTGGTTTCGCACACCAGAGCATTGGCCAGGACCGCGGTGGTCGTGACCACTCCACCCTCGCCAAGCTGGGCGGCGGCGCCAAGTACTACTTCACCGAGAACTTCTACGCCCGTGCCGGCGTTGAAGCTCTGTACAACATCGACAAGGGCGACACCGAGTGGGCTCCTGCCGTCGGCGTTGGTGTGAACTTCGGTGGCGGCTCCAAGCCTGCTCCAGCCGCTGCTCCAGCTCCAGTAGCTGAAGTCTGCGCTGACTCCGACAACGACGGCGTCTGCGACAACGTCGACAAGTGCCCTGACACCCCTGCCAACGTTACCGTTGACGCTGATGGCTGCCCAGCCGTTGCCGAAACCGTTCGCGTTGAGCTGGACGTCAAGTTCGACTTCGACAAGTCGGTCGTGAAGACCAACAGCTATGGCGACATCAAGAACCTGGCTGACTTCATGAAGCAGTACCCACAGACCACCACCACTGTTGAAGGTCACACTGACTCCGTCGGTCCTGATGCCTACAACCAGAAGCTGTCCGAGCGTCGCGCTGCTGCTGTCAAGCAAGTGCTGACCGGTCAGTACGGTGTTGAATCCAACCGCGTTCAGTCGGTTGGCTACGGCGAAACCCGCCCAGTGGCTGACAACGCCACTGACGCTGGCCGCGCTGTAAACCGTCGCGTAGAAGCTGAAGTAGAAGCCCAAGCTAAGTAATTAGCTGCCGCTTCAACGAAAAGCCCGGCTCAGGCCGGGCTTTTCTTTGCCCGCGATTTGACCTCTGCCGCGCGTCACCATACCTAACCGGCCCCGGATCTGGCACAATCGCACCCCTCTATCGCTTCCTCCGAGCCAAGCCCGCCTATGTACAATCTGGCCCGCCAGCTGCTGTTCAAATTGTCCGCTGAAACCTCCCATGACCTGTCGCTGGACCTGATCGGCGCCGGTGGACGCCTGGGCCTGAACGGCCTGCTCGCCAAGCCGCCGGCGCGACTGCCGGTCACGGTCATGGGCCTGCAGTTCGATAACCCGGTGGGGCTGGCAGCTGGCCTGGACAAGAACGGTGCGGCCATCGACGGCTTCTCCCAGCTGGGTTTCGGCTCGGTGGAAATCGGCACGGTGACGCCACGTCCGCAACCAGGCAATCCAAAGCCCCGTTTGTTTCGCCTGCCTGAAGCCTGCGCAATCATCAACCGCATGGGCTTCAACAATCTGGGTGTCGACAACCTGGTCGAGCGGGTCAAGGCGGCCAGGTATCGGGGCGTGCTGGGTATCAATATCGGCAAGAACCTCACCACCCCGGTCGAGCGCGCCGTAGACGACTACCTGATCTGTCTGGACAAGGTCTACGACCACGCCAGCTACATCACCGTCAACATCAGCTCGCCCAATACCGCCGGGCTGCGCAGTCTGCAGTTCGGTGACTCGCTCAAGCAATTGCTCGATACGCTGGCGGCACGGCGCGTGGTGCTGGCCGGGCAGAGCGGACGGCATGTGCCACTGGCGATCAAGATCGCTCCGGACATGAGCGATGAAGAAACCGTGCTGGTGGCACAGGCACTGGTCGACGCAGGTATGGATGCAGTGATCGCCACCAATACCACCCTCAGCCGGGTAGGTGTCGAGGGGCTGGTTCACGGAGACGAAGCCGGTGGGTTGTCGGGAGCGCCGGTGCGGGCGCAAAGCACTCACATCGTCGAGGTGCTGGCTCAGACCTTGAGTGGCAGATTGCCGATCATTGCAGCAGGCGGAATTACCGAGGGAGGGCATGCGGCCGAAAAGATTGCCGCGGGTGCCAGCCTGGTGCAGATCTATTCGGGCTTCATCTACAAGGGGCCTGCACTGATTCGCGAGTCGGTGGATGCGATCGCGGCGCTGCGCGCAAGGCAGTGACTGGAGGCGCGGAAGGGGCCTCGAAGAGGCCCCTGGGCGCTAGCCCGCCGCCCTGGTTGGGCGTGCATGGTAAAAATGTAAAAAGGTTTTCAGCCGACGGCGTGAAGTTCGTTGAGCCTATGGATTCCCGCAGTGCCGGTCATACCGTCCCAGTTGTCGCCGCGTCCTTCGCGCCAGCCGTTGATCCAGGCTTGGCGTACCGACGGTAGAGTAAAAGGGCAAAGCTCGCGGGATTTGCCATGGATGCCATACTGGTATCCGCGTAGAAATGCTCGTTCCAACGGATCACGCTTAAGTCTTCTCATAGGGTGTTGCCCTCTGTCTATTGACTGTAATGTCCCGTTGGCCTCGTCTGAGGCCAGGCAGATATCTGCCGGTATCGCGCTCGCTGCCGGCGTGGCGAGCAGTGATGTCTTCGCCATTGCGGCGACGACCTGAGGTGATTTCTAAACGTTGAGCCCAAGGATGTGAATGATCGTTTTGTCATAAGCACGTAACGATTTCGCGGTATGGGCGATAAGTAAGCAGGTGCTTCAAGCCTCGGTCGACTGCAAGCCCGTCCAACACAAGGCTTGCAGTGCGAAATGAGGTCAATATGCCATTGCGAATCATCACGATTTCAGTGGCACGAAAAATCGACGAAGGGTCGCGCAGGCGATCCTTTTTTCAGCAGAATCAGGTTCTGCTCCGGCTTCTCGCCCTTCGAGGCGGCAGGTGGGGTGGATTGACACCACGGTGGTGTCGCTCGGGCGCTCCATTGCGTAAGGCGCCTGGTTGAACCTCGAGACGGCAATGCGCTTGCCGTTTCATCAATGCCCAAATGGGCCAGGAAGTACCATGTCGGACCGTTTTGAACTGTTTCTCACATGCCCCAAGGGCCTCGAAGGCTTGCTTGCCGAAGAAGCCACTGCCCTGGGTCTGGAAGAAACCCGCGAGCACACCTCCGCAGTGCGCGGCATGGCCGACATGGAAACCGCCTACCGGCTGTGCCTGTGGTCGCGGCTGGGCAACCGCGTGCTGCTGGTGCTCAAGCGCTTTGCCATGAAAGATGCCGAAGACCTCTACCACGGCGTTCTGGATGTCGAGTGGCAGGACCACCTGCTGCCCGACGGGACCTTGGCCGTGGAGTTCAGCGGGCACGGTTCGGGCATCGACAACACTCACTTCGGTGCGCTGAAGGTCAAGGACGCCATCGTCGACAAGCTGCGCACCCCCAGCGGCGAGCGCCCCAGCGTCGACAAGCTCAATCCGGATCTGCGCGTGCATCTGCGTCTGGACCGCGGAGAGGCCATCCTCTCGCTCGATCTGTCCGGACACAGCCTGCACCAGCGAGGCTACCGGCTGCAGCAAGGTGCTGCGCCGCTGAAGGAAAACCTCGCGGCCGCCATTCTGATTCGTGCGGGCTGGCCGCGCATTGCCGCCGAGGGCGGCGCCTTGGCTGACCCGATGTGCGGTGTGGGGACCTTTCTGGTGGAAGCGGCGATGATCGCCGCCGACATCGCGCCCAACCTCAAGCGTACGCGTTGGGGCTTCAGTGCCTGGCTGGGTCACGTCCCGGCGATGTGGCGCAAGCTGCATGACGAAGCGCTGGCTCGCGCCGAGGCCGGGTTGGCCAAGACGCCGGCCTGGATTCGTGGCTACGAAGCCGATCCGCGGTTGATCCAGCCGGCTCGCAACAACGTCGAGCGGGCTGGGCTCAGCGATTGGATCAAGGTCTATCAGGGCGAGGTGGCGACCTTCGAGCCACGTCCGGATCAGAATCAGAAAGGTCTGGTCATCTGCAACCCGCCGTACGGCGAGCGCCTGGGTGACGAGGCAAGCCTGCTGTACCTGTATCAGAACCTGGGCGAGCGTCTGCGCCAGGCCTGCCTGAACTGGGAAGCGGCGGTGTTCACCGGCGCGCCTGACCTGGGCAAGCGCATGGGTATCCGTAGTCACAAGCAGTATTCGTTCTGGAACGGCGCGTTGCCTTGCAAGCTGCTGTTGATCAAGGTGGTACCAGACCAGTTCGTCACCGGCGAACGACGCACCCCCGAGCAGCGTCAGGCCGCGCGTGAGCAAGCCGAGCTGGTGGACACCGCGCCACCGCTGGCCGATCCGTATGCACGGGTGAACAAGAACGGCAATCCGCTCAAGCCGGCGCCGACGCCCGCGCCGGTGGTGGAGCAGGCGCGACTGAGCGAAGGCGGGCAGATGTTCGCTAACCGACTGCAGAAGAACCTCAAGGTTCTGGGCAAATGGGCGCGCCGCGAGGGCATCGACTGCTACCGGGTGTACGACGCGGACATGCCTGAATATGCCATGGCCATCGATCTGTACCACGACTGGGTGCACGTGCAGGAATACGCCGCGCCCAAGTCGATCGACCCGGAGAAGGCCTCGGCACGCCTGTACGATGCCCTGGCGGCCATCCCGCAGGCACTCAACATCGACAAGAGCCGGGTCATCATCAAGCGCCGCGAGCGCCAGAGCGGGACCCGTCAGTACGAGCGCCAGAGTGCCCAGGGTCAGTTCACTCAGGTGCAGGAAGGCGGCGTGCAGTTGTTGGTGAACCTGACCGACTACCTGGACACGGGTCTGTTTCTCGATCATCGGCCGATGCGCCTGCGCATTCAGAAGGAGGCGGCCGGCAAGCGCTTCCTCAACCTGTTCTGCTACACCGCCACGGCCAGCGTGCACGCGGCCAAGGGCGGAGCGCGCAGCACGACCAGTGTCGACTTGTCCAAGACCTACCTGGATTGGGCACGGCGCAACCTGTCGCTGAACGGTTTCTCGGACAAGAACCGCTTGGAGCAGGGCGATGTGATGGCTTGGCTACAGGCCAGTCGTGACGAGTACGACCTGATCTTCATCGACCCACCGACCTTTTCTAATTCCAAGCGCATGGAAGGGGTGTTCGATGTGCAGCGCGACCACGTCGAGCTGCTGGACCTGGCGGTCGCTCGCCTGGCGCCGGGAGGGGTGGTGTATTTCTCCAACAACTTCCGCAAGTTCCAGCTGGATGCGAATCTGGTAGAGCGCTATGCGGTCGAGGACATCACGGCGCAGACGGTGGATCAGGATTTCGCCCGCAACGGCAAGATCCACCGGGCCTGGAAGATTCAAGCGCGGTGATTCACTGAGGAGATGTGGCGCTGCCTTCGCGGGCAGGGCCACAGATGTTGTGGTGCTTACTGGATGTTGGGCGACGTAGACGCGGCTTTTGGCTGCGAATACAAGTCCAGCAGTGCCTGATCCAGTACCGACGAAGCGCCCCACGGGCGTGGGTCGTTGAGAATGGCGACCACCGCCCAGGTGTTGCCGTTGCTGTCACGGCTATAGCCGGCGATGGCGCGAACGGTGTTCAGGGTGCCGGTTTTAATGTGGCCTTCACCCTGCAGCGCGGTGCGTTTCAGGCGCTTGCGCATGGTGCCGTCCATGCCGACGATCGGCATCGACGCCATGAACTCGGCGGCGTACGGGCTTTTCCAGGCCGCCTGCAGCAAGGTCGCCATCTCCCGCGCGCTGACGCGCTCGTCGCGGGACAGCCCCGAACCGTTCTCCATCACCAGATGCGATGCGGTGATGCCCTTTTTCGCCAGCCACCCGCGAATCACCCGCTGCGCTGCCTTGGCGTCGTCGCCGTCGGCCTCGTTGCGGTAGCGTTCACCCAGGCTGAGGAACAGTTGCTGGGCCATGGTGTTGTTGCTGTACTTGTTGATGTCGCGAATGATTTCCACCAGGTCAGGCGAGAACGCCCGCGCCAGTACTCGCGCGGTCTTTGGCACAGTGCCTACGCGATCGCCCCCCTGAATGCTGCCGCCCAGTTCGTTCCAGATGGCCCGTACCGCACCGGCCGCATAGCTCTGGTGGTCGAGCAGCGACAGGTAGGTCTGCGAGCTGCAGCCCTCGGCCAACTGACCGCTGACCACGACGGTCATGCCATCGGCCTGGGTGATCGGGTTGTAGCGCACGTCGCCGGTGCATTTGCTGCCCGGCAGCGCCTTGACTTGATTGTCGATGCGGATGGTGGCGATCGGCGGTTCGACCGATACCAGTACCTTGCCGGTGTCGTTGCGGGTAACGAAGCGCAGCGCCTTGAGGTTGACCAGCAGCGAATCCGGGCGCACCAGGAACGGTGCGTTCTCGTCGCCGCCGTCGTCGTTGAACGCCGGCAGTTGCGGCTGCACGAAATGGCTGCGGTCCAGCACCAGGTCACCCGTGACCTGGCGCACGCCGTTGGCGCGCAGGTCACGCATGAGTAGCCAGAGCTTTTCCATGTTCAGCTTGGGGTCGCCGCCGCCCTTGAGGTAGAGGTTGCCGTTGAGCACGCCGTTGCTCAACGTGCCGTCGGTAAAGAATTCGGTCTTCCACTGGTAGGTCGGCCCCAGCAGCTCGAGTGCTGCGTAGGTGGTGACCAGCTTCATGGTCGAAGCCGGGTTGACCGACACGTCGGCGTTGAACACGGTCGGGCTGCCGGGGCCGTTGAGCGGCAGCATGACCAGCGACAGTGCATCGTTCTGCAGCTTGCTGGCCTTGATGGCCTGTTGAACCTTGGGCGGCAGGGTGGTGTTCAGGGGTGCGGCAGCGATGGGAAGTGCCAGGGGCAGCATCAGGCTGGCGAGCAGCATTGGACGAAAAGATTTGATCATGAGCGTGAAAACCCTGCGGGCGAGGGGTGACGAAAACGAGGGCCATATAAGGAAATGGAGACCCCCACTACGGGTGAAACGCGAGCATTATGCCCCAAGCGTCGCGTGCTTTGGCCAGCGGCCATCGGGATGGAGTGAATTTTTCCTGTGAAAGCGCCCAGTCGACGTAAAAGTTAGCATGCTAACCATTGCCTTGACATTGTCTGCCTAAGCAGTAACATCATGTTTCGAAGATTTACATATTGTGTTCAGACACGTGCCCAGGCGTGCATTCGATAACAGGTGGACAGCTTCCGGCCCATGAATCACTACACCCCCGAGAACTTTCACACCTGCAACCTTGGCCTGCTGCTTGGCCGTGGATCGGCGTTGAAGGATCGTTTGCTGGACGCGCACCTGGTGCCCTATGGCGTGACCGCAGCGCAATTCAAGGTGCTGATCATCAATGCGCGGTTCGGCATCGACACCCCGGCAGAAATGTCGCGCTACCTGTCGCTGGACAGCGGATCGATGACGCGCATGCTCGACCGTCTGGAACACAAGCAGTTGATCAAGCGCCAGCGCAGCGCTGCCGATCGACGCCAGGTGCAACTGATGCTGACCGAAGAGGGTCAGGCGTTGGCGGCGCGCCTGCCGGTCATCGGGGCCAACGCCATGAACGAGCTGGTGGGAATGCTCGAACATGAAGAGATCGTCGAGCTGGAACGGATTCTCAAGAAGCTGTTGCAGGCGGCCGGGGACCCCCTGTTGGCGCTGGGTGCCGCCGCTGGCTGAATACTCCGATCTGAGCGCACGAACTGACCTGCTCGATGCAACACCGACCGAATCCTTTCAGGTGAACTGCCATGGCTACTGCCACTGATTCCAACGCTACCCAGCAACCGCCCGCAACGCCGGCGGCCGACGCCAAGGCGCCGGGCAATCGTCGCAAGCGCAAGCTCTGGCTGTTCATTCTGCTCGCCCTGGTAGTGCTGGGCGGCCTGGGCGTCTGGGCCTGGTACACCCTGTACGGGCGCTGGAACGAGAGCACCGACGATGCCTATGTCAACGGCAACGTGGTGGAAATCACCCCGTTGACTACGGGTACGGTGATCAGCATCGGCGCCGATGACGGCGATCTGGTCCACGAAGGCCAGCCCTTGGTACGGTTCGACCCGAACGACGCGCAGATCGATCTACAGAACGCCCAGGCCAACCTGGCCAAGGCGGTGCGCCAGGTGCGTGGCCTCTACAGCAACGTCGATGGCATGAAGGCCCAGGTCGCCGCACGCAAGGCGGAAGTGCAACGTGCACAGGACAACTATGGCCGCCGCAAGAACCTGGCATCCGACGGCGCGATCTCGCAGGAAGAGCTTTCCCATGCCCACGACGATCTGATCTCGGCGCAGAGCGCTTTGAGCAACACTCAGCAGCAACTGGCGACATCGACCGCTCTGGTCGATGCCACGCAGGTGTCCAATCACCCCGACGTACGCGCCGCGGCAGCGCAGTTGCGCCAGGCCTACCTGGCCCACGCGCGCACCACCTTGATCGCTCCGGTGACCGGCTATGTGGCCAAGCGCACCGTGCAACTTGGGCAGCGCATCGAGCCGGGCACCGCGACCATGGCGGTGATTCCGCTCAACCAGCTGTGGATCGACGCCAACTTCAAGGAAACACAGCTGCGCCACATGCGCATCGGCCAGCCAGTGGACATCACCAGCGACCTGTACGGCGACGAGGTGAAGTACAGCGGCACCATCGACAGCCTGGGCGCCGGTACCGGCAGCGCGTTCGCCCTGCTGCCGGCGCAGAACGCCACCGGCAACTGGATCAAGATCGTCCAGCGGGTGCCGGTGCGGGTGCACATCAACCCCGAGCAGTTGCGCGAGCACCCGCTGCGCATCGGCCTGTCGACGGTGGTCGATGTGAATCTGCACGACCAGAGCGGGCCGGTGCTGGCCCAGCAACCGCCGCAGCAGGCGTCGTTCACCACCAACGTCTACGACAAGCAGCTGGGTGAGGCGGACGCCATGATCGCCCAGTTGATCCACGACAACAGCGCAGCGTCGGGCACCACAGCCACGCGTTGATTCGCCTGCGCCGGCCCGCGAAGGGCTGGCGCGACATCGCATTGCAAAGGGTGGGTCATGGATTCCAAAGCCTCGTTCACGCCGCCAAGCCTGCTGCTCTGCACCATCGGCCTGTCGCTGGCGACCTTCATGCAGGTGCTCGACACCACCATTGCCAACGTCGCCCTGCCGACCATTTCCGGCAATCTGGGGGTCAGTTCCGAGCAGGGCACCTGGGTCATCACTTCGTTCGCGGTGAGCAACGCCATCGCCTTGCCGCTGACCGGCTGGCTGAGTCGGCGCTTTGGCGAAGTAAAGCTGTTTCTATGGGCCACGATGCTGTTCGTGCTGGCCTCGTTTCTGTGCGGCATTTCCACCTCGATGCCTGAGCTGGTCGGCTTTCGCGTGGTGCAGGGGCTGGTTGCAGGACCGCTGTACCCGATGACGCAAACGCTGCTGATTGCCGTGTATCCACCGGCCAAGCGCGGCATGGCCCTGGCGCTGTTGGCGATGGTCACGGTAGTGGCGCCGATCGCCGGGCCGATTCTGGGTGGCTGGATCACCGACAGCTACAGTTGGCCGTGGATCTTCTTCATCAATATTCCCATCGGTTTGTTCGCCTGTGCGGTGGTGCGTCAGCAGATGGCCAAGCGACCGGTGCATCTGAGCAGGCAGCCCATGGACTATGTCGGGCTGATCACGTTGATCATCGGCGTCGGTGCCTTGCAGGTGGTGCTGGACAAAGGCAACGATCTGGACTGGTTCGAATCTTCGTTCATCATCATCGGTTCGGTGATATCGGCGGTGGCACTCACGGCGTTCGTCATCTGGGAGCTGACCGATGAGCATCCGGTGGTGAACCTGCGGCTGTTCGCCTTCCGCAACTTCCGCATCGGTACCTTGGTGTTGGTGTTTGGCTATGCCGGGTTTTTCGGCATCAACCTGATCCTGCCGCAGTGGCTGCAGACCCAGATGGGCTATACCGCCACCTGGGCGGGCCTGGCCGTGGCACCGATCGGCATCCTGCCGGTGCTGATGTCGCCCTTCGTCGGCAAGTACGCGCACAAGTTCGATTTGCGTCTGCTCGCCGGTCTTGCGTTCGTCGCCATCGGTACCAGTTGTTTCATGCGTGCCGGTTTCAACAGTCAGGTGGATTTCCAGCATGTGGCGCTGGTGCAACTGTTCATGGGCGCCGGCGTTGCGCTGTTCTTCATGCCCACCTTGAGTATTCTGCTGTCGGACCTGCCACCGCAACAGATCGCCGATGGGTCGGGCCTGGCGACGTTCCTGCGCACGCTGGGTGGCAGTTTCGCGGCTTCGTTGACGACCTGGATCTGGATTCGCCGCGCCGACCAGCATCATGCCTACCTGACCGAGAGCATCAGCACCTACGATCCGGTGACCCGCCATGCGCTGGAGCAGATGGGCGGCCAAACGCCTCAGGCGTATGCGCGGATGGAGCAGATGGTCAACAGCCAGGCATACATGTTGAGTACGGTGGACTATTTCACCCTGATGGGATGGATCTTCGCCGGGCTGGTGCTGCTGGTCTGGCTGGCCAAGCCACCGTTCACCGCCAAGGCCGGGCCGGCTGCCGGTGGTGGGCATTGAAAACAGTGGTGCCTGTTCGCGGCCACTGACCGCTCCTACAGGGGCACCGCGATCTACCTGTAGGAGCGGTCAGTGGCCGCGAACAGGGCAGCGCGGTGAATCAGACCGCCAGCGCCGGGAAATCGAACGGCGCCAGGTTGAAGCCCTGTTCATCCACTTGCAGCACCCACCCCTGACGATCCCAGTCCCCCAACACGATACGCCGTGCCGGTAGATCACCGATCTGCAGTTCATGCACCGCCGGGCGGTGGGTATGCCCGTGAATCAAGGTGGCTACGCCGTGTTGCCGCATCACCCGCGGCACCTCTTCAGGTGTTACATCGACGATGTCACTGGCTTTCATTTGGGTCTGCGTCCGGCTTTCGCTGCGCAGCTTGCGGGCAAGCTTGTGGCGCGTGCCCAGCGGCAGGTGACGCAGGATGAACAGGGTCAGCGGGTTGCGCAGCACGCGGCGCAGGCGCATGTAGCCCTCGTCGCGCGTGCACAGGCTGTCGCCGTGCATCAACAGCACCGGCTCGCCGTTCAAGCGCACCACGCTCGGGTCGGCCAGCAGAGTGCAGCCGGCTTTTTTGCAGAACGTCGAACCGATCAGGAAATCACGGTTGCCGTGCATCAGGAAAATCTTCGTGCCACCGTCGCTGAGCGCGCGCAGCGCTGCGCAGATGGACGATTGGAAAGGGGTCATGGCGTCGTCGCCGATCCAGGCTTCGAAGAAGTCGCCCAGAATGTACAGCGCCTCGGCTGAGCGCGCACGCCCGCCGAGGAAATCCAGAAACGCCCGGGTGATGTCCGGGCGTTCTTCCTGCAAATGCAGATCGGAGATCAGCAGTATCACTCAGCGATCTCGGCTTTCTCGATGATCACGTCTTCAGCGGGTACGTCCTGGTGACCGGCCTTGGAGGTGGTGGACACGCCTTTGATCTTGTCGACCACGTCCTGGCCTTCGACCACTTCACCGAACACCGCGTAGCCCCAGCCCTGAGTGGTTTTCGCGGTGTGGTTGAGGAAGCTGTTGTCGCCCACGTTGATGAAGAACTGCGCCGAAGCCGAATGCGGCTCCATGGTGCGCGCCATGGCTACCGAATACTTCTTGTTCGGCAGGCCGTTGTCGGCTTCGTTCTGGATGCTCGGGCGCTTGTCTTTCTTCTCTTTCATGCCAGGCTCGAAACCGCCGCCCTGGATCATGAAGTTGCCGATCACGCGGTGGAACACGGTGTTCTCGTAGTGGCCGGCCTGCACGTACTCGAGGAAGTTGGCCACGGTCAGCGGGGCCTTTTCGGCGTTCAGTTGCAGGACGATGACGCCGTGGTTGGTGGTCAGTTTGACTTTGGACATGGGTCTCTCTCTGTTCTGTGGAGAATGTTCTGTGGAAATTCGCTAGCGACGGCGCCCAGTTTACAGGCGACGATGCCTATTCAAAGGCTGTTTTTTGCCGCGCTGCAGGATTTACCCGATAGTTTGTCGGGGCTGGCCTGTCAGCCGGTTGACCGCTTCGGCTATGATAAGCGCTTTGATTTGGTCGGCCTACCCTGGCTGCCGACGCATCGTTCGTTCAAGGATTCCAATGAGCAAGCCCACCGCCGACAACGCTCCCAACTCCAAAGGCAATGGCCCTGCCGTGCCCGCCAACTTCCTGCGCCCGATCGTCCAGGCCGACCTGGACGCCGGCAAGCACAGCCAGATCGTCACCCGCTTCCCGCCGGAGCCCAACGGCTATCTGCACATTGGCCATGCCAAGTCGATCTGCGTGAACTTTGGCCTGGCGCAGGAATTCGGCGGTGTCTGCAACCTGCGTTTCGACGACACCAATCCGGCCAAGGAAGACCAGGAATACATCGACGCCATCAAGCGCGACATCAAGTGGCTGGGCTTCGAGTGGGCCGGTGAAGAGCGTTACGCCTCGCAATACTTCGACCAGCTGCACGATTGGGCCGTGGAGCTGATCAAGCAGGGTGACGCCTACGTCTGCGACCTGACCCCCGAGCAAGCACGCGAGTACCGCGGCAACCTCACCGAGCCCGGCCGCAACAGCCCGTTCCGCGAGCGCAGCGTCGAGGAAAACCTCGACCTGTTCGCGCGCATGAAGGCTGGCGAGTTCAAGGACGGCGAGCGCGTGCTGCGTGCGCGGATCGACATGGCCTCGCCGAACATGAACCTGCGCGACCCGATTCTCTATCGTATCCGCCACGCCCATCACCACCAGACGGGCGACGCTTGGTGCATCTACCCCAACTACGACTTCACCCACGGTCAGTCCGATGCCATCGAAGGCATCACGCACTCGATCTGCACGCTTGAATTCGAAGGGCATCGTCCGCTCTACGAGTGGTTCCTCGACCATCTGTCGGTGCCGGCGCACCCGCGCCAGTACGAGTTCAGCCGCCTGAACCTCAACTACACGCTGACTTCCAAGCGCAAGCTCAAGCAGCTGGTCGACGAGCAGCACGTGCAGGGCTGGGACGATCCGCGCATGTCGACGCTCTCGGGCTTCCGCCGTCGCGGCTACACCCCGGCGTCGATCCGCAACTTCTGCGACATGATCGGCACCAACCGTTCCGACGGCGTGGTCGACATGTCGATGCTCGAATTCAGCATCCGTGACGACCTCGACCGCAACGCACCGCGCGCCATGTGCGTGCTGCGCCCGCTCAAGGTAGTGATCACCAACTATCCGGAAGGCCAGGTCGAGCAGCTCGAGCTGCCGCGCCACCCCAAGGAAGACATGGGCGTGCGCGCCTTGCCGTTCGAGCGCGAGCTGTACATCGACCGCGACGACTTCATGGAAGAACCGCCCAAGGGCTACAAGCGCCTGGAACCCAACGGCGAAGTGCGCCTGCGTGGCAGCTACGTGATCCGTGCCGACGAAGCGATCAAGGACGCTGATGGCAACATCGTCGAACTGCGTTGCTCGTACGACCCGGACACCCTGGGCAAGAATCCGGAAGGGCGCAAGGTCAAGGGCGTGATCCACTGGGTACCGGCCGCCGCCAGCGTCGAGTGCGAAGTGCGCCTGTACGATCGCCTGTTCCGCTCGGCCAACCCGGAGAAGGCCGAAGACGGCGCAACGTTCCTCGACAACATCAACCCCGACTCCCTGCAGGTATTGCGCGGCTGCCGCGCCGAACCGTCGCTGGCCAACGCTGCGCCGGAAGACCGTTTCCAGTTCGAGCGCGAAGGCTATTTCTGCGCCGACCTGGTCGACACGCAACCGGGTCGTCCGGTGTTCAACCGTACCGTCACCCTGCGTGACTCGTGGGGCTGAGCCTCGCCAGGCCAAGTTGAGGAATCGTTGTGCTGAACATCTACAACACGCTGAGCAAGAGTAAAGAGGTCTTCACGCCGCTGGACGGCAACAAGGTGCGCATGTACGTGTGCGGCATGACCGTCTACGACTACTGCCACCTGGGCCACGGGCGCAGCATGGTCGCTTTCGATCTGGTCACGCGCTGGCTGCGCTACAGCGGCTACGAGCTGACCTACGTGCGCAACATCACCGACATCGACGACAAGATCATCAACCGTGCGCGGGACAACGGCGAAAGCTTCGATGCCCTGACCGCGCGCATGATCGATGCGATGCACGAGGACGAGGCGCGCCTGAACATCCTCAAGCCGGACCAGGAACCGCGTGCCACCGAGCACATTCCCGGCATGCTGGCGATGATCCAGACCTTGATCGACAAGGGCTATGCCTACGCGCCGGGCAACGGCGACGTGTACTACCGGGTCGGCAAGTTTCAGGGCTATGGCAAGCTGTCGCGCAAGAAGATCGAAGACCTGCGCATCGGTGCGCGCATCGAAGTGGAGGAAGCCAAGCAGGACCCGCTGGATTTCGTCCTGTGGAAGGGCGTCAAACCCGGCGAGCCAAGCTGGGAGTCGCCGTGGGGCCCTGGCCGTCCGGGCTGGCATATCGAGTGCTCGGTGATGTCGACCTGCTGCCTGGGTGACACCTTCGATATTCATGGCGGTGGTAACGATCTGGAATTCCCGCACCACGAGAACGAGATCGCCCAGAGCGAAGCGGCCACCGGCAAGCCGTACGCCAACGCCTGGCTGCATTGCGGGATGATCCGCATCAATGGCGAGAAGATGTCCAAGTCGCTGAACAACTTCTTCACCATTCGCGATGTGCTGGAGAAGTATCAGCCCGAGGTGGTGCGCTACCTGCTGGTTTCCAGCCATTACCGCAGCTCGATCAACTATTCCGAAGACAGCCTGAAGGAAGCCAAGGGCGCGCTGGAGCGTTTCTACCATGCGCTCAAGGGCTTGCCCAAGGTGCCGGCGGCGGGTGGCGAGATGTTCGTCGAGCGCTTTGCCAGTGCCATGAACGATGACTTCGGTACGCCGGAAGCCTGTGCGGTGTTGTTCGATCTGGTGCGCGAGATCAACCGTGTGCGTGACAGTGATGTCGACGCCGCCGCAGGTTTGGCCGGTCGTCTGCGCGAACTGGGCGATCTGCTCGGTGTGCTGCAGCTCGATTCCGAGCAATTCCTGCAAGCCGGCGCCGCCGGGCGCGTCGATGCGGCCCAAGTGGACACCCTCATCGCCGCCCGCCTGGCGGCACGTGCCAACAAGGACTGGGCTGAATCGGACCGCATCCGCGACGAGCTGACCGCCATGGGTGTGGTGCTCGAAGACAGCAAAGGTGTCACGACCTGGCGCCTGGCGGACTGATACAGCAACATTCCCTGTAGGAGCGGTCATCGGCCGCGAACCGGGCACTGGGGTGTACCAGTTGGACCGCGTCGCGCCTTTCGCGGCCACGGACCGCTCCTACGGATTTTGCGTAGGAGCGGTCAGCGGCCGCGAAACTGGCGACTCAGTGCGTGGCCTAGCGCTCGATGGAGCGGCTCCAGCGGGCGTTCCAGGCCGGGCGGAGCTGGTTGACCTGGTCCCAGTCGATGGCCACCGCCGTCTCCAGATACTTTTCCATCGCCTGCACCTGGCCACGGGTCTTGTCGGTGGTCGGGGTATTGGGGTTGGAAGGTATCTGGTCGCCTTCCTCCAGTGCCGGTGCCTGGGCCTCAGGGCTCAGCAGGTAGGCCGCAAGCTTCTGGGCGAGTTCGGGCTGGTCGTTCTTGGCAATCACACATTCCGCCACGTTGAGCACCACCGCGCCTTCCTTGGGTTGCGCATATTCTACTGGCACCCCGCGTAGTTTCAAGGCGGTCACCTGAGTCGGCGTGAGCGGAAACAGCGCCGCCTCGTCGGTTTGCACCATCTCGGAAATCTTCGCCGAACTGGCAATGTACTCCAGCACATTCGGCCCAACCGTCTTGGGCCACGCCTTGAACCCAGGTTCGACGTCGGTTTCGCTGCCGCCCTGCAAACGGTTGAACATCAAGAAGCCGTGCAGGCCGAATGTCGAGGAGGCGAGTGACTGAAACACCAGCTTTTCCTTGAAACGACTATCAGCCATGTCCATCCACGAGGTAGGAGCGGCCCAGCCATTCTTCTTGAACAGGCGCGTGTTGTAGGCCAGCCCGGTCACCCCCAGGCTGACGGCAGCTGCCTGATCCTTGATCCGCGCCTTGGCCGGGATGGCCGCCAGGCCATCGCTGTCCTGCAGGGTGTCGCACAGGCCCATGGAGATGGCGCGGTACATGATGCCGTCGTCCAGAAACATCACGTGGATCTGCGGATTGTCCTTGCTGGCCTGGACCTTGGCGAGAATGTCCGACGAAGTACCTGGCACGATGACCACCTTCACATCGTTGGCTTGCTCGAACGCCGGCAGCACCTTGTCGGCATACAAGCGTTCCATGGTGCCGCCGTTCATGCCCAGGTAGAGCGTAGGCCCGGCCTGTGCGCCGGTGGCAGCCAGCAGGGCGGCGAGGGAGAGTGCGTGAACCGTACGTTTGACTGGCTTCATGAAAGCGACCTTCCTGTATGCAGTTCAAGGGGAGAAAAGCGTTGGATGGAAAACGCGTCGATCGGCGCTCGACTGCTGCCCTCGACGATCAGTTGCGACAAGGCTTCACCGACTGCCGGGCCAATCTGGAAACCGGCCCCGGCAAAGCCGAATGCATGGATCAGGCCCGGCTGCGCCAGGCTATGGCCGATCACCGGCTCACGATCGGGCAGGTAGCCTTCGGTCCCGCTCCAGGTACGGATCGCTTGCGCGCCGTGCAGGAACGGGTACAACTCGACGGCGTTGCGCAGGATATCCAGAGTGGCCAGCTGACCGGGCCGTGCCCGCAACGTGTCCACGGCGAAACCCTGCCCGCCGCCGAGCACGCAATTACCCCGTACCACCTGGCGTGCGTAGATGCCACCGCCCTCGACCCCGGTGCTGACGTCCATGACCACAGGCAGCGGTTCGGTCACCAGCATTGCCGGGTGGCCGCTGGTCATCGGTACCTGCTCGCCGAACTGTTCGGCGATATGGTTTGCCCAGGCCCCGGCACAGTTGAGCAGCCAGGGTGCGCGCAGCCGTTCGCCGTTGCTGCAGGCCAGCACGAACGCCTGGCCGTCATGGTCGTAGGCCAGCGGCTGCACCTGCTCGATGATCCGTGCACCCGCTCGCCTGGCCGCTGCCGCGAAGGCGGGCGATACCAGACGCGGGTTGGCATGCCCGTCCGCATTGCACAGTGAAGCACCCACGGCCACGTCGCCCACCCAGGCAAAACGCTGGCGCAACTGACGACGGTCAAGCAGCTCCACACCCAGATCGAAATCCGCAGCGGCGTCGGCCCAGTCTTGCAGACGGGCCATGTCGGCGTCGCTGCGGGCCAGCTTCAAATGACCGGAACGCACGTACTCGCCGTCGATGCCGATCAGTCCGGGCAGGTCGCTCCACAGTTCATGGGCACGCTGCGACAGCGGCAACTGCACCAGTGAACGGCCCTGACGGCGCACGCCACCGTAGTTCACGCCGCTGGACCGCGAGCCGCAGAAATCGCGCTCGAGCAGCACCACTCGCTGACCACGCAACGCCAGCATCAAGGCTGCCGAAGCACCGACGATTCCGCCGCCGACGATGATCACATCGGTTTCGCACACTGGGCTCAAGGCTGCACCTCCACACCGAAGGGCAACGGCTTGATGGGCGCCTGGGCGCGCAGGCGACCCACTGCCTGCGGTGCACACGCGGCCGCTTGAGCGATGATTTCCACCGCTGCACTGCCGCACATGCGCCCCTGGCAACGGCCCATGCCGACTCGACAATGGGCTTTGACTCGGTTGATATCGGTATGCCCTTGGGCGACCACCTCGCGCACCGCGCCGACGCTGATTTCCTCGCACCGGCACAGCATCAATTGATCGGGCGCCTGGCGGGCCCAGTCCTCGGGGAACGGGAAGGCGTCTTCCAGGCCGGCGCGAAACCCCTGGACGCGCGCCAGTTGTCGTTCCAGGTGCGCACCACGCCTGGCGTCGACGGCCACGCCCAGGTCTTCGAGCAGGGCCAGGGCGGCGCGCTCGCCGGCCATTTCCGCCGCATCGGCGCCCATGATCCCAGCGCCATCACCAGCCAGATAGACCCCCGACACGCTGCTGCGCCCGGCCTGGTCGCGGCTCGGCAGCCAGGCCCGGTTGAGCGGGCTCCAGGCAAACGCGCAACCCAGCAGGTCGGCCAGTTGCGTTTCGCTGCGCAGCGCGTGAGCGAAGGCCAACCCGTCACAGGCCAGCGTGTGTCGTTTGCCGCCTTGCTGCCAGGTGACGGCTTCGACCCGGCGCTGGCCGTCGACCGTGACCAGGTTCGCGCCCTGATGCACGGCGATCCCGTGGGCGGTCAACCAGCTCCGGTAATACAAGCCCTTGGCCAGGGTCAAGGGCTGACGCAGCAGCCGGGGCAGGGCGGCGACCTGAGCAGCGAACGGCGAGCTGTCCAGTACCGCCAGCACCCGCGCGCCGGCCTTGGCGTATTGATAGGCCACCAGATACAGCAACGGCCCGCTGCCGGCGAACACTACCCGCTCGCCGATTGCGCAACCCTGGGCCTTGAGCGCGATCTGCGCGGCGCCGAGGCTGTAGACGCCGGGCAGCGTCCAACCCGGCACCGGCAGGATGCGGTCGGTGGCGCCGGTGGCGATCAACAGCCGATCGTATCCAACGGTGTCGACGCGCTGCTGGTTGAGCGTGTGCAGGTAACCGTCCTCGGCGTTCCATACCAGCGTGTCGGGACGGTAGTCGATCTGCCCGCGCAGTGCGTCCAGCGCCTGATGCACCGCACCTGCCTTGCGCGCTTCGAAGCCATAGAGCTGGCTGGCAGGACGTTGAAAGTTGCCCGGTGCACGTCGGTAGACCTGCCCGCCGCCCTGCAGGGCTTCGTCCACCAGGCACGGGCGCAGGCCATGGGCGGCCAGGGTCTGCGCGGCACGGATGCCGGCCGGTCCGGCGCCGACGATCACCACCGCGTTCACGAGTGCCGCCCCGGTTCGCGGTCGACCTGCATGCCGGCTGCCAGTGGCGTGGCACAGGCGCGCACGCGGCGGCCGTCGCCCAGGCGCACCCAGCAATCCTGGCAGGCGCCCATCAGGCAGAAACCGGCACGGGCCTGGGCACTGAAGTCGCTGCCGCGCAGGTGCTCGGCGCAGGTCAGTACCGCAGTGAGCAAGGTATCCCCGGCCAGACCGGTCACCGCTTGTCCATCGAGGGTGAAGGGTACCGACGCGCGATCGAGTTCGGCCAGCCGCTTGAACAAAGCCATCAGTTTTTCCCCACCAGTACGCGGTCCAGGCCATACACTCGGTCGAGCAGAATCATGGTCGCGGCGGTCAAGGCGATGACCAGCGCCGACACCGCCGCCATCATCGGGTCGATAGACTCGGTGGCATACACGTACATGCGCACCGGCAGGGTCTGGGTTGCGGGCGATGTAACGAAGATCGACAGGGTCACCTCGTCGAAGCTGTTGATGAACGCCAGCAGCCAGCCCCCGGCAACCCCCGGCAGGATCATCGGCAGGGTGATCTGGCGAAACAGGGTGAAACGGCTGGCGCCAAGCGATTCCGCCGCCTGCTCGGCGCTGCGGTCGATGCCGATGGCGGCGGCGATCACCAGACGCAGCACATAAGGGGTGATCACCACCACATGGGCCAGCATCAGCCAGACGAAGCTGCCATTGACCCCCATCAGCGCGAACAGGCGCAGCATCGCCACGCCCAGCACCAGGTGCGGAATGATGATCGGCGAGAGAAACAGCGCATTGAGGAAGTCGCGTCCCGGAAAGTGATAGCGGGTGATCGCCAGCGCTGCCGGCACGGCGATCAAGGTCGCCAGGGTTGCAGCGACCACCGCCAGGATCAGGCTGTTATAGAACGCGTCGATGAAATCGGCGCGCTCGAACACGGCGCGGAACCAGCGCAGGGAAAATCCGGAAGTGGGCAGGGTGAGGGTGTTCTCCGGGGTGAACGCCACCAGGCACACCACCACCAGCGGGGCGAGCATGAACACCACTACCAGGGCATGAAACGACAGGGCCAACGGACCGTTCTTGGACATCGATCATTCCCCCAGGGCTTTCTTGTAGCGACCTTCGACCAGGCGGTTCCAGGACAGCATGATCAGCAGGTTGGCCAGCAACAGCGCCACGGCAATGGTCGCGCCCATGGGCCAGTTGAGTTCCGACAGGTATTGGTCGTAGACCACCGTGGCGACCATCTTCAAACGGCGCCCGCCGAGCAGGCCGGGAATGGCGAACGAGCTGGCCGCCAGGCCGAACACGATCAGCGTGCCCGACAGCACGCCGGGCATGATCTGCGGCAGCACCACCATGCGCATCACCTTCGCCTGGCTTGCGCCCAGTGATTGCGCGGCTTGCTCGGCAGCCGGGTCGAGCTTCTGCAGCGAGGTCCAGACCGGGATGATCATGAACGGCAGCATCACATGCACCAGCGCCAGAATCACCGCGAACGGTGTATAGAGCATTTTCAGCGGCCGCCCGCCCAAGGCGGCGATAGCCTGGTTGATCAAGCCATCGGCACCCAGCAACAGGCTCCAGCCGAAGGCACGCACGACCACCGAAATCAGCAGCGGGGTCAGGATCAGGATCAGGAAGATCGAGCGCCAGGGCGTGCCCATGCGGCTGAGGATGTAGGCCTCCGGCACGCCGATCACCACGCACAGCAAGGTCACCAGGGCGCTGATCCAGAAGGTCCGCCAGAAAATCTCGTAGAAATAGCCGTCGCTGAGCAGGGCGGCGTAGTTGGCCAGCGTGTAGCTGTCGCTCTTGACCCCCAGTTCGTAGTCGAACAGGTTGAACGACAGCACCAGGGTCAGGCCCAGCGGGACGATCAGCAGACCGACGAACAGTGCCAGCGCCGGCGCCGACAACAGGTATCCGCGGCTCATGCGCAGGCCTCGCTATCGAGCACTCGAAGCAGCTCGCATGGCCAGTCCAGGCCGACAGTGACGCCGGTGGCCAGCGGTGCGCTGCCATCGTTGCGGCGCACTACGGTGATCTCGCCGAGCACCGTTTCCAAGCGGTACAGCCACTGGCTGCCGAGAAAATAGCGGGTCACGATACGGCCCTGGATGCGCCCTTCACCGGCGTTGCAGAAATCGATCTTCTCCGGGCGCAGGCTCAACATCAGTTCGCCTTCCCCGGCCTGTGCCAAGACCTGCGGCTGGCCCAGCGCGTCGTACTCGCCGGGCAGCAGGTTGGCCTTGCCGACGAAACCGGAAATGAACGGCGTGCGGGGGTGCTCGTAGAGCTTGTAGGGCTCGTCGATCTGGGTGACCTGACCGGCTTGCATCACCACCACCCGGTCGCTGATCGACAAGGCTTCGGCCTGGTCGTGGGTCACCATCAGGGTGGTGATGCCGACTTCACACTGGATGCGACGAATCTCGAACTGCATTTCCTCGCGCAGGCTCGCGTCGAGGTTGGACAGTGGCTCGTCGAGCAGCAGCACCGGCGGCTGGATCACCAGCGCCCGGGCCAGGGCCACACGCTGACGCTGGCCCCCGGACAGCTCGCGTGGGTAACGCTCGGCATGGACGGTCAGGCGCACCAGCGCCAGCACCTGGTCGACACGGGTACGAATGTCGCTGCTGCCAACCTTGCGCATCTTCAAACCGAAGGCCACGTTGTCGCGCACGCTCATGTGCGGGAACAGCGCGTAGCTCTGGAACACCACGCCAAGGCCGCGGCTGCTGGGTTTGGCATGGGTGATGTCGCGGCCGTCGAGGACGATCCGGCCGCTGGTCACATCGACGAAACCGGCAATCATCTGCAGCGTGGTGGTCTTGCCGCAACCCGAAGGGCCGAGCAGCGAGACGAACTCGCCCTGGCTGACGCTCAGGTCGGTCGCCACCACGGCCTGCACGGGTCCGTAGCGTTTGCACAGTGCTTGAAGTTCGAGAAAGGCCATGGCTGCGTTCTACCTGTCATTGTCGGCCGCATGTGCGGTGCGTTGATCGAGGGCAGAGGCGAAAGGGGTCCTGCAATGGGGTGGCGCTCGTTCTGAGTCGGCTGCCGGCTATTGTTGGTCTCGCCCCGTGGACGAAGAGTAGGACGAAGACTAGGATGGCGAAAGCGCTTATTTCACTGAGCGGGTGGTTATTTTTAAATTAATCCTTTCAATGAAATCGGATGAGCAAAATATGAACAACGATTCCACTGAGCGGAATTCTGAGCCAGGTGTGGGCGGTGTCTCCCGGCTGTTCGCCGTATTGCGTGGATTGTCGGCAGCGCCGACCGAGGGCGAACGTGTCATTCAGCTCGCGGAGCGCATCGGCTTGTCGCAACCCACTACGCACCGCCTGTTGCGCGGGCTGGTGGAGGAGGGCATGGTCGAGCAGGATGCGCGCAGCAAACGCTATCGGCTGAGCCTGGAGTTCTTCGCCCTGGCCGCCCGCGCCGGCAATGGCAGCAACCTGCGCGAGCTGGCGCGCCCCAGCCTGCTGCGGCTGTCGGCGTCGTTGGGTGACTCGCTGTTTCTGCTGGCGCGCAGCGGTTTCGATGCCATCTGCCTGGACCGCAGCGAAGGGCCGTACCCGATACGCACCTTCACCGGCGACATCGGAGGCCGCGTTGCGCTGGGGGTAGGGCAAGGCAGCCTGGCGATCCTCGCGTTCCTGCCTGAAGACGAGCGCGAAACCGTGATCCACTACAACCTGCCCCGGCTCAAGGACCTGCACCTGTACGACGAAGTGCTGCTGCGCTCGGAAGTCGACAGCGTGCGCCAGCTCGGCTATGCCGCGCGCAACACCGGTGTGCTGCCCGGCATGGCGGGCCTGGCAGTGCCGATACTCGACCGCAACGGCCACGCGGTGGCGGCTCTCAGCGTGGCCACCATCAGCGATCGACTTGGCCCCGACCGTCTACCCACGGTGGTCGAGTTGCTCAAGCGCGAAGCTGCTGCCATCGGCCCACGTCTGAACCCCTTCGACCCGACCCTGCGCCGGCCCTCGCAGACCTTCGGCAGGGTCTGAAGGGCCGCCGTGCCCGGCATGTCCCTGCTCGCGCAGGCGCTTGTACAGCGTATTGCGGCTGACCCCCAGGCGCCTGGCAAGTCGCGAGATGTTGCCGTCGCTGGCCTGCAGCAACTCGCCCAGATCACTGACCTTGGCCAGGGTCAGCAACGGGCGCGGCAAGGCCTGTTCCTGCGCCGGCAAAGGGCCCGCCTCGCGAAGAAAATCCTCCGGCAGATGGTCCAGGCCTATCAGCTCCTCATCGGCCAATACCAGCGCGACCTTGACCACCGCAGACAACTGACGCACGTTGCCAGGCCAGGGGTGGGCCATGAATGCGGCCCACACCTGGGCACTGAAACCGGCGCTCTGCTGGGGTTCGCGGTGCGACTCCCACACCTGTTCGATGAGCTCGCGCTTATCGCTGCGCGCGCGCAGGGTCGGCAGGTGCAGGGTCATGCCAGCCAGGCGGTAGTAGAGGTCTTCGCGGAACAGGCCGGCCTGCACCCGCTGGCGCAGATCCTCATGGGTCGCGGAAATCAGACGAATGTCGACCGGTATCGGGTCGCCACAGCCCAGCGGCTGGATGCAGCGTTCCTGCAATACGCGCAGCAGCCGTGCCTGGGTGGGCAACGGCATGTCGCCGATCTCGTCGAGAAACAGAATGCCCTTGTCGGCTTTGCGCACCAGCCCGGGGCTGCCTTTCTGGCTGGCCCCGGTGAAGGCACCCCGCTCGTAGCCAAACAGCTCCGACTCGACCAGCTCGGCGGGAATCGCCGCACAGTTGACCGCAATCAGCGGGCAAGACGCGCGGCTGCTGGCCAGGTGCAGGGCCTTGACCAAGACTTCCTTGCCGGTACCGGTGTCGCCACGTAGCAGCAACGGCACGTCCTTTTCCAACAGGCGCAGACCCTGCTGCATGGCTTTGTCCAGGCGCGGGTCGGTGCCACGCTGCGCTGCAGCCGGAGCTGCGCACACCAGCGGTTTCTTGAGCAAGCACTGCAACCGGTTGCGCCCTGGCGGCTGCAGGGCGAACGTGCGCTCCGGCGGATGGTCGAGCAGTGCCTGCGGCGTCAGTCGGAACACCTGCTGCACGGTCAGCCCCGGAAGCTCGACACCCAGCAGGCTGTCGGCGCGACGGTTGGCGGCCAGTACGCGACCGCTGTCGTCGAACACCAGCAGCCCGGCCCACTGGCTGTCGAGGTTGTTGACCCCGGTATTGAAGATCAATTGGTAATGCCGGTCGGCGAACGCCTCGAGGATCAGGCGGTTCTCGACTGTCTGGCTCATCATTTTCACCAACCCGAGGGTGTGCGAAGGCGGCAGGTGACTGTCGCTGGAAACGTCCAGTACCGCGACCATTCGCCGTTGCGCGTCGAAGATCGGTGACGCCGAGCCGTTCATCAGACGGTTGGCAAGCAGAAAGTGCTCGTCGGGCTCGACATGCACGGCCTGGCGGCAGGCCAGTGCAGTGCCGATCGGATTGGTTCCGGCCGACGTTTCCAGCCAGCAGGCGCCGGGAACGAAACCTGCGTGGTTGCGGATGGCGCCAGGCTGCTCTCCCCACGATCTGAGCACGCGCGCCTGCGCGTCCGCCAGCCGAATCAGGCACCGCGAGTTGCCCAGGATGTGTTCGTAGTAGGGCAGTACTTCGCGGTGGGTGGTGTGCAGCAGGGCTTGATGACAGTCGAGCATCTGTTGCAGTGCATCGGGCGCCAGCGGCTCGAAACGCGGCGCGTGATGATGCTCCAGCCCCGCTTCGCGACAGCGAAGCCAGGAGCGTTGAATGAGCTGATCATGGGCAAGCAGTGGATTGGCTACGGACATGGTTCGAGTATCCCGGCGCGCGGCCTTGTTGTTTTTGTTCATGCAGTGTTGTTCACGGCTGTTCATTGTCAATGCGCCAGGCGTTCATTTTTGTTCAGTGATGAACCCCGTCTGTCGTCGCCACGAATCCTCGAACCGTTTGGCTGGCGCTTGCAGCCGCGACTGGCGGCAATTGGCACGGTTATCGCTCTGGGTTTGCCAGCAGTCGTACCGATGCGAAGCCGCAACCGCTTCCAATAATAAAAAAAGGCGCCGCCATGTCCCTTGTGCTCGAGCAGGTCACTCGTCGTGTGGAAAATCAGCTGTACATCGACAATGCGTCGCTGGTGCTGGAACCCGGTTCGTTCAACGTCCTGCTGGGACGTACCCTGTCTGGAAAGACCAGCCTCATGCGGCTGATGGCCGGCCTGGACAAACCCGACCAGGGCCGCGTGTTGATGAACGGTGTGGACGTGACCGGCAAACCGGTGCGCCAGCGCAACGTCTCCATGGTCTACCAGCAGTTCATCAACTACCCGACCATGACCGTCTTCGACAACATTGCCTCGCCGCTGCGCCAGGCCGGCATGGCCCGCGAGCAGATCGAGGAGCGCGTGTTGCAGACCGCACGCATGTTGCGGATCGAGCCGTTCCTCAAGCGCCACCCGCTGGAATTGTCCGGTGGCCAGCAGCAACGCACGGCCATGGCCCGCGCGCTGGTCAAGGATGCCGAACTGATCCTGTTCGACGAACCGCTGGTGAACCTCGACTACAAGCTGCGCGAAGAACTGCGTTTCGAGATGCGCGAGTTGTTCCTGACCCGCCATACCATTGCCGTGTACGCCACCACCGAACCCAACGAAGCCCTGGCGCTGGGCGGCACCACCACCATTCTTCACGAAGGGCGGGTGATTCAGAGTGGCAGGACGCCGGATGTCTACCACCGGCCGGCCACGGTGCTGGCGGCCGAGCTGTTTTCCGAACCGCCGATCAACCTGATCGAAGGCCGCATCGGTGGTCAGGAAGTCAGCTTCGCCAACTTCGTGCACTTCGCCCGCAATCTCGACCTGTCCGGCGTCTCCGATGGCGATTACCGCTTCGGCGTGCGACCCAGCCACATCGGCCTGACCCCCAGCAATGACGACGATCTGGAACTGGCGGTAACCGTGGAGCTTGCTGAAATCAGCGGCTCGGAGACGTTCCTGCACGTGCGCAACGAGTACTTTTCGCTCGTGCTGCATCTGCCGGGCGTCCACGACTATGCGGTGGACGCGGCCATACCGGTGTACATCCCGACCCACAAGCTGTTCGTGTTCCAGCGCGACGGACAACTGGTCCAGGCCCCCGGCCTGCGTGTAGCGAGGGCTGCCTGATGGCCGAGATACGCCTGCAGCACCTGGCCCACAGTTACAGCGCCCACCCGGCGGGGCCCGAAGACTATGCCATCCGCGAGATGGATCACATCTGGGAGCAGGGCGGCGCCTATGCCTTGCTCGGCCCGTCCGGATGCGGCAAATCGACCTTGCTCAACATCATTTCCGGGTTGCTCAGCCCCTCCCATGGACAGGTGCTGTTCGACGGCAAGGTAGTCAACGAGCTGCCGCCCGAGCAGCGCAACATTGCCCAGGTGTTCCAGTTTCCGGTGGTGTACGACACCATGACGGTATTCGACAACCTGGCATTCCCCTTGCGCAACCAGGGCAAGTCCGAGGAACAGGTTCATGCTCGGGTGCAGGAAGTGGCCGAAGTGCTCGACCTGCAGCGACTGCTGCAGCGCAAGGCGCGCAACCTCAGCGCCGACGAAAAACAGAAAGTGTCGATGGGCCGCGGCCTGGTACGCGACGACGTCTCGGCGATCCTTTTCGACGAGCCGCTGACGGTCATCGACCCGCACCTGAAATGGAAACTGCGGCGCAAGCTCAAGCAGATCCACGAGCAATTCAACATCACCATGGTCTACGTCACCCACGATCAGCTCGAGGCATCCACCTTCGCCGACAAGATCGCGGTCATGTACGGCGGCCAGATCGTCCAGTTCGGCACCCCGCGCGAGCTGTTCGAACGACCGGCGCACACCTTCGTCGGCTACTTCATCGGCAGCCCCGGCATGAACCTCGTCGATGTCCAGCCCGAGCGTGGCGGGGTCGGCTTCGGCGGCATTCATGTGCCGTTGTCGGAGGCCTTGCAGGCGCGCATTGCCCAGGGCGGCTGGCAACGCCTGCAGATCGGCATCCGCCCCGAGTTCATCCGGGTCTGGGACGAAGGCTTCGAGGCAGCCCTGCACAGTGAACAGGTCCACCTGGAAGACCTGGGCACCTACAAGATTCTCACCCTGGTGCTCGGCGGCCAGACCTTCAAGGTGCGCTTGCCCGAGGACCGCACCGTGCCTGAAGGCACGGTGTTCATCAGTTTTCCCGCGCAGTGGCTGATGGTCTATGCCGATGACCGTCTGCTGGAGGTGAACCCATGAACAAGGTCCAGAACAACAAGGCCTGGTGGCTGGTGCTGCCGGTGTTCCTGCTGGTGGCGTTCAGCGCCGTGATTCCGATGATGACCGTGGTCAACTATTCGGTGCAGGACATCTTCGACCAGTCCAGCCGCTACTTCGTCGGCGCCGACTGGTACCGCCAGGTCCTCCAGGACCCACGCCTGCACGATTCGCTGCTGCGCCAGTTCATCTATTCGGGCTGCGTGCTGCTGATCGAGATACCGCTGGGCATCGCCATCGCCCTGACCATGCCGGCCAAGGGCCGCTGGTCGTCGCTGTGCCTGATCGTCATGGCCATTCCGCTGCTGATTCCGTGGAACGTGGTGGGCACCATCTGGCAGATCTTCGGCCGCGCCGACATCGGCTTGCTGGGCTACACGCTCAATGCCATGGGCATCAGCTACAACTACGCGTCCAACACTGTGGACGCCTGGGTCACGGTGCTGGTCATGGATGTGTGGCACTGGACTTCGCTGGTGGCGCTGCTGTGCTATTCAGGCCTGCGCGCCATTCCAGACGTGTACTACCAGGCTGCGCGTATCGACCGCGCCTCGAACTGGGCGGTGTTCCGGCACATCCAGTTGCCGAAGATGAAAAGCGTGCTGTTGATCGCGGTCATGCTGCGCTTCATGGACAGCTTCATGATCTACACCGAACCCTTCGTGCTGACCGGTGGCGGGCCGGGCAATGCCACCACGTTCCTCAGCCAGACCTTGACGCAGATGGCCGTGGGTCAGTTCGACCTGGGCCCGGCCGCGGCCTTCTCGCTGGTGTACTTCCTGATCATCCTGCTGGTGTCGTGGCTGTTCTATACCGCCATGACCCACAACGACAAGCAAGGTTGAGGCAGCCATGAGCAAGCGCAAACTGATCCCCCTGCTGCTGTACATCCTGTTTTTGCTGGTGCCCATCTACTGGTTGCTGAACATGTCGTTCAAGAGCAACGGCGAAATCCTCGGCGGGCTGACCTTGTTCCCCCATGATTTCACCCTGGCCAACTACCGGGTGATCTTCACCGACCCCAGTTGGTACACCGGCTACATCAATTCGCTGTACTACGTGAGCCTCAATACGCTGATCTCGCTCAGTGTCGCGCTGCCGGCCGCGTACGCCTTCTCGCGCTACCGCTTCTTGGGTGACAAGCACCTGTTCTTCTGGCTGCTGACCAACCGCATGGCGCCGCCCGCGGTGTTCCTGCTGCCATTCTTCCAGCTGTACTCATCCATCGGCCTGTTCGACACGCACATCGCCGTCGCGCTTGCGCACTGCCTGTTCAACGTACCGCTGGCGGTGTGGATTCTCGAAGGCTTCATGTCCGGCGTGCCGAAGGAGATCGACGAAACCGCCTACATCGATGGCTACAGCTTTCCGAAATTCTTCGTGAAGATCTTCATGCCGCTGATTGGCTCGGGGATCGGTGTCACGGCCTTCTTCTGCTTCATGTTCTCGTGGGTGGAATTGCTCCTGGCGCGCACCCTGACTTCGGTCAATGCCAAGCCGATCGCGGCGGTGATGACCCGTACCGTTTCAGCCTCGGGCATCGACTGGGGTGTGCTGGCTGCGGCCGGCGTGCTGACCATCGTGCCCGGCATGCTGGTGATCTGGTTCGTTCGCAACCATGTGGCCAAGGGCTTCGCCCTGGGCCGCGTATGAGGAGCCTGTGATGGAGTGGATGGCCTGGACTCTACCGACTGCCCTGTTCTTCGGCGCTATCGCGCTGTTGCTCGCTGGCATGACGTTCTACGAATTGCGCTCGCCCTGCACCGAGCGGCGCGGGTTCCTGCCGATCGCGACCACTCGCGGCGATCGGTTGTTCATCGGTCTTCTCGGTAGCGCCTACCTGCACCTGCTGGTGATCGGCGTTACCGACTGGAGCATCTGGGTTGCCTCGGCGCTGTCCCTGGTGTGGTTGCTGGCGGTAGTGCGTTGGGGCTGAGCCATGCGGATCTGCGCAACGCAAAAATTCCAAACAGGAGGTCACTATGTACAAGAACAACAACAAACTGCGACATAGCATTGCCCTGGCGACCGCGCTGGCGTGCGCCGGTCTGAGCGCTGCGGCATGGGCGGATGCCTACGAAGACGCGGCGAAGAAATGGGTGGGGGCCGAATTCAAGCCCTCCACCCTCACACCCGAGCAGCAGATGGCGGAGATGCAGTGGTTCATCGAGGCAGCCAAGCCGTTCCGCGGCATGAGCATCAATGTGGTGTCCGAAACGCTCACCACCCATGAATACGAAGCCAAGACCCTGGCCAAGGCGTTCAGCGAGATCACCGGGATAAAGCTGACCCATGATCTGTTGCAGGAAGGCGATGTGGTCGAGAAGCTGCAGACGCAGATGCAGTCGGACAAGAACATCTACGATGGCTGGGTCAACGACTCGGATCTGATCGGTACCCACTTTCGCTACGGCAAGAGCGAATCGATCACCGACATGATGGCCAGTCCCGAGGGCAAGAAGGCCACCTCGCCGACCCTCGACCTCAAGGATTTCATCGGTATCTCATTCACCACCGCGCCCGACGGCAAGGTCTATCAACTACCCGACCAGCAATTCGCCAACCTGTACTGGTTCCGTGCCGACTGGTTCGAACGCCCCGAGTTGAAGAAGAAATTCAAGGAAATCTACGGCTACGAGCTGGGTGTCCCGGTCAACTGGTCGGCCTACGAAGACATCGCCAAGTTCTTCTCCGAGGACGTCAAGGAGATCGACGGCAAACGCATCTACGGGCACATGGACTACGGCAAGAAAGACCCCTCGCTGGGTTGGCGTTTCACCGATGCCTGGTTCTCCATGGCTGGCGGTGGCGACAAGGGCCTGCCCAACGGCTTGCCGGTGGACGAGTGGGGGATTCGCGTGGAGGACTGCCATCCGGTGGGTTCCAGCGTGACCCGTGGCGGCGATACCAACGGCCCGGCGGCGGTCTATGCGACACAGAAATACGTCGACTGGATGCGTGCCTACGCACCGCCCGAAGCTCAGGGCATGACCTTCTCCGAATCCGGCCCGGTACCGGCCCAGGGCAACATCGCCCAGCAGATTTTCTGGTACACCGCGTTCACTGCCGACATGACCAAGCCTGGCCTGCCGGTGATGAATGGCGATGGCACGCCGAAATGGCGCATGGCGCCTTCGCCCAAGGGCCCGTACTGGGAGGAGGGCATGAAGCTGGGGTATCAGGACACCGGCGCCTGGACCTTCCTCAAGTCGACGCCCGAGAAGCAACGCCTGGCAGCCTGGCTGTACGCGCAGTTCGTGACGTCGAAGACGGTGTCGCTGAAAAAGACCATCGTCGGCCTGACGCCGATTCGCGAATCGGACATCAATTCCCAGGCCATGACCGATCTGGCGCCAAAGCTGGGTGGCCTGGTGGAATTCTACCGCAGCCCCGCTCGCGTGCAGTGGACCCCGACCGGCACCAACGTGCCTGACTATCCGCGTCTGGCGCAGTTGTGGTGGAGCCACATTTCCGAGGCGGCCAGCGGCGAGAAGACCCCACAGCAAGCGCTCGATGGACTGGCCAAGGACCAGGACGCGATCATGACGCGCCTGGAACGCAGCAAGGTGCAACCCGTGTGCGGGCCGAAGATGAACCCCGAGCGCGACGCCCAGTACTGGTTCGACCAACCCGGCGCACCCAAGCCCAAACTGGCCAACGAAAAGCCCCAGGGTCAGACCGTGGGCTACGCCGAGCTGGTCAAGTCGTGGGAGGACGCAAGAAAGTAGCCGTAGGAGCGGTCATCGGCCGCGAAAGCCGCGCTGCGGTGCATCAGATACAGCGCGTATGAGGGTTTACATCACCGGTGCAGCGTCTCTGCTGCATACAAGGTGTTTTCCAGCAGGCAGGCGCGGGTCATCGGACCTACGCCGCCTGGCACCGGGGTGATCCAGCCGGCCCGGGGCAGGGCGGTTTCATACACCACGTCGCCGACCAGCTTGCCATCGTCCTGACGGTTGATGCCCACGTCGATCACGATCGCACCTTCCTTGATCCATTCGCCCTTCACCAGCCCTGGCTTGCCCGCAGCAACCACAACCAGGTCGGCACGGCCCACGTGGCCCGCCAGGTCCTTGGTGAACCGATGGGTCACGGTCACGGTGCAGCCTGCCAGCAGCAACTCCATGGCCATCGGCCGGCCGACGATATTGGAAGCGCCGACCACTACCGCGTCCATGCCATACAGATCCTGGCCGGTACTTTCCAGCAGGGCCATGATGCCCTTGGGCGTACACGGACGCAGCAAGGGAATGCGCTGGGCCAGGCGGCCTACGTTATAAGGATGGAAACCATCGACGTCTTTGTCGGGGCGGATGCGCTCGAGCAGCAGCGAGGCGTCCAGGTGCTCGGGCAGCGGCAACTGCAACAGGATGCCGTCGATCTCGGTGTCGGCGTTAAGCGTGTCGATCAGCGTCTCGAGTTCGAGCTGGGAGGTGGTGCTCGGCAGGTCGAAGGCCCGGGAAACGAAACCGACTTCCTCGCAGTCCTTGCGCTTGTGCGAAACATAGACCTGGGAAGCGGGGTCGGTACCCACCAGAATCACCGCGAGGCCTGGCGTGCGCAGGCCTTGCCGACGACGCTCGGCAACCTGATGAGCGATCTGCCGGCGCAGGTTGGCGGCGATCGTCTTGCCGTCGATAAGTTGTGCAGTCATGACGCGTGATTAACCATCGAAAAGGAATGAAAATGTGCGCGCATTCTCGCATGTCGCACGCCCAGGGCAAAGGCGCTTGCTTCGCAAAACCTCCTAAGCCCTTTAATTAAATGAATTTTTTTCAAAAAAGAGTTGACGACCCCAAGGCTCGCCTATAACATTCGTCGCACTTGTCGGGCAGGGCCTAGCACTGGTGAAGAAGGTAGAGCAAAACAGGCAGTTTCAAGGCTTGTTTGTCATCACCGACTGAAGCTCTGGATTTGTAATCTGCAAGGACTACAGACTCAAAGGCGCCCGTAGCTCAGCTGGATAGAGCATCCGCCTTCTAAGCGGATGGTCGCAGGTTCGAGTCCTGCCGGGTGCGCCATTAGGCAGCTTTGGCACAAGTAACGCAGTAAACGCAATATGGTGGGCGTAGCTCAGTTGGTAGAGCACAGGATTGTGACTCCTGTTGTCGTGGGTTCGATCCCCATCGTCCACCCCATATTCCGAAAGGCGCCCGATTCTTACCGATCCGGCGCCTTTGCTTTAAAAGCTACACGCGGACGTGGTGGAATTGGTAGACACACTGGATTTAGGTTCCAGCGCCGCAAGGTGTAAGAGTTCGAGTCTCTTCGTCCGCACCAACAAGTACAGCCAGGCCTCGGCCTGCTGCGCAACGTGAAAGCCGCTTACGGGCGGCTTTTTCGTGTCTGCGTTTCAGTCGGCGATTCACGCCTCCACGGGCTGGACCATGCTGAAGGTGATGACATTGCCGTTCTGCTCGACGCTCAGGCTGCCACTGTGCGCAACCGCGATGGCCTGAGAAATGTACAGCCCGATCCCCAGGCCGTTCTTGTTGCGCAGGTTTTCACTGCTGTGCGGCTTGAACGGCTGGAACAAAGTCGACAGGCGCTCGGGGGGCACCGGGATGGTCTGGTTGAGGACCGACAACCGAGTGCTGTTTTGCTCCGTGCTCAAGCTGATCAGTACTGGCGTATCCGGCGTGCCATGGTAGCGGGCGTTGCCCAGCAGGTTGGTGATGACCTGCGCGTAGCGGTCCGGATCGACCATGGCGCGCACATCCGGCTGGATGCGCGCCTCGATGGTCAGGCCAGGGAAAGCCACCGCTGTCTCATCGACGATGCTTTCGACCAGCGCCGACAGATCGGTTTCAACCCGATTGACCATGATGCCGAGGCCGGACTGCAGGCGGCTCATCTCCAGGATCTGGCTGATCAGGCGTTCCATGCGGCCACTGGAGTGGCTGATGTGCTTGCGCAGCTCGGTGTCGCGTGTCTCGCTCGAGGACAGCATTGCCGCGGCCATGGAGATGGATTGCAGGGGATTGCGCAGGTCATGACCGAGCATGGCGATCAGGCGCTGACGCATGCCATCGATCTCGCTGGCGCGGCTCAGGCACAATTCGACCAGATCGCGTCGCAGCTTCTCGGCGATGGTGATGTCGGTATCGCTCCAGCTGGCCGAGCGTCCGCGCACCACTTCTTCCCAGGCCTCGAACGAGCCTCGGGGGGTCAGCCGTGCTCCGGACGGCCCGACCTTGACGATCTTCTCCGGCTTGCCGCCCCAGCGCACATTGTTGATTTCTTCCTTGCGCAGCCACATTACCCAGCCCGATTCCTGGCGATGGAAACGGACCGCCAGAATGCCGCAGTAGCCACTGGTATTGCGCTCGCTATCCGAACCCTGCCAATTTTCGGTGTGGAAGACCTCGAGGTTCGGGTCCTGCTCGATGTGTTCCAGCACCTGGCGGCACAGCGGGTCGAAGTGCCCGCCGATGCTCTGGGTGCGCCCCGACATGATCACCGCAGCGCCATCGCAGGGTATCAGGGCGGCAATGTTGTCCGGCTCGCCCGCCAATGCACTGACCAGGTCTTCGGAGTCGCGGGCCAGGGTCATGAGGGTCTGCTGCTGGTCGCTGGCCTGTTTCAGGGTCTGGGTGGCAAGGTTGTGCTCGAGCCGCTCGACCAGCGCGCTGCACACCTGCGAGATGACCTGGAAAGACATGCGCAACGGATGCGCCATCGTCTTGGGCGTCATGTGATGGCAGGAAAACAGCCCCCACAGCTTGCCGCCGACGACGATCGACACGCTCATCGATGCGCGTACACCCATATTGGTGAGGTATTCGCAGTGAATCGGCGAGACGCTGCGCAGGGTGCTGAAGCTGAGGTCGAACGGTTGGCCGGTCCGTGGATCGACCGACGGCGTCAACGGCGCTGGTGCGTAGGCCACGTCGGCGATCAGGCGAATCGGATTGAGTATATAGAGCAGGCGTGCCTGGGCAGGGATGTCCGATGCCGGGTAGCGCTGACCCAGGTAGCTCTCCAGATCTTCGCGGTGGGCCTCGGCGATGACTTCGCCAGACAGGTCGGGTCGAAAGCGGTAGGCCATGACCCGGTCGAAACCCGTCATGTTGCGGATCTCCGCAGTCACGCGGCTCAGTAACGCGTCGATATCGTGACGGTTCTGCATCTGGCTGATGATGCGCTGCGCGTACAAGGCGAACTGGCTGAACGAACCGCTGGCGGTGCGTCGCGGTTCGAACTCCAGGTACAGCACCTGCAGATGACGATGGGCAACCACGTCGAACAGTCGGCCAAGCAGCACGCTCTCCACGCTGTTCGCCCAGTGATCGCTGCTGGCGAGGCCCTCGGCGATCAACGCCAGGACATCGGCGCCCAGCAGTTCGTTGTTCGGGGTAGTGCCCGGCAGTACATCCAGTCCGGTGACGGCCATCAGGTTGGCGCTACGGGTCAGCACGCGACCTTCGCCGTCCAGGGCGATGAGCGCGCCGTGGGGCTGAATGGCGCCGGGCCGGTGAATGGGCTCGTCCTCGCAGTTGGCGAGGGAAACCGGCGTGTCAGGGCTTATGGCCATGAGGGTCCTGCAAGAATAGGGGTTGCTTCGGGAAGCGAGAGAATGGCCGAGATCTCCACATGGACGTGCAAGGTAATGGCTTTATCCTCTGCATAGGATACCAGTGAGCCGGAGATTATCTTGCAAAACTTGTCCGCAAGGGCATTTACAGGTCTCGGCCGGCCTTGTTTTGCTGCCGTTTGACGGTTTCTGCAGCGACTTTGTGCGCAACCCTGTGCATAGGGTGACTTCTTGAGTTCGAGCCTCTAGAATGCTTGCCCTTGATCTGGGGTCGGAAATGGCCGGCTAACGTCTGTGCAACGAGGAAAATCCATGCAAGTTTCTGTTGAAAACACTTCCGCTCTCGAGCGCCGTATGACCATCGGCGTTCCCGCCGAGCGCATCGAGGCCGAAGTCAACAAGCGTCTGCAACAGACCGCCCGTAACGCCAAGATCCCGGGCTTCCGTCCAGGCAAGGTGCCTATGAGCGTCATCCGTCAGCGCTACGAGGCTGACGCGCGCCAGGAAGCCCTGGGCAACGTCATCCAGGCTTCCTTCTATGAAGCCGTGGTCGAGCAGAAGCTCAACCCAGCCGGCGCACCCGCCGTCGAGCCAAAAGTGTTCGAAAAGGGCAAGGACCTGGAATACATCGCCACCTTCGAAGTGTTCCCCGAGTTCGAAGTCGGCGCGTTCGACAGCATCGAGGTCGAGCGCCTGAGCGCCGACGTTGCCGACAGCGACCTGGACAACATGCTCGAAGTGCTGCGCAAGCAGAACGTACGTTACGAGCAGACCGATCGCGCCGCGCAGACCGAAGACCAGCTGAACATCGACTTCGTCGGCAAGATCGAAGGCGAAGAGTTCTCCGGTGGCTCGGCCAGCGGTACCCAGCTGGTATTGGGTTCGGGCCGCATGATCCCCGGTTTCGAAGATGGCCTGGTTGGCGCCAAGGCCGGTGAAGAGAAGGTCTTGAACCTGAGCTTCCCCGAGGACTACCAGAACCTCGAGCTGGCCGGCAAGGCCGCCGAGTTCACCGTCACCGTCAACAGTGTTTCCGAAGCCAAGCTGCCAGAGCTGAACGAAGAGTTCTTCGGCCAGTTCGGCATCAAGGAAACCGGTCTCGACGGCTTCCGTACCGAAGTTCGCAAGAACATGGAGCGCGAGCTGCGTCAGGCAATCAAGGCCAAGATCAAGAATCAGGTCATGGACGGTCTGGTGTCGACCAACCCGATCGAAGTGCCCAAGGCGCTGCTCGACAACGAAGTCGACCGTCTGCGCGTTCAAGCCGTGCAGCAGTTCGGTGGCAACATCAAGCCTGACCAATTGCCGGCCGAGCTGTTCACCGAGCAGGCCAAGCGCCGCGTCGTACTGGGTCTGATCGTTGCCGAAGTGGTCAAGCAGAACGAGCTCAAGCCGGACGAAGCACGCGTGCGCGAGCTGATCCAGGAAATGGCCTCGGCCTACCAGGAGCCTGAGCAAGTTGTATCGTGGTACTACAAAAATGAAGAGCAGCTGAACGAAGTCCGTTCGGTTGTGCTGGAAGAACAAGTTGTGGATACTGTTCTGCAGAAAGCCAAGGTGACCGACAAGTCGGTCTCTTACGAAGAAGCGGTCAAGCCGGCGGAAGCAGCACAAGCCGAGTGATCGTTCTCTGAGGTTCGAAAACACCATAAGCCAGCCTTCGCGCTGGCTTATGCGTATTCAAGACATGACTATTTGGGAGTGAGTGCGAGACATGTCCCGCAATTCTTATATTCAGCAGAGCTCTGACATCCAGGCCGCAGGCGGCCTGGTCCCGATGGTTATCGAGCAATCGGCTCGTGGCGAACGTGCGTACGATATCTACTCGCGCCTGCTCAAGGAACGAGTGATCTTCCTGATCGGCCCTGTGGAAGACTACATGGCCAACCTGGTCGCCGCGCAGTTGCTGTTCCTTGAGGCGGAAAACCCGGACAAGGACATCCATCTCTACATCAACTCGCCAGGCGGTTCGGTGACGGCCGGCATGTCGATCTACGACACCATGCAGTTCATCAAGCCGGACGTGTCCACCACCTGCATTGGCCAGGCCTGCAGCATGGGCGCCTTCCTGCTGGCCGGTGGCGCCGCGGGCAAGCGTCACTGCCTGCCCAATTCGCGCATGATGATTCACCAGCCGTTGGGCGGTTTCCAGGGTCAGGCTTCGGACATCGAAATCCATGCCAAGGAAATCCTGTTCATTCGCGAGCGTCTCAATTCGCTGCTGGCGCACCACACCGGCCAGAGCATCGAGACCATCGAGAAGGACACCAACCGCGACAATTTCATGAGCGCCGAGCGTGCGGTCGATTACGGTCTGATCGACTCTGTGATGTCCAAGCGCAACTTGCCCGCCTAAGCAGCCAGATGGGGGTGGTGGCCATGTCAGCCACCTGCGGGCTTGAAAAAGCCCGCAATAGCCTTCATCTTGTGTTGCAAGCCTATCGGATTTGGATCGATCGAATGACTGACACCCGCAACGGCGAGGACAACGGCAACAAGCTGCTCTATTGCTCCTTCTGTGGCAAAAGCCAGCATGAAGTGCGCAAATTGATTGCCGGCCCCTCGGTCTTTATCTGCGACGAGTGCGTCGACCTGTGCAACGACATCATCCGCGAGGAGGTGCAGGAAGCCCAGGCCGAGAGCAGCGCGCATAAATTGCCCTCGCCCAAAGAAATAAGCGGCATCCTGGATCAGTACGTGATTGGCCAGGAGCGCGCGAAGAAGGTTCTTGCGGTAGCGGTGTACAACCACTACAAGCGCTTGAACCAACGTGACAAGAAGAACGACGACGTCGAGCTCGGCAAAAGCAACATCCTGCTGATCGGCCCGACCGGTTCGGGCAAGACCTTGCTGGCTGAAACACTGGCTCGCCTGCTCAACGTTCCGTTCACCATCGCCGACGCCACCACCCTGACCGAAGCCGGTTACGTGGGTGAGGACGTCGAGAACATCATTCAGAAACTGCTGCAGAAGTGCGACTACGACGTAGAGAAAGCCCAGATGGGCATCGTCTACATCGACGAAATCGACAAGATTTCGCGCAAGTCGGACAACCCGTCCATCACCCGTGACGTTTCGGGCGAAGGCGTGCAGCAGGCGCTGTTGAAGCTGATCGAGGGCACCGTTGCCTCGGTACCGCCGCAGGGTGGTCGCAAGCATCCTCAGCAGGAGTTTCTGCAGGTCGATACGCGCAATATCCTGTTCATTTGCGGCGGTGCATTCTCCGGCCTGGAAAAAGTCATCCAGAATCGCTCCACCCAGGGCGGTATCGGTTTCGGTGCCCAGGTGCGCAGCAAGCAGGAAGGCAAGAAAGTTGGCGAGTCGCTGCGTGAGGTCGAACCGGACGATCTGGTCAAGTTCGGTCTAATCCCTGAGTTTGTCGGTCGTCTGCCGGTTCTGGCAACGCTGGACGAATTGGACGAAGCGGCGCTGATCCAGATCCTTACCGAACCGAAGAACGCGCTGACCAAGCAGTACGGCAAGTTGTTCGAAATGGAAGGTGTGGATCTCGAGTTCCGCAGCGACGCCTTGAAGTCAGTTGCCCGTCGTGCGCTCGAGCGCAAGACCGGTGCGCGAGGCCTGCGCTCGATCCTCGAAGGCGTTCTGCTCGACACCATGTACGAGATTCCTTCGCAGACCGATGTAAGCAAAGTGGTCATCGATGAGAGCGTGATCGAAGGGACGTCCAAGCCGCTGTTGATCTACGAAAACAGCGAGCCGCCGGCGAAGGCTGCACCCGACGCCTGATCGACAATCTGAGCTGAAACAAGGAAGGGGCCTACGGGCCCCTTTCGTTTTTCAGACAGTGAACTTGTTTTTTGCGGGGCGAGCCCCCACATTGAAGGCATGCTCAATTCCATCTGTTTACGGCCTTCGGGGCCGCTGTAGAGGCGAAATCATGAAGACAACCATCGAATTGCCTCTCCTGCCATTGCGTGATGTCGTCGTCTATCCGCATATGGTTATCCCGCTGTTTGTGGGTCGTGAGAAGTCCATCGAGGCCCTCGAGGCGGCGATGTCTGGCGAAAAGCAGATCCTTTTGCTCGCGCAGAAGAATCCCGCCGATGATGATCCAGGTGAGGACGCCCTGTACCGTGTGGGTACCGTTGCCACCGTGCTGCAGCTGCTCAAGCTGCCCGATGGCACCGTCAAGGTGCTGGTCGAAGGCGAGCAACGCGGCAGCGTCGAACAGTTCCTGGAAATCAATGGCCACGTTCGCGCCGAAGTGCAGTTGATCGACGAGGTCGATGCGCCCGATCGCGAGTCCGAAGTGTTCGTGCGCACGCTGCTCGGTCAGTTCGAACAGTACGTGCAGCTGGGCAAGAAGGTCCCGGCCGAGGTGCTGTCCTCGCTCAACAGCATCGATGAGCCTGGCCGCCTGGTCGACACCATGGCCGCGCACATGGCGCTGAAAATCGAACAGAAGCAGGAGATCCTCGAGATCATCGAGTTGCCGGCGCGTGTCGAACACGTACTGGCACTGCTGGATGCCGAGATCGATTTGCTGCAGGTCGAGAAGCGCATTCGCGGGCGGGTCAAGAAGCAGATGGAGCGCAGTCAGCGCGAGTACTATCTGAATGAGCAGATGAAGGCCATTCAGAAAGAGCTGGGCGATGGCGAGGAAGGGCACAACGAAGTCGAGGAGCTGAAAAAGCGCATCGACGCTGCAGGCCTTCCCAAGGACGCCCTGGCCAAGGCCACGGCCGAGCTGAACAAACTCAAGCAGATGTCGCCGATGTCTGCAGAAGCGACCGTGGTGCGGACTTACATCGACTGGCTGGTGCAGGTGCCCTGGCAGGCGCAGAGCAAGGTGCGCCTGGACCTGGCACGCGCCGAAAGCATCCTCGATGCCGATCACTACGGTCTGGAAGAGGTCAAGGAACGTATCCTTGAATACCTCGCCGTGCAGAAGCGGGTGAAGAAGATCCGTGGGCCGGTGCTGTGCCTGGTGGGGCCGCCCGGTGTGGGCAAGACGTCGCTGGCCGAATCCATCGCCCATGCCACCAACCGCAAGTTCGTGCGCATGGCCCTGGGTGGAGTGCGTGACGAGGCCGAGATTCGTGGTCACCGTCGCACCTACATCGGCTCGATGCCCGGCCGTTTGATTCAGAAGATGACCAAGGTGGGCGTGCGCAATCCGCTGTTCCTGCTCGACGAGATCGACAAGATGGGCAGCGACATGCGCGGCGATCCGGCCTCGGCGTTGCTGGAGGTGCTGGACCCGGAGCAGAACCATAATTTCAACGATCACTACCTGGAAGTCGACTACGACCTTTCCGACGTGATGTTCCTCTGCACCTCGAACTCGATGAACATTCCGCCGGCGCTGCTCGACCGGATGGAAGTCATCCGTCTGCCGGGCTATACCGAAGACGAGAAGATCAACATCGCGATCAAGTACCTGTCGCCCAAGCAGATCGAAGCCAACGGCTTGAAAAAGACCGAAGTCGAGATCGACGTCGAGGCGATCCGCGACATCATTCGCTACTACACCCGAGAAGCGGGTGTGCGAGGTCTGGAGCGTCAGATCGCCAAGATCTGCCGCAAGGTGGTGAAGGAACATGCCCACCTGAAGAAATTCACGGTCAAGGTCACCGCCGAGTCGCTGGAGCACCTGCTGGGCGTGCGCAAGTTCCGCTATGGCCTGGCCGAGCAGCAGGACCAGGTGGGGCAGGTCACCGGCCTTGCCTGGACCCAGGTGGGCGGCGAGTTGCTGACCATCGAGGCTGCCGTGATCCCGGGCAAGGGCCAGTTGATCAAGACCGGTTCGCTGGGCGATGTGATGGTCGAGTCCATCACCGCGGCGCAGACGGTGGTACGCAGCCGCGCCAAGAGCCTGGGTATTGCGCCGGACTTCCACGAGAAGCACGACACGCACATCCACATGCCTGAAGGCGCTACGCCCAAGGATGGCCCGAGTGCCGGTGTTGGCATGTGCACTGCGCTGGTCTCGGCCCTGACCAAGATTCCGGTGCGCGCCGATGTCGCCATGACCGGCGAGATCACCTTGCGTGGTCAGGTATTGGCCATCGGTGGCCTCAAAGAGAAGTTGCTGGCGGCACATCGTGGTGGAATCAAGACTGTAATCATCCCTGAAGAAAACGTGCGCGATCTCAAGGAAATTCCCGACAATATCAAGCAGGATCTGCAGATTAAACCTGTTAAATGGATTGACGAAGTCCTGCAAATTGCGCTGCAATACGCGCCTGAGCCCTTGCCCGATGTGGCTCCCGAGATTGTCGCCAAGGATGAGAAACGCGATACGGATTCCAAGGAACGAATCAGCACGCATTGAGCCTTGATTTGACTGGGTGGCTTTCTTGACAGTTTTTTAGAGCCCTTGTTATAAAGCGGCACTTGCTGTCTTGACAGCCACCCGGCGCACGTTTCACCACATACTTAGAAACAACTCAAAATATCGATATAAGGGGACTTATAGTGAACAAGTCGGAACTGATTGACGCAATCGCCGCATCTGCTGATATCTCCAAGGCTACAGCTGGCAAGGCGCTGGACGCCGTGATCGAATCCGTGACGGGCGCCCTGAAATCCGGTGATTCGGTTGTGTTGGTAGGTTTCGGTACGTTCTCCGTGACTGATCGCCCGGCGCGCACCGGTCGCAACCCGCAAACCGGCAAGGCGCTGGAAATCGCGGCTGCCAAGAAGCCCAGCTTCAAAGCCGGTAAAGCCCTGAAAGAAGCTGTCAACTAAGCTTCGGCCACGCCTTTGCTACCTGCTGCCAGGCCATGCCGGCAACAGGAGTGGAGCTGAGCAAGCTCCGCGAGTTACGAGAAGGCGCATCCTCGGATGCGCCTTTCTTCTATCCGGATTCCTATTACTCTCCGCGGTCGCTCTATCTGTACGACCGTTTTCGGGGGATGCATGCTGCAGAACATCAGGGATAACTCCCAGGGCTGGATTGCCAAGACCATCATCGGTTTGATCATCGTATTGATGGCGCTTACCGGTTTCGACGCGATCTTCCAGGCCGCCAGCCATAGCCAGGACGCTGCAAAGGTCAACGGTGACGAGATCACCTTGAACGAACTCAGCCAGGCCACCGAGATGCAACGTCGCCAGCTGATGCAACAGCTGGGCAAGGATTTCGATCCGGCCCTGCTCGACGACAAGATGCTGCGCGAAGCGGCCCTCAAGGGTCTGATCGACCGCAAGTTGCTGCTGCAAGGCGCCCATGACGCCAAGTTCGCCTTCTCCGAGGGCGCGCTCGACCAGATCATGCTGCAGACACCTGAATTCCAGGTCGACGGCAAGTTCAGCGCCGAACGTTTCGACCAGGTCATCCGCCAGATGGGCTATGGTCGCTTGCAGTTCCGCCAGATGCTCTCCGAAGAGATGCTCATCAGCCAGCTGCGTGCCGGCCTGGCAGGCAGCAGCTTCGTGACCGACGAGCAGGTTGCCGCCTTCGCCCGTCTCGAGAAGCAGACCCGCGATTTCGCTTCGTTGACCTTCAAGGCTGACCCGTCGGCGACCAAGGTCACCAACGAGGAGATCAAGGCGCACTACGACGAACACGCCAAGGAGTTCATGAGCCCCGATCAGGTGGTCATCGACTATGTCGAACTGAAGAAGTCTTCGTTCTTCGACCAGATCAACGTGAAGGACGAGGATCTCCAGGACGCCTACCAGAAAGAGATCGCCAACCTGTCAGAACAGCGCCGTGCCGCGCACATTCTGATCGAAGTCAACGACAAGCTCGATGACGCGCAGGCCAAGGCCAAGATCGAGGAAGTCCAGGCGCGCCTGGAAAAGGGCGAGGACTTTGCCAAGCTGGCCAAGGAAGTCTCCCAGGACCCAGGCTCGGCTAACAATGGCGGCGATCTCGGCTTCGCCGGCAATGGCGTGTACGACCCGGCGTTCGAAACGGCGCTCAATGCCTTGAGCAAGGGCCAGGTGTCGGCGCCGGTGCGCACCGATTTCGGCTGGCACCTGATCAAGCTTGAAGACGTGCAGGCGCCGGACGTACCGACGTTTGCCAGCCTCAAGGCCAAGCTGACCAGCGACCTGAAGACTCAGGAAGTGGAGCAGCGTTTCGTGACCGCCACCAAGCAATTGGAAGACTCGGCATTCGAAGCCTCCGACCTCGGGCAGCCTGCTCAGGAGCTGGGACTCAAGGTGCAGACCTCCGAGCCATTCGGCAGGGACGGCGGCAGCCAGGGCGTCACTGCCAGTCGCGCCGTGGTCCAGGCTGCATTCAGCCCGGAAGTGCTGGAAGAAGGTTCCAACAGCGCCGCGCTCGAGCTGGATCCGGAAACCATGGTCGTGGTGCGTGTGAAGGAGCATCGCAAGCCTGCTCAGCTGCCGCTGGAAGCCGTATCCGGGCCGATCCGTACAGAGCTGGCCAAGCAGCACGCTGCAGCCCAGGTGAAGGCCAAGGGCGAAGCACTGCTGGCCGGTCTGCGTGACGGCAAGGTGCCGCTGGCTGCCCGTCAGGATGGGCAGTCGTGGAAAGTGCTGGAGGCGGTCACTCGCGGCCAGGACGGCATCGAGCCGGCCGAGCTGCAGGCGCTGTTCCGCATGCCCAAGCCGCAAGCCAAGGAGAAGCCAGAGTTTACGAGTGTGTCGCTCAAGGATGGCAGCTTCGTGATTCTGCGCCTGGACGGCGTGAACGAAGCTGCAGCACCGAGCGATGAAGAGAAGACCCAGTATCGCCGGTTCCTGGCGTCGCGTATGGGGCAGCAGGACTTCGCTGCGTACCGCAAGTTGCTGGAAACCAAGGCGGACATCACCAAGTATTGAGGTGATGGATGCATGAACGAAAGGCCGCGCAAGCGGCCTTTTGTTTGTCCAGGCATCGGCGGCGCTCTTTCGCGGCCGATGACCGCTCCCACAAAGCCTGGAACCTCACAGGTCTCCACGCGGACCTGTGGGAGCGGTCTGTGGCCGCGAAGGGGCGCCGCGGTGTGTCAGGGTGATCACGGTATCCCTTTCGCGGCCGATGACCGCTCCTACAAAGCCTGGAACCTCACAGGTCTTCACGCGGACCTGTGGGAGCGGTCTGTGGCCGCGAAGGGGCGCTGCGGTGTGTCAGGGTAACCACGGTATCTCTTTCGCGGCCGAAGACCGCTCCTACGGAGATTTCTGAATCTCAGGTAAAAAAACGCCGCTCGAGGTGAGCGGCGTCTTCTTCGATCGAGTGCAGCCTGACGACTTACTCTTCGATATCACCCATGGCGGTGGTGTTGAAACCGCCGTCCACGTACATGATTTCGCCACTGATGCCCGACGCCAGGTCGGAGCACAGGAACGCGCCGGCGTTGCCGACTTCGTCGATGGTGACGTTGCGGCGCAGAGGGGTCTGCGCCTGGTTGGCCGAGAGCATCTTGCGGAAGTTCTTGATGCCCGACGCTGCCAGGGTACGGATCGGACCCGCCGATACGGCGTTGACGCGAGTGCCTTCCGGGCCCAGGGAACCGGCCAGGTAGCGCACGCCGGCTTCCAGCGAAGCCTTGGCCATGCCCATGACGTTGTAGTTGGGCATGGTGCGCTCGGCGCCCAGGTACGACAGGGTCAGCAGGCTGCCATTGCGGCCTTTCATCATGTCGCGACCGGCCTTGGCCAGCGCCACGAAGCTGTAGGCGCTGATATCGTGGGCGATGCGGAAGCCTTCGCGGGTGGTGGCTTGGGTGAAGTCGCCATCGAGCTGGTCGCCAGGGGCGAAGCCGACGGAGTGAACGATCACGTCCAGGCCGTCCCATTTTTTGCTCAGGGCTTCGAAGACCGAAGCGATTTCAGCATCGCTGGCCACGTCGCAAGGGAAGCACAGATCGGCGCTGGAGCCCCAGCCGGCGGCGAATTCTTCGACGCGGCCCTTGAGCTTTTCGTTCTGGTAGGTGAAGGCAAGTTCAGCACCCTCGCGATGCATGGCGGCAGCGATGCCGGATGCGATGGACAGTTTGCTGGCGACACCGACGATCAGGACGCGCTTACCGGCGAGAAAACCCATGTGTTGTTCCTCTTCAGGTTAATCGACAGCCGTTGGGGCCAAGAAGGCTGCTTCCAACAGCTGCTGTGTATAAGGGTGCTGCGGCGCGGCAAAGATAGCCCGCGCCGCCCCTTGTTCGACGACCTGACCGTGCCGGATCACCATCAGTTGGTGGCTCAAGGCTTTGACTACCGCCAGGTCGTGGCTGATAAACAAATAGGTCAGGTTGTATTTCAGTTGCAGTGAACGCAACAGCTCCACTACCTGGCGTTGAACGGTGCGGTCGAGCGCCGATGTGGGCTCGTCCAGCAGGATCAACGCCGGTTTCAAAACCAAGGCCCGGGCAATGGCGATACGTTGCCGTTGCCCGCCGGAGAACTCGTGAGGGTAACGATGGCGGGTCTGCGGGTCCAGCCCAACCTCCTCGAGCGCGGCAATGATAGCCTGTTCCTGCTCGGCTTCGTTGCCGATCTTGTGTATTCGCAGGCCTTCGCCGACGATCTGGCTTACGCTCATGCGTGGGCTGAGGCTACCGAACGGGTCCTGGAAGACCACCTGCATCTGCTTGCGCAGCGGTCGTACCTGCTGCTGGGCCAAGCCGTCCAGTGCGGTGCCCTGGAACTGGATCGAGCCACGGCTGGCGATCAAACGCATGATCGCCAGGCCCAGCGTGGACTTGCCCGAGCCGCTTTCGCCGACGATACCCAGGGTCTGCCCACGGGGTAGGGTGAACTGGATGCCATCGACCGCCTTGACGTGATCCACGGTACGACCCAGCAAGCCCTTCTTGATGGGGAACCAGACGCGCAGGTCGTCGACCGACAGCATTGGTTCGCCAACGCGTGTCGCCGCCGGTTCGCCACTGGGTTCGGCGCCCAGCAGAACCTGGGTATACGGATGCTGGGGCGCTCGAAACAATTCTTCGCACGTAGCCTGTTCGACGATGCGACCGCGCTGCATGACACATACCCGGTGCGCAATTCGCTTCACCAGGTTCAGGTCATGGCTGATCAGCAGCAGGGCCATGCCCAGTCGCGCCTGCAGGTCCTTGAGCAGTTCGAGAATCTTCAGCTGCACGGTGACGTCGAGTGCGGTGGTGGGCTCGTCGGCAATCAGCAGTTCAGGCTCGTTGGCCAGCGCCATGGCGATCATCACGCGTTGACGCTGGCCGCCGGACAACTCGTGGGGCAAGGCCTTGAGGCGCTTGTGCGGCTCGCCGATGCCGACCAGTTCGAGCAACTCCAGGGTGCGCCGGGCAGCGGCGGCCCCGGTAAGCCCTTTGTGCAGGGCCAGCACTTCACCGATCTGCTTACCGATGTTGTGCAGCGGATTGAGCGAGCTCATCGGCTCCTGGAAGATCATCGCGATGCGGTTGCCACGGATGTGCCTGAGCTGCTTTTCCGGCAGCGTGAGCAAGTCGCGGCCGTTGTAGACGATGGTGCCGCTGGGGTGCTGGGCGAGTGGATAGGGCAGCAGGCGCAGGATGGAGTGCGCAGTCACCGACTTGCCCGAGCCGCTTTCGCCCACCAGCGCGAGGGTTTCGCCACGGCGGATATCGAAGCTGATGTGTTCGACCACGCGTTGCCGACTTTCGCCGGCGACGAACTCGACGGCCAGGTCGCGGACCTCGATCAGATTGTCCTGGCTCATGTCATTTCCTCGGGTCGAAGGCGTCACGGGCTGATTCGCCGATGAACACCAGCAGGCTGAGCATCAGCGCCAGCACGGTAAAGGCACTGATACCCAGCCAGGGGGCCTGCAGGTTGGACTTGCCCTGGGCGACCAGTTCGCCCAGCGATGGCGAACCGGCAGGCAGGCCGAAGCCGAGAAAATCCAGGGCGGTCAGGGTGCCGATCGCGCCCGTCAGGATGAACGGCATGAAGGTCATGGTCGACACCATGGCGTTGGGCAGGATGTGGCGGAACATGATCGCGCCGTTCTGCATGCCCAGCGCGCGGGCCGCACGCACGTATTCCAGGTTGCGGCCACGCAGGAATTCGGCGCGCACCACGTCCACCAGGCTCATCCAGGAAAACAGCAGCATGATGCCCAGCAGCCACCAGAAATTGGGCTGCACGAAGCTGGCCAGGATGATCAGCAGGTACAGCACCGGCAGACCGGACCAGATCTCCAGGAAGCGTTGACCAGCCAAGTCCACCCAGCCGCCATAGAAACCCTGCAGCGCACCGGCGATGACGCCGATGATCGAACTGGCGATGGTCAGCGTCAGGGCGAACAGGACCGAAATGCGGAAGCCGTAGATGACGCGCGCGAGCACGTCGCGCCCCTGATCGTCGGTGCCCAGCCAGTTCTGCGCGGAAGGCGGCGCCGGTGCTGGCACTTTGAGGTCGTAGTTGATGCTCTGATAGCTGAACGGGATTGGCGCCCACAAGGTCCAGCTGTCTTTGGCCGCCAGCAGTTCGCGCAGGTAGGGACTCTTGTAGTTGGCTTCCAGGGGAAACTCGCCGCCGAACGTCGTTTCCGGGTAGCGCTTGAAGGCGGGGAAGTACCACTCGCCGTCGTAGCGCACCGCGAGTGGTTTGTCGTTGGCGATCAGTTCGGCGCCCAAGCTCAGGCCGAACAGCAGCAGAAACAGCCACAGCGACCACCAGCCACGCTTGTTGGCCTTGAAGCGCTCGAAGCGGCGTCGATTGAGGGGAGACAGGTTCATCTCAATGCTCCCGATGGCCGAAGTCGATGCGTGGATCGACCAGGGTATAGGTAAGGTCGCCGATCAATTTCACCACCAGCCCCAACAAGGTAAAGATGAACAAGGTGCCGAACACCACCGGGTAATCGCGGTTGATCGCCGCCTCGAAGCTCATCAGTCCCAGTCCGTCGAGGGAGAAGATCACCTCGACCAGCAGCGAGCCGGTGAAGAAGATGCCGATGAAGGCCGAGGGAAAACCGGCGATCACCAGCAGCATGGCGTTGCGGAACACGTGGCCGTACAGCACGCGCCGATTGCTCAGGCCTTTGGCCTTGGCGGTGACCACGTATTGCTTGCCGATTTCATCGAGGAAACTGTTCTTGGTCAGCAGCGTCATGGTGGCGAAGTGGCCGATCACCAGTGCGCCGACGGGCAGCACCAGGTGCCAGAAGTAGTCCAGCACCTTGCCGCCCCAGCTCAGCTCCTCGAAGTTGTTGGAAGTCAGGCCGCGCAGCGGGAACCAGTCCAGGTAGCTACCGCCGGCGAACACCACGATCAGCAGGATGGCGAACAGGAAGGCCGGAATGGCGTAGCCGATGATGATCGCCGAGCTGGTCCAGACGTCGAAATGGCTGCCGTGGCGGGTGGCCTTGGCGATACCCAGGGGGATCGACACCAGGTACATGATCAAGGTGCTCCACAAGCCCAGCGAAATCGACACCGGCATCTTTTCCACGATCAGGTCGATGACCTTGGCATCGCGGAAGAAGCTGGTACCGAAATCCAGCTGGGCATAGTTCTTGATCATGATCCACAAGCGCTCGGGGGCTGGCTTGTCGAAGCCGTACATCTTCTCGATTTCCTTCACCAGCGCCGGGTCCAGGCCCTGTGCGCCGCGGTAGCTGGAACCGGCGACCGCCACTTCGGCGCCACCGCCGGCGATACGGCTGGTGGCGCCGTCGAAGCCTTCGAGCTTGGCGATCATCTGTTCCACCGGCCCCCCGGGCGCGGCCTGGATGATGGCGAAGTTGATGATCAGGATGCCCAGCAGGGTAGGGATGATGAGCAGCAGTCGGCGCAGGGTATAGGCCAGCATGTCAGGGCGTCTCGGAAGGCGTGGGCGTAACCGCCGGCGTGGCGTGGGGCTTGCTCCACCAGGTCTGCAGACCGACGTCGTAGCGTGGTGGGACGGCAGGGTGGCCGATGTGGTTCCAGTACGCCACGCGCCAGGTCTTGATGTGCCAGTTGGGGACCACGTAGTGGCCCCAGACCAGGACGCGGTCCAGCGCGCGGGCGTGATCGACCAGGTCCTGGCGCGAGGTGGCGTTGATCAAGCTCTCCACCAGGCTGTCGATGGCTGGATCCTTGAGCCCGATGTAGTTGCGGCTGCCAGGCTTGTCGGCACTGGACGAGGCCCAGAACTCGCGCTGCTCGTTACCGGGCGAAGTGGACTGGGGGAAACTGCCGACCATCATGTCGAAGTCGCGTGAGCGAATGCGGGTGATGTACTGGGAGACGTCGACGCGGCGGATCACCAGTTCGATCCCGAGGTCCGCCAGATTGCGCTTGTAGGGCAGCAGGACCCGGTCGAAATCGGCCTGGGTCAGCAGGAACTCGATCTTCACCGGCGTGCCCTGGGCATCGACCATCTTGTCGTCGACGATGCGCCAACCCGCTTCCTGCAGCAGTTTATAGGCGCGACGCTGCTGCTCGCGCAGCATGCCGCTGGCGTCGGTGACCGGATTGCTGAACGGCGTGTCGAAGATCCGCTCGGGAATCTGCCCGCGCAGTGGTTCGAGGATTTTCAGTTCGGCCGGGGTTGGTAGGCCCGAGGCGGCCATGTCGGAGTTTTCGAAATAGCTGTCGGTGCGCGTGTAGGCGCCGTTGAACAGCTGCTTGTTGGTCCATTCGAAATCGAACACCAGCGACAGGGCCTCGCGCACGCGCACGTCCTGGAACAGCGGCTTGCGCAGGTTGAACACGAAGCCCTGCATGCCGGTCGGGTTGCCGTTGGGTATCTCCTCGCGGATCAGGCGCTTTTCGCGGACGGCGGGAATGTCGTAGGCGGTGGCCCAGTTCTTCGCGCTGCTTTCGAGCCAGAAGTCGAATTGTCCGGCCTTGCCGGCCTCCAGGGCCACGGTGCTGTCGCGGTAATACTGGATGTCGAGCACGTCGAAGTTGAACATCCCGCGGTTAATCGGCAGGTCGCGTGCCCAATAGTCCTTGACCCGCTCGTAACGTATCGAGCGACCGGCCTTGACCTCGGCCACCCGGTAAGGCCCGCTGCCCAGCGGAATGTCCAGGCTGCCCTTGGTGAAATCGCGGCCTTCCCAGAAGTGCTTAGGCAGTACCGGTAGTTGACCGAGGATCAGCGGCAGCTCGCGATTGTTGCTGTGCTTGAACTTGAACAGCACCCGTTGCGGGTCTTCGGCGACCACTTCGGCGACGTCGGCGTAGTAGCTGCGATACAGCGGCGAGCCGTTCTGGATCAGGGTCTGGAAACTGAACACGACGTCTTCGGCGTGCATCGGCTGGCCATCGTGGAAACGCGCTTCGGGGCGCAGGTAGAAGCGCACCCAACTGTTGTCCGGGGCTTTCTCGATGCGTCCGGCAACCAGGCCATACTCGGTAAACGGCTCGTCCAGGCTTTGCCGCGCCAGGGTATCGTAGTTCAGGTCCATGTCGTCGGCAGGCACGCCCTTGCTGATGAAGGGGTTGAGGCTGTCGAAGCTGCCTACGCCTTTCTGGCGAAAGGTGCCGCCCTTGGGCGCGTCAGGGTTGACGTAGTCGTAGTGCTGGAAGTCGGCCGGGTATTTCGGTGCTTCGTCGTACAGGGTGAGGGCATGTTGGGGCGCGGCCTGCGCCAGGCTGGCCGCAAGGCTCAGCGCGAATGCGCCGAGGGCTCTGGCCAAGGCAGGTAATGGCATCATTGACTCTTCTCCGTAGGCTTGACCCACCAGGCGCTCAGGCCCAGGGTGTACGGCGGTGTGGTGACGAACGCCAACCGGCTGCGGTACGCCAGGCGGTGGTAGTCCAGGTACCAGTTGGCCACCATGTAGTGCTGCGACAGCAGCACGCGGTCCAGTGCCCTGGCGGCGGCTACCTGGTCGTCACGGCTCTGGGCGCCGAGCAGTTGCTCGAGCAGGCGATCGACCACTGGGTTGGCAATGCCTGCATAGTTCTTGCTGCCGCGCACAGCGGCCTGGCTGGAGTGAAAGTACTGCCATTGCTCCAGGCCCGGGCTCAGGGTCTGCGGCAGGGTCAGCGAGATCATGTCGAAATCGAACTGGTCCAGGCGCTGTTTGTATTGCGCGCGATCGACGCTGCGCAGGTTGGCCTGCACGCCGATACTGGCCAGGTTGGTGACATAGGGGCCCAGGATGCGCTCGAGATTGGAATTGACCAGCAGGATTTCCAGGCGAAACGGCTGGCCTGCGGCATTACGCAGGCGGTCGCCCTGCAGCGTCCAGCCTGCATCGCCGAGCAGTTGCAGGGCCTGGCGCAAGGTGGCGCGAGGAATGCCGTTGCCGTCGGTACCGGGCATGCTCGGCGCTTCCAGAAAGAGGGCCGGGCTCAGTGCGTTTTTGTACGCCGACAGCAGTAGGCGTTCCTTGCCGCTGGGCAGGCCGGTGGCGGCGAATTCGCTGTTGGGGTAATAGCTTTCGGTGCGTCGATACGCGCCGCTGAACAGCGCGCGGTTGGTCCACTCGAAATCCAGCAACAACCCCAGTGCTTCGCGCACGCGGGGGTCGCTGTAGGCCGGGCGGCGGGTATTGAAGAACAGGCCCTGGGTTTGCGTCGGGATTCGATGAGGAATCTGCGCCTTGACCACCTCGCCCCGGCGCACTGCAGGGAAGTCGTAGCCATTGGTCCAGTTCTTCGCCTGGTGCTCGATGTAGATGTCGAACTCGCCGGCCTTGAACGCTTCGAAGGCCACGTCGCTGTCCCGGTAGAACTCTACCTCCATGCGATCGAAGTTGTACTTGCCGCGATTGACCGGCAGGTCCTTGCCCCACCAGTTCCGATCTCGCTCCAGGACCAGCCTTCTGCCCGGTACTACCTGCTTGATGCGATAGGGGCCGCTGGTCACCGGCGCCTCGAAGGTGGTCGCCTGGAAGTCCCGACCCTGCCAGTAGTGCTTGGGCAGGATCGGCAACTCGCCCAAGCGCAGGATCAGCAGCGGATTGCCAGAGCGCTTGAACACGAAGCGGATGCGAGTCGGGCTCAGCACATCGACCCGCAGCACTTCCTGCAGGTTGGTGCGGTACATCGGATGGCCCTGGGTCAGCAACGTACGGTACGAGAACGCCACGTCGGCGCTGGTGATCGGGTGGCCGTCGTTGAACCGCGCCTGCGGCCTGAGATTGAACACCACCCAGCTGCGGCTTTCGTTGTATTCCACCGATTGGGCAATAAGCCCGTAACTGGAGGTGGGCTCGTCTCCCGAAGGCGCGTACTGGCCGGTGCCCACCATCAACGGCTCGTTCAGCTCGTTGATGCCGTACTGCAGGAAGTTCGCGGTCTGGACCGGGCTGGTGCCCTTGAAGGTATAGGGGTTGAGCGTGTCGAACGTACCGAAGGCCATCGTCCGCAACGTGCCACCTTTGGGCGCATCGGCGTTGACCCAATCGAAGTGGCTGAAGCGTGCCGGGTATTTGAGCGTTCCGAATTGCGCATAGCCGTGGCTTTGGGTAATCGTCGCGTTGGCACAGGTGCTCAACGCAAGGCCCAGCAGGCAGGCCAGCAGGCGGAAGGGAAGGGGACGCATCAATTCATGAATCCGAACCGGTCGGCAATGACTTTGTTGCGCTTACAGTAACAGTTTGTCTCAACAGGAAGAAGAGTGATGATGGCGTTCAGCTGGCCTTGGAACGCTCCTTACGGGGAGCGTCCCAAGTCCGCGCGCACTTAGCGGCGGTTCAGGTAGACCGTGAGGGTCTGGCCGGGCTTGAGCGCATGGCCGCTGCGCGGATTCCAGCGCTTGAGGTGCTGCATCTCGACGTTGAAGCGCTTGGCGACCAGGTACAGCGAGTCGCCCTTGCGCACCTTGTAGGTGGTGGTCTTCTGCGCATCGCTGGCGGCCGAGCCGGCCTTGGCCAGTACGCGGCCCTTGGCTGGGGTCTCGGCCTGCATGACCAGCGTCTGGCCAGCCTTGAGATTCTTGCCGGTCATGCGGTTCCAGCGCTGCAGATCGCGGGTGTCGACCTTGTTGGCCTTGGCGATGGACGCCAGGTTGTCGCCGCGGCGCACGGTGTACGACTTGGGCCGGCTGGGCTGCACCACCGCCACTTCGTCGAAGACGCGCTGGGCAGGTGCCAGGGTCAGCAGTTCTTCGGGCTTCATGTTCGACAGGCTGGCGGTCAGCAACTGCGCCTTGGCCGTGGGCACCAGCAGGTGCTGGGTCGGCTCCATGGTGACGCGCTTCTTGAATGCCGGATTGAGCTGGAACATCTCGTCTTCGTCGATGCCGGCCAGCGCCGCGACGCGGGACAGGTCGACGCGCTGGTTGACCTCCACCACGTCGAAGTACGGTTGGTTGGCGATCGGGTTCAGATTCACGCCGTAGGCCTGGGGCGACTGCACCAGTTCGGCCAGGGCGAGCAGCTTGGGCACGTAGTCACGAGTCTCCTGCGGCAATGGCAGGTTCCAGTAGTCAGTCGGCAGGCCGAGCTTTTCGTTGCGCTCCATGGCGCGGCTGACCGTGCCTTCGCCGGCGTTGTAGGCCGCCAGGGCCAGCAGCCAGTCGCCGTTGAACATCTCGTGCAGCTTGCTCAGGTAGTCCAGCGCCGCACCGGTGGAGGCGGTGACATCGCGACGGCCGTCGTAGAAGTTGGTCTGGCGCAGGTTGAAGTAGCGACCGGTGGACGGAATGAACTGCCACAGCCCGGAGGCATCCGAGCGCGAATAGGCCATCGGGTTGAAGGCGCTTTCGATGACCGGCAGCAGCGCCAGCTCCAGGGGCATGTCGCGTTCTTCCAGGCGCTCGACGATGTAGTGCATGTACAGGCTGCCGCGACCGCTGGCGCTTTCCAGGAACGATGGGTTGCTGACGAACCACAGGCGCTGCTGCTCGACGCGCGGGTTCATGGCAATGCTGTCCTGCAGCTGGAAACCGTCGCGAATACGCTCCCACACGTCCTGGGGAGCTTTCTTGGGCTGGCTCTGGTTGACGAAAATCGGCTTGGGCCGCACGTGTGCGGTCAGGGCATGGGAACGGGCGTCCGGGGCGGCGCCCGAGGACACGCTCGCGGTGCTCTGGCAGCCGGCCAGGCCGGCGCACAGCGTGACCGCGATCGCCTGGGCCAGTCGCGTCAATGCGTCGGACTTGATGGTTTTACGTATGGATGACGACATTGGCTGGAGGATAGTTCCGCGCGAAAATGTCGGGCGATTCTAGAAAGTGACCGAAGGTCGGTCAACCTTTGAGAAATTTCCGACACAAATCAGGGCTCTTCAGAACTTATCTTTCCAACTACGCAAGGTTGCGAACACCGCCTGCGCCGTGCTGTGGGAGGTTCCGGCCCGTTCGTCTGCTTTTTGTTTAACGGATGTTTCAGCGGCCCGCAGAAACGGGTTCGTGCGCTTTTCCAGGCCGATCGAGGTGGGCAGGGTGATCGCATCGCGCTGGCGCATCGCGGTGACTTCCTCCAGCCGCTTGGCAATGTCCGGATTGCCGGGTTCTACCGCGCTGGCGAATTTCAGGTTGCTCAGGGTGTATTCGTGAGCGCTGTAGACCAGGGTGTCATCGGGCAGTACGGCCAGGCGCGAAAGCGATGCGTGCATCTGCTGCGCGGTGCCTTCGAACAATCGCCCGCAGCCGGCGGCGAACAACGTGTCGCCGGGGAACAGCAGGGGCTGCGTGTCGCTCAGGTGGTAGAACGCGATGTGCCCCGCGGTGTGCCCCGGCACGTCGTGGACCTGCAGGTGCAGGCCCAGCACGTCCAGGCTGTCACCTTCGCGCAGGGCGCGGTCGCGCGCCGGGATCGATTCCCCGGCAGGCCCGCTGACCTGCGCGCCGGTGCGCCGCTTGAGCGCCTGAACGCCGCCGACGTGATCGTTGTGGTGATGGGTGACCAGGATATCGGTCAGGCGCATGTCGGGATGGGCGTCGAGCCACCGCTCGACCGGCCCGGCGTCGCCCGGATCCACGACTGCGCACTGGCGCGCCGCAGTGTCTTGTAACAACCAGATGTAGTTGTCGGAGAAAGCGTTCAGCGCGTGAATCTGTATCATGGCTCGGTTCGCTTGATTTCGATTAATGGTCCATCTTAGTGCCCCGTCGGCATTAGGTGAACCTCAGTGTGGGAGATCGTCATGACCGATACCGCCTTTGCCCAGGCCGACCCACAGTGGCTGGCCCTGATCGGCCAGGCCCGCGAATGGTTCGCCGGGCCGCACGGCCAGTTGCTGCTGCGCGAAGAACAGCGCTTGCTCGAAGAGGAGCTGGCGCGCTTCTTCGGCGGCTATCTGGTGCATTACGGCCCCAGCGCCGAGCCACCGCCGGTGGCTGGGCAAATCCACCGCAACGTGCGCATGGGCGCTCCCTTTCCAGGCGTCGAGATCGTGTGCGAAGAGCAGGCCTGGCCGCTGGGCGAACACGCCGCCGACGTCGTGGTGTTGCAGCACGGGCTGGATTTCAGCCTGTCGCCCCACGGCCTGCTGCGCGAGGCGGCCAGCGCGGTGCGACCGGGTGGGCACCTGTTGATCGTCGGCATCAATCCGTGGAGCGCCTGGGGCGCGCGCCGGGTGTTCGCCAAGGACGGGCTGCACCAGGCGCGCTGCTTCTCCGCCTCGCGAGTGGCCGACTGGCTGAACCTGCTGGGCTTCGGGCTGGAGAAACGCCGGTTCGGGTGTTATCGTCCGCCGCTTGCCTCGCCCCGCTGGCAGGCGCGCCTGGCCGGCCTCGAACGCGTCGCCGGCAAGTGGCAGAGCGGCGGTGCCGGCTTCTATATATTGGTTGCGCGCAAGATGGTGGTGGGCCTGCGGCCATTGGTGCAGCAACGCCGCGAGCCGATGGGCAAGCTGCTGCCGCTGCCGATGGCCAAGGTCAACCGAGACAATTCGAACATCGATGGAAAAGCCTGATGAGTGACACTGTGGAAATCTTCACCGACGGCGCCTGCAAGGGCAACCCTGGCCCCGGCGGCTGGGGTGCATTGCTGGTGTGCAAGGGTGTAGAGAAAGAGTTGTGGGGCGGCGAAAGCACCACCACCAACAACCGCATGGAGCTGACCGCAGCCATTCGCGGGCTGCAGGAACTCAAGCGCGGCTGCGACGTGCTGCTGGTGACCGACTCCGAGTATGTGATGAAGGGCATCAACGAGTGGATGGTCAACTGGAAAAAGCGCGGCTGGAAAACCGCTGCCAAGCAGCCGGTGAAGAATGCCGACCTCTGGCAGCAGCTCGATGAGCAGGTCAATCGCCATCAGGTCAAGTGGCAGTGGGTACGCGGGCACAACGGCCATGCGGGCAATGAGCGCGCCGACGACCTGGCCAACCGTGGGGTCGATGAAGTGCGCGGCATGCGTCAGGCGTAGGCGGCCCGGTCGTCAGGCAACCGGATAGGAGCCCCTGCTGCGCTGTGCTAGAGTTTCACCGGTTGCCGTTCATGCCCTTCGGGCCTGCAGCCCATCGCTCCACCTTGATCTTCGCTCACCCTGCTCGAGAGTTTTCTGCCCATGGCCGTTCGTTCCGTAGTATTCGACACCGAAACCACTGGTATGCCGGTCACCGATGGCCATAGGGTGATCGAGATCGGCTGCGTCGAACTGATGGGGCGGCGTTTGACCGGGCGCAATTTTCACGTCTATGTACAGCCGGACCGGCCCAGTGACGAGGGCGCCATTGGTGTCCACGGCATCACCGACGAGTTTCTGGTGGGCAAGCCGCGCTTCGCCGAGGTCGCCGACGAACTCTACGAGTTCATCCAGGGCGCGCAGATCATCGCGCACAACGCGACCTTCGACGTGGGCTTCCTGAACAACGAATTCAAGATCGCCGGCATGCCCGAGCGGGCAAACATTGCCGAGTACTGCACGGTGATCGACAGCCTGGCGATGGCCCGCGAGCGCCATCCGGGGCAACGCAACAGCCTCGATGCGCTGTGTAAGCGCTATGGCATCGACAACTCCGGGCGTGAGCTGCACGGCGCGTTGCTCGACTCCGAGATTCTTGCGGACGTCTACCTGGCCATGACCGGTGGCCAGACCAGCCTCTCGCTGGCAGGCAACGCCAGCGATGGCGATGGCGGCGGCAAGCAGGGCAGCGAGATCCGCCGACTGCCGGCGGATCGCCGGCCCACGGCGATCATCCGCGCCAGCCAGGCCGAGCTCGACGAGCACCTGGCACGTCTGCAGGTTATCGCCAAAGCTGCCGGGGCCGATGCGCTCTGGACGCAGTTGGGCGCGTAGCCCGCTGTGTCGCCTGCGAACGGCCCGGCCAGTGGCTTGACCGATAGCCAGCCGTGCATTCGCCTGGCTGATGAGCGTTTCGACGACTACGTGCTGGGCGCCGATTTCAGTGCCCAGGTCTGTGGCTATGTATCCCCCGTGTTCAACCAGCCAGTCGCCCAATGGCCGCTCAGGACGGTGCGTGTCTATCGCAAGGACTACGGCATAGACCCTGCCGAGTTCGCCCGCTATCGCCAACCCAATGCCGGCGGTGCCATCTTCATGGCCTGGCTTGGCGAGCGGGCAGTCGGTCACGTGGTGGTCAGCCGGCACTGGAACAACCTGGCCTATGTCGACGAGCTGGCGGTCGATGCGGTGGCGCGCGGGCAGGGCGTGGCCGGGGCGCTGCTCGACGTGGTGCGTTTCTGGGCAATCAAGCAGGGTTTGCCAGGCATCATGCTGGAAACCCAGAACAACAACCTGCCAGCGTGCCGGCTGTACGAACGGTGCGGTTTCAGGCTGGGTGGGATCGACTACTTGCGCTACCAGGCCATCGATGCGGCCAGCCACGAAACGGCGCTGTTCTGGTACACGTTATTCGCGGACGGGTGAGAGCAACGCCTGCGCGTTGTGCGCGATGATTTCGAGCAGGGTCTTTTCCGCCGCGCAAACCGATGCCTCACTGCGCGTAAGAGCATAGAGAGTGACCGGCACGGCGGGTGACAGCGGACACGTATCCAGCCCCTGGGCACGCGCACCCGCTGCGGTAAAAGGATCGACGATGGCCAGCCCTTCGCCGGCCTCGACCATGCTGCGCATCATCTGGTAGGTCTGCACGCGAGTCTGGATGCGTGGGGGCGGATTCAGCGCTTGAAGCTTGTGTTCCAGCACCAGGCTTAGCGGGTCTTCCCCCTCCAGACCGATCATTGCCTGTCCCGCCAGTTCATGCAGTGCGATGTAGCGATGCTTGGGGGAGAGCCAGCCTTGAGGGGCGAGCAACTGCAGTTTGCCTTCGGCCAGCACCTGGCTGGTAATGGACGCGTGCTTGGGACTGTGCAGGCTCAGGCCGACGTCGGTCTGCTGCAGCAACAGGCTGCGCACCATGGCATCGGTATTCTGCACACCCAGCGTGCACGGGGTTTCACGAAAGCGTCGGCGCAGGGCAGCGATGCTCTGCGGCAGCAACTGGTGGGCCAGGGACGCTGTGCACACCACGTGCAGTCCGGGATCCTGATGCTCGCGCAGGCTGTCGGCCAGGCGTTGCAGGCGGTCCGCCTGAGTTTGCACGTTGGCGATGGCAGCCTGCATGCGCAGGGTTTCCGGGGTCGGCTGGAACCTCCCACGGGCCCGCGCAAACAGCAGGAAGCCCAGCTTTCGCTCGGCGTCCTGCAAGTTCTGTTCGAGGGTCTGCACGGGAAGGTCGAGCATTTGCGCAGCGCTCTTGAGTTCGCCGGTCTGGCAGAGCGCCTGGATGATTTCGATATGGCGCAGTCTCATGCGCGTTCCCTGCCGGCTAACAACCTGGGGGGCGTGTCAGCGTGAATGGGTGCACGGACTGTCAAGGGATTCGGATGATTTCCACGCCGCTCTGTACCAGTTGGAAACGGTCGTCGCCCAAGTGGTTGACTCGATCGCCGATGGCCAGCTTGTAGGTACGGGTCGGCGCACTGCCTTCGACCGCCGGGGTCGACTCCTGAAACTCATGCACCGGATAGATACGACCTTCCGCATCGCGTGCATGAAATTGCCCAACCAGGACTACCGCCATTTTAGTTCCAACCTCTGAAGAATTTTGCGTGTATCTCGCTGGCACTGTAGACCCCTGTTTATTCAGGTAGTTTTGCCAGCGAGAAAAAATAGTGCGAGCGCCTGACCGATGGCGGACAAACCGGGCCAAGTCATCTATAACTAGCCCTCGGTTCATTCATCACAGGGGTACAGGCATGAGCAAGGTCTATTCGGTTGCGGTACTGGTCGGCAGCCTCAGAAAAGAGTCGATCAACCGCAAGGTGGCTCTGGCGCTGCAGGCCATGGCACCTGACAACCTGACGTTGAAAATCGTGGAGATCGGCGATTTGCCGCTCTACAACGAAGACATCGATGTCACCCCACCCGCTGCTTATACCACCTTTCGCCAGGCGTTGGGCGAAGCCGATGCGCTGCTGTTCGTCACGCCCGAGTACAACCGCTCGGTACCCGCACCGCTGAAAAACGCGATCGACGTTGGGTCGCGCCCTTACGGTCAAAGCCACTTCACCGGCAAGCCGGGCGCGGTTATCAGCGTCTCGCCCGGTGCGGTGGGCGGCTTTGGCGCCAACCAGCACCTGCGTCAGTGCATGGTGTTCCTCGACGTGGCAATGATGCAGCAGCCCGAAGCGTACCTGGGCCACGCCGGTGGGCTGTTCGACGAGAACGGTCAGGTGGTGGAGAAGAGCCGGCCGTTCCTGCAGGGTTTCATCGACGGTTTCGGCCAGTGGGTGGGCCGCGTGGGTTGATGTTGCCCCCGGAGAATTTTGGTCGATGCGCTCGCGATGGGCAGGTAAACTGCGCCGCAACGCGCGGGCAGCAGTCGCCTGCGCATGGGTCGAGCGAACAAGAGAGCGGGTAAATGGGCGCACAGTGGAAAGTTAAACATCGCGAAGCAGCAGCCAACGCCAAGGGGCGGATCTTTGGCAAGCTGTCCAAGGAAATTTCGATCGCGGCGCGTTCCGGTGCCGACCCGGACACCAACGCTCGCCTGCGGTTGGTGATCGAGCAGGCGAAGAAAGCCTCTATGACCCGTGAGACACTGGAGCGCGCCATCAAGAAGGGCTCCGGCGTGGGTGCCGATGCGGTCAACTACACATTGGTCAAGTATGAAGGCTTCGCCCCGCACCAGGTGCCGGTCATCGTCGAGTGCCTGACCGATAACGTCAACCGCACCGTTTCGCAGATTCGCGTGCTGTTTCGCAAGGGCACGCTGGGCGCGGAGGGTTCGGTCTCCTGGGATTTCCATCACTACGGCATGATCGAAGCAACGCCTGATTCGGCCGACGTCGATGCCGAAGAGGCGGCCATCGATGCCGGTGCCCAGGATGTAGAGGAGGGCGAAGAGGGCGCGTTCCTGTTCCTGACCGAAACCACCGACCTGGACGCGGTGTGCAAGGCACTGCCGGAGCGGGGTTTCACCGTTGTGTCGGCGAAGATCGGCTACGTGCCGAAAAACCCGGTGACGCTGGATGACGCCGCGCAGCTGGCCGAAGTGGAAGATTTCCTCGATTCCATCGACGGCAACGACGACGTACAGAACGTCTACGTCGGCCTCGCCGGCTGATCCGTAGCCGCGTCCGGGTACATCGCGCTGTGACAGCTGGATTGTAGAAACCGCCGACGCGGCTTGCGCCGCTGCTACAGGGTTTGTATGCACGCGATGTTCCGGGTTGTCGCCGCCCGTGTAGCAGCAGCGCAAGCCGCGTCAAGATTCGCCGCGGTGCGTCCGGCAGATTACGCAGGCCGCCGACGCGGCTTGCGCCGCTGCTACAGGGGTTGTGTGTGCGCCGTGTTCCGGGTTGGCGCCGCCCGTGTAGCAGCGGCGCGAGCCGCGTCCGGGCTCGCTGCGGTGCGTCGGGGATACCTCAGGTACCCAGGCGCTGGGTGATTTCTGCGAAGCTGGGGCGGGCCAGCACCTGGGGCTGGACGCACTCGCGTTGCAGCGCCCACAGGCCGTCGTCGGCTTCAGTGCAACGGGTCAGCAGCTCCTCGAACAGCAAGCCGAACGCGCGGACCTCGATCCGCTCCAGCGCTTGCGATACCTCGCCACCGTCGCCGGGGTAGAACGAGGCTCCGCCGAAATCGCCGAACAGGCACTCGCCACTGTCGCGCCACAGCACATTGTGGGCGTAGAAATCCCCGTGGTTGATACCGCGTGCGTGCAGATGCGCGCCGACCCCTGCCATGCCCCGCAGCAGGCGCATCAGGGCGCTGCGATCGAAGGTCAGCTCGGCAGGGTAGATGTCGCGCGTACAGGAAGCCAGGCTGGGCGGACCCGCGAGGTTGGCGAACGACTGATCGATCAGCGCCATGACCAGCCCCGCAGTGCCGTCGGGATGCCCGCTCAAGCGTCCCAGCACCTCGATCAACTGCGGATGCTCGCCTGCGGCCATGCACGCGTTCATCTCGTTGACCGGCGAGCCATCGCTGGTCATCGCGCCCTTGTACAGCTTCACCGCCACCGGCTGCCCGCCGTCCAGGTGTGCTCGATAGATAATGCCCGAAGCCCCTTCACCCAGTCGCTCGTCCAGGCGCAGGTCGCTCCAGGCGATGTGCCCGCGCGTGCCCTCGCTGTGGGGAGTAGTGAAGGCGTCGCTCATGGGGTTGCCGGCATACGCCAGCCAGGCCAGCCGTGGCAGGCGCAGCAGCCAGTCGGGCAGGGCCGACAGGCGGTTTGCCGACAGCCGCAGCAGCTCGAGGTTTTCCAGTTGTGCCAGGCGCTCGGGCAAGGTTTCCAGACGGTTGCCCGAGAGCATCAGTTTCTGCAGGTGCAGGCAGTCACCCAGCGCGTCTGGCAAACGCTCGATGCGGTTGTCGGTGAGAATCAGCCAGCGCAGCTGTGGCGGCAACGCCTGCGCAGGTACGTGTTCGATCCGGTTGGCCTTGAAGCCGACCATGCTCAACTGCGGGCAGCGACCGATGCAGGCAGGCAACTCGGTGAATGGATTGTCCGAGCAGAACAGCACCTTGAGCTTGTGCAGCCGGTGCAGGTCATCGGGCAGCCGGGTCAGGGCGTTGCCGCTGAGGTTGAGCACCTCCAGGCTGTCGGCCAGGGTGAAGATGGCCTGGGGAAATTCGGTCAGGCCGCAGGCCAGGTCCAGGCGGGTGGCGCCAGCCAAATGGCCGGCTTCGAGCAGCTCGAGGGTATTCATGGGACAACCGTCATCAGGGAAATCGCGGTGGCCATCATAGCGGTTCGTGCGCGCCACGCCACGTTCGACGTTCGACCTTGGTCGGCTGGCAGCTCGGCCAACCCCAGCCATACTCAACGCTCGCCCTTCAATAACAACAATCCAGGGTTGGCTACCGATGAACTATGAGCAAGCGTACGAACGCTCCATTTCCGACCCTGCCGGTTTCTGGGCAGAACAGGCCCGCGCGGTCGCCTGGTCGCACCCTCCGCAGCAGGTGCTCGACGTACGGCCCGACGGCACCCATCGCTGGTTTGCCGATGGCCGTCTCAATACCAGCTATCTGTGCCTGGACCGGCAAGTCGCGCTGGGTCGAGGTGCACAGACAGCGCTGATCTACGACTCGCCGGTGACCGGCGTACAGCAACGCTTCACCTATCAGCAGCTGCTCGACCAGGTGGCGCGGCTGGCAGGCGTGCTCACCCGCCTGGGGGTGGCCAAGGGCGATGGCGTGGTGATCTACATGCCGATGGTGCCCGAGGCTGCGATGGCGATGCTGGCCTGCGCGCGGATCGGCGCGGTGCACTCGGTGGTATTCGGTGGCTTTGCTGCCAATGAACTGGCGCTGCGCATCGACGACTGCCGGCCCAAACTGCTGCTCACCGCTTCGTGCGGGGTGGAATTCGACCGCGTGATTGCCTACAAGCCGCTGGTCGACAAGGCCATGGGCCTGGCTCGCCATGCTCCCGGACAGGTGCTGGTGCTGCAACGTCCGCAGGCTTTGGCCACACTGCTGGAGGGCCGCGACCTGGACTGGCAGGCACAGTTGGCCGACGCGGCGCCCGCAGCGGCCGTGGACATGGCCAGCACCGATCCGCTGTACGTGATGTACACCTCCGGCACCACCGGCAAACCCAAGGGCATCGTGCGCGAAACCGGTGGTAACGCGGTGGCCCTGACCTTCGCCATGGGCGCGATCTACGGCATGCGCGCAGGCGATGTGTGGTGGGGGATTTCCGATGTCGGCTGGGTGGTCGGTCACTCGCTGATCGTCTATGGGCCGCTGATGTGCGGCTGCACCAGCGTGCTCTACGAGGGCAAGCCCATTCGCACGCCGGATGCCGGCAGCTATTGGCGCGTGGTCGAGCAGTACGGTGTCAACGCGCTGTTCTGCGCGCCCACCGCAATGCGTGCCATTCGCAAGGAAGACCCTGAGGGGTTGCTGCTGCGCGGTTACGATCTGAGTTCGCTGCGGCAGCTGTTCCTGGCCGGCGAGAAGCTCGATTCCAGCACCCATCGCTGGCTCGAGGCACAGACCGGCAAGCCGGTTCACGATCACTGGTGGCAGACCGAGACGGGTTGGCCGGTGACCGCTCCCTGCATGGGCCTGGAAGGCTCGGCAGTGCGGGTTGGTTCGAGCAATCGGGCGGTGCCGGGCTATCACGTACAGGTACTGGACGAACATGGCGAGCTGCTGGCGCCGGGCGAGCAAGGCGCCATCGTCATCGCGCTGCCGTTGCCCCCCGGTTGCAGCCAGACGCTGTGGGGCGATCACCCGCGCTACCTGCAAAGCTACCTGGAACGCTACCCCGGCTATTACCACACCGGCGACGGTGGCTATCTGGATGCCGACGGCTATGTCCACATCATGGGGCGCACCGATGATGTCATAAACGTCTCGGGCCATCGGCTGTCGACCGGGGAAATGGAGGACCTGGTCGCCCGACATGCCGACGTGGCGGAATGCGCCGTCATCGGCGTCAGCGATGAGATCAAGGGCGAGGTACCACTGGCGCTGGTGGTGCTCAAGGACGGCAGTACGGTAAGTCCGGCCGTGCTGCAGGCACAGTTGGTGGCTCAGGTACGCGAATCCATCGGGGCGCTGGCATGCCTGCAACGGGTGCTGGTGGTCAAGCGCCTGCCCAAGACGCGTTCGGGGAAGATCCTGCGGGCGGTGCTGCGCAAGATCGCAGCGCAGGAGGTGTTCGTCGCACCTTCGACCATCGATGACCCGGCGATACTGGAGGAAATCGCTCAGGTGCTCGCCGCGCGTTAGGGCGAGCAAGATCTACCGGCTCGATGGCTCGCCCAGCATGATCAGCTGTCCCAATCGACTGCGTGTGCGCATCAGGTCGATGACCGACCCTGCCAGGCTCTCGGCCAGGGGCCGCTCGCTGACCAGTATCAGCGTCTTGTCCTGGTCGTACAGCACGTCGATGAGGTTGATGAAGCGCTGCTGAACCGCGGTCGAACAGTCGTCCAGCAGCGGCAGATGGTCGATGCTCCAGTAGTCGAAACGCCTGCACAGAGCCAGGTAATCGATGACGGCCGTCGGCTCCTCGCACAGGTCGGCGAAGTTGAAATGGATGCGCTCGCCTGAGATATGGCGGGCACGCAGCTGGCGGTGTCCCACGGTGAACGCCAGCGGTGCCAGGTCGGCGGGCGGCAGTTGCAGCAGCGCACGCTGTGCCGCCGTGCCCGGCCATACATAGTGACCGCGGGTGAAACACTGCTGTGCACCTGACTGGGCCAGGCTGCGGTAGTCGGTGGCGCCGCCGACTTCGAGCACTTGCATGCGCGCGTTGATCAATTGGATGACGGGCAGGAAGCGCTCGTGATAGAGCGGGTTGGGCAGCAGGCCTTCCGGCGGGTAGTTGGAGGTCACCACCAAGAGGATGCCGCGGTCGAACAGCGCCTTGAACAGCCGCGTGATCAGCATGGCGTCGCCGATGTCGTGCACGTGGAATTCGTCGAAACACAGCAGGCGGCAGTTATCGAGCAGTTCATCCAGGGTGCTGGCCAGCGGATCATCGGCCTGGCCGTGATGGAACATGCCCTGATGCAGCCTCGCGAAGAAATCATGGAAATGCAGGCGGCGTTTCTCATCCACGGGGGCCGCGCGGAACAGGCCGTCGAGCAGCCAGCTCTTGCCGCGCCCCACGGCCCCATACAGGTACAGACCACTCGCCGGCGTGCCCTGCAGCAGCGCGGGCATGCGCTCGGCCATGCTGTCGATGACCCGCGACTGATCGGCGCCCAGCGTATAGCCCGATTGCCGGGCGCGCTCCTCGAACCAGGCGCGCAGTGCGTCACCGGCGGGGTCAGTGGCGGCGCCGGGCTGGGCGTTGCGTTCAGGTTTGAACAGACGCCTGTACAAGGCGAGCAGCGACGGCGGTGCGGTCAATCGGGGCGCTCCTCGAGCAACGTGAGGGTCAACGCAGGTTGGGTGCCATCTGCGCCAGCACGCTGAGCACATCGCCGCCCAGTCGCGCCGAGCGCTGGCCGTTCCAGCCGGTGAGGGTATCCGGGGCCGCGTCGTGATCCTTGAACGGCATCTCCAGGGTCAGCGACAGGCAGTCGAAACGCTCGCCGACGCTGTTGCAGGCCAGGGTCATGTTGGCCTCGCCCGGCTTGTCGCGGGTGTAGCCGTGTACTGCCTGGAAATCAGGGGTACGGGCGCACAGCAGGTCGCGAAAGGTCTGTTCCAGCTGGGCGATACGGGGCGTATAGCCGGGATTGCCTTCGCAGGCCGCGGTGAACACGTACGGGATTTCCTCATCGCCATGGGCGTCGATGAACAGGTCGACGCCGTGTTTCTCCATCTGCTGCTGCACGAAGAACACCTCGGGGGTGTACTCGGCGCTGGAGTCCTGCCAAGCACGGTTCAGGTCGCGGCCGCGGGCATTGGTGCGCAGGTGGCCATGGAAGGCGCCGTCGGGATTCATGTTCGGCACCAGGTACAGATCGGCCACCGCCAGCAGGGCCTGAATCTGCGGATCATTCGCCTGCAGGCGGTCGATCACGCCTTCCATGAACCACTGCGCCATGTGTTCGCCCGGATGCTGCTGGGCGATCAGCCACAGCCGACGCTTGCCCGGCGCGCCGTCGCCCTTGCGCAGCAACGGTATTTCCCGCCCCTCGCAGCTTTGCCCGACAGCCAGCAGTTGCAGGCCCGCCTGGGTGATCGCGCGATTGATCAGGGCGTCGTGCCGCTGCCGGCTGTAGGGCTCGAAATAGGCGAACCACATCTCGCCGTTCTGGGCTTGCAGACCGAAACGCAGTGCCTGGCCGTCGAACGTACTGGGCACGCGGAACCAGGTCTGTTGATCGCAGGATGCCACCGCGTGGTAACCGTGCCAGGCATTGTTATAGGAAGACTGCGCAGCGTTCTGCAGCGTGAACTCGTAGCGTTGCCCGACCTGCAGCTCGGCAGCCTTGAAGTGAAACCACTGAAAGTGTGGGCTCTGCCGGTCGGGACGAATCGCCAGCTGGATGTCGAGAGGGTCGCGTAGGTCGATCGCTTCGATGTTGCCGCTATCGAAGTCGGCGCTGATCAGCGGGGCTGGGCGGGTCACGGTAGGGTCCTGGAGTGAGTTCTTGTACCGCCCACTGTACACCGAGCACCGGGCCACTTCGCAACTAGCGCACTCACTTCAGGGGGTGATCTTCATGTGCCAGGACGATGGGCGTGAGGGAGCGTTCGCCTGCGCACCTGCAACATGCAAATCGCGCAAGCGCTTCAATGAGTGATGAATCGATTATCTACCCTTACTTGTTGCGCAAACTAATATCGCGCCACTGAATTCGCCTCCACTCCTTCCAATGATAGCGATGTGATATTCAAGAATTGTTATAAATCGTCAGCTCTTGAGTAGCATCACGTACTAGCCTAACCAATAGATGGCGCAGCGCCATAAAGCAGTAATCAAGTTTAAGGTTTTGCATAAGTCGATCTAAAACAAGCAGTTAAAAGTTTAAGGTGGGCTCGTCATGGGAAATTGTCAATTGTTCATCGTACAGCCGGGCTGTTACGGATGAATCGCCCCAGTGTGCAGCATCCCGTTCGGGACAAGTACTAGAAGAGACCTTGAATCACTGGCGTCGGTCGGCGCCCAGTGTGAGTGAAGTTGTTTGTGCAGTGCCCCGTAGTGCACTGCAAGAATCTGCTAGGAGTAGGTATGGACAGTATCGTTGTTGCTGCGAAGTCGGCGGAAAGCACCTCGGAAATCGCCTGGGGCAATATAAAGCTGTTGGATACCAGTCTGGTCAAACTGCCAGTGGATCCCGGCGATGTCGCTTCGGCCACGCGTTCCGGCAACAACCTGACCATCTCGCTCAAATCCGGTGAACAGATCACGCTTGGAGACTTCTTCAAGGTGGATGCGGCAGGGCAACAAAGCGAGCTGGTCTTCGAAGGCCAGGATGGTTTTCTCTGGCAGGCCAACTACGGCGAACCCTTCACCGGCTTTACCTTCTCCGAAGCCTCGACCGTGGACGAATTGCTGTTGGCCGGTGCGGCCGCCAGCGGTGCCACGCCTGGCTGGTTGCTCGCCGCGTTCGGCCTGGTGGGCGTAGGCGCTACCACGGCTGCAGTGGGTGGCGGAGGCGGTGGTGGCGGTGGTGGCGGCGGTGCGCCCGTACCTCCCGTGGAACCGGTACCGCCCGTTGACACGACGGCACCGGGCGCCCCGACCGGGCTCAGTTTCGCCGCCGATGGCAGCAGCGTTTCGGGCAGCGCCGAAAGCAATGCAGCGGTGACCATTCGCGATGCGCAAGGCAATGTGGTCGGCAGCGGAACCGTGGATGCCGATGGCAATTTCCAGGTGGCGTTCCCCACGCCTCAGGCCAACGGTGAATCGCTGGAAGTGATCATCACCGACGGCTCGGGCAACAGTTCGGACCCGGTGGTCATCACCGCACCCGATGTCACTGCGCCCGCAGCGCCCGGTGCACTGGCGCTCAGTCCCGATGGCAGCACCTTGACCGGCACCGGCGAGCCCGGCGCTACCGTCACCGTGACCACGGCCACCGGCGTGGTCCTGGGCTCGGCCGTGGTAGCGGCCGACGGCACGTTCAACTTGACCCTGACCCCGCCGCAGATCAACGGCGAAGCCTTGAGCGCCACGCAAACCGATGCAGCGGGCAACCAATCGCCCGCCGCAGGCCTGATCGCGCCTGACCTGACGCCTGGCCCGACCCCTGATCCGACGCCCGACCCGACTCCCGACATCACTGCTCCGAACGCGCCGACCAACCTGGCCGTCAGCGCCAATGGCAGCGTGCTGACCGGTCGCGGTGAGGCCGGCACGGTGGTCAATGTCACCGATGCGGCCGGTAACCTGATCGCTACCGGGACCGTGGACGCCAACGGCAATTTCCGCGTCGACCTCAGCCCTGCACAGGCCAACGGGCAGGGGCTGGCGGTTACGCTGACCGACGCCTCAGGCAATGTTTCGTTGCCCGCCAACGTGCTGGCCCCGGACATCGAGGCCCCAGCTGCGCCGAGCAATTTGAGCATCGACGGCAGCGGTCTGGTGCTCAGCGGGCGCGCCGAAGCAGGCGCTACCGTGGCGGTGCGCGACGCCGCCGGCAACCTGCTCGGCACTGGTACGGCCAACGCCAGCGGCATCTTCCAGATCACCTTGAGCGCCGCCCAGATCGACGGCGAAACCCTCAGCGTGGTGGCCACCGATGCGGCGGGCAATGCGTCGCTGCCTGGCCAGTTGCAGGTGCCGGACCTCAGCGTGTCCGAACCGATCACCGATTTCGTCGTCAGCGCCGATGGTTTCTCCTGCGGCGGCCGTGGTCAGGCGGGCGACACCGTAACCATCACCAACGCCGCTGGCGACGCCATCGGCAGCGCGGTGGTGAATGCTTTCGGCCGCTTTTTCATCCGTTTTGCACTGCGCCTCACCCCCAATGAACCGATCACTGCCACGCAGACCGACGAGAACGGTAACGTCACCTCCACGTTCAGCATGCTGGTGCCCGATGACATCGGCCCCGGCACTCCAGACAACCTCAACCTGAGCCAGGACGGCCTGACCCTGACAGGTACCGGCAATGCTGGCGACACCGTACGTGTATTCACCAGCCAGGGCGTCTTGCTCGGCAGTGCCATCGTCAATGCCGATGGCACCTTTTCGATCACCCTCGGCCAGGCCCAGACCAATGGCGAGACGCTGACGCTCATCGCCACAGACTTCGATAACGAAGCCTCGGTACCGGTGCCGTTCGTGGCACCTGACAGCACGGCCCCAGCCACCGTCGGCAACCTCGGCTTCAGCGCCGATGGAGCAACCTTGACCGGCACCGGCGAGCCGGGTGCCACGGTGATCGTACGCAATGCCCAAGGCAATGTAGTGGGCACCGGCACGGTCGATCAGGCCGGCAACTTTGTCGTCACTCTCGCGCCGGCTCAGGCCGATGGGCAAGTGCTCAGCGTCACCCAGACCGATGCGGCAGGCAATCTTTCCGCCGCAGTGCCGACGACGGCACCTGATATCACTGCCGGCGTGGATTTGAGCCAGGTCACCATCAGTGCCGACGGCAGCCTGGTGAGCGGCCGTGGCCAACCGGGCGATACCATCACTGTCAGCGGCGCGGGCGGGGTGCTGCTGGCCACCGGCGTGGTGGCGGCCGATGGCACCTTCAATCTGTCCCTGGCTCCGCCACAGACCAACGGCCAGGAGCTGCTCATCGGTCAACAGGACGCCGCCGGCAATGCCTCGGCCAATGTCGCCCTGACCGCACCTGATCTGGAAGCGCCGGTGGCGCCGAGCAACCTGGCTCTGAATGCCGGCGGTACCGTGCTCTCGGGTGTGGCTGAGGCCGGTACCACGGTGTCGGTCAAGAATGCGGCCGGCACGGTGCTGGGCACCGCTCTGGTCGCGGCCGACGGCACTTTCCAAATCACCCTGTCGAGTGCCCAGGCCAACGGCCAGGCACTGACGTTGAGCGCCGTGGATGCGGCCGGCAACAGCTCGGCAGCGGTTCCCTTTACGGCGCCGGATACCACCGCGCCGAATGCGGTCACCAACCTGCTGATCAGCGCCGACGGCCTGACCCTGACCGGGCGCGGCGAGCCGGGTGCCACGGTGACCATCAGCAATGCTGCAGGCGTGGTGATCGGCATCGCCACCGTCGGCGCCAACGGCAATTTCAGCACGGCGCTGGCGCCGGCCGCCGTCGAAGGCGACCTGCTCAGCGCGGTGCAAGCCGACGCCGCCGCCAACGTCTCGACCCCGGTCTTCATCACCGCACCCGACGCGATTGGCCCGGGCACGCCTGGCAATCTGGCATTGAGCAGTGACGGCCTGCAGCTGACCGGCACCGGCAGCGCCGGCAACACCGTCAACGTCTTCGGCCCCCAGGGCAACCTGCTGGGCACGGCGACCGTGGCCGCCAACGGCACGTTCATCATTACCCTGACCCAGCCGCAAACCAACGGTGAAGTGCTGTCGGTGGTCGCCACAGACGCGCTGGGCGAAGCCTCGGTGCCGGTCGAAATCACCGCCCTCGACTCGACTGCGCCTGACCCGGTGAGCGGCATCGCCATCAGCGCCAACGGCGCTACCGTGACCGGTAGCGGTGAAGCGGGTGCCAGCGTTACTGTGCGTGGCGCCAACGGCGCGGTGATCGGCACCGGCACCGTCGCCACCGACGGTACCTTCAGCGTCGCCTTGAACCCACCGCAACTGGACGCCCAACAGCTTCAGGTCGTCCAGACCGATGCGTCGGGCAACAGCGCCACGGCCGTCGACCTGATCGCGCCCGACCTCACCGCACCCGCCGTGCTCTCGCAATTGGCGGTGAGCAACGACGGCCTGACCCTGACCGGACGTGGCGAAGTCGGCGCCACCGTTACGGTGCTCGCGCCCAACGGCGTCACCCTGGGCACGGCAACGGTGGGCAGCGACGGCTTGTTCAGCGTTACCCTGAACGCTGCCCAGACCAACGGCCAGAACCTCAGCGTCAGCCAGAGCGACGCTGCCGGTAACCGCTCGCCCGTCGCCCTCGCGCAAGCACCCGACACCGATGCGCCTGCCGCACCCGCTGCCTTGCAGCTCAACAACAGCGGAACCGTGTTGACCGGCGTGGGCGAGGCGGGTGCCACGGTGCGCGTGGTCGGTGCCAATGGCGTCGAGCTGGGCAATGCTGTGGTCGCGGCTAACGGTACGTTCCAGGTCAGCCTCGCTCCGGCCCAGGCCAACGGCCAGTTGCTGGAGGTCACCCAGACTGACGGCGCCGGCCAGACCTCGGTGCCGGTAGCGATCACCGCTGCCGATAGCACCGCTCCCGGTGCCCTGGCCAATGTTCTCCTGAGCCGTGATGGGCTGAGCGTGACCGGCACCGGTGAGAGCGGGGCCACGGTCACCGTTCGCGCGGCCAACGGCGCCGTCCTTGGCAGCACCGTGGTGGGCAGTGATGGCACCTTCAGCGTTGGCTTGGCCAGCGCTCAGGTCAACGGCGAGCGCCTGGGCGCCGCCCAGACCGACCCAAGCGGTAACGTCTCGCCGACCACCTTCGTGAGCGCTGCCGATGTGACTGCGCCTGGCGCCCCGTCCGCGCTGGCACTGGATGCCAGCGGGCTGGTGCTGACCGGTACCGCCGAAGCCGGCGCCACCGTGCGCATCACCAATGCACAAGGCGCGTTGCTGGGCACCGGTACAGTGGCAGCCAACGGTACCTTCAGCATCACCTTGAGCGCGGCCCAGACCAATGGCCAGAGCCTCAAGGCCGTGGCTACCGACGCGGCCAGCAACAACTCGGCAGCCAGCACTCTGGTCGCCGCCGACACCACTGCACCGATTGCGGTCGGCAACCTGGCGATCAGTCCTAATGGCCTGACGCTGTCGGGCACCGGGGAAGTGGGCGCCAGCGTCGCCGTACGGGCCGCCAACGGCGACCTGATCGGCACCGGCACCGTGGGTGCCAATGGTATTTTCGTCATTGCCCTGAACCGTGCGGCGCTGCAGAGCGACGTCCTCAACGTGATCGAGACCGATGCGGCCGGCAATGCATCGACACCCGTCACCGTCACCGGGCCGGACGGCAGCGAGCCGGTCGCCCCGGGCAACCTGGTGATCAGCCTCGATGGCGTGACGCTCACCGGTACTGCCTTGGCCGGCAACACCGTGACCGTCGTCGATGCGCAAGGCGCAGTACTTGGCTCGGCCGTGGTCAATGCCTCCGGCCAGTTCAGCCTGACCCTGTCGCCGGCGCAGAACAACGGCGAGCTGCTGAGCGTGCAGGCCAGCGACGGCGTACGCGTGTCGGTGCCGACCCTGCTCACGGCGCTGGACGCCACGCCACCCGATGCCCTCGACAATGTCCAGCTCAGCGCCAACGGCAGCACCTTGAGCGGTACGGGTGAGGTCGGTGCCACGGTCAACGTGCGCGGCGCCCAGGGCCAATTGCTCGGCACCGGTACGGTCGGCAGCGATGGCACCTTCAGCATCGCTTTCACTCCGGCACTGATCGACCGCCAGGTACTGACCGCCACCCAGACCGATGCGGGTGGCAATGTCTCGGCGGCGGTCAGCGTTACCGCCCCGGACTTCACCGCTCCACTGGCTGCGTCGGGCTTGAGCCTGGACGCCCAGGGCACCGTTCTAAGCGGTGTCGGCGAGGCGGGCACCACGGTCGCCGTGCGCGATGCGGCAGGCGTGATCATCGGCAACGGTAGCGTGGCCGCCAATGGCACGTTCCAGATCACCCTGACCACGGCGCAGTTGACCGGCACCACTTTGCAAGTGACGTTGACGGACGCGGCAGGCAACGTTTCGCCCTCGGCGGCGTTGCCCGTCGCCGACGTTACCGCACCGGGCGTGGTCACCGGTCTGCAGCTCAATGTGGCGGGCACGCTGCTGACCGGCAAGGGTGAAGTGGGCGCGACCGTCAGCGTGACCGCGGCCAATGGCACCGTACTTGGCAGTGCTGTGGTCGGTGCGACCGGCAGCTTCGTCGTCAACCTGGTGCCTGCGCAAGCCAATGGCGAGGTGCTCGATGTCCAGCAGGTGGACGCGGCGGGCAACCTGTCGCTGCCGGTGGCGCTGATCGCCGCGGACGTGACTGCACCCATCGCGCTGAACAACGTCTCCATCAGCACCAATGGCGTGGTCGTTACCGGTGTGGGTGAAGCGGGCGCGACCGTGCGGGTATTGACCAGTGCCGGCGGCGAACTCGGCACCGCAACGGTCGGCGCCGATGGCCGCTTCTCGGTCACGCTGGCCACGCCTCAAATCAATCTGCAATCGCTCACCGTGACCCAGGCCGATGCCGCCGGCAACCTGTCGGCCAACGTCAACCTGACCGCGCCTGACCTGCAGGCGCCGAGCGCGCCCACCAACGTCGTGCTCACGGCGCAAGGCTCGGCCGTCACTGGCCAGGCCGAGCCTGGCTCGGTGGTGTCGGTGGTGGTCAGCGACGCCCAGGGCAATGTGCTGGGCACCGCGACCGTCGCCGCCAACGGCACTTTCCAGGTCAACCTGAATACCCCGCAGACCAATGGCCAGACGCTGCTGGTGACCTCCACCGATGCCGCTGGCAACGTGTCCACCTCGATCACCGTCATTGCTGCCGACCTCACCGCGCCCAACCTGGCCACCGACCTTGCGGTCAATCCTGCAGGTACGCTGTTGGCCGGCAAAGGCGAAGTCGGTGCGACGGTCACCGTGTTCGATGCCCAAGGCACGCAGATCGGCACCGGCACCGTCGGCCCGACTGGCAGTTTCCTCGTCACCCTGACACCCGTCGCACAGAACGCCGTGCTGAGCGTGACGCTCACCGACCGTTTCGACAATGTTTCGCTGCCCGCCAGCGTGACGGTGCCCGACGCCAACGGCCCCGATCAACCCACCGCGCTGGTACTCAGCGCCGATGGTCTGCGCCTGAGCGGTATTGCCGACGTTGGCAACACCATCACCGTGCGCGGCCCCACTGGCGTGCTGGGCACCACCACGGTCAATGCCGATGGCACGTTCCAACTGACCTTGAGCGCGGCGCAGATCAATGGCGAACAACTGGATGTCGTCGCCAGCAGCGGTGGCTTCAATTCGCTGCCGGGCCAGCTCACGGCCATCGACAGCACGGCTCCCGCGCTGACCAATGTCGTCATCAGCAATGATGGCAGCCTGATCACCGGGCGCGGCGAAGCAGGCGCGACGGTCACCGTACTCAACCCGGCCGGCGTGGCCATCGCCACGGCCATCGTCGGTATCAGCGGCCAGTTCAGCGTGACGCTGACGCCGCCGCAGATAGATGCGCAACGCTTGCAGGTCAACCAGGTCGATGGGGCAGGCAACAGCTCGGTGCCGGCCACTGTGACCGCACCTGACCTGACCCTGCCCGACAGCGTGCTGCAGCCGCTGGTAAGCGCCGATGGCCTGGTGGTCAGCGGGCGTGGCGAAGCAGGTGCCACGGTCACCGTGTTCGCCAGCAATGGCGGGGTGCTGGGCACCGGCGTGGTCGATGCAAATGGCGTGTTCAGCGTCAACCTGAATCAAGCCCAGAACAATGGCCAGACCCTTACCCTGTCGCAACGCGACCCGGCCGGCAACGAGTCGGCGGTGGTCAGCGTGCAGGCAGGCGATACCCTGGCTCCGTTGGCGCCCGCTGCGCTGGTACTCGACAGCACCGGGTCGTTGCTCAGTGGTACTGGCGAGATCGGTGCAACCGTTCAGATCAGAAATGCCAACGGCGACCTCGTCGGCAGTGGCGTGGTAGGCGCCAATGGCCGCTTCCAGATCAGCCTGGACACGCCGCAGGCAGCCGGCCAATTGCTGGCCGTCACGCAAAGCGATGCGGCGGGCAACACCTCGCCAGCCACGCCGCTGACCGCCCCGGACATCACTGCGCCGACCGCACTGCTCAATGTCCTGCTCAGCGGCGACGGACGGCTGGTCAGCGGCAGTGGTGAGGCCGGTGCCACGGTCACTGTGCGCAGTGCCGCTGGCGTATCGCTGGGCAGCGCAGTGGTTGGCGCGGACGGTAGTTTCAGCGTTACCTTGAGCAGTCCGCAACTCAATGGGCAGACGCTGTCGCTGGTGCAGGTCGACGCCGCCAGCAATGTTTCGCCCACCTTCAGCCTGCAGGCAGCCGACATCACCGCTCCGGTAGTGCCGACCGGGCTGTCGCTGAGCCTGGCGGGTACGCTGCTTTCGGGTGTCACCGAGGCAGGTGCTACCGTCAGCATCACCGGAGCCCAGGGCCAGGTCATCGGCAGCGGCGTTGCCGGCAGCGATGGCACCTTCGCCATCACCCTGGCGTCTGCCCAGGCCAATGGCCAGGCCCTGCGCGTCACGGCCACCGATGCCGCAGGCAATACCTCGGCGTCGGCCACCCTGCTGGCAGCCGACATCACCCCACCGGTAGCGGTCAGCAATCTGGTGGTCAGCGCCGACGGCACCTTGCTCAGCGGCTCGGGCGAGGCCAACGCCACGGTGCGCATCACCGCCGCCAACGGCGATCTGCTCGGCACCGGCACGGTGAATGCGAACGGTACTTTCCTGATTACCTTGAACCGGCCTGCCACCCTCAGCGACGTGCTGACCGTGATCGAAACCGATGCCGCCGGCAACGCCTCGCTGCCGGCGCAGGTCAACGGCCCGGACGGCGGTGCGCCGATCGCTCCGGCCAATCTGCTGCTGACCCTGGAAGGCGCGATCCTGACCGGCACCGGTTCGGCGGGGGCGCTCATCCGCGTTACCAGTACCACGGGCGTGCTGCTGGGCAGTGGTACGGTCAATGGGTTGGGTACGTTCAGCATCCTGCTCGATGCGCCGCAACGCAACGGCGAAGTGCTGAGCGTGCAGGCCAGTGACGCGCTGGGTCGTGTCTCGATTCCGGTGCCGCTGACTGCCGGAGATACCACCGCGCCTGACCTGCTTGCCAACGTTCAGCTCAGCGCCAACGGTGCGCTGGTTACCGGCAGCGGCGAGGCCGGTGCTCAGGTCACCGTGCGCAATGCGCTGAACCAGTCGGTCGGCACCGCCACGGTGGCCACGGACGGCACTTTCACGGTCAACCTGGTGCCGGCCCAGACCAACCTGCAGGTACTCACCGTGACCCAGGCCGATACGGCCGGCAACCTGTCGCTGGGTGTGACCCTGATCGCGCCTGACCTGACCGCGCCCGAGGCGCCGGTGGCGCTGGTGCTCAACGATGTCGGCACAGTGTTGACCGGCGCCGGCGAGGCGGGTGCCAACGTGGTGGTGCGCAACGCCCTGGGCGTCCAGGTCGGCGCCGGCACCGTGAACGCCAACGGCACGTTCCAGATCACCCTGGACGCGCCGCAGATCGACGGCGGTACCCTGAGGGTCACCCTCGGCGACAGCGCGGGCAACCTGTCCCTGGTGGGCACTGTGGTTGGCCGCGACACCCTTGCACCGGTGGCGGTGGTGGCGCCTGTCATCAATGCCGACGGTAGCCTGATCACCGGGCGCGGCGAAGCCGGTGCGACCGTCACCGTCACCAGCCTTGCCGGCACCGTGCTCGGCTCGGCCGTGGTTGCCGCCAATGGCACGTTCAGCCTGGTGCTCGATCCGGCCCAGGCCAACGGCCAGCTTCTGGACGTGCTGCAGACCGATGCGGCCGGCAACGTCTCGGTGCCGGTTGCGCTGCAGGCGCCGGACATCACCCCGCCAACGGCACTAAGCGAAGTGATCATCAGCGCCGATGGTCTGGTGGTCAGCGGTCGCGGCGAGGCCGGTGCTTCGGTTCGCGTACTGCTCGGCAATACCGAGCTGGGCCGCGCCGACGTCAACGCCAGCGGCCAGTTCACCATCACGCTGAACAATCCTCAGGTGAACCTGCAGCAGCTCACTGTCACCCAGGTCGATGCCGCGGGCAACTTCTCCGCCAACGTCACGCTGATCGCACCGGACCTGCAGGCGCCGGCAGCGCCGACCGATGTAGTACTCACGCCGCAGGGCGGGGCGGTCATCGGCAAGGCAGAACCCGGCAGCGTGGTCTCGGTCGTCGTCAGTGATGCCCAGGGCAATGTGCTGGGCACGGCCACAGTCGCGGCCAACGGCACCTTCCAGGCCGACCTGGCGTTTCCGCAAACCAACGGCCAGACGCTGCTGGTCACGTCGACCGATGCCGCCGGCAACACCTCGACCAGCATCACCGTGATCGCAGCCGACCTCACCGCGCCGGATGCGCCCACTGCGCTGGGTGTCAGCCTTGATGGTCTGACCGTGGTCGGCCAGGGCGAAATCGGCAGCACTGCCACCGTGCGCGCCGTCAACGGTGACGTGCTAGGCACCGCAGCGGTCGGTCCGAACGGTATTTTCACTGTCGTGCTGCTGCGCGCCGCCACCGAAAACGAGGTGCTCAACGTCACCTTGACCGATGCGGCCCGCAACGTTTCGACGGCAACCGTCGTGGTCGCCCCGGATGTCAACGGTCCCGATCAACCCACTGCGCTGCTGCTGGGCGGCAATGGCCTGACCCTCAGCGGGCAGGGCGATGTCGGCAACACCATTACCGTCCGCAGCGTGACGGGCGTGGTACTGGGCACGGCAGTGGTGGACGCCACGGGCAATTTCCAGGTCGCACTGAACGCAGCCCAGACCAATGGCGAAACCCTCGAAGTCATCGCCACCAGCGGCGCGCTGGTATCGCTGCCTGCGCTGATCACGGTAGCCGACACCACGCCGCCCGGCCTGATCAGCAACCTGCTGGTCAGCCTCGACGGCACCCAGGTCACCGGGCGCGGCGAGGCAGGCTCGATCGTGACCATTCGCGGCCCCGACAACGCCGTGCTCGGCACCGCAACCGTTGGCGTCACCGGCGCCTTCACCGTGTCGCTGAACGTCGCGCAGACCAATGGTCAAGTGCTCAGTGCCGTGCAGGTGGACGGCGGGAACAACCCATCGCCAGCCGTGACCGTGATTGCTCGCGACAGCACGCTGCCCGACGCTCCAGCAGCAGTGCTCAATCCTGCCGGCACCCTGGTGACCGGCACCGCCGAACCCGGCACGCGGGTCACGGTCATCGTCAGCGATGCTCAAGGCAATGTGCTGGGCACTGCCACGGTGGCAGCCGATGGCAGCTACGAGGTCGACCTGGGCACTGCGCAGGCCAACGGCCAGACCTTGCTGGTAACCACCACCGATGCCGCCGGCAACGTGTCCGCCAGCACCACGCTGTTGGCGCTGGACACGACCCCGCCTGCGCCGGTCACCGCGCTGGTGATCAGCCCGAATGGCGATCTGCTGGCTGGCCGCGGCGAGCCGGCTGCCGAGGTGACCGTGCGCGACGCGGGCGGCACCGTGATCGGCACTGGCGTGGTCGGTGCCACGGGCAGCTTCCTCATCACCCTCACTGCCCCCGTCGCCCCGGGGGACGTGCTCACCGTTGTCCAAGAAGATGCCGTGGGTAACGCGTCGGACGACGTCGATGTTACTGCACCCGACGGCACCGGTCCGGACCAACCCAGCGCGCTGCTGCTCAGTGGCAACGGCCTGCAGCTGAGCGGTCTGGCCGATGCTGGCAATACCGTGACCGTACGCAGTGCCACCGGCGTGGTGCTGGGCACCGCAGTGGCCGATGGCAACGGTGCTTTCACGGTCGCGCTGTCGAGCCCGCAGCTTAACGGCGAACAGCTGGAAGTGGTTGCCAGCCTCGGTGCGCGGGTCTCGGTGCCTGCGCAAGTGCAGGCCCTCGACCTGACCGCGCCGGGCGCACTGACCGATCTGGTGGCCAGTGCCGATGGCACCCAACTGACCGGTCGCGGCGAAGTGGGCGCCACCGTTACCGTGCTCGCGCCCGACGGTACTGCGCTGGGCAGCGTCGTCATCGGCGTTACCGGCACCTTCACCGTACCGTTCTCGGTCGCGCAGTTGGGCGGCGGCAACCTTGCGGTGTCGCAGACCGATGTGGCCGGCAATCTTTCGCCAACGGCGCTGGTGCCGGCGGTGGACAGAACGCCGCCTGCGGCTCCTACCGCTGCCGTCGACCTCAACGGCGGGGCAGTGGTGGGTGTTGCGGAACCGGGCACCGTGGTCACGGTGATCGTCAGCGATGCCCAGGGCAATGTGCTGGGGAGCGCCACAGTCGCGCCCAACGGCAGCTACGAAGTCGTTCTGGGAGCGGCGCAGACCAATGGCCAGACCTTGCTGGTCACCTCGACCGATGCGGCGGGCAACGTGTCGTCGACCACCCTCGTGGTCGCGCCCGACACCACTGTGCCGAACCCGGTCACGGACCTTGTGGTCAGCGCCGACGGCGCGCTGTTGACCGGTAAGGGCGAAATCGGCGCGCAAGTCACCGTACTCGGCGTGGGCGGTATCTCGGTCGGCACGGCCACGGTCGATGGCAACGGCAATTTCACCGTGACGCTCGATCCGATCTCCGGCGACCGTACCTTGCTCAGCGTCACCCAGGCCGACCTGGCCGGCAACGTTTCGACCGTCGCCACCGTCACCACACCGGACACCAATGGCCCGGATGTACCGACCGCATTGGTGCTCAGCACCGACGGCCTGCAGTTGGTGGGCCAGGGTGATGTCGGCAACCTGATCACCGTGCGCAACCTGCAGGGGACCGTTCTGGGCACTGCGACCGTCGATGGCAGCGGCGCCTTCCAGGTGCAGCTTTCTGCTGCCCAGCTCAATGGCGAGATCCTCCAGGTCACGGCCGCCGACGGCGCGCTGACCTCGCTGCCGGCGCAATTGACGGCGCCGGACGTGACCGCCCCCACCAACCTAGGCGCACTGTCGGTCAGCCTCGACGGCACGGTCCTGACCGGGCGCGGCGAAGCCGGTGCAACCGTGGTGATCACAGGCCCCGGCAACGTAGTGTTGGGCACCGCCGTGGTCGCAGTGACAGGGGTGTTCGTCGCCAACCTGGCCACGCCACAACTCAACGGCCAGGCCTTGAGCGTGGTGCAGACCGACCTGGCCGGCAACGCTTCGCTGCCCCTCGTCACCCTCGCCGGCGACCGTACGCCACCCGCAGCGCCGGCCGATCTGGCGGTCATCAACCAGGGCCTGGTGCTGACCGGCACGGGCGAACCCGGTGCACTGGTTACGGTCACCAACGCTCAGAACGTCACTCTGGGCACCGCCACGGTCCTGCTCGATGGCAGCTTCCAGGTGGTGTTGAGCCAGGCGCAGGTCAACGGCCAGGCCCTGGGCGTGACCCTGACCGATGCCGCGGGCAACGTGTCGGTGCCAGGCGCCATTCTGGCGGGCGACATCACCGCACCGGTGCCTTTGACCAACATCGCCATCAGCAATGACGGCGCACTCACCAGCCTGTTGACCGGCAAGGGCGAGCCCGGTGCTGTGGTCAGCGTGACCCGGCTGGACGGTACCGTACTGGGCAGCGGCCCGGTGTCGGCGGCGGGCAATTTCAGCGTCACCCTGACACCAGCGGTGATCACCGGCGAGCTCCTGAACCTGGTGCAGACCGATGCCGCAGGCAATGTCTCGCCAATCGCGACGATCAATTCGCCGGACACCACTGCGCCTGATGTGCTGACCCAGGTCGCAATCAACCTCACCACCGGTGCCACTGTCACCGGCCGGGGAGAGCCTGGCGCCACGGTGACCGTGCGCGACGCCGCCGGGGTAGTCCTGGGCAGCACGCAAGTGGCAGCTGACAACAGCTTCGTCGTGACCCTGTCGCCGGCGCAGATCAACAACCAGCCGCTGACCGTGGCCCAGACGGATGTGTCCGGCAACGTGGGTGCGAGCACACCGATCTTCGCTCCGGACCTGACCCCACCGGCTGCGCCGACGCAACTGCTGCTCAATGCCGGCGGTACCGTGCTCAGTGGTGTGGGCGAAGCCAATGCCACCGTGCTGGTGAAGAACGCGGCAGGCGTGACGCTGGGCACGGCGACTACCGTAGCCGCCGATGGTACCTTCCAGGTGACGTTGCCGGCGCAGCTCAACGGTCAGTCGCTGGTGGTGACGCTGACCGACGCGGCTGGCAATGTCTCGGGCCCCGGCAGCCTGCTGGCCGGCGACACCACGCCTCCGGCGGCGCCGACCATTCTGGCGCTGAACGCGACCGGTACGCTGCTTACCGGTACCGGCGAGCCCGGCGCGCAGTTGATCATCCGCAACAACCTCAACGTGTCGGTGGGCACCGGTACGGTCAACGCCGATGGCACCTACAGCGTCACGCTCGGCGTGGCGCAGATCAACGGCGAAGTGCTCAGCGTCCGCCAGGTCGATGCCGCCGGCAACGCCTCCGCCGTGGTCACCATTACTGCCAGCGATCTTCAGGCTCCGACCGCACTGGTCAACCTGGCGGTGTCGACCAACGGCCTGCAACTGACCGGCAGCGGCGAAGCGCTCGCGAGCATCGTGGTCAAGAACGTGCTGGGCGTGCAGATCGGCGCGGCGACTGCCGATGTCGATGGTAATTTCACCGTCAACCTGGCTACCCCTCAGCTCAACGGCCAGTTGCTTGTCGTGACCCAGGCCGATGTGGCTGGCAACGTCTCGCTGCCGTTCAACTTTGCCGTACCGGATGTCACCGCGCCACTGGCATTGACCCTGACGGCGGTCAGCGCCGACGGTCGTATCGTCACCGGGCGCGGCGAAGCCGGCGCGACGGTGACCGTCACCGGTCCGCTGAACGCGACACTGGGCACCGCCGTGGTGGCCGCGGACGGCACCTTCAATGTGACCCTGAGCACCCCGCAGACCAACTTCGAAGCCCTGCTGCTGGTCCAGCGCGATGCTGCGGGGAACACCTCCGCCGGGGTTACCGTCAACGCCCCTGACCTGACCCCACCGGCGCTGCCGACAGGGTTGGGCCTGAGCGCCAACGGCCTGCTGTTCAACGGCACGGCCGAGGCGGGCGCAAGGGTGTTCGTGAGCAACGCTCAGGGCGCGGCGTTGGGCAACGTGCTGGTCGGTGCCAATGGCACTTTCAGCGTGCCGCTGAGCCTGGCACAACTCAATGGCGGGACACTGGAGGTGTACGCGCAGGATGCGGCTGGTAACAAATCCGCGCTGGCACGTTTGACCGTTCCCGATATCACCCCACCGAGCCTGGCCACGCAACTGGTGGTGAATGCCGCTGGCACCGTGCTCACCGGCAAAGGCGAGGCCGGGGCGACCGTGACTGTCGGGTTGCTGCTCGGGCAGACCCCTGTGGTGCTTGGCACGGCGGTGGTCGACGTCAATGGCAACTTCCAGGTGCCGCTGCTGCCGGCTGCCCTCGGTGGTCAGCTGTTGACCGTGATCCAGACCGATGCGGCGGGCAATCCTTCGGGTATCGCCTCGTTGAACATTCCTGTGGAGCTGCCACCGGCCGCGCCGCAGGTCAGCACCATCACCAGCAACGGCGTGACCCTGACCGGCACCACCGAGGCGGGCACTACCGTGGTGGTGCGCAACGCCGCCGGGACCGTGCTCGGCACCGGTGTCACCACCGGTACGACCTTTACCGTGACCCTCAATCCACCCCAAGCCAACGGCCAGGTGCTGGAACTGCACGCCACCAAAGGTGCGCTCACGTCGATCGCGACCTTCTACACCTCGGTCGACAGCACCGCGCCAGTGCCCATCACCGCACTGGACGTCAACGGTACCGGTACGCTCGTTACCGGCCGAGGCGAGGTAGGCGCCACCGTGCGGGTCACCAATGCCGCCGGCGTAGTGGTAGGCACTGGCGTGGTCGGTTTGAACGGCAGCTTTGCCGTGGTGCTGCCAGTGGCCCAGGCCAATGGTGGTACCCTGACGGCGGTGCAGGTGGATGCCGCGCAGAACGTGTCCACGGCGGTCAGCATCGCTGCACCCGATATCATCGCACCCGTGGCACCGGTGATCACTGGCCTGAGCAATGCCGGGCAGACCCTCAGCGGCACCGGTGAAGCCGGTGCCATCGCGACCGTCTACAACGCTGCAGGGGTTGCCATCGGCACGGCCACCGTCCTGCCCAATGGCACCTTTGCGGTGACCTTGAGCAGCCCGCAACTCAATGGCCAACTGCTCAGCGTCAAGCTGGCCGATGCCGCCGGCAATGTGTCGGTGGGCACGCCGTTCCTGGCACTCGACACCACCCCACCGACGGCGTTGGTCAACGTCGCGCTGGCCACCAATGGCAGCACCGTGACCGGGCAGGGCGAGGCGGGCGCGCGGGTGACCGTCAGCGTCGGCGGCGTGGCGTTGGGCAATGCCGTGGTCGATGCCAGCGGCAACTTCAGCGTCGGCCTCAGCGCCGCGCAGCTCAATGGTCAGCAATTGACCGTGGTGCAGACCGATGCCGCCGGGCTGACGTCGCCGATCACCACACTCACGGCCCGGGATGCCACCGCGCCGAACGCACCGACCGCGCTGTTGCTGGTCGGCGGCGTGAGCCTGAGCGGCGTGGGCGAAGCCAACAGCACCGTCAAGGTCTACGGGGCCAATAACGCTCTGCTGGCCGAAGGGCCGGTGAACGCGCTGGGTCTGTTCACCGTGACACTGGCTGCGCCGCAGCTCAACGGTGGCGCGCTGCGCGTGACCCTCACCGATGCGGCCGGCAACGTGTCCGCAGCGGGCCAACTGGGTGTGGCCGACACCACGCCACCGGCTGCGCCAACCGCCACTATCAGTGCCAGCGGTACAGTGGTTTCAGGCACCGGCGAGGCGGGGGCCACCGTCACTGTGCGCAGTGGCGCCAGCGTGCTGGGCACGGCGCTGGTCGCCGCCAACGGCACCTACAGCGTTACCCTCAATGCCGCGCAGATCAACAGCCAGGTGCTGACCGTCAGCCAGGCCGATGCCGCCGCCAACGTTTCGCCGACGGCCACCACCACCGCGCCGGACCTGACCCCACCGAGCCTGGCCACCGGGCTGGTAGTGGCGGGCGATGGCCTGACCCTGCGCGGTACCGGCGAGCCGGGCGCCACGGTCAGCGTCAAGGCGGCCAACGGCGTCGTGCTCAACGTGGCGCCGGTCACCGTGGGGGCTGATGGCACCTTCACCGTGGCCTTGACCGCCGCGCAGATCAACGGCGAGCGCCTGAGTGTCACGCTCACCGACGGGCGTGGCAACGTCAGCGCCGGCGCGGCTGTGGTGGCACCGGACATCGACGCCAACGAGCCGGTGATCGCCTCCAACAACCTGGCAACCGCTACGGTCAACATCACACCGGTCACGGTGGCCAGCGAGTACACCAACACCAGTGTCAGCCTGCTGCTGGGCCAGGTGAAGGCGTTCGGTTTCACGGTGGCTGCCGGTACCGTGACCGATCCGTTGATCACGGTGACCAACAACGCCGTGCTCGGTGTGCTGCCAGCTTCGGCTTTCGCTCTGGAGGTGCAGAACGCCGCCGGCAACTGGGTAACCCTGGCCAACAGCACGACCAATCCGCAGTTGCTCAATCTGATCGGGCTGGGTACCAACCAGGTGCAGGCCGACATCGGCTTGCTGCAGGCCGGCAACTATCGCCTGACGGTCGCCAGCAGTCTGGTTTCGCTGCTCGACAGCCTGACCACGCAGATCAAGTTCGTGACCACCAGCCTGACCCAGTTCACCGGAACCCCGGCGGCATTGGACGGCAACGTCATCACCGATCCGGGTGTGAACGGCCTGGCCGACCGCACTGGGCCGGACAACGGGGCGGTGTTGCAGGTACTCAAGAACGGCACCTACGTGACGGCCGGTGCGGGCACCATGGTGCAGGGCCTGTACGGCCAACTGACCATCGATTCCACCGGCAAGTACACCTACAACCCGAGCGGGGCAGTCGCCAGCGTGGGCAAGGTCGAGGACTTCCAGTACCAGTTGGTGCACCCCAATGGCTTGAGCTCAACGGCCCATCTGTACGTGCGCATCGACAGCGCCAACGTCAACGAGGTGTGGAACCCCAGCAACCTGGCCGCCAATGCCACCCTGGTGGACGCGATCAACGACACGGCGGCGAGCGCGTTGAGCCTGGTCGGCCAATTCACCGACACCACGGCCACGATCGGTCGCTATGACAGCAGCTTGCTCGGCGGTCGCGGCGAGTTCACATTCACTGTGGCGCCGAACACCTTGAGCGACCTGACCTTGTCGGTCACCGGCAGCGGCCTGTCGCTGCTGTCGCCGGTCAACTTCGTGCTGTCCAAGCTGCAGGCCAACGGCACCTATGTTCAGGTAGGGTCCTATTCGGGTGCCAACCTGATCGCGGTCGGCAGTGCTGGGCTGGGTGTGCGGGTCGAGGACCAGACTGCCGGCACCTACCGCCTCGTCGTCACCAACGGTGGCCTGGGAGTGGCATCGAGCTATACCGCAGCGGTACGTCAGGAGGCGACGTCCACCAGCACCTTCGTGGTCGGCAGCGCTACCACGGCGGTGGGCAACCTGCTGACCGGGGCGGGCGCCGATGTACTGGGTTCCTCGTACACCTCACTCAGCGTGCTGAGTGCCGGCGCCTTCGTTCTGCCCGGAGTCAATGGCGTGACCATTGCCGGTGCCCATGGCGCGCTGCTGGTCAATGCCGATGGCAGCTATGCCTATACACCCACCTTGAACCAGGGCAGCGCCGTGATTGGCCAGACCGACGTGTTCACCTATCAACTCAACCACCCGACCGGAGCCAGCGATACCGCCACCCTGACCATCAACCTCAACAACGCCGCCGCGCCGGCTACCTTCGCGCGCCTGGCGTCGTTCGCCAGTGACGACACCAGCGCCGATCACACTGCCGTTGCCGGCGGCGACCGGCACGACCCGCAAGGCACTTCGGGCGATGATCTGCTCGATGGCGCCCAGGGTGGGGCGCTCACTTTGCACGGTCACGACGGCAACGACACCATCGTCATCTACGACCAGACGTTCGCCTCGGTGGACGGCGGTGCCGGGACCGATACGCTGAAGTGGAGCGGCGGCGATGCCGATATCGACCTGAGCAACTTGGCGGCGCGCATCAACAACATCGAGGTCATCGACCTGAACCAGTCGAGCAAGGTCAACCTGACCTTGAGCCTGAGCGATCTGCTGTCGGTCACCGACGCCAGCACCGACAAGCTGCTGATTCTGGGCGACAGCCACGACACCGTACACATGACCGGCGCAACCTGGGCGCCGGGCGCCACGCAGACGGACAACGGCGTGCAGTACAACGTCTACACTCCCCAGGAGGACCCCTCGCACCATCTGTGGGTCCAGAGCGGTATCAGTGTCGTCTGATACCCGCCACCAGCGTCGGGCCTGCGGGCCCGGCGTCGCGGCAGGAAGTCGCACGCCGCCTGAATCGGGCGTGCCATCAAGAACAGGAAGTGGGGGATTGGCTTGAAGTGCACCTCTTTGGCAACGCATATTTCGGTGGCCGTTCTGGCACTGGGCATCACACCGCTCTACAGCCTGCCGGCACATGCCGCGGACACCCTCGAACCCGGGCTCAAGGTCATCAGCCCCAGCCGCTTGGAAACCCGTCCCGAGCAGACCGCTCGGCCGCATCCACGCACTGTCGCAAGGCCTGCGATTGCGTCTGGTGCAACGGCGGCGGGGGCCAGGCTCGACGATTCCGATCTGGCCGCGCCGGCCTCCGGCACCCAGTTGGGCCTGGTCCAGGCTGTCCGCCTGGCCGTGGAGTGGCACCCGAGCATCGGTGAAGCGATCGGCACTCTGTACCAGCAGGGCGAGGGCATCAATGTGGCGCGTGCCGGCTACTATCCACGGATCACCGGTGGCTTGCGTGGCGGTCTCGACAGTTCCTACAGCGGCAATGGCACCAGCCAGGCGGTGAACATCTCGCTCAAGCAGATGCTCTACGACTTCGGCAAGGTCGACAGTGCGGTCGACGTTGCCAAGGCCCGCGTCGCGCGCAGTCAGGCGCAGGTGTTGCTGAGCATCGATCAGGTGGCACGCGACACCTCCCAGGCCTACATCGAGGTGCAGCGCTATCAACGCCTGCTGCAGGTCGCTCGCGAGCAGATCAAGGGCATCGCCGGCATTGCCGAGCTGGCACGCCAGCGCAGCGACATGGGCGCCGCGACGCGTTCGGACGTGGTCCAGGCCAGGTCCCGTGAAGATGGCGCGCGTGCCACCCTGCTGCAGTATCAGGCGCTGTACAACCGCTGGCGAGCCAACCTGATCAACCTGGTCGGACGCGCTGCGCCGTTCGACGTCAACGACGACTTTCCGCCGTCGCTGCTGGCCTCCTGCAACGCTGCAGAGCCGGACATGAACGCCTTGCCAGGCATCCTGGTAGCCAACGCGCAACGGGTCGAGGCCCAGGCGGCCATTCGCCAGGCCCGCGCCGATGGGCTGCCGACGCTGTCGGTCGACCCTACGCTGAACCACTACCTGGACAGCAACTACAACAGCAACAATTCCAATATCGACCGTACCCAGGCAGGCATCTTCATCAACCTCGACGTGCCGTTCTACCAGGGTGGTGCCACCACCGCGCGCACCGCCGCAGCCACCTATGCCCTGACTGCCGCCGACTCGGCCGAAGATGCCGCTCGCCTGCAGGCCCGCCAAGGCTTGTTCGAAGCGCAGGCGCAAACTGCCAGCCTGGACCGTCGGCTCGGCTCGCTGCAGTCGCGCCAGGGCAGCATTTCCGAAGCCCGCGAGCTGTACGGCCAGCAATACCTGGAGCTGGGCACGCGGCCATTGCTGGACCTGCTCAACGCCGAACAGGAGATTCACCAGTCGCGCTTCGATTTGGCCAACACCGAGGCTGACCTGCGTCGCCTGCAGGTCGACTGCCTGTACAGCACCGGCGCCCTGCGCAGTGCCTACCGGATCGATCAGAGCACCATCCAAGGCGTGGAGATACTGCCATGAACGATGCCGTGAACCTGCCCCTGGACGCGGAATCGGTACAACCCGCGCAAACCTTCTCGCGCCAGGACTACCGGGTCTGGCTCGACGCGATTCTCGGTGTGGCGCGCCACTACCGCCTGGAATGCTCGGCCGAAAACGTGCGTATCGCATCGCTGCGTGCCGACGATTCCAGCGTCGAGGACGTCCTGCGGCAGATGGCCCGGCAGGCGGGCCTGACGATCAAGTTCGCCCGCTACGACCCGAGCACCCTGACCCAGTGGCGCACGCCGTTGGTGGTGCAGCTCAAGGACGGCCAGGTCGGCATCATCCAGGTGCTCGGCGACGACGAGCAGATCGGCATCGCCTATAGCGGCGACCAAGGGCTGCAGAGCAGCATCGACCGCCAGACCCTGCTCGACAACGCCCTGCGCACGGTGATCCTGCGTCCGGCCCGGCCGGTCAGCGACGTGCGCACCAACGACTACATCAAACCCTACGACGAGCACTGGTTCCGCAAGATCGTGCTGCGCGACCTAAGGCCCTACGGGCACGTCATGCTGGCCTCGCTGGTGGCCAACATCCTTGGTCTGGGCGGGGTGTTGTTCTCCATGCAGGTATACGACCGGGTGATCCCGGCCGAATCGCTGCCCACCCTGTACGTGCTGTTCGGCGGCGTGCTGCTGGCGATCACCTTCGACTTCATCATGCGCATCATGCGCATGAAGATCACCGACCTGTTGGGCAAGCGCGCCGACCTGCGCGTCAGCGACCTAGTCTTCGGCCACGCGATGCGCCTGCGCAACTCGGCGCGGCCCAAGTCCACCGGTTCTTTCATCTCGCAGCTGCGCGAACTCGAATCGCTGCGTGACCTGATCACCTCCAGCACTGCCACGGCACTGGCCGACCTGCCGTTCTTCCTGATCTTCCTGGTGGTGTTCTACCTGATCGGCGGGCCGCTGGTGCTGATTCCGCTGTGCGCGCTGGTGGCCATGGTGGTGCCGGGGCTGATGGCCCAGCGCAAGCTGGCGCGGCTGGCCAACGAATCCATGCGTGAATCAGCGCTGCGCAACGCCATGCTGGTCGAAACCGTGCAGGGCATGGACGACATCAAGAGCCTGCAGGCCGAGCAGCGCTTCCAGCAGCAATGGAACCACTACAACGCCGTGGCGGCAGACAGCAGCCTGCGCCTGCGCACCTTGACCAACGGCCTGGTGGCGTGGACGCAGAACGTGCAGAGCGCGGTGTTCGCCATTGTCATCGTGTTCGGCGCGCCCATGGTGATCGCCGGCGACCTCACCACCGGCAGCCTGGTGGCGGCCTCGATTCTGGCCTCGCGGATGATGGCGCCGGTCTCGCAGCTGACCCATGTGCTGACGCGCTGGCAGCAGGCCAAGGTTGCCCTGGAAGGGCTCAACCGCCTGATGCTGCTGCCGGTCGATCACCCCGAAGGTGCCCAGCGCGTGCACCTGCCGGTGATCGGCGGGCGCTACGAGCTCAAGCGCGCCAGCTTCAAGTACAGCGAGGAAGCACGTACCCCGGCACTGACCGTCAACGAGTTGAGCATCGCTCCGGGCGAGCGCATCGCCGTGCTTGGCCGCAACGGTGCCGGCAAGTCGACCTTGCTCCAGGCCCTGGCCGGCGGCCTGGACCTGAGCGGCGGCAGCATCAGCCTCGACGGCGTTGCCCTGGGCCATATCGACCCGGCCGACGTGCGCCGCGACATCGGTCTGCTTACGCAGAACTCGCGGCTGTTCCACGGCAGCCTGCGCGAGAACTTGATCATGGGTGCCGGGCAAGCGTCGGATCAGGAGATCATCGCTGCACTGGAAATCACCGGCGCGCTGGATTTCGTGCGCCAGTGCCCGACCGGCATGGATCACTTGATTCTCGAAGGCGGCCTCGGCCTGTCCGGTGGTCAGCGCCAATCGCTGTTGCTGTCACGTCTGCTGATCCGCCAGCCGCATATCCTGCTGCTCGACGAGCCCACTGCGTCGCTGGACGAAACCACCGAACGCCGGCTGATCCAGAACCTGGCGACCTGGGGCCAGGGCCGCACGATCATCGTTGCCACCCATCGCACCAGTGTGCTGGCCCTGGTCGACCGGATCATCGTGGTCGACAACGGTCAGGTGGTGATCGACGACACCAAGGAAAACGCCATCGCCAGACTGTCGCGTCCCAAGGGCGCGGCTCAATGAAGGAGGGCAGGGCAATGGATACAGGCAAGTCTTTCAAGGTGCTGGGCTCCGGTGAATTCAAGCGCATCCCGCTGCTCAGCGAAGACGGTGCGCCGGGCCAGTCGTATTACCAGGACGGTGTCGACGACTCCACCGTGGTGCGTGCGACCCGCGTGGTGTGGGTCGCGGTGGCGATGCTGCTGGCGTTCTTCGTCTGGGCATTCCTCTTCGAGGTCGTGGAAGTCTCCACCGGCACCGGCAAAGTCATTCCCAGCTCGCGGGAACAGCTGATCCAGTCGCTCGAAGGCGGCATCGTGGCCGAGATGAACGTGACCGAAGGGGCGATCGTCGAACGCGGTCAGGTGCTGGCGCAGCTGGACCCGACCAAGACCGAATCCAACTTCGGCGAGAGCGCGGCGAAATACCGCGCGACCTTGGCCAGTGTCGCCCGCCTGCAGGCCGAAGTGGGCCTCAAGCCCCTTAAATTCCCGGCCGAGCTCGACGCCTACCCGGCTCTGCTCAAGGCCGAAACCGAACTGTACAACGTTCGCCGGCGTGGCCTGGATGACTCGTTGGCCGGCATCAACGAATCCCTGCGGCTGGTGCGCAGCGAATTGCAGATCACCGAAAACCTGGCCAGAACCGGCGCGGCCAGCCGGGTGGAAGTACTGCGGCTGAATCGGCAGCGCTCTGAACTCGAGCTCAAGCTCACCGAAGCCCGTTCCGATTACATGGTGCGGGCTCGCGAGGAGCTGGCCAAGGCCAATGCCGATGTGGAAACCCTGACCGCCGTGCTCAAGGGCCGCTCCGATTCGGTGTCGCGCCTGACCCTGCGCTCGCCCGTGCGTGGCATCGTCAAGGACATCGAAGTCACCACCATCGGTGGCGTGGTGCCGCCCAATGGCCAATTGATGCAGATCGTGCCGCTGGACGAACGCCTGTTGATCGAAGCGAGAATTTCGCCCCGCGATATCGCCTTCATTCATCCCGATCAGCAAGCCAAGGTAAAGATCACCGCCTATGACTATTCGATCTACGGCGGGCTCGACGGTCGGGTGGTGACCATCTCGCCCGATACCATCCAGGATGAAGTGAAACCCGAGGTGTTCTATTACCGGGTGTTCATCCGCACCGATTCCGACTCGCTGGAGAACAAGGCTGGGAAGAAATTCGCCATCGTCCCCGGCATGATCGCCACGGTAGACATCACCACGGGCCACAAGACGGTGCTGGACTATTTGATAAAACCCCTGAACAGGGCCAAGGAAGCCCTGCGCGAACGCTAGGAAGAGCAGGGGGGCTCGGCAGCCTGGCTCCCCGGCGATTTCCAGCTCGGGCAATACGCCGAACGCACCACCTGAGCCAGGCAGTAGCCGCGGTTGCGTACCGAGCGGATCAGACGCTCACCACCGCTGCATTGGCCAAACTTGCTTTGCAGGCGGCTCAAGGACATTTCCAGCCCGTTGTACTGACTGGGGTTCTTGCCCAGCCCGGCGATCAGCGCTTCCTTGCTGACCACTCGCTCGCTGCTGAAGGCGAGCAGGCTCAGCAGCGAGCACTCGGTGCGCGTCAAGGCCACGCTGATACCGTTCTGGGTCAGGGTTCGGTCGATGTCGTTGAACCACCAGCGGCCGTGTGCGAGCTGCGCGTCATCCGCTGTTTGATGGGCCGTATAAAGCTGGGTATAGACGGAAGAATATTTGTTGCCAAGGTCCGTAGGCATGGGGTCGTTCCTTCAAAACGTGGTGCTGGATCCAAATTCCCTATCGATTCAAGGCTAGTACGCTTTGAAAAAATCGCCAACGGCCATCGGTCTGACGAAAAGCGATTTTCAGCGAAAGGCGATGGGCGGGGGCGAGATGCAGCCGCGACTCAGGCGGTAGCCGGTGCCGCGGACGCTCTGGATGACATTGGTGCCGAAGGCTTGGCGAATGCTGCTGCGCAGGCGACTGACGAATTTCTCCACCACCCGTACGTCGTAGGTGCGCACATTAAGCCCCAGCAGTTGTGCCAAGTCGTCGAAGCTCAGCTGGTGATGGGGGGCGTACAACAGCGCCAGAACCACCTGAACCTGCACAAAGGTCAGGTCCAGGCGGCGCGTCGGGTCTTCCAGGCACAGACGTACGGGATCCAGCACCGGTGGGGCCAGATTCCAGTAGTCGGGGTTCTGGAACAGCGCGAGATAGAAGGCTTCGCGCTCCTGCTCCGGGCCCGGCAATCGCAGCACGTGGTCGGCCCCAGCGTGTTGGTAGGCCTGGCGAATGGCCGGGTCGGCACCGGTCAGGGCGACCAGCACCGACGCCCAGCTGTTGCCGCGACGGATATCGTCGACCCAGCGGACGCCCTGTTGTCGTTCGCCACGGCCAGGCTCGACGAGAATGGCCTTGTGCCGGCTCGTTTCGTAGTCGAATGTCGGCTGCAAGTCCGGCTGCAGGCCCTCGACGGGCAGGGAAAGGTGGCGAAGATAGCGCTCGAGCGAGTCGGTCCGTGAGGTATCGCTGCAAAGCATGAGAAGACGCGGTTCAAGCGGGTGAAACAGTGCAGCCAAAACGTCCATGTGTATCATTCCTGCTGTTCGCCGAGCCGACGAACAAGGCGCAGCATCGAGCTGCCTGGATCCAAGTCACTACACTGTGTACTGGCGCTACGCTATCGGCAAGCGACTTGTTCGCAACGCTTCCTGCGGATGGCTTGTCACGCGCCGGCTGCGTTGCGTATTTTGTGCACATCGCCGCGTGCGGCATTCAGTGCCAAGGACAGAGAAATGAGTAGCGAAGGACTGCGTACGCTCGCCGAGCGTCTGAGCGGTGTCGATGAAATCGAATGCGTCACACCTGATCTCAATGGCGTACCGCGAGGCAAGGTCATGACGGCGGAGGGTTTCCTGGAGGGTCGTCGTCTGCAACTGGCCAGCGGCGTGCTGCTGCAATGCATCATGGGCGGTTACCCGCCCAGTTGCTACTACGGGGCTGACGATGGTGACGTTGCGATGGTGGCTGACCTCAGCCGCTTGCACCGTCTGCCCTGGAGCGAGCCGCCCCGTGCCTGGGTGGTGTGCGATGCCGAAGAACTGACGGGAGGGTACTCGCCGCTGTCGACGCGGGGTTTGCTCAAAACGGTCCTGGCACGCTACACCCGCTTGGGCCTGGCGCCGGTGGTGGCCACCGAGCTGGAGTTCTTCGTCTTCGCCGCCAATCCCGACCCGTCACTGCCGTTCCAGGCGCCGATCGGGCTGGATGGCCGACGCGAGGATGGCAGCAGTGCGTTCAGCGTGGGGTCCAACAACGGCTTGCGGCCTTTTTTCAACGAGGTCTATCGCAGCATGGCAGCGCTGGGGCTGCCGCGCGACACGGTGATGCACGAAATGGGCGTCAGCCAGTTCGAGATCAACCTGCTGCATGGTGATCCGCTGCTGCTCGCCGACCAAACCTTCCTGTTCAAGCACTTGCTCAAGGAAGTCGGGCTCAAGCATGGGCTGAGCGTGGTGTGCATGGCCAAGCCGCTGGCGCGGGTGGCTGGCAGCTCGATGCACATTCATCAGAGCGTGGTGGCGCTGGACAGCGGCCTGAACGTGTTCAACGATGCCCATGACCAGCCCACCGACACCTTCCGTCATTTCATCGGCGGACAACAGGCGGCCATGGCCGATTTCACGGCGCTGCTGGCACCCAACGTGAATTCCTACCAGCGCCTGTGTCAGCCCTATGCGTCGCCCAACAATGCCTGCTGGTCCCATGACAACCGCGCCGCCGGGCTGCGCATACCGGCCAGCGCTGCCTGCGCACGCAGGGTCGAGAACCGTCTGCCCGGCGCCGATGCCAATCCCTACCTGGCCATCGCCGCCAGCCTCGCCGCCGGCCTGCACGGCATCGAGCACCGGCTCGAGCCCTCGCAGCCCATGCAGGGCGACCTGGCCGTGCCGGAAGAATTGTCGTTGCCATGTACCTTGCATGCGGCCCTGGAGCGTCTCAAGCGCAGCCCGTTGGCCAGGGAACTGTTCGGCAATGTGTTCATCGAAGGCTACATTGCGACCAAGACCCTGGAGCTGGCGAGTTTCTTCGACGAAATCACGCCCTGGGAACGCCGGGTGCTGGCGGCCCAGGCTTGACCCTGCAACAGCTTGCATGCAGGTGACGATTTTTCCCCGCCGCGCTCAACCGGGGTGGTGGAAAAGGGCGTCGCCTGTGAACTGATCGTTCCGACACCCTTTACCGCGGACCTGCAATGCGCCAAATCTGGAAAAACTTTCGAGCCCTGTATTTCGCCTCACTGATGATGCTGATCGGCTCTGGCTTGTTGAGTACCTACCTCGCCCTGCGCCTGTCGGCCGAGCAGGTCGACAGCCTGTGGGTGGGTGCGCTGATGGCCGCCAACTATTTCGGCCTGGCTTTGGGCGGCAAGATCGGTCACAGGTTGATCGCCCGTGTTGGCCATATCCGTGCCTATGCCACCTGCGCCGGCATCGTCGGCGCTGCGGTGCTGGGCCATGGCTTGGTCAACTACCTGCCAGCCTGGCTGTTCCTGCGGGTCATCGTCGGTCTGGGCATGATGTGCCAGTACATGGTGATCGAAAGCTGGCTTAACGAGCAGGCCGACAGCAAGCAACGCGGTGCGGTGTTCAGCGGCTACATGATCGCTTCCTACCTGGGCCTGGTGCTGGGCCAGCTGATTTTGGTGGTGCATCCGCAACTGGGCCTGGAACTGCTCATGCTGGTCGCGCTGTGCTTCGCCCTGTGCCTGGTGCCGGTGGCCCTGACGCGTCGGATTCACCCGGCGCCCATGCACCCGGCGCCCATGGAGCCACGCTTCTTCATCAGTCGCGTGCCGCAGTCACTGAGCACCGTGCTGGGCTCAGGCCTGATCGTCGGTTCGTTCTACGGTCTGGCGCCGCTATACGCCTCGGCGCAAGGCCTGAGCACGGAGCAGGTCGGCCTGTTCATGGGGTCGTGCATTTTCGCCGGGTTACTGGTGCAGTGGCCGCTGGGCTGGCTGTCGGACCGTTACGACCGTGCGCTGCTGATCCGCTGCGTGGCTGTCGGTATCGCCGTCGCCGCATTGCCCCTGGCGCTGATTCCAGCTGTGCCGCTGGAGGTGCTGTTCGCAGCCGGCTTCCTGGTGTCGCTGCTGCAGTTCTCGCTGTACCCACTGGCCGTGGCGTTTTCCAACGACCACGTCGAGGCCGATCGACGGGTCTCGCTGACCGCCATGCTGTTGGTGACCTACGGTGTGGGCGCCTGTATCGGCCCATTGGTGGCAGGGGTGCTGATGAAGCAGTTCGGCAGCCAGATGCTGTATGCCTTCTTCAGCTTCTTCGCCGTGGTGCTGGTATGGCGGATCCGGCCGAAGGCAGTGACCAACCTGCACGTCGTGGACGACGCACCGTTGCATCACGTGGCCATGCCGGCCGCCAACTCGCCGTTGGCCGCAGCTTTGGACCCGCGGGTGGATGAGCACATGGTGCAGGAACAGATGCAGAACACCGAGCCGACCGACGAAGAACCCGCCAAGGCCGGCTAGCGTGCCGCCAGGCCGCGCTCGAGGCGCGGCCTGGGTTCAGAAGTCGTCCCGGTCGAAGCGCTGTGCGTCGCGTTGCAATTGATGCACGAAGCGCTCGAGCTGCCGCTGCATCAGCCCCGGAATATTGTGGAAGCGCACGCCGACGAAGGTGGTGTCGATGCGCTCTTCGAAATGCAGATGGCGCAGCTCGACCGCCGTATTCATGGCGCCGAAGGGTAGGCCGGCACTGAAGCGCTCGTAGATCTGCCCCAACTGCAACCGCTCGGCGATGTCGCCCTCGAAGCGCAGCTTGCAGCCATGGGCCGAGATATCCAGCAGCTTGCCCACCAGGGTGCTTTTTAGCCGGCTGCCGGCTATTTCCACATCAACCAGTTGGGAAAGCTTGAGCGCGGCACGAAAGGCATTGCGTCGCTGGTGATAGACCACCTGGCTGGGCAGCGCGCCGACATAGCAGCGGCTGCCCTGCTTCTGGGTGATGGTCCAGTTGCCATGGCTTTCCCAGGCAACGCGCACGCCGTCATGAAAGCCTTCGACCTTGAATCCTTCACCTGCTTCCAGGTATTTCTCGCCTTCGCGGGGAATCATTTCATCGAGGACGATGCGCAGGTTGTCCCGGTCCACTTCCACCAGAAAACTCTGGCAGCGCAGAGCGCGCTCGTGAAACGTGATGATCAGCGGGTCGTGGCTTTCCTGAAGCATGCGCAAGTTGGCGGCGACTTCCAGGGGCGTTGCAAGCACCTTGGGCGGTTGCGGGGCGTCTTCCACGTTCGATGCGTTTGACACGTTCTGGTCTACTCCGGGGAACACGCAGTCAGGCCTGGCTGAGGGCGCGGTAGGTGGCCATTCGCGCGGTCGAGCCACGGCTGTTGTAGAGCGACGGTGGCTCGGCGCCAGTGAGGATGCGGATCTGGTTGGCAGTCGCCACTTGCTGACGCACGATGCCCTGGCCCACCTGCGCATTGATGGCCTGGCACTGTGCAAGCAACTGACTCAACGCATCGCCCCGGGCCAGCAACGCATCGCCCAGGTGCGACTGGCGCGCCAGCGCCTGCAGGCCGTCGCGATCGGCGGACAGGCCGAGCTGCATGAGCAGGTGGCTGCGTCGGCGTCCGTTCTGCTCGAGCAACACGATCAAAGACTGCTTCTGCGCCAGAATCGTTTCCAGAAGCTCCATGTCGCGGCTCTGCAACGCCTGCGACTCGTCGCGCAGCAGCTCGAGCAGCTGCCCTGCGTACGGGAGGTCTTCTTCAATCAGCTGCAACAGCGTTTGATCGTGCATGGTGAGCCCTGGCGTTGACGCGTCCAGAAACCCCGGCGCCTAGACTGGTCTAGCGCTGGGCTTCGAAATTGAGCATTTTGCTGGCAACGCGCTCGCTGTCGACTTTATAGCTGCCCTCGGCGATAGCCTGCTTGAGCTCGGCGACGCGGGCGCTGTTGACAGTTGGCTGATCGCTCAGCTTGTCGGTGATTTTCTGCATTTGCTGGGCCTGATCGCTCAAGGTGACCGGTTCCCCGCTCTTCACGGCGGGCGTGCTTGGCACGGCCGTGTCGGCGGCCACTTCCTTGGCAGCGCTGGTACGCGAAGTACCCTGCACTGACGGCGAGTTGCCCACTCGGTTGAAGTCGATAACCATTGTTCTGAACCTCTGGGTATTTGGACGCTTGCCTTGTTTTCGGCCAAATCCCGATTAACTTTAGGCGCTGTTTCGCAAATGCCCGATGCCGCGGCTACGGGCCCGTGTAGGCCCCTAGTGTAGGAAAACTCCGGTTCGCCGGCCAGCTTTTACATCGCCACTTCCACTTGTCCAGGCCCGGTCACGCGCGCCTTGACCACCCGTTTGGAGTTCAGGTTGCGTACGCGTATCTGCTCGCTCATGCCGCCCTGCGCCAGCGCTTCGCCCGGCATGCGGACCGCCAGGGTGCCGCTGCGGGCAATGATCACCACCTGATCACCCTTGAGCACCAGGGCCTGTTGCTCGAGGAATACCGGCGTGAGCACCTGGTCGATCACCGTCGGTCGGATCAGCTTCATGCCCACGGCCTCGTCCAGCGAGACCAGGAAGCCTTGACCCATCGCGCCGACGTCGCGTTCGCGCAACGCCACGTCGGCCTCCGTCAACACGCTGTCGCGCTTCAACGGTCGGGTGGTGGTCACCACCTCGCGAAACAGCCGGACCTGCGCCGGAACGAATACCGTCCACGGCGCAGCGCCTTCGCAGCGCACTCGTACGGTCACCCGGCCCATCGGTTGCGCCGGGCTTTCCAGGGTGGCCGACAGCTGCCGGTCGCAACCGGGCATGCGCAGACGCGGGTCGAGGTTGTTCACTTCGATCTCGTAGCGGCCCTGGATTTGCGAGGTCGCCAGATAATCTTCAACAGTGAACTCAAGAAAACCTTGGGTGACACCGATAAGCTGTTCGGGCAATGTGACATTGTCGGCGCGCGCCGCACTGCCGAGCACCGCGCCACCCACCGTGGCAACGGCCCAGAAGAAATACGCGGCGATGTGTCGAGAAACTGTCGTTTTTGCGTTCATGCAGTGCTAATAGCAAGGCCCGTGCCGATATCGAGCGGGTCGCAAGAGGAGTTTGGGCATGGCGGGTGTAATGGATTCGGTGAACCAGCGCACGCAGCTGGTTGGGCAGAATCGCCTGGAGCTGCTGTTGTTTCGCCTCAATGGCAAGCAGCTCTACGGGATCAACGTCTTCAAGGTCAGAGAGGTGCTGCAATGCCCCAAACTGACGGTATTGCCGAAGTCCAATCCGGTGGTTCGCGGCGTGGCCAACATTCGCGGCGCGACCATTCCGATCCTTGATCTGGACATGGCCACGGGCGCTGCGGGCCTTGTGGCGTCCACCGATACCTTCGTCATCATTACCGAGTACAACACCAAGATTCAGGGCTTTCTGGTGCATTCGGTGGAACGTATCGTCAACATGAACTGGGAGGAGATCCATCCGCCACCCAGGGGCACTGGCCGCGATCACTACCTGACGGCCGTCACCCGCGTGGATAACCAGTTGGTGGAAATCATCGACGTCGAGAAAATCCTCGCCGAAGTGGCGCCGACCTCCGAAGCGATTTCGGTTGGCGTGGTGGACGAGGAGACCCACAAAAAGGCCGTGTCCCTGCGCGTGTTGACCGTCGACGATTCATCGGTGGCGCGCAAGCAGGTGACCCGTTGCCTGCAGACCGTGGGGGTTGAAGTGGTGGCCTTGAACGACGGTCGCCAGGCCTTGGAATACCTGCGCAAGATGGTCGACGAAGGCAAGCGTCCGGAAGAGGAATTCCTCATGCTGATCTCCGACATCGAGATGCCGGAGATGGACGGCTACACCTTGACCGCCGAGATCCGCAGCGACCCGCGCATGCAGAAGCTGCACATCATTCTGCATACGTCGTTGTCAGGGGTGTTCAACCAGGCCATGGTCAAGAAGGTCGGCGCCGACGATTTCCTCGCCAAGTTCCGCCCCGACGACCTGGCGGCACGGGTCGTCGATCGCATCAAGGCAGCAGTATGAATGCCGGGCGCCTGCGCCCGGCCTACCGAACCAGCAAGAGGCGGCACCGTGTCTACGGGTAATTTGGATTTTGATCAGTTCCGGGTCTTCCTGGAAAAAGCCTGTGGCATTCTCTTGGGCGAGAACAAGCAGTACCTCGTCGCCAGCCGTCTGAACAAGCTGATGGAGCAGCAGGGCATCAAGTCCCTGGGCGAACTGGTGCAGCGTATCCAGACCCAGCCACGCAGCGGTCTGCGCGAGCAGGTGGTTGATGCCATGACCACCAACGAAACCCTGTGGTTTCGCGACACCTATCCCTTCGAAGTGATGAAGAACAAAGTCCTGCCCGAAAGCATCAAGGCCAGCCCCGGTGCGCGCCTGCGCATCTGGTCGGCGGCGTGCTCGTCCGGCCAGGAACCCTATTCGCTGTCGATGACCATCGACGAGTTCGAGCGCAGCAACCTGGGACAGCTGAAATCGGGTGTGCAGATCGTTGCCACCGACCTGTCCGGCAGCATGCTGACTAACTGCAAGAGTGGCGAGTACGACAGCCTGGCAATCGGCCGCGGCCTTTCCCAGGAGCGCCTGCAGCGCTACTTCGACCCCAAGACACCAGGCCGCTGGGCGGTCAAGGCGCCCATCCGTAGTCGCGTCGAGTTTCGTGCGTTCAACCTGCTCGACAGCTATGCGGCGTTGGGCAAGTTCGACATCGTGTTCTGCCGTAACGTGCTGATCTACTTTTCCGCACAGGTCAAGAAAGACATCCTTACCCGTATCCATGGCACCCTCAAGCCGGGCGGGTACCTGTTCCTGGGTGCATCCGAAGCCTTGAATGGCTTGCCCGAGCTGTATCAGATGGTGCAGTGCAGCCCCGGCATTATCTACCAGGCCAAGTGATCTTGCGCCTGGCGCGCCTCCTTTACCGAGGCGTGCGAACAAGGCGCACGGGCGGCAATTTTTCTGGCGCCAGCGTTGCCGCTTTTCCCCTCCAGCGGAAATTTCTTGCCGCTTTTCTGGCATCACCTACCGCCTGACAGGCCCGCAACCCGCATGGGACGGGCTTTTCGAGACTTGGCACACTGATTGCTATCTGTCCTGCACGAACCATCTGGTCTGCCGCATAGGTACCAACATGAGCATCAGTTTCGACAAAGCGCTGGGCATTCACGAGCAGGCCTTGGGCTTTCGCGCCAAGCGCGCCGAAGTGCTGGCCAACAACATCGCCAACGCCGATACCCCCAACTACAAAGCTCGGGACCTGGACTTCGCCTCGGTGCTGGCAGCCCAGAACGAGCAGAACGGCAAAGGTGCCTTCGGCCTGCAGACCACCAGCAGCAAGCACATCGCCGCCCAGGGCTTCAGCTCCGGCGACGAGACCTTGCAGTACCGCATCTCCACCCAGCCTTCACTGGACCAGAACACCGTCGATGCGCAGATCGAGCAGTCGAACTACGCCGAGAACTCGGTCAACTTCCAGGCCAGTTTCACCCTGCTCAACAGCAAGTTCAAAGGGCTGGTATCGGCCCTTCGCGGAGATTAAGCCATGTCCCTTGCCAGCGTCTTCAACATTGCCGGTAGCGGCATGAGCGCGCAGACCACGCGCCTGAACACCGTGGCGAGCAACATCGCCAACGCCGAAACCGTATCGTCCAGCATCGACCAGACCTACCGCGCGCGGCACCCGGTGTTCGCCACCATGCTCCAGGGCCAGCAGGCCGGTGACAGCGGTTCGCTGTTCCAGGATCAGGACTCGGCAGGGCAGGGTGTGCAGGTCACCGGCGTGGTCGAAGACCAGAGCGATCTGGAAGCGCGCTACGAGCCCAACCACCCGGCTGCGAACAAGGATGGCTACGTCTACTACCCAAACGTCAACGTGGTCGAGGAAATGGCCGACATGATTTCGGCCAGTCGTTCCTTCCAGACCAACGCCGAACTGATGAACACCGCAAAGACCATGATGCAGAAGGTGCTGACCCTGGGTCAGTGATAGAGGCGAGCGCAGATGACGACTACCAGCATTAACAACGGCGTGAGCGCCTCGGTCCTGGACTCATTGCAGAAGACCACCAGCAGCACCGACAGCTCGACCGGCACCGCCGGCAGTGCGTTGGGCAAGGACGCGTTCCTGCAGCTGCTGGTGACCCAGATGCAGAACCAGAACCCCCTCGATCCCCAGGACAACGGCGAGTTCGTTGCCCAACTGGCGCAGTTCAGCAGCCTGGAAAGCATGCAGAGCCTGAATGCGTCGGTGGGCACCATCGTCAACAACTACCAATCGTCCCAGGCGCTGCAGGCCTCGTCGCTGGTCGGCCGCTCGGTCATTGCCCAGACCGACACCGCCGTGGTCGACCCCACCAAGGGCCTCACCGGCTCGGTGGCGCTGACCTCGTCGAGCAGCAATACCACGGTCGGCGTCTACGACGCCAAAGGCGACCTGGTGCGCAATATCGATCTGGGCAGTCAGTCCGCCGGCAACGCCGCCTTCACCTGGGATGGCAAGGACAGCAACGGCGCGGTTGCCGCTGCCGGCACCTACACCTTCAAGGCTGCAGCCACCGTCGACGGTACCGCCACGGCCATGAGCACCTACCTTCCAGCCACGGTGAACAGCGTCACGATGGGCACCAACGGCGGTGAACTGACCCTCAACCTCGCTGGACTGGGTAGCGTTGCGCTGTCGAAAGTCCAAACCATCGGAATTTGAGCCGCTTCGTTCGGCGCAGGAGTACAGCATGACTTTCAATATCGGCCTCAGCGGTCTTTCGGCAGCCAACAAGGCGCTCAACGTCACCGGCAACAACATTGCCAACGTCGCGACCACCGGCTTCAAATCCTCGCGCGCGGAATTCGCCGACCAGTACGCCGCGTCCATTCGCGCCACGGCCGGCAAGACCAGCGTGGGCAGTGGTGTGACCACCGCAGCCGTGTCGCAGCAGTTCACCCAGGGCAACATCGCCTCGACCGGGCAGAGCCTCGACCTGGCGATCAACGGCAACGGTTTCTTCGTGCTCAACGATGGCGGCCAGAAGCTCTACACCCGTGCCGGTGCCTTCTACAGCGACAAGGACGGCAACGTCGTCGACGTGAGCGGCAACAACCTGCAGGGCTACAATGCCCAGGACGGCGTGGTGCAGACGGGCGTGCTGACCAATCTGAAAATCGACTCTGCGAACCTGCAGCCCAAGGCGACCTCGAAGATCGCCGAAACCGTCAACCTCAACTCCAGCGCTCCGCAGGCAACCATCACGCCGTTCGACCCGAGCAACGTCAAGAGCTACAACTACACGTTCAACACCGATGTGTACGACAGCCTGGGCAACGCCCACCAGATTAACCAGTACTTCGTCAAGGATGCCACGGCCAACAGCTGGACCATGCACACCACCATCGACGGGCGCAATCCGTCCGATCCGACCGCCACCACGCCGTTGGTCAACACCTTGAGCTTCAAGTCCGACGGCAGCCTCATCGTGCCCGCTCAGGGCAACGTGCCCGGTGGCCTGGGCATCAATGCCGACAAGAGCTTCAACCTGGCCGGCTGGGTGCCTTCCACCCGTGGCGCCGATGGCACCTGGACGCCCAACGGTGCGACGGCCAATGCCGGTGGCGTGGCATTGGACATGCTGGCGACCACGCAATACAACTCGGCATCGGCCACCTCGGCCAAGACCCAGGACGGCTACGCCACGGGTGAGCTGACCGGTCTGTCGGTGGACGGCACGGGCAACATGTTCGCCAACTTCACCAACGGCCAGAACAAGGTCATCGGCCAGGTGGCCATGGCCAGCTTCGCCAACATGCAGGGTCTGGCGCCCAACGGCGGCACCAACTGGAAGGAGTCGTTCGCTTCCGGTACCGCCGTGATCGGCACGCCCGATACCGGCGTCATGGGCAACCTGCAATCGCAGGCACTGGAAGACTCCAACGTCGACCTGACGGCCGAGCTGGTGAACCTGATCAAGGCGCAGAGCAACTACCAGGCGAACGCCAAGACCATTTCCACCGAAAGCACCGTGATGCAGACCATCATCCAGATGACCTGATGAGGGCAGGGCAGTGATTCGGTGCCTGTGTGCAGCCCTGGCCGTCGCCGCAACCTGCGCGATGGCCGTGGCGGCGCCCGCGCCCTGGTACACCTACCAGAGCCTGGCGAGCGGCCGGTACCTGTGCAGTCAGGTAGACCCTGGCCCGCATTACCGTCGCTTCGCCGGGCCGTTCAGCAACGCCGGCTGCCGTCGTTGAAGGCGGCACCGTCGAGCCTTGGCCTGGTGTCGTGACGTAAATCCATTCTCCCGTTGCCGCTAGCGGCAATCCGGCGCCGACTTTTCGGCGTCAAGCTTTCAGTCCGCTCCGGCCGAACCGCTGCAAGCCCCGTCCTAGAAGGGCTGTAGCTGTATTGGTAAAGTTGGCCCGCATATTGCTCTACCTCTCTCAGTACAGCAGTAGACGGCATTCGCCCGTCGAGGGAGACAACTGTGGACAAGATGCTCTATGTGGCAATGACCGGTGCCAGCCAGAACGCGCTGGCGCAGAAGGCGCATGCCAACAACCTGGCCAACATTTCCACCACCGGCTTCAAGCGTGACCTGGAACAGGCGCGTTCCATGCCGGTGTTCGGCGACACCTTTCCTTCGCGGGCCTATGCCCTGACCGAACGTCCGGCCACCGATTTCAGTGGCGGCGCGCTGCAGGAAACCGGCCGGGATCTGGACGTCGCGGTGGGCGGCAACGGCTTCATCGCCGTACAGACACCCGACGGTGGCGAAGCCTACGTCCGCACGGCCAGCATGAACGTCGACGCGCTCGGAGTGCTGCGCGCCGGCAATGGTTTGCCGGTCATGGGCAACGGCGGCCCGATCGCCGTGCCGCCCGACGAGAAAATCGAGATCGGCATGGACGGCACCATCAGTATTCGTGGTCTGGGGCAGGCCCCCAACGTCATGGCCCAGGTCGACCGCATCAAGCTGGTCAATCCGGACGTGAAAACCCTGACCAAGGGCCTGGACGGTCTGATCCACACCTCCAGTGGCCAACCGGCACCTGCCGACGCTGCGGTCCGCGTCGAGTCCGGTTTCCTGGAAGCGAGCAACGTCAATGCGGTCGAGGAAATGACCTCGGTGCTGGCGCTCTCCAAGCAGTTCGAACTGCACATCAAGATGATGAGCACCGCCAAAGAAGGCGACGAGGCCATGGCCCGGGTCTTGCAAATCTAATTCCAGCGTAGCGATCGCGCCGTAAACCAGGCGCTCCAGGAGAAGACACATGCTTCCAGCACTATGGGTCAGCAAGACCGGCCTCCAGGCTCAGGACACCAACCTGACCACGATTTCCAACAACCTGGCGAACGTGTCGACCACGGGTTTCAAGCGCGATCGCGCCGAATTCCAGGACCTGCTCTACCAGATCAAACGTCAGCCTGGCGCCCAGTCGACCCAGGACAGCGAACTGCCCTCGGGCCTGCAGGTCGGTACCGGTGTGCGCATCGTCGGCACCCAGAAGAATTTCACCGCCGGCAGCCTGCAGACCACCGATCAGCCGCTGGACATGGCCATCAACGGTCGTGGCTTCTTTCAGGTAATGCAGCCTGATGGCACCGTTTCCTACACCCGTGACGGTACCTTCCACCTGAACTCCGATGGCCAGATCGTCACCGCCCAGGGCCTGGCGCTGGAACCTGCCATCGTCGTTCCCAACGAAGCGCAGACCTTCACCGTCGGCACCGACGGCACCGTGTCCATCACCACGGCCGGCAACGCCGCCTCGCAGGTAATCGGCAACCTGCAGACCGCCGACTTCATCAACCCGGCCGGCCTGCAGGCCATCGGTGGCAACCTGTTCCTGGAAACCGCATCCAGCGGCGCGCCGCAGGTGGCAACGCCAGGCCTGAACGGAGCGGGCACGGTGCTGCAGAACACCCTGGAAAACTCCAACGTGAGCACCGTGGAAGAGCTGGTCAACATGATCACGACCCAGCGTGCCTACGAGATGAACTCCAAGGTCATCTCCACCGCCGACCAAATGCTGCAGAACCTGACCCAGAACCTGTAACCCGGGTCCATCCGTAACCCCCAAGCTACCTGGGCGCCGCGTGCGCCGGCTACACCGTGAGGTCTGTGTCATGCGTCGTGTCTCGATTGTTCTTGCCCTGAGTGGAATGGCCTTGCTGACCGGTTGCGTCGCGCCGCCGGCCAAGCCCAACGACCCGTACTACGCCCCGGTGCTGCCGCGCACACCGATGCCTGCCGCCGCCAACAACGGCTCCATCTACCAGGCCGGCTTCGAACAAAACCTGTACAGCGACCGCAAGGCGTTCCGCGTGGGCGACATCATCACCATTACCCTCAACGAGCGGACCAGTGCCAGCAAGAGCGCCAACTCCAAGGTCGGCAAGGACAGCAACAACAGCCTGGGCCTGACCTCGCTGTTCGGTGCGGGTGTCAACACCAACAACCCACTGGGCAGTGGCGACCTGAGCCTCAACGCAGGCTACAGCGGCACCCGCGCCACCAACGGCACCGCGGCAGCAGCGCAGAACAACAGCCTGACCGGTTCGGTCACGGTCACGGTGGCCGACGTGCTGCCCAACGGCATCATCTCGGTCCGCGGCGAGAAGTGGATGACGCTCAACACCGGCGAAGAGCTGGTGCGCATTTCCGGCCTGGTCCGCGCCGATGACATCGCCACCGACAACACCGTGTCTTCGACGCGGGTAGCCGATGCGCGCATCACCTATTCGGGCACCGGGTCGTTTGCCGAGGCCAGTCAGCCGGGGTGGTTCGACCGGTTCTTCGCCAGCCCACTGTTTCCTTTCTGAGTGCGCCCGTCCATGCTCAACTTCAAACACCTGATCGCCGCTGCCCTGCTGTTGTCCGCCGCGTTCGGCGTTCAGGCCGAGCGCCTCAAGGACATCGCCAGCATTTCCGGCGTGCGCACCAACCAGCTGATCGGCTACGGCCTGGTCGTGGGCCTCAACGGTACCGGCGACCAGACCACGCAAACGCCGTTCACCCTGCAGACCTTCAACAACATGCTTTCCCAGTTCGGCATCAAGGTGCCACCGGGCTCGGGCAACGTGCAGCTCAAGAACGTCGCTGCCGTGTCGATCCATGCCGACCTGCCAGCGTTCGCCAAGCCGGGGCAGGTGGTCGATATCACCGTGTCGTCCATCGGCAACTCGAAAAGCCTGCGCGGTGGCAGCCTGTTGATGACCCCGCTCAAGGGTATCGACGGCAACGTCTACGCCATCGCCCAAGGCAACCTGGTCGTCGGTGGTTTTGACGCCGAAGGCCGCGATGGGTCGAAAATCACCGTCAATGTGCCGTCGGCAGGACGGATTCCTGGCGGTGCCAGCGTCGAGCGTGCCGTGCCCAGTGGCTTCAATCAGGGCAACAGCCTGACGCTGAACCTCAACCGCTCGGACTTCACGACCGCCAAGCACATCGTCGACAAGATCAACGAGCTTCTTGGCCCGGGAGTTGCACAGGCTATTGACGGGGGCTCGGTGCGCGTCACTGCACCGGTCGACCCCAGCCAGCGCGTGGACTACCTGTCGATCCTCGAGAACCTCGATGTCGACGTAGGGCAGGCGGTGGCCAAGGTGATCATCAATTCGCGCACCGGCACCATCGTGATTGGCCAGAACGTCAAGGTATCGCCTGCGGCAGTGACCCACGGCAGCCTGACGGTGACCATCACCGAAGATCCGATCGTCAGCCAGCCAGGGCCTTTGTCCGGTGGCGAAACGGCGGTGGTGCCACGTTCTCGGGTCAGCGCCCAGCAGGAAGCCAAACCGATGTTCAAGTTTGGCCCTGGCACCACGCTCGACGAGATCGTCCGCGCGGTCAACCAGGTGGGGGCTGCGCCCGGTGACTTGATGGCCATTCTCGAAGCCCTGAAACAGGCCGGCGCATTGCAGGCCGACCTGATCGTGATTTGAGGTAACAGCTGATGGAAATGCCGAATGGCGGAGTATCGGGAACACGGGATTCGGGGGCTTACACAGACCTCAATCGCCTGAGCTCGTTGAAAGTCGGGGATCGCGACAGCGAGGCCAACCTGCGCAAGGTGGCCCAGGAATTCGAGTCGCTGTTCCTCGGTGAAATGCTCAAGTCCATGCGGTCGGCAAATGACGTGTTGGCCAAGGACAACCCGCTGAACACCGAAACCACCAAGCAGTACCAGTCGATGTACGACCAGCAGCTGTCCGTGACCCTCTCCAAGGAGGGTGGCGGCATCGGCCTGCAGGACGTGCTCATGCGCCAGTTGTCCAAGACCAAGGGCGTGGCCCGTGCCGGCGCGAATCCGTTCGCCCATGCCGACAACAGCCTCAACAAGCCGCTGGGCGCCACTCGCGACGCCTCGGCCGATGCCAAGGCCGCCGGCAGCGTTGGTCACAACGACATGGCCTTGCTCAACCAGCGTAGGCTGTCGTTGCCGAGCAAGCTTGCCGACCGTCTGGTGGCCGGCATCGTGCCCTCGGCGGCCACCGAAGCAGGGGCTGCCAGTGGCAGCAAGAACCTCATCAACGTTGCGGCCGATGCACCGCTCAACAGCCTGGCCAAGACCGTGCGCAGCGGCGCTGCGGTCGAGGGCAGCAGCCTGGCGAAGAGCGTCGCCCAGCCGCCCCTGGCCCCGGCCAAGCGCGCGTTTGCCTCGTCCGACGAGTTCATCGCGACCATGCTGCCCATGGCCGAAAAAGCCGCTGCGCGCATCGGTGTCGATCCCAAGGTGCTGGTCGCCCAGGCGGCGCTGGAAACCGGCTGGGGCAAATCGATCATGCGCGCCGACGACGGCAGCAGCAGCCACAACCTGTTCGGCATCAAGGCCACCGGCAACTGGAAGGGCGAGAACGCCCGCGCGATCACCAGCGAATTCCGTGACGGCCAGATGGTCAAGGAAACCGCCGATTTCCGCTCATACACCTCGTACGAAGACAGCTTCCACGACCTGGTCAGCCTGTTGCAGAACAACGATCGCTACCAGGGCGTGGTCAAGTCCGCGGACAACCCCGAACAATTCGTCAAGGAACTGCAGAAGGCCGGCTACGCCACCGACCCGAACTACGCCAGCAAGATCTCTTCGATCGCCAAGCAGATGCAAGGCTATGAGACCTACGCTCGCAGCAGCACCAGCGCTACCACGAATCTATAAGGTTTGAACCCATGTCGAATCTGATCTCCATTGGGCTGTCCGGTCTGGCGTCCAGCCAGGCATCCCTGGCGACCACCGGTAACAACATCGCCAACGTCGCGACTGCGGGCTATTCCCGGCAGTCGGTGGTGAACACTGCCAGTGGCTTGCAGAACATCGGCGTGGGCTATCTGGGCACCGGCACCACGATCTCCGACGTGCGCCGTATCTACAGCAGCTATATGGATACCCAACTGCAGACCAGCACTGCGTTGAGCAACGACGCGAGCGCGTACAGCACCCAGATCAACAGCATCGACAAACTGCTGTCCGATGGCAGCACGGGTATCAGCGCCGTGCTCAGCAGCTTCTTTTCCGCCGTGCAGACTGCAGCGGCGAACCCGAGCGATACCTCGTCGCGGCAACTGCTGCTGACCCAGGCGCAAACCCTGAGCAATCGCTTCAATTCGATTTCGTCGCAGTTCAGCCAGCAGAACGACAGCATCAATGCGTCGTTGACCACCTTGACCGGCCAGGTGAACAAGCTGAGCGGCAACATCGCCGAGCTCAACCGGCAGATCACCGAGATGTCGGGCACCGGTTCCACGCCCAACAGCCTGCTCGATGCGCGCAACGAAAACGTTCGCCAGCTCAACGAACTGGTCGGTGTCAGCGTGCAGCAGCGCGACGGCAACTACGATGTCTACCTGGGCTCGGGGCAGTCGCTGGTGACCGGCAGCTCGGCCAATTCGCTGGTGGCAACCCCCGGCGTGGCCGACAAGAGCCAGTATGGCCTGACCATCCAGTACCAGGGCTACAGCACCGACGTGACCTCGGTCACCACCGGCGGCGAGATCGGCGGCCTGCTGCGCTTTCGCAGCGATGCCCTGAACCCGGCAATCAACGAGCTGGGGCGCACCGCCATTGTCGTGAGCGACACCCTGAACAGCCAGTTGGGCAGGGGTATCGACCTCAACGGTGACTTCGGTTCGTCGGTGTTCGCCAGCATCAACAGCGCCACCGCAACCGCCAACCGCAGTCTGGCGGCGTCCACCAACAGCGCAGGTTCGGGCAACCTGAGCGTTACCGTTGCCGACTCCAGCAAGCTGAGCATCTACGACTACAACGTCAAGTTCAGCAGCACCACCGCCTACAGCGTGACCCGTTCGGACGGCACGTCGATGGGCAGCTTCGACCTGGGCGCCACCCCGGCACCGGTGATCGACGGTGTCACCCTGGGCCTGAACGGCAAGGTTGCCAGCGGCGACAGCTTCGTCGTGACGCCGACGCGCAGCGGCGCGAGCGCTATCACCACCACGCTGACCGATTCGAACAAGCTGGCCTTCGCCGCGCCGCTCACCGGCACGGCGACCGTCGGCAACTCGGGCACCGGCACCTTTACCCAGCCGGTGCTGGGCAGCAAGCTGGACATCTACAGTGGCACGGCCCTGAGCCAGTTGCAGAGCGGCATTGAAACCTCGTCGCCGGTCAAACTGGTGTTCGGCAAGACCACCGACGGCGCGCAGAGCTACAGTCTGTTCAACGCGTCAGGCACCAGTATCGGCAGCGGTACCATCGTGCCTGGCCAAAGCAACAACCTGAGCCTGACCGTGCCCGTGGTGGGTGCCGACGGCAAGCCCGTCAACGGCGCCGACGGCAAGCAGCTCACCTTCAGTTTCGACACCACCGTGGGCGGCACGCCTGCGGTCAATGACAGCTACACCGTGTCGTTCAATGCCGATGGCAAATCCGACAACCGCAATGCCACGCAACTGCTGGCGTTGCAGACCAAGGCCACGGTTGGGGCTACAGCGGGCAACCCCGGCATGAGCTTCACCAGTGCCTACGCGTCGCTCGTGGAGCGGGTTGGCGCCAAGGCCAGCCAGGCCACCGTCGACACCAAGGCCACCGGTGCCGTGCTGACCCAGGCCAAGACCAACCGCGACTCGGTATCGGGTGTCAACCTGGACGACGAAGCCGCCTCCCTGGTGAAGTTCCAGCAGTACTACACGGCGTCCTCGCAGATCATCAAGGCTGCGCAGGAAACATTCAGCGTCCTGATCAACGCCCTCTAAGGAATAGTCGACCATGCGAATTTCCACTTCTCAGTACTTCGAGACCAGCGCGACCGGCTATTCCAAGAATTTCTCGGACACCGCCAAGACCCAGGCGCAGATCAGCTCGGGCAACCGCATTCAGAGCGCCGGTGACGATCCGGTCGGCGCCGCCAAGCTGTTGCAACTGCAGCAGCAGAGCACCTTGCTGACCCAGTACAGCGGCAACATGACCAGCGTCACCAACTCGCTGACCCAGGAAGAGAGTGTGCTCGACAGCATCACCACGGCCTTGCAGCGCGCGCAGGAATTGACCATCCAGGCCGGTAACGGCGGCCTGAGCGATGCCGACCGCACCTCGATCGCCAGCGAAATCGGCGAGATCGAAAAGAACGTTCTTGGCCTGCTCAACACCAAGGACGCCAACGGCCAGTACATGTTCTCCGGTTCCAAGACCAGCACGCCGCCCTATGTGCAGAACAGCGACGGCAGCTATACCTACCAGGGCGACCAGACCCAGCTCAGCCTGCAGGTGTCCGATACCCTGCAACTGGCAACCAACGACACCGGCTACGGCATCCTGGAAACGGCGGTGAACACCAGCCGCACGCAGACCACCATGACCGCACCGGTGGTCGACGACGGCCTGGTGACCGTGTCCGATGGCCGTCTCGAGTCGCTGACTACCTACAACAAGGCGTTCACCGACGGCCAGCCGTACAAGCTGACGTTCACCAGCAGCACCCAGTTCACCCTCACCAACAGCAAGAACCAGGATGTGACCTCGCAGGTCACTGGCAACGGCACCTTCGACCCGAAGGCCGACGGTGGTACCACTATCAGCCTGTACGGTGTGGAATTCGACATCGACGTGGCGGCCAAGCAGAGCGCGCTGGGCACCGTTGCCGATGCCGACATGGCAGGGCGCACGTTCAGCCTGGGCAGCAAGCCGGACAGCATCAGTTCCACCCGCAGCGCAGCCAACACCTCGACCGCGCAGCTGACCAGTGCGAACGTGGTCGATACCGAGCGCTATTCCGCAGCTTTCCCGGCTGGCGGGGCAGTGATCAAGTTCACCAGCGACAGCGAATTCGAGGTCTACGCCCAACCGCTGACCGATTCCAGCCAAGCCATCGGCAAGGGTGCAGTGGTTGCCGGTGCCGCTGGCAGCTCGATCACGGCGGCGGGGGTCACCTTCAATATTTCGGGCCAAGCTGGCGCCGGCGACAGCTTCAGTGTCAATGCGAACAGCCACAAGACTCAGAACGTGCTGGATACGCTGCACCAGCTCAAGTCCGCTTTGGAGATACCGGTGACCGACGCCAAGTCTGCGCTGGCATTGAAGAACGCCACCGACTCGGCGTTGGGCAACCTGGCCAGCGCCAACGAGAACATCGACATCTCCCGAGGGCAGATCGGTGCGCGGCTCAACTCGCTGGCTATCCAGAACGACGAGAACGTCAGCCTGGCGTTGGCCAACAAGAGCACGCAGTCGGCGATTTCCGACACCGACTTCGCCACTGCATCGGTGACCTTGAGTCTGCAACAGACCATGCTGCAGGCTTCGCAGCTGGCCTTCGCGAAGATCTCCCAGCTGAGTCTGTTCAACAAACTCTGATCGGCGGGGCGCAGGCCCCGTCTACCACAACCCCGCCGCGCGCCATTTCCTACCGCCTATGGCACAATACCCGTGTGACCAATGGGTCGAATCGTGCATCTTCACACTTATGTATTGCCAGGCCGCTGAATCAGTGGCCTGCAGCTGCTTCGTTTCTGGCAGCAGTGGCGCCGTCTTACCTGGGCCGACGCCGCCCGACACCCTTTTCGATGGCATTGCGCAAACGCTCCGCGTAATGGCCTCCAGCTACCTTTGTATTGGGAAGCCACAATGATTGGCATAAAAAGCATCGCGAGTTACGTGCCTGCCGAAGGCCTGGACAACTACGCCCAAGGTGCCAAATTCGCCAAGGATGAAGATTTCATCATCGGCAAGATCGGTTCGGCCTTCCTGCCGCGCAAGTCCGACGACCAGGAAACCTCCGACCTCTGCGTGGAAGCGGCCAACGCCTTGTTCGCCAGCAATCCGCAGCTGTCCCGCGAATCCATCGACGCTTTGATCGTCGTCACCCAGAACGGGGACGAGGAGGGCTTGCCACACACTGCCGCCATCGTGCAGGACAAGCTCGGCCTGTCGACCAACGTTGCAGCGTTCGACATCAGCCTGGGTTGCTCGGGCTATGTCTATGGCATCTATGCGCTCAAGGGTTTCATGGAAGCGGCTGGTTTGAAGAACGGCCTGCTGATCACCGCCGACCCGTACTCGAAGATCGTCGACCCCGAGGATCGCAACACCACCATGCTGTTCGGCGACGCGGCCACCGCCACCTGGATGGGTGAGGACGCGCCCTGGCAGCTGGGCAAGGCCAAGTTCGGTACCGACGGTTCCGGCGCCCCGCACCTGAAGGTCACCGATGGCGTGTTCTTCATGAACGGTCGTCAGGTGTTCAACTTCGCTCTGCTGAAAGTCCCGGCGCATCTGCACGAATTGCTCGATGAGTCGGGCCTGACCAGTGCCGACGTCGACGCCTACTGCATCCACCAGGGCAGTGCGGCAATCGTCGATGCCGTGGCCCGGCGTTTCGAAGAAGAGCCGGAGAAGTTCATCAAGGACATGGTCGAAACCGGCAACACGGTGTCCAGCAGTATCCCGCTGCTGCTGGAAAAGCACATTCTGGACTCCGCCTGGAAGCGCGTCGCCCTGAGCGGCTTCGGTGTCGGCCTGTCGTGGGGCTCGGCCCTCATCTACCGCCNTCGCGGCCACTGACCGCTCCTACGGCATACGACAATCTCCGTAGGAGCGGTCTTCGGCCGCGAAGCAGGCAACGCGGTGCATCAGCCAATCCGCGTCGCCCTTTTCGCGGCCGCTGACCGCTCCTACGGTATACGGCAACCTTTGTAGGAGCGGTCTTCGGCCGCGAAGCAGGCACCGCGCTGCATCAGCCAATCCGCGTCGCCCTTTTCGCGGCCGCTGACCGCTCCTACGGTATACGGCAACCTTTGTAGGAGCGGTCTTCGGCCGCGAAGCAGGCACCGCGGTGCATCAGCCATTCCGCGTCGCCCTTTTCGCGGCCGCTGACCGCTCCTACGGCATACGACAATCTCCGTAGGAGCGGTCTTTGGCCGCGAAGCAGGCAACGCGGTGCATCAGCCAATCCGCGTCGCCCTTTTCGCGGCCGCTGACCGCTCCTACGGTATACGGCAACCTTTGTAGGAGCGGTCTTCGGCCGCGAAGCAGGCACCGCGCTGCATCAGCCAATCCGCGTCGCCCTTTTCGCGGCCGCTGACCGCTCCTACGGTATACGGCAACCTTTGTAGGAGCGGTCTTCGGCCGCGAAGCAGGCACCGCGCTGCATCAGCCAATCCGCGTCGCCCTTTTCGCGGCCGCTGACCGCTCCTGCAGGACCACGCTGAAGAGCCACCGCGACCGTTGATCCGTTGACGCCAGAAATTCGCGCTATCGCTGTCCATTCCCCTCAAGTTCCCCCTTCCTCGGACGAAACAGTTATCAAGAGAGATCAAGCCAACGCTTGCTTTTTCCGGCTACAGCGGCTTGAAGGCGAAAAAACATTGCAATCGCCCTCAAGCAAAGCGCTGAACCGACGATAACTACTACGAAGGTTCTCTAGGCCACACCCGGCGCTCGCCAGGGCCGGAAGCCACAGCTAACAACCCCGAGGAATTTGTCATGGCCTTATCCGTAAACACCAACACCGCTTCCTTGACCGTTCAGAAAAACCTGAACAAGGCTTCCGATGCGCTGAGCACCTCGATGACCCGTCTTTCCTCGGGCCTGAAAATCAACAGCGCCAAGGACGACGCCGCCGGCCTGCAGATCTCCAACCGTCTGACCAGCCAGATCAACGGCCTGTCGGTCGCAGTGAAGAACGCCAACGACGGTATCTCCATCGCCCAGACCGCTGAAGGCGCGATGCAGGAATCCACCAACATCCTGCAGCGTATGCGTGAACTGGCCCTGCAGTCGGCGAACGGTTCGAACAGCACCGACGACCGCACCTCGCTGCAGTCCGAGTACACCCAGCTGACTTCGGAACTGACCCGTATTGCCAACACCACCACCTTCGGTGGTCGTAACCTGGTCGACGGCTCGTTCGGTTCCACGGCGTTCCAGATCGGTGCCAACGCCAATGAAACCATCAACGTAACGTTGGGCGATGTGTCTGCCAACGCTATCGGTTCCCAGCAGGTCAAGAGCGTCGGCGTGCCTGTATCGGCTACCGGTGTTGCAGGCGGCGCAATCAAGGTTACCGGCGGCGGCACCACTGCAGATGTCACCATCGCTGCAAAAGCCTCGGCCAAGACCATCGCAGGTCAACTGAATGGTGCAGTGCCTGGTCTTACTGCCAGGGCAAGCACTGAGGCGTCCTTCACTGTAGATGCAGCTGCCAAGACTGCACCCGCGACTTTCACCATGAAAGTTGGTGATAGCGCAGCGGTGAGCATGGTCGGTGTGACCGATACAGCTTCGTTGGCCGATCAGTTGAACTCGAACGCTGCCAAACTGGGTATCAGCGTCAGCTACGACAGCAAGGCCGGCACTCTTTCGGTCAAGTCTGATACTGGTGAGAACATCGTATTCGGTGTAGATACAGTGGCGGGGACTGGCGCAGGCAATGTGAAAGTGGCTACCAAAGACGCCAAAGGTGATCTCGGGACAGCTGTTGCCGTGACCGATGCGTTTATTGCCACCGGTGCAGTCTCGCTCGATTCGGCAAAAGGTTATTCGGTCGCTGGTGCTGGTGTGGAAGGTCTGTTCGCGGCTACCGGTACGACCAGCGCAGCCTCTGAACTGACCTCGGTCAGCAAAACCGACATCACCACTGCGTTCAACGCTCAGAACGCAATCGCTGCACTGGACAAGGCCATCTCCAACATCGACGCCCAGCGCGCCGACTTGGGTGCGGTGCAAAACCGTTTCGACAGCACTGTGTCGAACCTGCAGAGCATCTCCGAGAACTCCTCGGCCGCTCGTAGCCGTATCCAGGACGCCGACTTCGCTTCGGAAACCGCCGAGCTGACCAAGCAGCAAACTCTGCAGCAGGCATCCACCGCGATCCTGTCCCAGGCCAACCAGCTGCCATCGTCCGTACTGAAGCTGCTTCAGTAATACGGCCCCTGGCTGACTGACGGAAGGGTGCCCACGCACCCTTCCGTTTTTTGATTTTCGGGGTGATCAAACATGGACATGAGCGTTACTGCAAGATTGCCTCTTGCCGCCACGTCAGCGCCAGCGCCAGCGAGCGCCGCCTCCCTGCCTGCACGGCAGGTCAAGCAGGATGAACCCGCGGTCGAGTCGGTGACTCCCGAGCGGGCCGAATTGGAACAAGCGGTGAAGGACCTTCAGGCGCACGTGAATACCGCGCAGCGCAACCTGGAATTCTCCATCGACGACTCGACGCATGCCGTCGTGGTCAAGGTCATCGCTACGGACAGCGGTGAAATCATTCGTCAGTTGCCAACCGAGGCCGCGCTCAAGTTGGCGCAGAGCCTGGCAGACGGTCGCAGCGGTCTGCTCGACGCGACCATCTGAGCTGGCACGAAAAATGTAGCTGGGTGTGCTTGGGGCGGTATCCGTCAAAAACACGCCTGACTCGATTCTAGGAGATACCGATGGCTACTGTTTCCTCCACTACCGGCACAACCGCCGCCACCACGACTGCCAGTACTTCAAGCACCACTACCTCAAGCACCAGCGGCGCGATCAAGTCCAGCGGCGTGGGCACGGGTATCGACACCGATGCCATCGTCAAGGCCTTGGTGAATGCCGAGAAAGCGCCCAAGCAAAAGCAGATCGATACCCAGACGCTGACCACCACCACCACCTTGACCGCCGTTGGCACTGTCAAGAGCTCGCTGGAAACTTATCGGGCCGCCGTCGCGGCAATGAACAAGGCCTCGGCGTTCAGCGGCTTGACCGGTGCCTCGTCCAACGACAAGGCGGCTTCGGTGACCGTGACCGATTCCGCCTCCGACGGTACCTACTCGCTTGAAGTGACGACCTTGGCCACCGCTTCGAAGATTTCTTCCGGCGTCTACGCCGACAAGAGCGAAGCCGTGGTCAATGCTACGTCTTCCGCCCAGACCTTGACGATCACTCAGTCATTCAAAGACAGCAAGATCAGCATTCCGGCGGGTGCGACGTTGGCGCAGACCCGCGATCTCATCAACACCCAGCTGGTCGGTCGCGGTATCAGTGCCAACATCCTCACCGACGCCAGTGGCTCGCGCCTGGTCCTGAGTTCGTCGACCACCGGCAAGGGTACCGAGATTTCCATGACCGCCGATGCGGGCAGCGGCCTCGACAAGCTGACTGCCTCCACCACTGTGAACGAGCCCACCAATGCGACGTACAAGATCGACGGCATCGAGATGGAGTCGTCGACCAACACGGTCGCCGCGGCTATCAGCGGCGTGTCAATCAAACTGTTGGAAGCAGGGGCCGCCAAGACGACCATCTCGGTCAGCACCAACACTGACACTCTGAAAAAAGCCACCACTGGCTTCGTCGATGCCTACAACGCGCTGATGACCCAGCTCAACACCCTGACCAAGGTCAGCACCGGGGCCGACGGCACGACCAGTGGGGGAGGGCTGACCGGTGACTCCACCGTGCGTCACCTGATCCAGTCGATGCGCAACGAGTTAGTCTCCTCCTCGGGCTCGAGCAAGCTGACCCTGTCGCACTTCGGGATCAACACCGACCAAAAGACCGGTCTGCTGGCAATGGATGACGCCAAGTGGAACACGGCCATGGCCGATCCCGCCAACGTGGCGGCCATTCAGGACATGTTTACCGGTAAGGACGGTCTGCTTTCGCGGATGACCACCGCGACCGACTCCTATGCGGTGAAAGGCGGCATTCTTGCCTCGCGTTCGGATTCGCTCTCCGGCACGCTGACCAAACTGACCGAGCAACAGCAGGCTCTGGACCGCCGGATCAAGAACCTGACGGACACCTTGAATGCCAAGTACACCGCCATGGACACCCTCGTCGCGCAGCTCAACGCCACCAGCAAGAGCATCATGACCACGCTCAACGCGCTGAACAAAGCCGACAGCGATTGACGTGAAATGCAACCCAAAGGGCCCGGTCATGCCGGGCCTTTGCTTATCCGTCATTTGCACGAACGCCTCCATATCGACGGCGTTCTCTGTCTGATATCACGTTACTTCGCATATTCCCTTGGCCTCGCTAAAGTTTTCCCCACCCGCGACGACATAGTAACCAAGCGATACAACATCAAATCATGTGTTACGAGGTCCGCCGCAATGAACGCCATGAGAGCGCTGAGCCAATACCAGAAGGTCGATTCCCATGCCCAGACATCCGAAGCCACGCCGCATCGGCTGGTGCAGATGCTGATGCAGGGCAGTCTCGATCGCATGGCCCAGGCCAAGGGTGCGCTGAGCCGCGGTCAGGTGTCGCAGAAGGGCGAGATGCTTGGCAAGGCCGTGGCGATCATCGGCGGCCTGCGCCAGGGGCTGGACGCGAGCAGAACGGCGAATGAGCAGTCCATCAAGGACCTCGACGACCTGTACGCCTACATGTCCGGCCGCCTCACCGAAGCCAACATCAAGAACGACCCGCAACTGATCGACGAAGTCGCCCGACTGATGATCACCGTCAAGAGCGGCTGGGACGCCATCGCCAGCCACGAATCGGCACAGCCGGCCTGAGGAGTTTGCCATGAGTGCACTACAGCGGATTCAGCAGACTCGTCACGCCCTGGTAGACGCCATGCAGGCAGGCGATTGGGACGCGATAGGCGTTCTGGACATCGAATGCCGGGCCTGTGTCGACAGCGTGTTGCAGGAAGTCCCCGAAGACCCATTGCAGTTGCGCAGTCATCTCGAGGATCTGCTCGAGGTCTACCGTCAATTACTCAACGTCACTCGATTAGCGCGTCAGTCAGTTGTCGACGAAATGTCACAGTTCACCCAAGCGAAGAACGCTGCAAAGGTTTACCATCTGTTCCGCTGACAGCCATTGCGCCATAAATTTGACTAAGTCGATTTTTTTGCCTTTACTAGTGGCTGTTACGATTCGTCTGGCGTCTGTTAGCTGAAACCATGGCCAAAAACGTCGAAAGCGCCCCTTCGGGCTTCGAGTTGACTAGGGAAGTTGCTATTGCATGTGGCGTGAAACCAAAATTCTGCTGATCGATGACGATAGCGTTCGCCGCCGGGATCTGGCGGTCATCCTTAACTTTCTTGGCGAAGAAAACCTGGCCTGTGGCAGCGGTGACTGGCAGATGTCGGTCGATGCGCTGTCGTCCAGCCGCGAGGTGCTCTGCGTCCTGGTGGGGGAGGTGTCTTCGGGCAACCTTGCCGGCCTGCTGAAGACGCTCGCCAACTGGGACGAGTTCCTGCCCGTCCTTCTGCTGGGCGAACCCGGTGCCGTCGAGCTGCCAGACGACCTGCGTCGTCGCGTGCTGTCGCACCTGGAGATGCCGCCCAGCTACAGCAAGCTGCTCGATTCGCTGCACCGTGCCCAGGTCTATCGCGAGATGTACGACCAGGCCCGCGAACGCGGCCGTCAGCGCGAACCCAACCTGTTCCGCAGCCTGGTGGGCACCAGCCGTGCCATCCAGCACGTGCGGCAGATGATGCAGCAAGTGGCCGATACCGATGCCAGCGTGCTGATCCTCGGCGAATCAGGCACCGGCAAGGAAGTGGTCGCGCGCAACCTGCACTACCATTCCAAGCGTCGCGATGCGCCGTTCGTGCCGGTCAACTGCGGCGCCATTCCGGCCGAGCTGCTCGAAAGCGAGCTGTTCGGTCACGAGAAGGGCGCCTTCACCGGAGCGATCACCAGCCGCGCCGGCCGCTTCGAGTTGGCCAACGGCGGCACCCTGTTCCTCGACGAAATCGGCGATATGCCGTTGCCGATGCAGGTCAAACTGCTGCGGGTGTTACAGGAACGGACATTCGAGCGCGTGGGCAGCAACAAGACCCAGAGCATCGATGTGCGCATCATTGCGGCCACGCACAAGAACCTGGAAAGCATGATCGAGGTCGGCACGTTCCGTGAAGACCTGTATTACCGCCTGAACGTGTTCCCCATCGAGATGGCTCCGCTGCGCGAGCGCGTGGAAGACATCCCGTTGCTGATGAACGAGCTGATCTCGCGCATGGAGCATGAAAAGCGTGGGTCGATCCGCTTCAACTCGGCCGCCATCATGTCGCTTTGCCGCCATGGCTGGCCGGGCAACGTGCGTGAACTGGCCAACCTGGTCGAGCGCATGGCGATCATGCATCCGTACGGCGTGATCGGCGTGGTCGAGTTGCCGAAGAAATTCCGCTACGTCGACGACGAAGACGAACAACTGGTCGACAGCCTGCGCAGCGATCTGGAAGAGCGCGTGGCAATCAACGGCCATACGCCCGACTTCGCTTCCAGCGCCATGCTCCCGCCCGAGGGGCTCGACCTCAAGGACTACCTGGGTGGCCTGGAGCAGGGCCTGATTCAGCAGGCGCTGGACGATGCCAACGGTATCGTCGCGCGCGCCGCGGAACGTCTGCGCATCCGCCGTACCACCCTGGTGGAGAAGATGCGCAAGTACGGCATGAGCCGGCGCGAAGGCGAGGGCGAAGAGCAACAGGCAGACGATTGACGCCTGAGGCTCGACCGGCCGCTGCCTTTCCGGCAGCGGCCATGCTTCATGCAACATCTGCCGTTTCCGGCAAAGCGCGCCAAGCACTTGAACTCCCACACTTTCCCTGTCCCATTCGAATGTTCCTCGCGGTGCTTGCAGCCCGCAAGGTTTCATCCGGCACGGCTATTGCTTTTGTCCCTTTCACGATACCGTTTTTGACGGTGAGCCAAGTGAGAGAGACCCATGCCACAGGCCGCTAGCCAGCCGTCCGCGCCCATGCCCCGCAGCGACGCTTCTGTGTCCGTAGGGCCAGCCGACAACCGCCAGGGGTTGGACCAGGCCTTCGCGCTGTTCGACCAGATGTCCGACCGCTTGAGCGACTCCTACAGCCTGCTTGAGGCACGTGTGGCATCGCTCAAGGGTGAGCTGGAAGTGGTCAGCGCCCAGCGCCTGGCCGAACTGGCGGAAAAGGAACGGCTTGCCAATCGCCTGCAGAACCTGCTCGATCTGTTGCCCGGCGGCGTCATCGTCATCGATGGACAGGGTCGCGTGCGCGAAGCCAACCCGGCAGCCGCGCAAATGCTGGGTGAGCCTCTGGCAGGCGAACTGTGGCGCGAGGTGATCGTCCGCAGTTTCGCGCCCCGCCGCGACGATGGTCATGAGATCTCCTTGAACGATGGGCGGCGTCTGTCGATTTCCACCCGCTCGCTGGACGCCGAGCCTGGCCAATTGGTACTGCTCACCGATCTGACCGAAACCCGTCGTCTGCAGAGCGAAGTGGCGCGCAGCGAACGCCTGTCGTCACTGGGCCGGATGATGGCCTCGCTGGCTCATCAGATACGCACGCCGCTATCAGCAGCGCTGTTGTACGCCAGTCACCTGACCGACAAGCCACTGCCGGTGCAGACCCAGCAGCGCTTCGCTGGCCGCCTCAAGGAGCGTCTGCACGAATTGGAAAACCAGGTTCGCGACATGCTGGTGTTCGCCCGCGGCGAGCTGCCGCTGTCCGATCGCCTCACGCCCCGGCAGTTGTTGCAGGCCCTGCAGGCTGCCGCTCAGCCCCACGTGCAGAACGTTGCCGTGCGTTGGCAATGCGACAGCCATGCCGGCGAGTTGCTGTGCAACAAGGACACCTTGGTGGGCGCGGTACTCAACCTGCTCGACAACGCCATCCAGGCCAGCGCCGGCGAGGCACGGCTCAAGGTCCATCTGTATGCGCGCGACGACACCCTGCGCCTGTGCGTCAGTGACGACGGGCCCGGCATGGCCCCGGCAACGCTGGCGCGGCTGGGTGAGCCGTTCTTCACCACCAAGCCCACCGGTACCGGGCTTGGCCTGTCGGTGGTCAAGGCCGTGGCAAGGGCCCATCAAGGCGAGTTGATGCTGCGCTCCACGCTTGGCCGCGGCAGCTGCGCCACCTTGACCCTGCCACTGGTGGCCCTGCAGGAGCGTGCGCCATGAGCATCAAGGTGCTGTTGGTCGAGGACGATCGTGCCTTGCGCGAGGCGCTGGGCGATACGCTGGAGCTGGGTGGCTTCGAATTCGAGGCGGTGAGCTGTGCCGAGGAAGCGTTGCTGGCGGTGGCGCGCGAGCCCTTCGGGATTGTCGTCAGCGACGTCAACATGCCCGGTATCGATGGGCATCAGTTGCTTGCCAGGCTGCGCGCCCGGCAGCCACAACTGCCGGTGTTGCTGATGACGGCCCATGGCGCCGTCGAGCGCGCGGTGGATGCCATGCGCCAAGGTGCGGCGGACTATCTGGTCAAGCCGTTCGAGCCGCGCGCGCTGCTAGACCTGGTGACCCGGCATGGCCGCGGCCTGATCCCGGCCGGTACCGATCACGGCCCGGTCGCACTGGAGCCGGCCAGCCTGGCCTTGCTCGAGCTGGCGGCGCGGGTCGCACGCAGTGATTCCACGGTGCTGATATCCGGTGAATCGGGCACCGGCAAGGAAGTGCTGGCGCGCTACATTCATCAGCAGTCGCGGCGGGCAGAACAGGCGTTCGTCGCCATCAACTGTGCGGCGATTCCCGACAACATGCTCGAAGCCACGCTGTTTGGTCACGAGAAGGGTGCGTTCACCGGCGCTGTCGCGGCGCAGGCAGGCAAGTTCGAGCAGGCCGATGGCGGCACCTTGCTGCTCGATGAAATTTCCGAGATGCCGCTGGGCCTGCAGGCCAAGCTGTTGCGCGTGTTGCAGGAGCGTGAGGTCGAGCGCGTCGGCGCGCGCAAGCCGATTGCCCTGGACATACGTGTCATCGCCACCACCAACCGCAACCTGGCGGCGGACGTGGCGGCAGGGCGTTTTCGCGAGGACCTGTTCTATCGCCTTTCGGTCTTCCCGCTGGCCTGGACACCTCTGCGCGAGCGCCGCGCCGATATCCTGCCGCTGGCGCGACGCTTGTTGGCTCGCCACGTCGACAAGATGAAGCATGCGCCTGTGCGTTTCTCGCCGCAGGCCGAACAGTCTCTGCTCGATCATCCGTGGCCGGGCAACGTTCGCGAGCTGGACAACGCCATCCAGCGCGCCTTGATCCTGCAGCACGGCGGCCTGATCCAGGCCGCCGACTTCTGCCTGGCCGGGCCTGCAGGCGCGGCGCCGTTGCCGCCGTTGAGCCTGGTGGTGCAAGCCCGTGCCCCGGCACTGCCGCTGGAAACCCAGGCGCCGGTCGGGCTGCCGGCCGGCGCGCTGGAGGACGATCTGCGCCGTCGTGAATTCGAGATGATCATTGATACCCTGCGCAGCGAGCGCGGCCGCCGCAAGGAAGCCGCCGAGCGGCTGGGCATCAGCCCGCGGACCCTGCGCTACAAGCTGGCGCAGATGCGCGATGCCGGAATGGACGTGGAGGCCAGCCTGTTCGCTTCTTGAATGAGGCGCGCTGACTGGCAGCCGCTGTGGCAATTCGTCGCCATCGATCTGTTTCGCAAGCCTTCGACTGCAACTGGCACCCTCCTTGCTAATACCTCTGTAGTGAATGCAGCAGTGTCAAAAAAACGCAGGTCGTCGCAGAGGGTCACCCATGAGCCAAGGTATTGAATTCAACCGCTTGATGCTGGACATGCGCGCCATGCAGGCGGACGCCATGGCCAAGCCTGCGGCGGTTGCGGCGCCGGAAGTCGGCGCCAGCAGCTTTGCCGACATGCTCGGCGGCGCCATCAACAAGGTCGCCGACGTGCAGGGTGCTTCCAGCCAACTGGCCACGGCTTTCGAGATCGGCAAGAGCGGCGTCGACCTCACCGATGTGATGATCGCCTCGCAGAAAGCCAGCGTCTCGTTCCAGGCCTTGACCCAAGTGCGCAACAAGCTGGTCCAGGCATACCAAGACATCATGCAGATGCCGGTCTGAGGACGAATTGAGTCATGGCTGAAGCGACCACCGATAACCTCCCTGCCAAGAGCGGCAACAAATCGCCGCTCATGGGCTTGTCTGTCCTGCAGAATCTGTCGCAGATGACCATGTTGCGTCAGGTCGGCCTGTTGGTTGGCCTGGCCGCGAGCGTTGCAATCGGCTTTGCCGTGGTGCTCTGGTCGCAGCAACCCGACTACCGGCCGCTGTACGGCAGCCTGGCGGGCATGGACACCAAGCAGGTGATCGACACCCTGACCACGGCCAACATTCCCTATACCGTGGAGCCCAACTCCGGCGCCTTGCTGGTCAAGGCCGACGACCAGTCACGCGCGCGCATCGCCCTGGCCTCGGCTGGTGTTGCACCCAGCGACGGCAACGTCGGCTACGAGTCGCTCGACAAGGAACAAGGCCTGGGCACCAGCCAGTTCATGGAAACTGCGCGCTACCGCCGCAGCCTGGAAGGCGAGCTGGCCCGCACCATCGGCAGCTTGAACAATATCCGCGCCGCGCGCGTGCACCTGGCCATCCCGAAGAGCTCGGTGTTCGTCCGTGACGAGCGCAAGCCGACGGCCTCGGTGCTGGTGGAAATGTACCCCAACCGTACCCTGGATGCCGGCCAGGTGGCGGCCATCGTCAATCTGGTAGCGACCAGCGTGCCGGAACTGAACAAGTCCAACGTGTCGGTCGTCGACCAGAAGGGCACCCTGCTGTCGGCGCAGCTGGAAGACAACGCGTTGACCATGGCCGGCAAGCAGTACGACTACAGTCGCCGCATGGAAAGCATGCTGACCCAGCGTGTGCACAACATACTGCAACCGGTGGTGGGCAGTGATCGGTTCAAGGCCGAAGTGTCGGCAGACCTGGACTTCAGCGCGGTCGAGTCGACCTCCGAGCAGTTCAACCCGGACCAGCCGGCACTACGCAGCGAGCAGTCCACCAGCGAACAGCGTTCCAGCGGTTCGGGCCCATCGGGTGTGCCCGGCGCTTTGAGCAACCAGCCACCGGGTCCGGCCACTGCACCGCAGAATGCCGCCCAGGGTCAGGCAGCTGCCGGCGCGATCCAGCCAGGCCAACCGCTGCTGGACGCCAATGGTCAGCAGATCATGGACCCGGCCACCGGCCAGCCGATGCTGGCGCCTTATCCAGCCGACAAGCGCCAGCAGTCGACCAAGAACTTCGAGCTTGACCGCTCCATCAGCCACACCAAGCAGCAGCAGGGTCGCCTGACCCGGTTGTCGGTCGCCGTGGTGGTCGATGATCAGGCCAAGGTCAACCCGGCCGACGGCACGGTGACCCTGGCACCCTGGAACGCCCAGGAGCTGGCCCGTTTCACGCGTCTGGTACAGGACGCCGTAGGCTTCGATGCCAGCCGGGGCGACAGCGTGACCGTGATCAACGTGCCGTTCGCGCCCAACTCGGCGGAAGTCATCACCGAGCCTGCGTTCTACAAGGAACCCTGGTTCTGGGACATCATGAAACAGGCGCTGGGTGTGCTGTTCATCCTGGTCCTGGTGTTCGGCGTACTGCGCCCGGTGCTGACCAACATCACCGGTGGTGGCAAATCCAAGCCAGGCGATGCCGAACTCGGCGCTGCTGGCGGGCTGGGCGGTGTGGCCGCCCTGGGCATGGACAGCGAGCTGGCCAACGATCGGGTCAGTCTGGGCGGGCCGCAGAGCATTCTGCTGCCCAGCCCGACCGAGGGCTATGACGCCCAACTGAATGCAATCAAGAGTCTTGTGGCCGAAGACCCGGGCCGAGTGGCCCAGGTCGTGAAAGAGTGGATCAATGCCGATGAGTAGTTCACAAGCCGTCACCCCCAAGCTGACCAAGGTCGACAAGGCCGCCATTCTTCTGCTGTCGCTGGGTGAAACCGACGCGGCGCAGGTGCTTCGCCACATGGGGCCCAAAGAGGTCCAGCGCGTGGGCGTGGCCATGGCGCAGATGCGCAACGTGCACCGTGAGCAGGTCGAGCAGGTGATGAGCGAGTTCGTCACCGTGGTCGGTGATCAGACCGGTCTGGGTGTTGGTTCTGATAACTACATCCGCAAGATGCTCACCTCGGCCCTGGGCGAAGACAAGGCCAACGGACTGATCGACCGGATTCTGCTGGGCGGCAACACCAGTGGCCTGGACAGCCTGAAATGGATGGAGCCACGCGCCGTGGCCGACGTCATCCGCTACGAGCATCCGCAGATCCAGTCGATTGTCGTGGCCTACCTTGACCCCGACCAGGCCGGCGAAGTGCTGGCGCATTTCGAGCACAAGGCGCGCCTGGACATCATCCTGCGCGTGTCCTCGCTCAACACCGTACAGCCCGCGGCGCTGAAAGAACTCAACACCATCCTGGAGAAACAGTTCTCCGGCAACTCCAACGCCACGCGGACCACGCTGGGTGGGGTCAAGCGCGCCGCCGACATCATGAACTTCCTCGACAGCTCGTCCGAGGGCCAGTTGATGGATTCCATACGCGAGGTCGACGAAGAACTGTCCGGGCAGATCGAAGACCTGATGTTCGTTTTCAACAATCTCAAGGATGTCGACGATCGCGGCATTCAGGCGTTGCTGCGCGAAGTCTCTTCCGACGTGCTGGTGGTGGCGCTCAAGGGCGCCGACGAAGGCGTGCGCGAGAAGATCTTCAAGAACATGTCCAAGCGCGCGGCCGAGCTGCTGCGCGACGACCTCGAGGCCAAGGGGCCAGTGCGGGTCAGCGACGTCGAGTCGGCGCAGAAGGAAGTCCTCACCATCGCTCGGCGCATGGCCGAGGCGGGTGAAATCGTGCTGGGTGGCAAGGGTGGGGAAGAGATGATCTAATCATCTCTCTCCCGGACCTCTGTCGTGGAGGCTGGCCGCCTTGGGGTGGTCGGCTCCGAGCGACCCCATTTCGCACCCAGGCGCCAGGAATCGCAAGCCATGTCCCGCCCCCCGCAAGAACCCGTCAGTGAACTGATCCGCGCCGTCGATGCGCGCAGCGCCGACCTGTGGGCGTTGCCCAGCTTCGATCCCGAACGGCCTGCCGTCGAGGTGGTGCTGGCCCCGGCGTCGGTCGAGGAGATCGAAGAGGTGCCCCTCGACGAGGTTCAGCCCATCACCCTGGAAGAACTCGAAGCCATTCGCCAGGAAGCCTATAACGAGGGTTTCGCCACAGGCGAGAAAGAAGGCTTCCACAGTACCCAGCTCAAAGTGCGCCAGGAAGCCGAGGCTGCACTGGCCAGCAAGCTCGTGCAGTTCGACCGGCTGTTGGGGCACCTGTTGACGCCCATCGCCGATCAGGACACCCAGATCGAAAAATCCCTGGTCGAACTGGTGGGGCACATCGCCCGACAGGTCATTCGCCGCGAGCTGGTCACCGATTCCAGCCAGATCGAAAAAGTCCTGCGTGAGGCGCTCAAGCTGTTGCCCATGGGTGCCAACAACATCCGTATCTTCATCAATCCCCAGGACTTCGAGCAGATCAAGTCACTGCGGGAGAAGCACGAGGAAAACTGGCGTATCCAGGAAGACGACGCGTTGCAGCCCGGAGGTTGCCGCATCGAAACCGAACACAGTCGCATCGATGCCAGCATGGAGACACGCATTACCCAGGCCATTGCCCAGCTGTTCGACCAATTGCACGAGCAGAACATGCACCCGGCCCCGGCCGACATCACTATCGAGCTGGGTGCGTCCGATGAAGCTTGACCGCACCAGCTTCGGCAAACGCCTGGGCACCTACGAGGCGGCCATCGATCTGCCGCGCCAACCGATCGTCGAAGGGCGCCTGCTGCGCATGGTCGGGCTCACCCTGGAGGCCGAAGGGCTGCGTGCCGCCATGGGCAGTCGCTGTGTGGTGATCAACGATGACAGCGATCAGCCGGTGCAGGTCGAAGCGGAAGTCATGGGCTTTTCCGGCAGCAAGATCTACCTGATGCCGGTGGGCAGCGTGAGCGGCATCGCGCCGGGCGCGCGGGTGGTCCCGGTCGCCGACACTGGCCGCCTGCCCATGGGCATGAGCATGCTCGGACGTATTCTCGACGGCGCCGGGCGCGCGCTGGACGGCAAGGGCGGCATGAAGGCGGAGGACTGGATCCCCATGGACGGTCCCACCATCAACCCGCTCAAGCGTGATCCCATCAGCCAGCCGCTGGATGTCGGCATCCGCAGCATCAATGGCTTGCTGACTGTGGGCCGTGGCCAGCGCCTGGGTCTATTTGCCGGTACCGGTGTGGGCAAGAGTGTGCTGCTGGGCATGATGACGCGCTTCACCGAGGCCGACATCATCGTCGTCGGGCTGATCGGCGAGCGCGGCCGCGAGGTCAAGGAGTTCATCGAACACACCTTGGGCGAGGAGGGCCTGCGTCGTTCGGTGGTAGTGGCATCGCCAGCCGATGAAGCGCCGCTGATGCGTCTGCGCGCGGCCATGTACTGCACCCGCATTGCCGAGTACTTTCGCGACAAGGGCAAGAATGTCCTCCTGCTGATGGACTCGCTGACCCGTTTCGCCCAGGCCCAGCGGGAAATCGCCCTGGCCATCGGCGAGCCACCTGCCACCAAGGGCTATCCGCCCTCTGTTTTCGCCAAGCTGCCCAAGCTGGTCGAGCGGGCCGGCAATGCCGAGGCCGGTGGCGGCTCGATCACCGCGTTCTATACGGTGTTGTCCGAAGGCGACGATCAGCAGGACCCGATCGCCGACTCGGCGCGGGGTGTACTCGACGGCCACATCGTGCTGTCGCGGCGCCTGGCCGAAGAAGGGCATTACCCGGCCATCGATATCGAAGCGTCGATCAGCCGGGTGATGCCCAGCGTGGTCAGCCCTCAGCACCTGGCCCAGGCCCAGCAGTTCAAGCAGCTGTGGTCGCGTTACCAGCAGAGCCGTGACTTGATCAGCGTCGGTGCCTACGTGGCTGGCGGCGATCGCGAGACTGACCTGGCCATTGCCCTTCAGCCGCAACTGGTACGCTATCTGCGCCAGGGGCTGAACGACAATGAAAGCCTGCAGGCCAGCGCCGAGCGCCTGGCGGCAGTGTTCACACCCGTAGCACCGGGGTAAGCGACGATGGCGATGAGTCGTGCCGCCCGCCTGGCGCCCGTGGTGGAAATGGCCGAGAGTACCGAACGCAAGGCTGCGCAGCGGCTGGGGCATTTCCAGGGCCAGGTGAGCCTGGCCGAAGCCAAGTTGGCCGAGCTCGAACGCTTCCGCAACGACTATCAGCAACAGTGGATCAGCAATGGCAGCCGTGGCGTGTCCGGGCAATGGCTGTTGAACTACCAGCGCTTTCTCAACCAGTTGGAAACCGCCGTCGCCCAGCAGAAACAGAGCCTTGCGTGGCATCAGAACAACTTGAACAATGCGCGCGCCACCTGGCAGCAGGCCTATGCTCGAGTGGAAGGGCTGCGCAAGCTGGTGCAGCGCTACATCCTCGAGGCTCGGCAGTTGGAAGACAAGCGGGAGCAGCGTCTGCTCGACGAGTTGTCGCAACGCCTGCCCAGGCACGAGAACTTTTAGCCGGAATTTGTCAGTACCCCGTTGAACGCTCTGCAGAGCGGTGCTACATCTTGCCTGCAAGGCACACCCAAGGAGCATTACTACATGGCTGTAACCCAGAGTTCTGTCACCCAGACCTTCGACGCCGAAAGCAATACCTCATCGGTGGCTATTTCAGGCCGGTTCGATTTCAGCCTGCACCAGCAGTTTCGCGAAGCCTACGAAGACGAGCGTGCCGGCAAGCCCAGCCGTTATGTCATCGACCTGAAGAACACCACCTACATGGACAGCTCGGCGCTGGGCATGCTGCTGTTGCTGCGCGACCATGCCGGTGGCGACAACGCCGACATTGCACTGGTCAATATTTCCCCGGACGTGCGCAAGATCCTGGCGATCTCCAACTTCGACAAGTTGTTCAAGATCTCCTGATGCAGCCGGCCGACGAAGAGGCGCTGACGGTCCTGATCGCCGACGACAACATGACCGACCGCATGCTGCTGTCCAGCATCGTGCGACGTCAGGGCCACGCGGTGATCACGGCCAGCAACGGCCAGGAGGCGGTCGAAGCGTTCCGCCAGCAGCGCCCGCAGCTGGTGCTGCTCGATGCCATGATGCCGGTCATGGACGGCTTCGAGGCCGCGCGTGCCATCAAGCAGCTGGCCGGTGAGGCCTTGGTGCCGATCATTTTCCTGACTTCGCTGACCGAAGAACAGGCACTGGTACGTTGCCTGGACGCCGGTGGCGACGACTTCCTGGCAAAACCCTACAACCAGGTGATCCTGGCCGCCAAGATCAAGGCCATGGATCGCCTGCGCCGTTTGCAGGCCACGGTGCTCGAGCAGCGTGACCTGATCACCCGTCACCATGATTACCTGCTCAACGAGCAGCGCGTGGCCAAGGCGGTATTCGACCAGATCGCGCATTCCGGATGCCTCGACGCGCCCAACGTGCGTTACCTGCAGTCGCCCTACGCGCTGTTCAACGGCGACTTGCTGCTGGCTGCCTACACACCCTCGGGCGACATGCACGTGCTGCTCGGTGATTTCACCGGGCACGGGCTGCCCGCAGCGGTAGGCGCGATGCCCTTGGCCGAGGTGTTCTATGGCATGACGGCGAAGGGCTACGGACTGACCGAAATCCTTCGCGAGATGAACGCCAAGCTCAAGCGGATCCTGCCGGTGGACATGTTCTGCTGCGCCACCATGCTGCGCCTGAGTTTTCAGCATTGCACGGTGGAAGTCTGGAACGGCGGCATGCCCGACGGCTACCTGCATCGCCAGGACGGCTCGGCGCGCGTGGCGCTGGTGTCGCGTCATCTGCCGCTGGGAGTATTGCCGGCCACTCGTTTCGAAGACCAGACCGAGGTCTGGCCGCTGGCGCCGGGCGACCGGGTCCTGCTGCTGTCCGACGGCGTCATCGAAACCAGCAATGCGCAGGAAGTGTCGTTCGGCGTGGAGAGGCTCGAACGCGTCTTCGACACCCACAAGGACCCTGAATCACTCTTCGAAGGCATCCTGCAGGCGCTGCATGATTTCCGCGGCGAATCGCGCGACGATGTGAGCATGGTGCAGTTGGCATTGATCGACGCCGAACGCCAGCCGCCGGCCAGTCTGATCTATTCCGACAGCGGCCAGTCGAGTCCGCTCGACTGGTCGGCCACGTACGAGTTTCGTGCCGACACGTTGCGCCGCTTCAACCCGCTGCCCTACATTCTGCAACTGCTGCAGGAGATTCACGGCCTGCGCGCGCAGAGCGGAGAGCTCTACAGCGTGTTCGCCGAGTTATACTCCAACGCCCTGGAGCACGGTGTCCTGGACCTCGATTCCGCGCTCAAGTGCAATGCCGCCGGGTTCGCCCAGTACTACACGCTGCGCAACAGTCGCCTGGCGGCTTTGGAAGAGGGCTATATACGCATACACTTGCAGGTACGCCCGCACGGGGTCGGCGGGGTCCTGAGAATCGTGGTCGAAGACAGCGGCAAGGGATTCGATGCGAAGCAGGTCCTGGCGAAGCCGCCCAGCGTGCACGGGCTGTCAGGGCGTGGTGTCAATCTGGTCCGCCAGCTGAGCCACAGCGCGGGCTGGTCGGAAGACGGGCGCAGCGCGCATGTCGAATTTACCTGGGAGTCTCAAGCGTAATCGGCTTGATCAAGGAGCGAACAAGTGACTATCGAACACGTTGCAGACGAGCGATTGACAGATGAACAGCTGGCAGACGAACAGCTGCAGAAGCCCCATGCAGATCCTGCGGCCCTCGAGGCCCTGCAGGAAGTCATGGAAGATGAATATCCGCTGTTGCTGGACACCTTCCTGAGCGACTCGCAACTGCGCTTGAACGAACTGCACCGGTCACGCGATCTGGTCGAACTGGGCCATGCTGCACACAGTTTCAAGGGCAGCAGCGGCAACATGGGCGCCTTGCGTTTGGCGCAGCTGTGCAGCGAGCTCGAGCAGTACTGCCGACACGGCGCACTGGACGGCGTCGATGCCCATGTGCAGCGGATCGACCGCGAGTTCGTGCTGGTCCTGCAACTGTATTCGCAAGAGCGCGCGCGCTTTGCGCGTTGAACGTCGTTGATACCGGCAGCCTGCCGCTGGCCCGATACTTGCTTTCTCCATGGCTATCAGCGTTAACGCCACCGTATCGGGGAGATCTTCATGGCTGTCGCTTCAAACCCTTTGTTGCTGCAACTGGGCGCCGCTGCACGCGCGGCATCAGTCACCGGCGCGGCCAAGCCCACTGCAGCGGACAACGATTCGGCGCCACGTTTTGCCGATCTCTATGCACGGCAAAACCACGAAGTCGCGGTCAAGGCGCGGACCGAGCCTGCGCCGCCTGCCCCACGGGAAACCGCCACACCGACGGCCTCCAAGGCGGCTGGCGCCAACCCGACGGTTGCCGATAGCGGCAAGAAGTTGCCAGTTGCCAAGGCCGACAAGCCTGAAAAGCTCGACAAGACAGACAAAGCCGACAAGCCTGCCACCAAGGACGACGACAAGGTCAGCGATACCGCCGGCAAGGACGATCCCAGCGTCAGCGCTGCTGCGGCGCCGGTCGATCCTGCAGCGGTACCGGTCCCGGCCGATCCAGCCGCCAATCCCGCGTTGGTCCAGGTGCCGCCACCGGCAGTGACCGCTACCAGTCTGTTGGACAGCGATACCGACAGCGCTGGCGAGGCTTTCGACCCAACCCAGGACGTGCTGGCCGATTTGCCTGCGTTGAGGCTGGCGTTGGAACAGACCGCCAAAAATAATGGCACTACCTCTGCACATGCCAGCCAAACGTCATCGGCTGATCCCTCGACGGCCAGCGAGCAGGGCCTTGAAGGCAATTTCGTCAATGGTCTGGCGGCCATGATGAGCAAGGAGTCGGCAGGCGAAGCGGGTGAGGGCGGCGATGACGGTTTCGCTGGCTTGATCGGCGGTGGCCTGAAGGATGCAGACGCCGCGGCCAGCGACAGCCGCGTCGATAACTTCGCCGACCGCCTGCAGGCCTTGACCCAGTCGACCACAGCCAAGACCGCCAGTGCGGCGCCGCTGGCCAGTCCGCTCGGCCAGCCGTTGGCCATGCAGCAGTCGGGATGGACCGAAGGCCTGGTCAACCGGGTCATGTACCTGTCGAGCCAGAATCTGAAATCAGCCGACATTCAACTGACGCCCGCGGAACTGGGGCGTCTGGACATCCGTGTCGACATCACACCCGACCAGCAGACCCAGGTGACCTTCACCAGCGCCCATATCGGCGTGCGCGAGGCGCTGGAAAGCCAGCAGCATCGGCTCAAGGATATGTTCAACCAGCAGGGCATGGGGCAGCTGGACGTCAACGTGTCCGATCAGTCGCGTCAGTCTCAGGGCGAGCAGCAGGCACAGCAGAGCCGTCGCAGTGGGGGCGAGCGCTCCGGCACGGACGCGCTCGATTCTGCCGAGCCGGCTGTGGCGGCGGCACAGTCCGTAGCCTCGAGCACGGTGCTGGGCACCAGTGCCGTGGATTACTACGCCTGACCGTGCCTGAAGGGCTGGTTGCAGGCCTTGAAGCTCAGCCGCGGGGATTGTTGGCATAACCCTTGCTCCATCGTCGCCATGGGTACGCTTACCCCTCAATGGTGACGGATTATTGGCATGGCAAAGACCGAAGAAGCAAAGGAACCCGCAGCCAAGGAAGGCAAGGGCAAACTCAAGCTGATCATCCTGCTGGTCGTGGGCTTGCTGCTCGCTGTCGGCCTGTCGGTCGGGGCCACCTGGTTCCTCATGCACAAACCCGCCGAGGCGCCCGCGGACAAGGCCACGGCAGATGCTGCCCACACCAAACCTGCGGCGATCTACGAGCCGCTGACACCCGCCTTCGTGGTCAACTTCAAGCAGAACGGTCGTGATCGCTACATGCAGGTCAGCATCGTGCTGCAGGCGCGCGACAAGGCCGACATGGATGCTCTGAAGGTGCACACGCCGGTCATCCGCAATAATCTGGTCATGCTGTTTTCCGGGCAGCCGTTCGAAACCTTGACCACGCCGATCGGCCAGGAAATGCTGCGCCAGAAAGCTACCGCGAGCGTTCAGGAAGTGGCGCAGAAAGAAGTGGGCAAGCCCGTGATCGACCAGGTGCTCTTCACTAACTTCGTATTGCAGTAGGAACAACTCATGGCCGTACAGGACCTGCTGTCCCAGGACGAGATCGATGCGCTGCTGCATGGCGTCGACGATGGCCTGGTGCAAACCGAAGGCAATGGCGAACCCGGGGGGATCAGGAGCTACGACCTGACCACTCAGGATCGTATCGTGCGTGGGCGCATGCCGACGCTGGAAATGATCAACGAACGCTTCGCCCGCTACACCCGCATCAGCATGTTCAACCTGCTGCGTCGCTCCGCCGATGTAGCGGTGGGCGGCGTGCAGGTGATGAAGTTCGGCGAATACGTGCATTCCCTGTACGTGCCCACCAGCCTCAACCTGGTGAAGATCAAGCCGCTGCGCGGCACTGGCCTGTTCATTCTCGATGCCAAGCTGGTATTCAAGCTGGTCGACAATTTCTTCGGCGGTGACGGCCGCCACGCCAAGATCGAGGGCCGCGAGTTCACCCCTACCGAACTGCGCGTGGTACGCATGGTGCTGGACCAGGCCTTCCTCGACATGAAGGAAGCGTGGCAGGCAATCATGGAAGTCAACTTCGAGTACATCAACTCGGAGGTCAACCCGGCCATGGCCAACATCGTCGGGCCCAGCGAGGCGGTCGTGGTGTCTACCTTCCACATCGAACTCGATGGCGGCGGTGGCGACCTGCACGTGACCATGCCGTACTCGATGATCGAACCGGTGCGCGAGATGCTCGATGCCGGCTTTCAGTCCGACCTGGACGACCAGGACGAGCGCTGGAGCAAGGCGCTGCGCGAAGACGTTCTGGATGTCAGCGTTCCCCTTAGCGCCACCTTGGCGCGGCGCCAGCTCAAGTTGCGTGACATCCTGCACATGCAGCCCGGCGACGTGATTCCGGTGGAGCTGCCGGAAGAGCTGATCCTGCGCGCCAATGGCGTGCCTTCGTTCAAAGCCAAGCTTGGCTCGCACAAAGGCAACCTGGCTTTACAAGTTATCGAACCGATCGAGCGTCGTTGATCGTTTTGACCTGATGATTTAGATGCCTGTCGAGGACCACTGATGGCTGATCAAGATGAGACAATTTCTGCCGAAGACCAGGCGCTCGCCGATGAATGGGCAGCGGCTCTGGATGAGTCCGGGGATGCCGGGCAGGACGATATCGACGCGCTGTTGGCCGCCGATACGCGCAGCGGCTCGAGTTCATCGCGCCTGCCGATGGAAGAGTTCGGCAGTTCGCCCAAATCGGGTAACGGGCCGGTCACGCTCGAGGGTCCGAACCTCGATGTGATCCTCGACATTCCGGTCACCATTTCCATGGAGGTCGGGGCGACCGATATCAGCATTCGCAACCTGCTGCAGCTCAACCAGGGCTCGGTGATCGAACTCGACCGCCTGGCTGGCGAGGCCTTGGACGTGCTGGTCAACGGCACGTTGATCGCGCACGGCGAAGTGGTGGTGGTCAACGAAAAGTTCGGCATTCGCCTGACCGACGTGATCAGCCCCAGTGAACGCATCAAGAAGCTGCGGTGATGGGCAGGTACCTGTGGGCCTTGCTGCTCTTGCCCGTGGCCGTGTTCGCGGCGCCCGAAGTGGCCCCTGCGGCGGCGCCGGTGGTGGCGTCGGGAGGCACTGGTCTGGCCGGTCAGTTGACCCAGACCGTGCTGGGCCTGCTGGCGGTGGTGGCCTTGATCTTCGCGTTGGCGTGGCTGATGCGGCGCGTGCAGCAGGCGGCACCGCGCCAGGGCCAGGTCATCGACGTGATCGGTGCCAAGGCGCTGGGGCCGCGAGACCGGCTGGTGCTGGTGCAGGTGGGCGAGGAGCAGATCCTGCTGGGTGTCAGCCCGGGGCGCATCAGCGCGCTGCATGTGCTGAGCACGCCGGTGCAGCCACCCGACCGCACCACCCAGGCTACACCCGAATTCGCCCAGCGCCTGATGGAACTGCTGGGCAAGGACCAGAAGGATAAGAAGTGATGGGTGTGTTGCGCACGGTTCTGCCGCTGGGCCTGATGTTGGCGGCGCCTATGGCTCTGGCCGCCGATCCGCTGCAGATTCCGGCGCTGACCATGACCAGCGGCGCCAACGGCCAGCAGGAGTATTCGGTCAACCTGCAGATTCTGCTGATCATGACTGCGCTGAGTTTCATTCCGGCGTTCGTCATGTTGATGACCAGCTTCACCCGCATCATCATCGTGTTTTCCATCCTGCGCCAGGCGCTGGGTCTGCAGCAGACGCCGTCCAACCAGCTGTTGACCGGCATGGCGCTGTTCCTGACCATGTTCATCATGGCGCCGGTGTTCGACAAGGTGAACCAGCAGGCCCTGCAACCCTATCTGAGTGAACAGCTCAGCGCCCAGGATGCCGTCGCCCGCGCCGAAGGCCCGATCAAGGACTTCATGCTGGCGCAGACCCGGCAAAGCGACCTGGAGCTGTTCATGCGGCTGTCCAAGCGCACCGACATCGCCAGCGCCGACCAGGCGCCGTTGACCATTCTGGTGCCGGCGTTCGTCACCTCCGAGCTGAAAACGGCGTTCCAGATCGGCTTCATGATCTTCATTCCGTTCCTGATCATCGACCTGGTGGTGGCCAGTGTGCTGATGGCCATGGGGATGATGATGCTGTCGCCGCTGATCATCTCGCTGCCCTTCAAGATCATGCTGTTCGTGCTGGTCGATGGCTGGGCGCTGATCATCGGTACCTTGGCCGGGAGTTTCGGTGGTGTCTGATCTGTCTTTCCAGGGAGCTTGAACCCATGACTCCAGAAGTCGCCGTCGACCTGTTCCGCGAAGCGCTGTGGCTGACCACCGTGATGGTCGCGATCCTGGTTTTGCCGAGCCTGATCGTCGGCCTGATCATCGCCATGTTCCAGGCCGCCACGCAGATCAACGAGCAGACCCTGAGCTTCCTGCCGCGCCTGCTGGTCATGCTGGTGACGCTGATCGTCATCGGGCCGTGGATGGTGCGTACCTTCATGGAGTACATCACTACCCTGTACTCCAATATTCCGCAGGTGATCGGCTGATGCAGCCGTTGCTGCAACTGACCGATGCGCAGATCGGCGGCTGGGTGGCCAGCTTCATCCTGCCGCTGTTCCGCGTGGCCTCGATGCTGATGACCATGCCGATCTTCGGCACCCAGGTATTGCCGCAGCGCGTGCGCCTGTACGTGGCCGTGGCCATTACCGTGGTCATCGTGCCGGGATTGCCGCCAGCGCCCACGGTGGACGCGATCAGCGGCCAGGCGCTGCTGCTGGTGGCCGAACAGATCATCATCGGCGCGCTGTTCGGTTTCTCGCTGCAGTTCCTGTTTCAGGCCTTTACCGTTGCCGGGCAGATTCTCGCGATCCAGATGGGCATGGCCTTCGCGTCCATGGTCGACCCCACCAACGGCGTGTCCGTGGCAGTCATCGGTCAGTTCTTCAGCATGCTGGTGACCTTGGTTTTCCTCTCTATGAACGGCCATCTGGTGGTGTTCGAGGTGCTGACCGAGAGCTTCACCACACTGCCCATTGGCGGCGGGCTGCTGACCGCGCACTACTGGGACGTGGTACTGCGCATGGGTTGGGTGCTGGGCGCCGGCGTGCTGCTGGTGCTGCCGGCCATCACGGCCTTGCTGGTGGTCAACATCGCCTTCGGTGTGATGACCCGCGCTGCGCCTCAGCTGAATATCTTTTCCATCGGTTTCCCGCTGACCCTGGTGCTGGGGATGTTCATCCTGTGGGTCAGCCTGGGCGACATTCTCAACCAGTATCAGCCGCTGGCGGCCAACGCCTTGCAGTGGCTGCGCGAATTGGCGCGAGCGGAGTAGGCAATGGCCGAAAGCGAAAGCGGTGCGGACAAGACAGAAGACCCCACGGACAAGCGCAAGAAGGATTCGCGCGAAAAGGGCGAAATCGCCCGGTCCAAGGAGCTCAACACACTGGCCGTGATGGTTGCCGGGTGCGGGGCGCTGCTGGCGTTCGGCGGGCATCTGGCGCAAAGCCTGCTGGAACTGATGCGCAGCAATTTCACCTTGAGCCGCGAGGTGCTGCTCGATGAACGCTACATGGGCATCTTTCTGCTGCAGTCGGGCAAGGTGGCGATCCTGGCCACCCAGCCGATTCTGCTGACCCTGCTGCTGGCGGCGTTGATCGGACCGGTCGCGCTGGGTGGCTGGCTGTTCGCCGCCAGCTCCATGGCTCCCAAGTTCAGCCGCATGAATCCGGCCGCCGGCCTCAAGCGCATGTTCTCCATGCATGCATTGACCGAATTGCTGAAGGCGCTGGCCAAGTTTGCCATCACGCTGATCGTTGCCATGATGGTGCTGGCCAAAGACCGTACCGACCTGCTCGCCATTGCCAACGAGCCGTTGGAAATGGCGATCATCCACAGCGTGCAGCTGGTTGGCTGGAGCGCCTTGTGGATGTCCTGCGGACTGGCGTTGATTGCCGCGGTGGATGTGCCATTCCAGCTGTACAGCAGCAAACAGAAGCTGATGATGACCAAGCAGGAAGTCAAGGACGAGCACAAGGACTCCGAGGGCCGGCCCGAGGTCAAGGGGCGGGTGCGTCAGTTGCAGCGCGAGATGTCGCAGCGGCGGATGATGACGGCGATTCCCGAGGCGGACGTGATCATTACCAACCCGACCCACTACGCAGTGGCGTTGAAATACGATCCGGAGAAGGGCAACGCGCCGGTATTGCTGGCCAAGGGCTCGGACTTCATTGCCTTGAAGATTCGCGAGATCGGCAACGAGCATCGTATCCAGGTGCTGGAGTCGCCTGCGCTGGCGCGCTCGATCTTCTATTCCACCGAGATCGAACAGCAGATTCCGGCGGGGTTGTACCTGGCGGTGGCGCAGGTGCTTGCCTATGTCTACCAGATCCGCCAGTACCAGGCCGGGCGGGGCAAGCGTCCCGATCCGTTGCAGGACCTGCCGATCCCGCCGGATCTGCAGCGAGACAGTTAGTGGGTGTCGGACTTTTCGCGGCCGATGACCGCTCCTACCTGGGTCTAGGCCAACCGTAGGAGCGGTCCGTGGCCGCGAAGGGCGCACCGCCGAATCGCCTGACACCCAGCACTCGACCATAGGGCGAGAATCTTTAACCCCCTCCGGCAAAAGTTGGACCTCTTCTTGCACTGCCCCTTGGCAAGACGCCTGGCGCGTCAAAAGTTCGCTTGGGGAAGTGGGGAATGTCGGTGGATCGCTCTCAATTAATCAACACCGCTCGTAGCAACATCGTCGGCCTTGGCCGCGGCAACCTGGGTGTGCCGCTGCTGTTGCTGGTGATGCTGGCGATGATGATGCTGCCGATCCCGGCACTGCTGCTGGACGTGTTCTTCACCTTCAACATCGCCCTGTCCATCGTCGTTCTGCTGGTGTGCGTGTACGCCCTGCGTCCGCTGGACTTCGCCGTGTTCCCGACCATCCTGCTGGTGGCCACGCTGTTGCGCCTTGCGCTCAACGTGGCATCGACGCGGGTGATCATGCTCCACGGTCAGGAAGGCCATGCCGCCGCGGGTAAAGTGGTCCAGGCATTTGGTGAGGTGGTGATCGGCGGTAACTACATCGTCGGTATCGTGGTGTTCGCCATCCTCATGATCATCAACTTCGTAGTCGTCACCAAGGGCGCCGGGCGTATCTCCGAGGTGAGCGCGCGGTTCACCCTGGATGCCATGCCCGGCAAGCAGATGGCCATCGACGCCGACCTCAACGCCGGTCTCATCGATCAGAACCAGGCCAAGGCGCGGCGTACCGAAGTGGCCGCCGAAGCCGAGTTCTACGGCTCGATGGACGGTGCCAGCAAATTCGTCCGCGGCGACGCCATCGCCGGCCTGCTGATCCTGTTCATCAACCTGATCGGCGGCATGCTGGTGGGCATGCTGCAACACAACATGCCATTCGCCGAGGCGGGCAAGGTGTACGCCCTGCTGACCATCGGTGACGGCCTGGTCGCTCAGTTGCCATCGCTCTTGCTGTCCACCGCGGCAGCCATCATGGTGACCCGTGCTTCGGGCTCCGAGGAGATGGGCAAGCAGATCCAGCGGCAGATGTTCGCCTCGCCCAAGGCGCTGGCCGTCTCCGGCGCGCTGATGGTGATCATGGGCATGGTGCCCGGAATGCCGCACATGGCCTTCATTACCCTGGGCGCCATCGCCGGTGGCGGTGCCTACCTGCTGTGGAAGAAGCAGAACGACGTCAAGGTCCAGGCTCAGGCCGAAGTGCAGCGTCAACAGGAGCTGCTGCCGTCACCCACGCGTACCCAGGAAACCAAAGAGCTGGGCTGGGACGACGTCACGCCCATCGACATGATCGGCCTGGAAGTCGGCTATCGCCTGATCCCCCTGGTGGACCGCAACCAGGGCGGCCAGCTGCTGGCGCGGATCAAGGGCGTACGCAAGAAGCTGTCCCAGGACCTGGGCTTTCTCATGCCAACCGTGCACATTCGCGACAACCTCGACCTGGCACCCAGCGCCTATCGTTTGACGCTCATGGGCGTGATTCTCGCCGAAGCCGAGATCTATCCGGATCGCGAGCTGGCAATCAACCCCGGTCAGGTGTTCGGCTCGTTGAACGGCATCACCGCCAAGGATCCGGCGTTTGGTCTGGACGCGGTCTGGATCGACGTCAACCTGCGCAGCCAGGCTCAGTCGCTGGGCTACACGGTGGTCGATGCCAGTACCGTAGTGGCAACGCACTTGAACCAGATTCTGCAGAAGCATGCCCATGAGCTGATCGGCCACGAAGAAGTCCAACAACTGCTGCAAGTTCTGGCAAAAGGCTCGCCAAAGCTCGCCGAAGAGCTGGTTCCCGGCATCCTTTCGCTGTCTTCGCTGCTCAAGGTGCTGCAGGCGCTGCTGGCAGAGCAGGTACCGGTTCGCGACATCCGCAGCATTGCAGAAGCGATCGCCAACAATGGGCATCGGAGTCAAGATACCGCCGCGCTGGTACAGGCCGTCAGGGTCGGTTTGTCCCGCGCCATCGTGCAAAGCATTGTAGGCATTGAGTCGGAGCTGCCTGTCATCACGCTGGAACCAAGGTTGGAACAGATATTGCTAAATAGTCTTCAGAAGGCCGGTCAGGGTCAGGAAGAAGGCGTTTTGCTGGAACCGAGCATGGCGGAGAAACTGCAGAGATCCTTGATCGATGCGGCGCAGCGGCAGGAGATGCAGGGCCAACCGGTGATACTGCTGGTGGCCGGTCCGGTCCGCGCGATGCTGTCACGCTTCGGTCGCCTGGCGATCCCCAACCTTCATGTACTGGCCTATCAGGAAATCCCTGATAACAAGCAAGTCACCATCGTTGCGACAGTAGGGCCCAACGGCTGAGGTAGTGGGTTATGCAAGTGAAGCGATTTTTCGCCGCCGACATGCGTCAGGCCATGAAATTGGTCCGCGATGAGCTGGGCGCCGACGCTGCCATCATCGGCAACCGTCGCATCGCCGGCGGCGTCGAGCTGACCGCTGCGCTGGACTACAAGCTGTCGGCCCTGGCGCCGCGCGTGCCCAACCTCGAGTTGGAAGAAGAGCTGCGCAAGACCCAATCGCGGATCGTTTCGGCCCAGGCCGAGCTGAGCACCCGTGGCGAGAGCGACGCGGCCACCAACCGCCAGCTGGTCGCCGGCCTGCCGTTGACCGCCGCCGAGCCGCTGGTCGAGCCGCGTCGCGAAGAGCCACCGCGTGTGCAGGCGGCCCCGGCGCCACAGCCTGCCGTCGACCAACGTCTTTTCGATTCCATGCGCTCTGAGCTCAACGGTCTGCGGCAGTTGCTGGAAGTGCAACTGGGCTCCCTGGCCTGGACCCAGCTGCAAGGCAGCAAGCCGGCGCAGGCGAATCTGTGGCGTCGTTTGCAGCGCATCGGCTTGTCCGGCCCGATTGCTCGCGAGCTGCTCAGCCTGACCAGCGAAATTAACGAACCTCGACAGGCATGGCGGATGCTGCTGGCGCACTTGGCGCGTATGATCCGTACACCTGAAGTGGAACCGCTCGAAGAAGGTGGCGTGATTGCCATGGTCGGCCCGGCCGGCATGGGCAAGACCACCACCCTGGCCAAGCTGGCAGCTCGCTATGTGCTCAAGTACGGTTCCCAGAGCGTGGCCCTGGTGAGCATGGACAGCTTTCGCATCGGTGCCCAGGAACAGCTCAAGACCCTGGGTCGCATTCTCAATGTATCGGTGACTCAGGTCGATCCGGGCCAGTCATTGGTACAGGCGCTGGAACCCTTGCTGCGCAAGCGTGTGGTGTTGATCGACACCGCGGGCCTGCAAGCCAGCGATCCGGCCCTGCGCATGCAGCTCGAAAGCCTGGCCGGACGCGGCATCAATGCGCGCAACTACCTGGTGCTGGCAACCACCAGCCAGAAGCAGGTGCTCAGCGCCGCGTACCATAGCTACAAGCGTTGCGGTCTGGCCGGGTGCATCCTGACCAAACTGGATGAAACGGCCTGTCTCGGCGAAGTGCTGAGCCTGGCCATCAGTCAGGAACTGCCGATTGCCTATCTTACCGATGGGCCGCGCATTCCCGACGACTTGCATTTGCCGCGCCGGCACCAGTTGGTCAGCCGCGCAGTGAGCGTGCAAATGCAAGAAGAGCCCAGCGAAGAGGCCATGGCCGATATGTTCGCGGGTCTCTACCACAGCCCCGACAAGCGAGTTGGCTGAGGTGAAGAACGTTATGCAAACACACTCTTCCTGCATCGTAGGGTTGCCAGGAAACACTCGAGCAATCGAACTGGCAGCCACTCGTGTGGCCTCGGTCTAGACAAGGTAAAGAACGAACATGGGCAGCATGCATCCCGTACAGGTGATCGCGGTGACCGGCGGCAAAGGTGGCGTCGGCAAGACTAATGTGTCAGTGAACTTGTCCCTGGCGTTGGCCGAGCTCGGCCGCCGGGTCATGTTGCTGGACGCCGACCTTGGCCTGGCCAACGTCGACGTGTTGCTGGGCCTGACCCCCAAGCGCACCCTGGCCGACGTGATCGAAGGTCGCTGCGAACTGCGCGACGTGATGTTGCAGGGCCCTGGGGGCATCCGTGTCGTGCCCGCAGCCTCCGGCACCCAGAGCATGGTCCAGCTGAGCCCGGCCCAGCACGCCGGCCTGATCCAGGCCTTCAGCGATGTGGGCGACAACCTCGACGTGCTGATCATCGACACCGCCGCCGGTATCGGCGAATCGGTGGTGAGCTTTGTCCGCGCGGCCCAGGAAGTCCTGCTGGTGGTGTGCGACGAGCCCACCTCGATCACCGATGCCTACGCCCTGATCAAGCTGCTCAATCGCGACTACGGCATGAACCGCTTCCGGGTTTTGGCCAACATGGCGCAAAGCCCTCAGGAAGGGCGCAATCTGTTCGCCAAGCTGACCAAGGTGACCGACCGCTTCCTCGACGTGGCCCTGCAGTACGTCGGCGCCGTGCCGTACGATGAGTCGGTGCGCAAGGCCGTGCAGAAGCAGCGCGCCGTGTACGAGGCGTTCCCCCGTTCCAAATGCTCGCTGGCCTTCAAGGCGATCGCGCAGAAAGTAGACACCTGGCCGTTGCCGGCCAATCCCCGTGGCCACCTGGAGTTCTTCGTCGAACGCCTGGTCCAGCAAACCAGCGCAGGGCCCGTATCATGAGCGCCAGCGGATACCGTATGTACAGCAAGGCGTCGCGCGACTCGCAGCAGCATCAGCTGATCGAGCAATACGCGCCGCTGGTCAAGCGTATCGCCTACCACCTGCTGGCGCGCCTGCCAGCCAGCGTGCAGGTGGAAGACCTGATCCAGGCCGGTATGATCGGTCTGCTGGAAGTCTCGACCAAGTACGACTCGAGCAAAGGGGCCAGTTTCGAGACCTACGCCGGCATTCGTATCCGCGGCGCGATGCTCGACGAAGTGCGCAAGGGCGACTGGGCGCCGCGTTCGGTCCACCGCAATACCCGCATGGTCAGTGATGCCATTCGCCGAATCGAGTCGAAAACCGGTCGCGACGCTAAAGATCACGAGATCGCGGCCGAACTTAGTCTGAGTCTGGACGATTACTACGGGATCCTGAACGATACCCTGGGCAGCCGCCTGTTCAGTTTCGACGATCTGCTGCAGGACGGTGAGCACGAGGGCCTGCACGAAGACGGCGCCAGCGGTTCGCTGGAGCCCTCGCGGGATCTCGAGGACGAACGCTTTCAAGGCGCGCTGGCCGAGGCCATCGCCAACCTGCCAGAGCGCGAGAAGCTGGTCTTGTCGTTGTATTACGACGAGGAACTGAACCTCAAGGAAATCGGTGAGGTACTGGGTGTCAGCGAATCGCGGGTAAGCCAGTTGCACAGCCAGTGCGCGGCGCGACTGCGCGGGCGTCTGGGAGAGTGGCGGGCACGCTGACCCAAAGGGATTCGCAGGACATGTGGGAGCGGTCATTGGCCGCGAAGGGAGCACCGATGTATGTCAGACATACAGCGGCGCCTGATTCGCGGCCGATGACCGCTCCCACGCGATTGCGGGGAAATGCCGATCTGCGACGGCTGCGGATATAACCGGATTCGATTGTTACGCACGTCCAGGGGCTGGGCGTGTTCAAGACTGCTGGAGGTCTAATTGGACAAGAACATGAAAATCCTCATCGTCGACGATTTCTCGACGATGCGGCGCATCATCAAGAACCTGTTGCGTGACCTGGGCTTCACCAACACCGCCGAGGCCGACGACGGCAACACCGCCTTGCCGATGTTGCACAGCGGCAATTTCGATTTTCTCGTCACCGACTGGAACATGCCCGGCATGTCCGGCATCGATCTGCTGCGCCAGGTGCGCGCCGACGATCGCCTCAAGCACCTGCCGGTGCTCATGGTGACCGCCGAGGCCAAGCGCGAGCAGATCATTGAAGCCGCCCAGGCCGGGGTCAACGGGTATGTGGTCAAGCCTTTCACTGCGCAAGTGCTGAAAGAAAAAATCGAGAAGATTTTCGAGCGCGTCAATAGCTGAAGTCTGCAATGGGGGCGCAATGGACCACAAACAAAGCACGTTGGGGGACTTCGAGTCGACCCTGAAGAAACACGCCGTGGAGCTGGTCGACAGCCTTGAAAAAGGCCGTTTCGGCGAAGCGGTGCAATTGATCCACGAATTGAACCAGACCCGCGATCGCGGCCTGTACCAGGAAGTGGGCAAGCTGACGCGCGAGCTGCACAGCGCAATCGTCAGTTTCCAGATCGATCCGAACATTCCCCAGGCCGAAGAGGTTTCGCAGATCACCGATGCGACCGAACGTCTGTCGTATGTGGTGCGCCTGACCGAAAACGCGGCCAACCGCACCATGGATCTGGTCGAGCAGAGCACGCCGGTGCTCAATACGCTGAGCGCCGAGGCCAGTGCCTTGAGCGTCGACTGGCAGCGCTTCATGCGCCGCGAAGTGGCCGCTGACGAATTCCGCGAACTGGCGCGCCGGGTCGACAGCTTCCTGACCCGCAGCGAGCAGGGCAATCGCGAAGTCGCCACCCACCTCAACGACATCGTGCTCGCCCAGGATTATCAGGACCTCACCGGTCAGGTCATCAAACGCGTCACCGCGCTGGTCACCGAAGTGGAAAGCAACCTGCTCAAACTGGTCCTGATGGCCAGCCAGGTGGATCGCTTTGCCGGCATCCAGCACGACCACGAACAGCTTCGCGCCGAAAAAGATCAAGAAAAACATCCTGCCAAGGGTGAAGGTCCGCAGATCCATGCCGATAAACGTGAAGACGTCGTATCCGGTCAGGACGATGTCGACGATCTGCTGTCCAGTCTGGGCTTCTAGGCCATCGCCTGCGCCTGACTGTGTTGACCGTTAATCACGTACTCCAGGGAGCATCCACATGAGCTTCGGCGCCGACGAAGAAATCCTTCAGGATTTCCTGGTAGAGGCCGGCGAAATTCTCGAGCAACTGTCCGAACAACTGGTCGAGCTGGAAAGCCGTCCCGATGATGCCGACTTGCTCAATGCAATTTTTCGCGGTTTTCACACTGTAAAAGGCGGCGCCGGCTTCCTCCAGCTCAACGAGCTGGTGGAGTGCTGCCATATCGCCGAAAACGTCTTCGATATCTTGCGCAAAGGTGAGCGCCGGGTCGACGCCGAACTCATGGACGTCGTGCTCGAAGCGCTGGACGCGGTCAACGGCATGTTCACCGAGGTGCGTGAACGCGCCCCGGTCACACCGGCCAGCCCTCAGTTGCTCGATGCCCTCGCGCGCCTGGCCGAACCGGCTGCGGCCGTTGTTGCACCGCCTGTGGCAGCGCCAGCTGCTGCGCCGGTTTCGACGCCGGGCGAAGACATCACCGACAGCGAATTCGAACAATTGCTCGATTCCCTGAGCGCGGCCAAGGCGCAGGCCGCCGCGCCTGCTGCGGTGGCACAGCACGGCGCGGCCAGTGACGAGATCACCGACGACGAATTCGAGTCGCTGCTCGACCAGTTGCACGGCAAGGGTCAGTTCGCCGTCGATGCGCTGGCACCGGCTACAGCGTCGCCAACTGCCGCGGCGCAGGCTGGCGCGACAGCGCCTGGCGACGAAATCACCGACGACGAGTTCGAGGCACTGCTCGACCAGTTGCACGGCAAGGGCGCGTTCACCGCCGATGCGGTCAAGGCAGCGCCGCCTGCCGAGGCGCAGGCCCCCACGAGCGACCAGATCACCGACGATGAATTCGAGTCACTGCTCGATCAGCTGCATGGCAAGGGCAAGTTCAGCGATGTCGCCAGCCTGCCCGAGACTCAGCCGACGCCGTCCGCGTCCGTGCCGGTGGCAGCACCGCGCAAGGTCGAGGCAGCCCCCGCGCGTGCGCCGATGGCCGAGAAACCGGTCGCCAGCGAAGCCGAGACGACCGTACGGGTCGACACCGCGCGCCTCGACGAAATCATGAACATGGTCGGCGAGCTGGTGCTGGTGCGTAACCGCCTGGTGCGCCTGGGCGCCAACAGCGCCGACGAAGCCATGTCCAAGGCCGTATCGAACCTGGACGTGGTCACGGCCGATCTGCAGACGGCCGTCATGAAGACGCGCATGCAGCCGATCAAGAAGGTCTTCGGGCGCTTCCCGCGGCTGGTCCGCGACCTGGCGCGGCAGTTGAAGAAGGAAATCAACCTGGAACTGGTCGGTGAAGAAACCGACCTGGACAAGAATCTGGTCGAGGCCCTGGCCGACCCGTTGGTGCACTTGGTGCGCAACGCCGTCGATCACGGCATCGAGACGCCGGAGGAACGCGAACGCAACGGCAAGGCGCGCGGTGGGCGCGTGGTGTTGTCGGCCGAGCAGGAAGGCGACCACATCCTGTTGTCGATCAGCGATGACGGCAAGGGCATGGACCCTGCGGTACTGCGCGCCAAGGCTGTGGAAAAGGGCCTAATGGACCGCGACGCCGCCGACCGCCTCAGCGAATCGGACTGCTACAACCTGATTTTCGCACCGGGCTTTTCCACCAAGACGGAAATCTCCGACGTGTCGGGCCGTGGCGTGGGCATGGACGTGGTCAAGACCAAGATCAGCCAGCTGAACGGCTCGATCAATATCTATTCGGCGAAGGACCAGGGCTCGAAGATCGTCATCAAGGTGCCGCTGACCCTGGCGATCATGCCGACGCTGATGGTGATGCTGGGCAACCAGGCGTTCGCGTTCCCGCTGGTCAACGTCAACGAGATCTTCCACCTGGACCTGTCGCGCACCAACGTCGTCGACGGCCAGGAGGTGGTCATCGTGCGTGACAAGGCGCTACCGTTGTTCTATCTCAAGCGCTGGCTGGTCAAATCGGCCGCTCACGAGGAGCAGGGCGAGGGCCACGTGGTCATTCTGTCGGTCGGCACCCAACGCATCGGTTTCGTGGTCGACCAGTTGGTCGGGCAGGAAGAAGTGGTGATCAAGCCGCTGGGCAAGATGCTGCAGGGCACGCCCGGCATGTCCGGCGCGACCATCACCGGTGACGGCCGAATAGCCTTGATCCTCGATGTACCGAGCATGCTCAAGCGCTACGCCACACGGCGTATCTGATCGTAGTGGAGTGTTTATGGCAGTCAAGGTCCTGGTGGTGGATGATTCCGGTTTTTTCCGCCGCCGCGTCTCGGAAATTCTCTCGTCGGACCCCACCATCCAGGTGGTCGGGACCGCTACCAATGGCCGCGAAGCGATCGATCAGGCCCTGGCGCTCAAGCCCGACGTGATCACCATGGACTACGAAATGCCGATGATGGACGGCATCACTGCCGTGCGTCATATCATGCAGCGCTGTCCCACTCCGGTCCTGATGTTTTCCTCGCTGACCCACGAGGGCGCGCGAGTGACGCTCGACGCGCTCGACGCGGGGGCGGTGGATTACCTACCGAAGAATTTCGAAGACATTTCTCGCAACCCCGAGAAGGTCAAGCAGATGCTCTGCGAGAAGATCCACACACTCTCGCGCAGCAACCGCCGGCTGGGTGCGCACATGGCCACGCCAGCCCCGACGTTCGCGTCCACTGTCACCCCGGCGCCAGCCGCCCCCGCGTCGTCGCGGGCAGTGCCGACGCGGACGCCAGCACCGATTACGCCGGCGCGGGCCCCGGCGCCGACCGCCAGCACTGCGACGCCACGGCGCAAGCCGTACAAACTGGTGGCCATCGGTACCTCCACCGGCGGGCCGGTGGCGCTTCAGCGTGTGTTGACCCAGCTGCCGGCACATTTTCCAACACCCATCGTGTTGGTCCAGCACATGCCTGCGGCCTTCACTCGCGCCTTCGCCGAGCGTCTCGACAAGCTGTGCCGGATCACCGTCAAGGAAGCCGAGGATGGCGACGTGTTGCGTCCCGGGCTGGCGTTACTGGCGCCTGGCGGCAAGCAGATGATGATCGACGGGCGTGGTGCAGTGAAGATTCTGCCCGGTGACGAGCGGCTGAACTACAAGCCCTGCGTGGATATCACCTTCGGTTCGGCGGCCAAGTCCTACGGCGACAAGGTGCTGGCGGTGGTACTCACCGGCATGGGCGCCGACGGTCGCGAAGGCGCGCGTCTGCTCAAGCAGGGCGGCAGTCACATCTGGGCCCAGGACGAAGCGAGCTGCGTGATCTACGGCATGCCCATGGCCATCGTCAAGGCTGGTCTGGCCGACGCCATCTACAGCCTCGATGACATTGGCCGGCACCTGGTCGAGGCGTGCGGCTGATGGATGTACTGAGCCTGATCGGGATCATCCTCGCGTTCGTCGCCATCATTGGTGGCAACTTCCTCGAGGGTGGCCACCTGTCGGCTCTGCTCAATGGTCCTGCTGCGCTGATCGTGGTTGGCGGCACGCTGGCAGCGGCGCTGATCCAGTCGCCCATGAGTGCTTTCAAGCGCGCGCTGCACAACGTGCGCTGGATTCTTTTCCCGCCCAGGATCGACATGGCCGGTGGTATCGACCGTGTGGTGAACTGGAGCCTGGTGTCGCGCAAGGAAGGCTTGCTGGGCCTGGAAGGCAGCGCCGAAGCGGAGCCCGATGACTACGCCCGCAAGGGGCTGCAGCTGCTGGTCGATGGCGCCGAAGCCGCGGCCATCCGCAGTATTCTCGAGGTGGATCTGTACAACCGCGAAACCCGTGACCTGCAGGCAGCCAAGGTGTTCGAAAGCATGGGTGGCTATGCGCCCACCATCGGCATCATCGGTGCGGTGATGGGGTTGATCCATGTCATGGGCAACCTGGCCGACCCCAGCCAGCTGGGCAACGGCATCGCGGTGGCGTTCGTGGCGACCATCTACGGTGTGGCCAGCGCCAACCTGCTCCTGCTGCCCGTGGCGCACAAGCTCAAGGCGCTTGCCCAGCGTCAGGCGGCCTATCGGGAAATGCTGCTCGAAGGGCTGCTGTCCATCGCCGAAGGTGAGAACCCACGTTCCATCGAAATGAAGCTGCAAGGCTACCTCGACTAGGAGAGCATGGCATGGCCCGTCGTCGTCGCCTCGAAGAGCCGGAAAACCATGAGCGCTGGCTGGTGTCCTACGCCGATTTCATCACCTTGCTGTTCGCTTTCTTCGTGGTGATGTATTCGATCTCGTCGGTCAACGAAGGCAAGTACAAGGTCTTGTCGCAGGCGCTGGTCGGGGTGTTCAGTGATCCGGACCGCAGTGTCAGGCCCATACCGATCGGTGAGGAACGACCCTTGACCACACGTCCCGTGCAACCGCTGGTCACCGACAGCGAGCAATCGGACGCAGCCATCGGCGAGGCGGTCGACCCTCTTCAGGCTATTGCCGACAACGTCCGTCAGGCGTTCGGCGATCTGATCGCTTCGGATCAATTGACCGTGCGCGGCAATGAGCTGTGGATCGAGATCGAACTCAAGTCCAGCCTGCTGTTCGGCAGTGGCGATGCCATGCCCAGCGACATGGCGTTTGCCATCGTCGATAAGGTCGCGAGCATTCTCAAGCCTTTCGACAATCCGGTTCATGTCGAGGGCTTCACCGACAATCTGCCCATCAGTACCGCGCAGTTCCCGACCAACTGGGAGCTGTCGACCGCTCGGGCAGCGAGCATTGTCCGCATGATGGCTATGGAGGGCATCGACCCGCGGCGCATGGCGGCAGTCGGCTATGGCGAGTTCCAGCCGGTGGCCGACAACGCCAGCGCCGATGGACGAGGGCGCAACCGTCGGGTGGTGCTGGTCATTTCGCGCAACCTTGACGTGCGTCGCAGCATTACCAGTGCTGGCAGCGCCAACGCCCAGCCGGATGCAGCTCTGCGCCGGGCTGGCACACAAACTGCAAAGACGCCCTTAACCGTGCCGTCGGCGCCCGGGTCTGTCAAAAGTCCGCCGCCTGGCCCTTAACCCGAAAGCTTCACTATCTCGGTAGTGCGCCGTTTACCGAGGGGAAACCATCACCATGAGAGTCTGGGCAGTAGCCAATCAAAAAGGCGGGGTAGGCAAGACCACGACTTCGATCGCCTTGGCCGGTTTGCTCGCCGAGGCAGGCAAGCGCGTGGTCATGGTCGATCTCGATCCGCATGGCTCGATGACCAGTTATTTCGGGCACAACCCCGACGAACTGGCGCACAGCTGTTACGACCTGTTCCTGCACAAGGGCGCGGTACCACCAGGCCTGGCCCATCAACTGTTGCTGCCCACGGGCGAGGCCAACGTCTCGCTGCTGCCCTCGAGCACGGCGCTGGCCACGCTGGAGCGCCAGCAGCCCGGACAGAGCGGCCTGGGCTTGGTGATTGCCAAGACCCTGGCGCAACTGTGGCAGGATTTCGACTACGCCGTCATCGACAGCCCACCCTTGCTGGGCGTGCTCATGGTCAATGCATTGGCGGCGAGCCAGCAACTGGTGATCCCGGTACAGACCGAGCACCTGGCGGTAAAAGGCCTGGAGCGCATGGTCAGCACCTTGACCATGATCAACCGTTCGCGCCGCCAGGCCCTGCCATACAGCATCGTTCCAACGTTGTTCGACCGTCGTACCCAGGCCTCGCTGAGCACCTTGCGTACCCTGCGCGACGACTACCCGCAGCACATATGGCCGGGCTACATCCCGGTCGACACTCGTCTGCGCGATGCCAGCCGGGCCGGACAGACACCCTCGCGCTTCGATGGCAAGAGCCGAGCAGTCGTCGCCTACCGCGCCTTGCTCAAGCATCTGCTGGCCCAACAACTCGTCGCGCAGGTAGCCTGATGAACCGTCCCGTCGATATTGCCCAGCGGCCCCAGGTGGCCTTGCAGTCCTATCTGGACGGCCTGCTGCATGAAGCCACCGAGGCGTTCGAAGCGCTCGATCTCGACGCCGGCCTGGACAGGCTCGACGAGTTCCAGGCAGCCGTGCTCGAAGAGCAGGTGCGCGATGCCGCAAGCCTGCAGCCGGTGCTGTTGCCAGTGCCTGCGCCGCCAGTGCAGGTGCCCGCGCCGGTTGCCGCTCCCATCCCACCGGCCAAATCGGCGCTGGTCGCACCCGTGGTCGACGTACATCTGCCGTCGGCCAGCGTGCAGCCGCTGTTGGCAGCCGTCGATGGCCGCCCCAGCTGGGCCGCCGAGCCGTTCGAGTGCCTGCTGTTCGACGTCGCCGGGCTGACCCTGGCTGTGCCGCTGGTGTGCCTGGGTTCGATCTATGCGTTGGCTGGCCAGACTCTGACGCCGCTGTTCGGCCAGCCCGACTGGTTTCTCGGCATTCTGCCCAGCAACAGCGGCAACCTGAAAGTGCTCGACACCGCGCGCTGGGTCATGCCCGACCGCTACCGCGACGATTTTCGCCAGGGGTTGCAGTACGTGATCTCGGTGCAGGGTTACGAGTGGGGCCTGGCAGTGCATCAGGTCAGCCGTTCGCTGCGCCTGGACCCCAGCGAGATCAAGTGGCGCAGCCAGCGCGGCCAGCGGCCATGGCTGGCGGGAACCGTCATCGAACACATGTGCGCGCTGCTGGACGTCGCCGAGCTGGCCGAGCTGATCGCCAGTGGCGGTGCACGCCATCTGCGTCCGGTCGCCTCGGCGCCAGGCAAGCCTGTCGCCACCACCACTATCATCAAGAATTGAATGAACACGCCGCCGTCATGGCATTTGAGGGGTTAGTAGCATGAAGAAGTCGTCCGCCCAAGGTTCCGAAGATCCGATCCTGCAGTGGGTCACCTTCCGTCTGGACAATGAAACCTACGGCATCAATGTGATGCAGGTGCAGGAAGTGTTGCGCTACACCGAGATCGCACCGGTGCCGGGTGCGCCCAGCTACGTGCTGGGTATCATCAACCTGCGCGGTAACGTGGTCACGGTGATCGATACACGTCAGCGCTTCGGTCTGGATTCCAGCGACGTCAGCGACAATACGCGCATCGTCATCATCGAGGCCGACAAGCAAGTGGTAGGGATTCTGGTCGACAGCGTGGCCGAGGTCGTCTACTTGCGCCAGTCCGAGGTCGAAACTGCGCCCAACGTCGGCAACGACGAGTCGGCCAAGTTCATCCAGGGCGTGTGCAACAAGAATGGCGAGTTGCTGATTCTGGTCGAGCTGGACAAGATGATGTCCGAAGAAGAGTGGTCCGAGCTGGAGAATATCTGATTGATCTTCGAGGTTGCGGTAGTCCTGCTGGCAGTGCTGTGGGTTGGAACGGTTTCGCTGTTCCTGTCCTATCAGAAAAGCCAGCGCCTGCTGGCCGCTGAACAGGCGGCGGGCGATGCGCTGCGTGACCAGCGGCTGCGCGAGCTGACCAAGCGCCTGGACGACTACCAGAATCTCAACGTGCGCCTGGGCGAAGCGCTGCACGAGTTGCGCGCGGTGGTCGGGCCATTGCCGGAAAAGCTGGCCCAGCTCGAGCAACGCGATCCGGGCAGCCTGTCTTTCGCCCAGGCGGGCAAACTGGTCGCCATGGGTGCGTCGGTGGATGAGCTGACCCAGGCCTGCGGTCTGACCCAAGCCGAGGCCGAGCTGATGAGCAAACTGCACCGCGGCTGATCCGGCGGCCGTCTGCTCATCGACATCGACAAGCAGCATCGATCAGGTATGCGCCCAACTCAGGCTGCTGCCTGCTTTGGCGAAGCGATTGAGCGGTGTGAGCGCCTCATACGCATCGTTGAACCCCGACCAGTCGAGCACGCCGGCGTTGTCACGCATCGGCAGTGCCGACAAATTCCACACCTCGCGGTACTGCGCCAGTTCCAGCAACCGTTGGTTGATGGTGTCGTTGAGGGCGCCAGGCCCGCTGATGTGATTCAAGGCAATGGCGTAGCGCTGGAAGCCTGCAGGGTCGGTCACGGCATTCGGGCGGCTGTGATAGAAGTCCGGTTGCGCTTCGAAGCGTTCCAGCATCGTCTCGGATATCGCATCTAGGGTCGGATTGCCAGGGTGGCTACCGATCATGCTGTTGCCATACTGGATGTTCATGCCCAGGGTCTCGTTCGACAGGGGTACTGAAAGGATAAGGCCTCTGTTCGAGGTGCGCAGCGGCACGCCATCGATGGGTTCGGCCACGTGCCCCAGCGGGTTTTTCTCTCCGGGTGCCAGAATGCTGTCGTCCAGGTCCATGTACAGTCCGCCTTCGCTTTTGAGCACTCGGTAGCGCAGCACGTCGGATGCCGAAGCGTAGTTGGTGGCGATGCCGCCGTTACCGTCGATGGCGGCCTGGTATTGCCGGAAGTAGCGGCTGCGCTCGAATTCCCTGTACAGCGGATGAGGTTCGAGGGCGATGACCTGCAGCGACGGTGCGTGCTCGGCCAGCAACTCGACATTGCGTGCGTAGACCTGCGGCGACGCCGTGGACAAAAACAGCCGATATTCGTAATCGCTGTCACGCAGCAAGGCGGCATTGCGGCCTACGTCTCCAGCAGCCCAGCGTTGATGATCTTGTCGCCGACCCACAGGCAGGAGATTTTTTTGGGAATGGATTTCATCACTGGCGGGCGCAGTTCGCCAAGGCTCAGCGGCAGTATCAGATCGACCCCCAGGGCCTGCAAGGTGTGCGCGCGCTGGGCGTCGGTAACGACACGCTCGACGTCCTGCAGCCGTGAAAGCGAGCGCTGGCCAGGTTTGGGCGCGACGAAGTAGGGCGGATCGAGCTCATTGAGATCTGTGCTCTGCACGAACGCGTCGTGCTCTATATCGTAGTGAACATGCGTGACGTATCCATCGATCTCACATTCCAGAAGGTCACGCTTGCCGCTGTAACTGGGCACACGAATGACGGCGTCGGCAATCTCCGGGTTGGCACCGGCCACAGGCCGCATGGATTCTGGCAGGCTGAAGGCAGTTTCCAGAACCGGCTCCAGGGTGGGAAGGTGCGGCGCGTGGATCGGACTCAAGGGATAGCCGATCTGGCCGTTGATGCGTGCTGGAATGACGAACTCCGGCCGCTTGAAGCGCCAGACCGCCGGCGTCTGCGGAATCTGCACGTGCAGCAGCGGCGTCGCGTTGAGCACTCCCCAGATCGCATCGTCAACGCCAGCGGCGCGCTGCTCCAGGTTTCTACCGTTGATCGCCCGATCCAGGCCCAGTCCCAGTTGAACGATGCCGCCCAGGGCAAAGATCGGGGCCAGTTCAGGGACAACCATCGCAATGGGTGCCAGGGTATTGATGGCGGAGGTGAAGTAGCCGCGCCATTTTTCCTTGGTCACCGAATGGTCGGTGTTGATGATGAACTCGGCATCCTGTTCGCTGCGTTTCTTCTGGTTGTGGGCCATGGCCATGAACAGGTCGCCGGCGATGGGCGGGCTGTATTTGCTGGTCCGGTAGTTGACGGTGTCGTGGGGCACCCACAGACCGCTGGTGGCGAAACCTGGATGCCTGTCGGGATCGAAATGGTGATAGGCCGGGTACAACCCCAGCCCCGTCAGTGCGGTCTCGAGGCCACTGAACCCGAGCGTGTCGGCCTCGTCACCAGGCGGGAAATGCTCTTCCAGCGCCTGACGCGTGTGTGGGTGCTTGCATTGCTCGGCCACCCACAGCTTCATCGACGATTCGTCGGCGAACTCGTGGAATGGCAAGCTGTTGCCGGGGATGTACAGCAGGGTCAGCCCAGTGGCAGTGTTCTTCAGGCACAGCAGGTTGGTGGCCGCATATCCGTAGATATTCAGGCAGGCGACGTGCACCGCATGCGGCCGCGGTTGCAGGCCGGCGACCTGCCAGGCCAGCACGCGCCCGGCATCACTGAGGCTGGCGTTGCTGATCTGCCTGTTGCAGGCCGCAATGAAGTTGACCTTCGCGGCATCGCGGTAGGCCTGCAAACCGTCTGTCCAGTACGCCTTGAGCATGCGCTTGTACGGCGTCTGGAAATCCAGCTGCCAGATGAAGCGCTGAAATTTCTCGGCAGGAATGCGCACGTGATTCGCGGCGTCATAGTTCGCCGGTGATGTCTGCCGGTACAAGCCGTTGTACACCACGTACTCACTGCCGTAGTCGAACAGACCCTTTTCATCCAGATGGTCGACCAGAGTGATCGGGTAGGGCGGTGGCGTGCCGGCCCAGGCGGCATGCAGGGCGGCGCCGATCAGATCGTTGTTCGATTCGCCCTGCCAGTTCGACAGCAGCGCCTGGGTCATGGTCAGCTTGCGCACGACCTTGGCGATACAGCGCTGGCCCTTGAATTGATAGTGCAGCGTGACGGCATCGACCTTGTCCGGGTTCAGCTCCAGGCCTTGTTTCGAGGCCCACTTGCGCACTGCCTCGGCAGCGGCGCGGTCGGGTCTGGGATAATGCTTGAGCGAGTCGCGGACGGTTTGAACACCCTGCGCGCTGATGAATCGGGAAGTCATGGCGGTATTCCTTTATGAGCACGGAAAGTCGTGCCAGGCCATGATTCGTTCGGGGCAGTCGGTGGACGTGGTAACTATGTAGGGCGCCCGCCGTCGGTGCCGGTAGCAAACCGACTCTGGACGGGCTATCGAGGCGGCTGCCGCAGGCGCGCTCCGAGGGTGGTGAAAAGCCTTGTGGCCCAGACGCTACGGAGCCTTGGGGGTGATGTCGCGCTCGCTCGGCGCGGGCGCCAGTTCGAAGCCGGAAGGGGTCTTGCCTTGCAGGTGCCAGGCAAAGGCGATGATCTCTGCGATAGTCAGGTACAACTCGTGGGGAATGCTGTCGCCCAGTTCCATGCGTGCCAGCATCTTCACCAGCTCGGCGTTTTCGTACACCGGTACTTCGTATTCGCGGGCCATGGCCAGGATCGCTTCGGCCAGTTCATCGTCGCCCTTGGCGGTGAGTGTGGGTGCCTTCTGGCCGTCGTAGCGTAGGGCGATGGCTTGGCGCGGGGCTCGTTCGTTCATGCGGTTTCATCCACCCAGCGTTGTTCCAGGCGCGTACGGGCGCCTTGGGGGGCGGTGCCTTGATGGCACTGCAGATCGGCCACGTTCAAACCGCTGGCCTGCAGGCGCTGCCGCAGATTGTCCAACTGGTTCTCGATGAGCAGGGCGGTGGCAGGCCGTTGTGCCCACAACTGGCTGGAGAGGCTACCGTGAGCCAGTTGCGCCTGCACCTGCAGCGGGCCCAGTGCATCCAGATCGAAGGCCAGGTCCAGGCGCCAGATCTTTTCCTGGGCCGGTCTGGGATCGCTCTTGTCATGGGGCTGCTGGTCCGGTGGCGGGTCTTCGCGTTGCACCTTGACCTGCAGCGGGACGAAATCGTGCAGGTGGCGCATGGGAATCTCCAGTTGCCAGGTGGTCTGCGTGGCGCCATCGGGGGTGCGCCCGGTCTGTTCCAGTCCCGCGAGCTGATGGCTCTGCAGACGCGCCACGGCCGCACCGGCCAGGCGCAGCAGGTGTTCGAGGTCGTCTTCGCCCTCGCTTTTCTGCGCAGTGCGGGCGGGCAGGGGAAAGCTTACCGGCACGGTTTTTTCACTGACCTGTCCCCAGGCATTCAGGGCATTGCGCACCCGCCCCGGCAGCACCTGAGCGAGCACATTGGCCGCTACGGCCGGTTGCGCCGCCGGACCGGGCAACGCCGCAGGCGCGATCTGCGCCATCAGGCGCAGCAGCGCCGACTTGAGATCGGGTGCCGGTTGACCGTTGAGCAGATTGGCTTCCAGAAATGCGCCGCTGGCGACCACCGCCTGGGCGACGGCTTTCGGGTCGGCCATTTGCTGCACGTCCGGCAGGCTGGCCAACAGGCGTTCCAGGCCGGCTCGCGTCGGCGGCGCAAGTTCCGGGTTCTGGCGCAGGGTCTGCACGGCGTTCAGCAGGCTATCCAAAGAACCTTGCCGGGCTTGCTGCGCGCCCAGTTGCTGGGCCACTGCCAACTGGTCCATGCGCCCGCTCAAGGGCACGAAGTTCAGGCTGCGGTCACTCATCACCTGAGCGCTGAGCAGACTGCCCAGGCGCAGCGGCTGAGGGCTCTCGATGGCCAGGATGTTGCCTGCCTGAGCGGTGTTGAGCAGGGTCACCATGGCCCGATACACCGCTGGCTGCCCGGCGATCTGCGGCAGCATCTGGCTGCTGCTGACCTTGCCCTGCAACAGCGTGCCCACCGGCAATGCCTGGGTGTCGATGCGGGTCAGGGTCAACGGTGCGCCGTTGCCGCGCTCCTGGGTGGCGACCAGGGCCGCGCCACCGGCCAGGTGCGACACCAGCAATGCAGTGCCCTGGGGTAATGGTTGCAGGCTGCTGGCGGTGATCGTCGCCACGCCGCCCCCGGCCAGGCTCAGGCGCAACAGCAATTGAAAATCCTGAGCGCCGGCCTTGACCGACACCACCTCGGCGTCGACCGTCTCACCCAGGGCCAGCAGGTTGTCCAGTGGCTGGGTGATCTTCACCATCTCGGTATTCGAGGCACTGGCGCGCGCCGCTCCGCTGGCGGACGGCAGCGCGGCTAGATTGCTGATCAGGTCAGGCATGGATGAAACCTGTGTCGGTTGCGCCCTTGGGCGTGAGCTGCGCATGTATAATGCGCGGCCACTGCGGCCGGCTCTGCTATACAGCGCCATGGAAGTATAGCGGCCATGCCCTGCGGAACTTGAACGCGGCTCGATGCCGTGACGTGCGACCCGATTTCACAAGGCCGACTCTTGACCCCATACCTGCAAGCCACCGATTTATCCTGCGAGCGCGATGGGCGGCTGCTGTTCGAGCGTCTGCAGCTCCAGGTGGCAGCGGGCGACATGCTTCAGGTGTGCGGACCCAACGGCTGTGGCAAGACCAGCCTGCTGCGGCTGCTGGCCGGGCTGATGCAGCCCGCCGAAGGGCAGGTCGCCCTGACGGCGCAGGCGCATGCCGAACACCGGGGCGAGCGAGCCTGCCCGCTGGTATGGATCGGCCACGCGCCCGGCATCAAGGAGGCGCTCAGCGCCGAGGAAAACCTGGCCTGGCTCTGCGCGCTGCACACCCCGGCGAGCCGCGAGCGCATCTGGGCGGCGTTGGCGGCCATCGGCCTGCGCGGTTTCGAAGACGTGCCGTGTCACCGGCTTTCGGCCGGCCAGCGGCGCCGCGTGGCGCTTGCTCGCCTGCATCTGCCCGGCCCGCCGTTATGGATTCTCGACGAACCTTTCAGCGCCCTCGATGCACAGGCGGTGGAGCAATTGGAACGGCACCTGGTTGGGCACTGCGAGCAAGGCGGCATGGTCGTGCTGACCACCCACCATCTGCTGGCGCAGACCCCCGGCAGTTACCGGCAGCTGGAACTGGACGCACAGGCGGCATGAGCGTCTTCGTCCTGTTGCTCAAGCGCGAGGCGCGCCTGCTGTGTCGACGCCCCGCCGAGCTGGGCAACCCGCTGGTGTTTTTCGCCATCGTCATCGCGCTGTTTCCACTTGCCGTGGGTCCGCAGATGCAGGTGCTGCAAGGCCTTTCCCCCGGCCTGGTATGGGTAGCGGCCCTGCTGGCCGTGCTGCTGTCCATCGACGGCCTGTTTCGCAGCGATCTGGAAGACGGTTCGCTGGAACAATGGATATTGTCCGAGCATCCACTGCCCGTGCTGGTGCTGGCCAAGGTGCTGGCGCACTGGCTGTTTTCCGGGCTGGCGCTGGTGCTGGTTTCACCGCTGCTGGCGCTGATGCTCGGGTTGCCCGAGCGCTGCCTGCCAGTGCTGTTGCTGTCGTTGCTGCTTGGCACGCCGGTCCTCAGCCTGCTCGGCGCGGTGGGTGCAGCCTTGACGGTCGGACTCAAGCGCGGCGGCCTGCTGTTGGCGCTGCTGACGCTGCCGTTGTACATCCCGGTGCTGATTCTGGGCAGTGGCGCCCTGCAGGCGTCCTTGCAGCAGCTGCCAGCCATGGGTTACTTGTTGTGGCTGGGCAGCCTGACAGCGCTGTCGGTGACCTTGGCGCCTTTCGCGATCGCGGCCGGACTGAAAATCAGTGTCGGCGAATGAACGGACGAGGTGGCGTGTGCGCCTGGCCCATGCTTTTGGATACGTGGTCATGAAGAACAAGCTGATGAACTGGACATGGTTTCACAGGCTCGGCTCGCCCAAGGCGTTCCACGCCTTGAGCGGACGCCTGCTGCCATGGCTGAGCGTGGCGGCGGCTTTGCTGGTCGGCGCGGGCGTGGTCTGGGGGCTGGCGTTCGCGCCGCCGGATTACCAGCAGGGCAACAGTTTTCGCATCATCTACATCCACGTGCCTGCGGCCATGCTTGCCCAGTCCTGCTACGTGATGATGGCCCTGGCCGGCGTGGTCGGGCTGGTGTGGAAGATGAAGATCGCCGACATCGCGCTGCAATGTGCCGCACCGGTGGGCGCCTGGATGACCGTGTTGGCGTTGGCCACGGGCGCCATCTGGGGCAAACCGACCTGGGGCAGTTGGTGGGTCTGGGATGCGCGCCTGACCTCGATGCTCATCCTGCTGTTTCTCTACCTGGGGCTCATCGCCCTTGGGCAGGCCATCGGCAACCGCGAGAACGCGGCCAAGGCGTGTGCGGTACTGGCCATCGTTGGCGTGGTCAATATTCCGATCATCAAGTATTCAGTACAGTGGTGGAACACTTTGCACCAGGGCGCCACGTTCAGCCTGACCGAAAAACCGGCGATGCCTGCGCAGATGTGGTTGCCGCTGCTGCTCACGGTGCTCGGCTTCTACTGTTTCTTCGGCGCTGTGCTGTTGTTGCGCATGCGCCTGGAAGTGCTCAGGCGCGAAGTGCGCAGCCGCTGGGTTCGGGAATACCTGGCCGGCGCCTCGAAAACGAGGGCCGGGCCATGAGCTTCGATTCGTTCGGCGAGTTCGTCAGCATGGGTCGTCACGGCGTCTACGTCTGGTCGGCCTATGGCCTGTGCCTGGTGGTGCTGATCGTCAACGTGGCCGGACCGCTTTTGGCCTGGCGACGTCATCTGCAGCAGGAAGCGCGACGTCTGCGCCGGGAGGAGCGACCGTGAATCCGCAACGCAGAAAGCGCCTGACGCTCATCCTCGCCCTGGTGGCAGGTGTCGCGCTTGCCGTGGGTCTGGCCTTGGGTGCATTGCAACAGAACATCAACCTGTTCTACACGCCGACGCAGATCGCCAATGGCGAGGCGCCGGTGGGCACGCGCATTCGCGCCGGCGGCATGGTCGAACGAGGCTCGCTGCAGCGTTCCGGCGACTCGCTGGATGTACGCTTCGTGGTCACCGACTTCCAGCGCAGCGTCACCATCACCTACCGTGGGATCCTCCCCGACCTGTTTCGCGAAGGGCAGGGCATCGTTGCCCTCGGCACCCTGAACGCTGCCGGCGTGGTGCAAGCGGACGAGGTGCTGGCCAAGCACGACGAAAAATACATGCCGCCGGAGGTCACCAAAGCCTTGAAAGACTCTGGCCGAATGGAAGCTTCGCCATGATCGGTGCGCTGCTGGTGCCCGAGCTGGGCCAATTGTCGATGATTCTGGCGCTGTGTCTGGCCCTGGTGCAGGCCAGCGTGCCGTTGCTGGGGGCATGGCGCGGCGACCGGCTGTGGATGGGGCTGGCGCGGCCGGCTGCATGGGGTCAGTTCACCTTCTTGACCCTGGCGTTCGCCTGCCTGGCGGCAAGCTTCCTGAACGACGACTTTTCCGTGCGCTACGTGGCCGAAAACTCCAACAGCGCCTTGCCCTGGTACTACAAATTCAGCGCGGTGTGGGGCGCCCACGAAGGCTCGTTGCTGTTGTGGGCGCTGATCCTGGGCGGCTGGACCTTCGCCGTGTCGATTGGCTCGCGGCAGTTGCCACAGGTCATGCTGGCGCGAGTACTGGCGGTGATGGGCATGATCAGCGTTGGCTTCCTGCTGTTCCTGATTCTGACGTCCAATCCCTTTGCTCGGGTGCTGCCGCAGATTCCAGCCAATGGGCGCGACCTCAACCCCTTGTTGCAGGACATCGGCCTGATCGTCCACCCGCCCATGCTGTACATGGGTTACGTCGGTTTTTCGGTGGCCTTCGCGTTCGCCATTGCCGCGCTGCTGGGCGGCAAGCTGGACGCGGCCTGGGCACGCTGGTCACGCCCCTGGACGATGGTGGCGTGGAGCTTTCTGGGTATCGGTATCACCTTGGGCTCATGGTGGGCGTACTACGAACTGGGCTGGGGCGGCTGGTGGTTCTGGGACCCGGTGGAGAACGCCTCGTTCATGCCCTGGCTGGTGGGCACCGCGCTGATTCATTCGCTGGCCGTCACCGAGAAGCGCGGCGTATTCAAGAGCTGGACGGTTTTGCTGGCCATTGCCGCGTTTTCCCTGAGCTTGCTGGGAACGTTCCTGGTGCGTTCGGGTGTGCTGACTTCGGTGCACGCGTTCGCGTCCGACCCGACGCGCGGGGTGTTCATCCTGATCTTCCTGCTGTTCGTGGTGGGTGGTTCGCTGACCCTGTTCGCGCTGCGCGCGCCGGTGGTCAAGAGTCACGTGGGCTTCGGCCTGTGGTCGCGCGAAACCCTGCTGCTGGGCAACAACCTGATTCTGCTGGTGGCCGCTTCCATGATTCTGCTGGGCACGTTGTATCCCTTGGCCCTGGATGCCCTGACCGGCGCCAAGCTGTCGGTGGGGCCGCCGTATTTCAATGCGCTGTTCGTGCCCTTGATGGCGCTGCTGATGCTGACCATGGCGGTCGGTGTGCTGGTGCGCTGGAAACACACACCCACGGCCTGGCTGCGCGGCATGCTGGTACCAGTACTGATCGGCAGTGCCGTGCTGGCGCCGCTGGCCGCGTGGTGCCTGGGTGATTTCGCCTGGCCGGTACTGACTGTCTTCGCCCTGGCGGCCTGGGTGCTGCTGGCCGGTGTCCGCGACCTGCACGACAAGACCCGTCACACGGGCTTTCGCCGGGGAATCGCGGGCTTGCCGCGCAGTTACTGGGGCATGCAACTGGCCCATCTGGGCATTGCCGTGTGTGCCTTGGGCGTGGTGCTGTCGAGCCACGACAGCACCCAGCGCGACCTGCGCATGGCGCCGGGCGATGCGGTGGAGCTGGGTGGCTATCAATTCATCTTCCACGGTGCCGAGTCCCATCGCGGGCCGAATTTTACCGCCCAGCGTGGCAGCGTCCAGGTCCTGCGCAAGGGTGTACAAGTGAGCCTGCTGCACCCCGAAAAGCGCTTGTACACCGTTCAGCAATCGGTAATGACCGAGGCTGGCATCGACGCCGGTTTTACCCGCGACCTCTACGTCGCTTTGGGTGAGCCGTTGGAAAACGGTGCGTGGGCCGTACGCATCCACGTCAAGCCGTTCGTGCGCTGGATCTGGCTGGGCGGGCTGCTGACGGGGCTGGGGGGATTGCTCGCCGCCCTGGACAAGCGCTATCGGCTCAAGGTCAAAGCGCGCGTCAGTGATGTCCTTGGCCAGGGAGCCACGGTATGAAGCGGTGGCTACTAGCGCTGCCCTTGGGCGCATTCCTGATAGTGGCAGTGCTGCTTTACCGCGGCCTCTACCTTGACCCGGCACAGCTGCCGTCGGCGCTGATCGACAAGCCGTTTCCTGCGTTCAGCCTGGCCGATACCCAGGGCGAACGAACGCTGACCCGCGCCGACCTGCTGGGCAAACCCGCACTGGTCAATGTCTGGGGGACGTGGTGCGTAGCCTGCCGCGTCGAACATCCCGTGCTCAACACACTGGCTCGTCAGGGCGTGCTGATCTACGGCATCAACTACAAGGATGACAACGCAGCCGCGCGCCGATGGTTGGCGGACTATCACAACCCCTACGCGCTGGACATCAATGACAAGGACGGCACCCTGGGCCTCGATCTGGGCGTGTACGGCGCGCCGGAGACCTTTCTCATCGATGCCCGCGGGGTGATTCGCCACAAGTGGGTAGGGGTCATCGACCAGACCGTATGGCGCGAGCAGCTGGCACCGCTGTACCAGGCGCTGCTCGACGAGGCCCGACCATGACCATGAAACGCTGGCTGTTGACCTGCATGCTGCTGTCGAGCCTGGCCGGAGCGGCGCACGCCGCCATCGACACCTATCGGTTCGCCAATGACGATTTGCGCGAGCGCTTCCACCAGTTGACTCAGCAACTGCGTTGTCCGAAATGTCAGAATCAGGACATCGCCGACTCCAATGCGCCCATTGCCGGCGACCTGCGCCGGGAGATCCATCGGCTGTTGACCGAAGGCAAGAGCGACGAGCAGATCATCGAGTTCATGGTCGACCGCTATGGCGAATTTGTCCGCTACAGACCGGCGCTGACCGCGCGTACCGGGCTGCTCTGGTTCGGCCCGGCGGCCTTGCTCGTGGCCGGCGTGGGGGTGATTGCGGTGACGGTGCGCCGCCGACGTCGGCAACCGGCCACCAGTCCGCGCGATCTCGACCCAAGCGAGCGGGCACGCCTGGCTGACCTGCTTGCCCAAAAACCGCTGGATGAAGACCGCCCATGATTGATCTCTGGCTCGCTGCCGGGCTGTTGCTGCTGATCGCGCAGAGCTTCGTGCTGGTGCCGTTGCTGCGTGCTCGTCGCGAGCAGCCAGAACAGGATCGCACCGCACTCAACGTGGCGCTGTACCAGGAGCGCCTGGCCGAACTGAACACCCAGCAAAGGGCGGGTGTGCTGACCTCCGCGCAGCTGGAAAGCGGTCAGGCCGAAGCGGCCCGTGAACTGCTCGCCGATACCGACGGCAGCCAAACGGCATCGGATATACGCCTGGGCCGCGCGGTACCGCTGGCCGCGGCGCTGCTGGTGCCGGTCGTGGGGCTGGCGCTCTACCTGCATTATGGCGCCAGCGACCAGGTTGAGTTGAGCCGCGAGTTCGCCGTGCCGCCCACGTCCATGGCCCAGATGACCGCGCGCCTGGAACGGGCGGTGCAGATGCAGCCAGAGGCCGTCGAAGGTATCTATATCCTGGGCCGAACCTATATGGCGCAGAACCGCCCGGCGCAAGCAGCCGCGCTGTTCGAGCGTGCGGCGTCTTTGACCGGGCGTCAGCCCGAGGTATTGGGGCAGTGGGCTCAGGCGCTTTATTTCGCCGCTGGCAGACAGTGGTCCGAGCCCATCCAGGCGTTGACCGACGAAGCGCTGCTGGGCGATCCGAAGGAGCCGACCAGCCTGGGCTTGCTCGGCATTGCCGCCTTCGAGAGCCAGCGCTTCGAACAGGCCATTGGCTACTGGGAGCGTCTGCTGGCCACGTTGCCGGACACAGACCCAGCCCGCGCGGCGTTGCAGGGCGGAATCGAGCGCGCTCGTGGCCAACTGATGTCCGCCGGCAAACCGTTATCTCCCCAGACAAACCCAACGCGCGCCGGGTTGCAGGTGCGGGTCACCCTGGCCCCCGCGTTGGCCGCCAGGGTGCAGCCCGGTGACAGTGTGTTCGTCTTTGCCCGCGCGGTGTCCGGGCCGCCGATGCCGCTGGCGGTCAAGCGCCTGACGGTCGCCGACCTGCCGGCGCAGGTCGAGTTGGCGGACAGCGACGCGATGATGCCGCAGCTGAAACTGTCGAACTTTCCCGAAGTCCAACTGATCGCCCGGATATCCAGGGCCGGCCAGCCCACACAAGGTGAGTGGCTGGCGCGAGCTGCGCCGATCGCCAGCGACAGCGCCGCCGTGCAGCAATTGATGATCGACAGTCCCGACCTGTAGAGAGATGCCATGAACCGTTTAGCTCGAATGGCCGTGATCGGCCTGGCCCTGGGCATGAGTGCCTGCGCGGTGCAGCGCCCGTCAGAACCGGAGCCGCGGCCGCCGGTGCAGACCCTGCCACCGTCCGGACCCAGCACATCACCGACGCCGACCCCGACCCCGTCAGCACCCAAGCCCTTGCCACGGACTTCGGCCAGCTTTGCCCCACCGCCCGGTGGCGCCAGTCACTGGGACCCGAGCCTGGGCGTCTACGTGCTCGAAGATCAACCCGACACCTACTATCGGCAGCGCACTTACTACCGGTGGAATGATGGCTGGAGCTGGGCCACCAGCCCCAAAGGCCCTTGGGAAGCCACCGACACCACCGGCGTGCCGGCGGGATTGGGCCGCAAGCATCCCTGAGCCGTGGTGGGCGTGAAGCAGACCTGCAAGTGCTGAGCGCCGTTATTGGCCGGTGTAGATCTGGTCGAACACGCCGCCGTCGTTGAAGTGGGTCTTCTGCACGCTGCGCCAGTCGCCGAAAGTTTTCTCCACCGACAGGAATTCAACTTTCGGGAAACGATCGGTGTACTTGGCCAGCACTGCCGGATCCCGTGGGCGCAGGTAGTTGTTGGCGGCGATCTCCTGGCCTTCGGGCGACCACAGGTATTTCAGGTATTCATCGGCTGCGGCGCGCGTGCCTTTGCGGTCGACCACCTTGTCGACCACGCTGACCGGCGGCTCGGCTTCGGCGGACACGCTGGGGTAGATCACTTCGAACTGGTCGCGGCCGAACTCACGAGCGATCATTTCCGCTTCGTTCTCGAAAGTGATCAGCACATCGCCGATCTGGTTGGTCATGAAGGTGGTGGTCGCACCGCGGCCGCCGGTGTCGAGTACCGGCGCCTGCTTGAACAGCTTGCCGACGAAGTCGCGGGCCTTGTTTTCGTCGCCGCCGTTCTTCAGCACGTAGCCCCACGCCGACAGATAGGTGTAGCGGCCGTTGCCGGACGTCTTGGGGTTGGGGACGATGACCTGCACGCCGTCCTTGAGCAGGTCTGGCCAGTCCTTGAGCGCCTTGGGGTTGCCCTTGCGGACGATGAAAACGGTCGCCGAGGTGAACGGTGCACTGTTGTTCGGCAGGCGCGTGACCCAGTTGTCCGGCACCAGCTTGCCGTTGTCGGCCAAGGCATTGATGTCGGTGGCCATGTTCATGGTGATGACATCGGCCGGCAGGCCGTCGATCACCGAACGCGCCTGCTTGCTCGAACCGCCGAAGGACATCTGCACGGTGATCGCTTCATTGTGTTCAGCCTGCCAGTGTTTCTGGAAGGCGCTGTTGTAGTCCTTGTAGAAGTCGCGCATCACGTCGTATGAGACGTTGAGCAGGCTGGGCGCGGCCTGGGCCAGGCCGGTCAGGGTCAAGCCTGCCGCCAACAGCGAGGCACCGATCAATTTCTTCACTGCAGTTCCCTCTTCGAGCGTTCTTGGAAATAGGCGGCATTATGCCTGCGCCCCCACGTCGACGTGATGGGCGGGGTTAGATCAAAAACTGCTGTGCTTATAGCGCTTTTTCGAACAAGGCATTGCCGCACTGCGAGCAAAAGGACGCCGCCTGTTCATGGCTACCCTTGTGACACACCGCGCACTCGTGCTGCAGGCCTTCGCCACGCATGGCGTTGGCCAACTCGGCAGTGAAGATGCCGGTTGGCACTGCAATGATCGAATAGCCGGTGATCATGACCATCGCCGAGAGCACCTGGCCGATCGGCGTGGTGGGCACGATGTCGCCGTAGCCAACGGTGGTCAGGGTGACGATGGCCCAATAGATGCCGGTGGGAATGTTGGCGAAGCCGTTCTGCGGTCCTTCGACCACGTACATGAGGGTGCCGAACACCGTGACCAGGGTGCTGACGCTGACCAGAAACACGATGATCTTCTGCTTGCTACCGCGCAGGGCGGCCAGCAGGTAGTTGGCCTGCTTGAGGTAGGGGCTGAGCTTGAGCACCCGGAAGATCCGCAGCATGCGCACCACGCGCACGATCATCAGGTACTGGGCATCACTGTAGTAGATGGCCAGGATGCCGGGCACGATCGCCAGCAGGTCGATCAGGCCGTAGAAGCTGAACGCGTAGCGCAGCGGCTTGGGCGAACAGTACAGGCGCAGCAGGTATTCGATGGCGAAGATGAAAGTGAAGCCCCATTCGATCCAGGCAAACAGGTCAGCATACTGGCTGTGGACGGTTTCGACGCTGTCGATGATCACCACCAGCAGGCTGGCGAGGATGATCAGCAACAGGGTCTTGTCGAAGCGCCGTCCGGCAGGGGTGTCGCTTTGAAATACGACGACGTACAGGCGATCACGCAGAGTGGTCATAGAAAGGTGCTTCCCGAAGAGGCGCACAGCGTAGGAGCTTTGCCGCGCCGGTGCAAGGCCGTGCGCCAAGCCATGGCCTGCCTGGGCGAGGGCTGGACTAATCCGGCGTACAGCCCTTGAGCACCAGGCGCGTGATGGTGTCGATGGCGGCTTCGTAATCGGCGTCGTCCAGCTTTGCCTTGCCGGTGATCGAAGCGATCTGCCAATCGAAGTCGGCGTAGGTCTGCGTCGCGGCCCAGATGCTGAACATCAGGTGATGCGGATCGACCGGAGCGATCTGGCCGCGATCGATCCAGGTCTGCAGGCATTGGATGTTGTGCCGGGCCTGGGCATTGAGCTGCTCCACTTGATCGGCGCTCAGGTGCGGCGCGCCGTGCATGATTTCACTGGCGAACACTTTCGAGGCGAAGGGCAGGGCGCGGGAGATATGGATCTTGGAGCGGATGTAGGCGCGCAACACGTCCTGCGGCTCGCCCGCCGTATCGAACGGCGTGGACGCCTGCAGGATCGGCTCGATGATGCTTTCCAGCACCTCGCGGTAGAGGTTTTCCTTGGACTTGAAGTAGTAGTAGACGTTGGGCTTGGGCACGCCGGCCTTGCTGGCGATGTCGTGGGTCTTGGCGGCGGCGAAACCCTTGTCGGCGAATTCCTCACTGGCCGCGCGCAGAATCAGTGCCTTGTTGCGCTCGCGAATACTGCTCATGGTGGGCGAAGATCCTTGTTTCTGCGCAATGGCATCCGGCTGTGTCGGATGGTCCGCGATGGTAGCACCGGCGTTGCCGGGCTCTCAACAACGGCCCGCCAGGGAACTTAGCCGACCCCCGTGCGTCAGCCACCTATCTTACTCATAAGGATACTCCCCGTGGCCGCAGGCAATTTGCTGACGCTTCTCGACGATATCGCAACCTTGCTCGACGACGTTTCCCTGGCCGCGAAGAAAACCGCCGGGGTGCTGGGCGACGATCTGGCGCTCAATGCCCAACAGGTCACCGGGGTCAAGGCGGATCGTGAACTGCCGGTGGTCTGGGCGGTGGCCAAGGGTTCCTTGCTGAACAAGGCGATCCTGGTGCCGGCTGCGCTGTTGATCAGCGCATTCGCGCCTTGGCTGATCACGCCGCTGTTGATGATCGGTGGTGCCTATCTGTGCTTCGAAGGTTTCGAGAAGGTCGTGCACAAATTCCTGCACAAGGATTCGGCCGCCGAACTCGAGCAGCGCAAGGCCGCCATGGCCGATGCCAAGGTCGACATGGTGGCGTTCGAAAAGGACAAGATCAAAGGCGCAGTGCGCACTGACTTCATCCTCTCGGCGGAGATCATCGTGCTGGCGTTGGGCGTGGTGTCCACCCGGCCCTTCCTGGATCAGGTCGGCGTGCTGGTGATCACCGCCGTGCTGATCACCGTAGGTGTGTATGGGCTGGTAGCCGGCATCGTCAAGCTCGACGATGTTGGCCTGTATCTCAAGCAGAAGACCGGTGCGGCCAGTCAGGCACTGGGCAACGGGCTGCTGTGGCTGGCGCCTGTGCTGATGAAGGTGCTGTCGATCCTGGGCACCATTGCCATGTTTCTGGTAGGTGGCGGAATCATCGCCCACGGCCTGCCGTTCGTACATCACCTCAGTGAAGCGGCGGTGGCGCTGGCTGGCGGCGGGCTGATGGGTACGGTGGCGAGCACTCTGGTCGACGCATTGACCGGCATCCTTACCGGCGCCGCGGTATTGGCAGTGGTCAGCCTGGGCAAGAAACTCTTCGGGAAATCCCACTGATGGGTCGAAGGTCATCGTGGCGGCGGGGCGCGCTGAGTCTGGGCACAGCAGCATGCTGCCGACTTCCCGTGTGGGTCGCCGACGCGGCTCGCGCCGCTGCTACAGGGTCGGTATTGGTGCATGGTATAGGTGTAGGCTTTTAAACTATCTAATATAGCGTACGCAAACTATGAGTGCTGTCGATCAAATCAATAGGCCAGTAGTTATTCTCTGAAAGTACAACCATTGATCCGGTTGCGGTAATTAAAAGGGATTAACTCAAGGCTGTCGTTTCCTACTTATGACGGTGCTGTTCCGTTGTCTCTTCTCTATCAAGAGTGAGCGCGTGCCGATTCATAATCAGATCAGCCTGAGGAAACCACAATGTTCTTGCACAACAAGCGTTTGCAATACACCGTGCGTGTCGCTGCACCCAATCCAGGTTTGGCCAACCTGTTGCTGGAGCAATTCGGCGGTGCCCAGGGCGAACTGGCCGCAGCAGCACGTTACTTCACCCAGGCGCTGGCCGAGGATGATCCGGGCCGCAAGGACCTGCTGATGTCCATCGCCACTGAGGAACTCAGCCATCTGGAGATCGTCGGTTCGATCATCGTCATGCTCAACAAGGGCGCGAAGGGCCAGCTGGCAGAAGGTGTGCAGGAAGAAGGCGAGTTGTACCGTGCGATAAATGGCGCAGGCAACGATTCCCATATTACCAGCCTGTTGTATGGCGCCGGTGCGCCCTTGGTAAACTCTGCAGGTGTACCCTGGACCGCTGCTTATATCGATACCATCGGTGAGCCGACCGCCGATATGCGCTCCAATATCGCTGCTGAATCACGGGCAAAGATTGTTTACGAGCGCTTGATGAATGTCACTGACGATCCCGGTGTGAAAGAAGCACTTGGGTTTTTGATGACGCGGGAAATCGCACACCAACTGTCATTCGAAAACGCCTTGCATGCCATTCAACCCAACTTTCCCCAAGGCAAGTTGCCGGGCATGCCGGAATTCACCAACAAGTATTTCAATATGTCCGGTGAGCCCAATGTCCGCGGCCCGTGGAACCAGGGTGAAGAGTGGGAGTTCGTGGCCGATCCGGAACCAGCGGTGGATGGCGGTGACGGCAGTGCGTCGGTGGTGCTGAGCGCCAAGGATGCCAAGGTGCTGGAAGCATTGAAGTTGCGCACCGAATCCGATCCCGACGCCAATCCGGTTACCGGCGCCGACCTGGGCTCTGGCAAGGCGCAAAACGATCTGGCCTGATCGCCACCCGGCCATCGGTTTCGCTTGAAGAAAACCTCCCTGCAGCGCCCTGCGGGGAGTTTTTTTCATCGACGGCTTCAGTTCTGCACGGCTTTCACCGAGCCACCGTCGACGCGCACGTTGCTGCCATTGACGAATGATGCTCGCTCAGACACCAGCAAGGCGATCACCGCAGCGACTTCCTCGGCCTTGCCTCGACGTTTCTGCACGATGCCAGGGCGTTCCTCCTCGAGAAAACTGTCGATTGCCTCTTCGAATGAAGTGCCCATCTGCTGCGCGCGCTGTTCCATCATGCCATCGGTCATGGGCGTCTCGATGAAGGCGGGCGCGACGGTGTTGCACAGCACACCGAATCCGGCTTCCTTGTAAGACAGGTTCTTGACGAACGCCGCCAGCGCCGCCTTGGCCACGTTGTACACCGCTTCCTCCCAGTACGGTTGCACCGCATTCTCCGAGGTGATGCAGACGAAACGTCCCCACTCACGTTCACGCATTTTTGGAATGGTGGCCCTCGCCACGCGCACGGCGGAGAAGAAGTCAGTGCTCCAAGCTTCCTGGTAATCGGCGTCGGACAGCGCCAGTGGGTCGCCTTTGGCTCCGGTCACACCAGCGGTGTGAACCACGATGTCGATCTGGCCGAAGCGCGCTTCGGCCTGGGCCACGAGGTGGTCGACCTGTTGCTGGTCGGTCACGTCGGCCACGATGGTCAACACCGTATCGGGCAGCTCGGCGGCTCCTTTTTCGAGCTTTTCGGCATCCTTGTCGCTCAACACGACAAAAACACCTTCCTCGCCCAGCAGCCTCGCGGTTGCCAGGCCCAGGCCGCCGCTGCCGCCAGTGATGAGCGCCACACGCCCCTTGATCCCCAGGTCCATACAGGCCTCTCGTTCGTGCAATGAATGTGCAGTTGAGACAGGCGTGCCACAGCCTGGATTCAAACATTCTTCACAGACGAGGCCAGGCACCGACCACAGGTCAAAGCGCCTCGATGCGCCACGCTGCGCTGTGCAGCTTGATCCGGCGTGGCGCGAGTCTGCTAGCCGGCGCGTGCGACAGCGTCTCGAGCAGCGCCTGGGGCTGTTCCATTGGCAGTTCCGCTAGTGCCTCGGGCGGCAGTTCCCACCACCGGCTGGCCAGCAGTCGCTCGATGGTTTCGGCGTCGAAGCGGTAGCGAATCACCCGTGCCGGCGTACCGGCGACGATGGCGTAAGGCGGCACATCCTTGTTCACCAACGACTGTGCCCCGACCACGGCGCCCGTGCCGATGCTGATGCCGTCCATGACCATCGCGTCGCGCCCGATCCACACGTCATGGCCCAGGGTGGTTGGAGTGCTGACGTAGTAGCCAGCCACGTCGGGGGTACGGGCCGCCCGCAGGGCAAAGAGTTTGCTATGGGTAGACAACCAGCCCAGCGGGTGGGACTGGCGGCTGTGACCGATGACTGTGCCGGCCGCAATCGAGCAGTAGCGACCGATCTCGGACACTTCGTGCAACTCGGCACCGCTCATCACGGCGGTGTGCGCACCAATGCTCAGGCGCTGCCCGAACAGCTTGACGTCGTGCAGCTTGACGCCTTCTTCCAGGGTCAGCTCGATACCATTGCGCAGGCCCCGGCTGCCGCAGTCGAGGCGGCACTTGCGTGCCGCCAGGGCCTTCTTCAGCTTGCGGTCGAGCAGGGCGCGTTTGAGAACATTCATTGCGGGGGTCCGGATCAGTCAGGCAGACCGCCAGCATATCGCATACACCGCTTCAGGGAATCAGGCGCTCGCTGCGCAGCTTCTCGAACACGTCGAAGAACGCCTGGTCACTCGCCTGGAATTCCTTGAAGCCCAATCGACGGCTCTTGGAAACATCGGTCACCACTTCGATGGGCCGGCCCAGGTCGGCGTCGGTGTGCCACGGTGAAACCAGGCGGTCGATATCGGCTTCCAGCAGGCCATGCTCCTGCGCCAGTTGCTGCCACACCGCCGCATCATCGGCCATCTGCTCGGCCAGGGGCGTAACCTGCTGCGGAAAGGGCGAAGCCTGCACACCGAACCAGTCGGCGATCTGCTGCCACATCCAGCTCCAGCGAAACACATCGCCATTGGTCACGTTGAACGCCTGATTGGCCGCGGCAGGCGTGGTGCTGGCCCACAGCAGTTGTTTGGCCAGCAGCCGAGCATCGGTCATGTCGGTCAGGCTGTCCCACTGCACGCGCGAACCGGGGAACACGAACGGGCGCCCGGTGGCCTTGCAGATGGACGCGTACACCGCCAGGGTCGTTGCCATGTTCATGGCGTTGCCCACCGCGACACCGGTGATGGTGTGGGGGCGATGCACGCTCCAGGTGAAGCCATCGCGCTCGGCGGCGGCGAACACTTCGTCTTCCTGGGCGTAATAGAAGTTTTCGACGTCCAGGCGGCCCTGTTCCTCACGAAACGGCGTCTGTGGCAGGCTACCCTTGCCGTAGTTTTCGAACGGGCCCAGGTAGTGCTTCAGCCCAGTCACCAAGGCTACGTGCTGGACGCTGCCAGAGGCGCGCAGCGCATCGAGCACGTTGCGCACCATGGCGGCGTTGACACGGATGTTCTCCGCTTCCGTGTCCTGGCGAGCCCAAGTGGTCAAGAACACATGGCTGGGCTTCAGATCGGCCAACGCCGTGGTCAGCGAAGCCGGATCCATCAGGTCGGCCTGCACGGGGGTAACCCCTTCGGCCACGTTGGGCTTGCGCGCCAATCCGGCAACCTGCCAGCCCTGATCCAGCAGCAATCGCGAAGTCGCGCTGCCAACGATGCCGCTGGCGCCTACTACCAATGCAGAATGAGTCATGGTGTCTCCAGTTGTGAGTGGATGCTGCGGATGTGGACCGCAACATCCCGCCGGGGACTGCATCGGATTGCCTGTGATCGAACGTCGCAGCTTTGCTGCGACGTGCGCTAGCGCTCGTCGAGGGCGAAGCGGGTCAGGCAGAAGGTGCCCACGCCGGCGTCCTGCAGGCGCTGCGAGCCTTGCAACTCCGGCAGGTCGATGATCGCGGCGGCCTCGAACACCTCGGCACCCATGCGCCGAACCAGGTTGGCCGCGGCGATCAGCGTACCGCCGGTGGCGATCAGGTCATCGAACAGTACCAGCGAGTCGCCTTCGCACAGGCTGTCGGCGTGCACTTCCAGAAACGCTTCGCCGTATTCGGTCTGGTAACCCTCGCTGAGCACATGGGCCGGCAGCTTGCCTTGCTTGCGGAACAGGATCAGTGGTTTGTTCAGTTCGTGGGCAACGATGGAACCGATCAGAAAGCCCCGAGCATCCATGGCCCCGATATGGCTGAACTGAGCGTCGATGTAGCGGTGCACGAAACTGTCGATCACCAGGCGCAGGGCCTTGGGCGACTGGAACAACGGCGTGATGTCACGAAACACCACGCCGGGCTTGGGGAAATCCGGCACAGGGCGGATCAGGGATTTGAAGCTGTGTTCGTCGAAAACCATCGGTCATAGCTCTGGCAGGGCAGGGGTTGCGCAGTATAACCCTCAGTGGTAGCCAGTACTGCCTCACCTGCCGTGCTCATTCGAACCCCGAGCCACCGGCCACGGCGCACAGCCGTTGCGCATCGAGGATGCGCACTTCCTTGCCTTGGGCTTCGAGAAGGCCACCGTGCTGGAACCGGGTGAACACCCGCGACACCGTCTCCACCGCCATGCCGAGAAAGTTGCCGATCTCGTTGCGGGACATGCTCAGACGAAACTGCACCGCCGAATAGCCGCGTGCAGTGTGCCGGGCCGAAAGATTGGCCAGAAAAGTCGCGATACGCTCCTCGGCGGTCTTTTTCGACAGCAGCAGCATCATTTGTTGATCGTCGCGGATTTCACGACTCATCACCCGCATCAGTTGGCGGCGCAGTTGCGGCAGTTGCACCGAGAGCTCGTCGAGGCGTTCGAAAGGAATCTCGCACACCGACGTGGTTTCCTGTGCCTGCGCGGTCACCGGGTACACCAGGCGGTCCACACCGGACAACCCCAGCAGTTCACTGGGCAGATGAAAGCCGGTGATCTGCTCTTCACCAACGTCGCTCAGGCTGAACGTCTTCAAGGCACCGGAGCGCACGGCATAGACGGCTGCGAAGGCTTCCCCCTGGCGAAACAGGAACTCACCCTTCCTGAGCGGACGGCCGCGCTTGATGATGTCGTCCAGCGCGTCCATGTCAGCCAGCTCCAGGGACAGCGGCAGGCACAGCGGCGCCAGGCTGCAGTCCTTGCAGTGGGCCTGATGAGAGGCGCGGTTTTTCGCCGGCTCGGACATTGTTTCGATCCTTGTTGAAACGTATGGGTGGGTGCAGGTTCAGCTCTGCAAGGGTAACCCAGCCGCAGTCCCCCAAGCCAACGACGGCCCGAGCGCTCGACGCGACCGGGGAACTCCGCAGGCGCTGCAGGCTCAGCTACAACAGGAAACCCACCGCGTCATTGCCTGAGGTAAGCATCCATGAAAGCGCTTTTGCATGCCCTGAAGTACACCGGCCTCGTTGGAATGCTTTTCGCTGCCTCATGCGGCGTGGGTGCTGCGCCGGGCGTCAGTGCCTCCAGCCCAGCGGCCGGTTCCGCTGCCAGTCCCGCAACCAACACGGCCCCGGCACCCAGCACCGCGCAGCCCCAGGCCAATACCACGCGCAACCCGTCCAGTAGCATGAATCGCGCGCCGACTACTCGAAGTTCGAGTACGCTCCAGCAGCCTGCGCCCTCGTCATCGCCTGAAGGCAGCGATATGCTCCAGCAGCAGCGCCAGCAAAGTGGTGAACAGATGATCCAGGAGCGCAAGGGGCGCGCGGCGGACAGCAACTGATCCCGAAACCGGAGAGACAAGCATGTCGAAGAAGATAGCGTTGGTGACAGGGGCCGGCAGCGGCATTGGCCGAGCGACGGCCCTTGGGCTGGCAGCCGACGGGTTCTGCGTGGTGCTGGCAGGCAGGCGCCTGGAAGCGGTGCAGGCGGTGGCACAGGCGATCGCCGAGCAGGGCGGTGAGGCCTTGGCCATTGCAGCCGATGTTCGCAACAGTGACAGCGTGGATGCGTTGTTCGCCACCGTCGAGCAGACTTATGGGCGCCTCGACGTCATCTTCAACAACGCCGGCATCGGCGCGCCGGCAGTGCCCATCGACGAGCTGGACGTGGCCAAATGGGCTGATGTACTGCAGACCAACGTCACCGGGGTGTTTCTGTGTTGTCGCGCAGCCTTCGGGTTGATGCGTCGACAGCAACCCCAAGGCGGCCGGATCATCAACAACGGTTCGATCTCGGCGCACACGCCACGCAGTTTCAGCATGCCTTATACGGCCAGCAAGCACGCCGTGCTGGGCATCACCAAAAGCCTGGCGCTAGACGGTCGCGAGTTCAACATCGCCTGCAGCCAGATCGACATCGGCAATGCCCTTACCGAGTTGTCGGCGCGCATGACCAAGGGTGTCCGCCAAGCCAATGGCGACATAGCTGTCGAACCCATGGTCGATATGGTTCACGTTGTCGACGCGGTTCGCTACATCGCCAAGCTGCCGTTATCAGCCAACGTGTTGAACATGACCGTGATGGCGACGAATATGCCGTTCGTTGGGCGCGGCTGACGCAAGCCCTGTCCGCCCGCCACGCGCGTGGTGGGCACGTGCCACTGTCGATCCAGGCAAGCCAGGGTTTATCATTCGTGCACTTTCACCTGTGCACGTAGTGCCGGAGCCTTGCTACCGATGTCACTGATTCATCACTCCACTTGCGCGCCGTCCGAGGATGTCAAAAGTCAGTTACTGCAGATGGTGGTCGACTACCTCACCGACATCAGCAGCCTGGGCATCACCCCGAGCAATCCGTTGTACCAGCTCTACCAATATGGCATCGGCTATGAAGTGCATCTGTACCTTGAGGCCATGGCAGGTGGGCGAGAGGTACAGCCTGAACTGGTAATGGCTTTCGACGACGCGCATCCGCAAACGCTGGACGGCTTTGCTTTGTTCCTGCGGGCCGAACATGACCCGGGGGTGTGCACCGTGGCCTACATGGCAGTGCGTGCGGCTCGGCGCAGGCAAGGGGTGGCGCGGGCACTGCTGGAGGCGATCAGGGTGCGTCATGCGCACGTCGAACTGGCCTGCGTGGTGGGTAAAGTGCCGTGGTTCGAGAGCCTGGGATTTCAGGTGATCGGCGCGCAGGGTCCGCAGGTCAAGCTGAGCAATGACGGCACAGCGACCGATCAGCCCATTGCGGTGCTGGATGTCGCACCTGTTTACGCTTCGTTGGAAGTCCGGCAGATTCACGCCTATTTGCTCAACCAGCACGGGCGCAAAGCCATGCTTGAGGCCGAAAAGAAACGCGACCGCCAACTCGACCAGATGACCCGTCAGGCTGCGACGTTTGCCAGGGATATCCTGCAGTACAAACCGCGCTGATGTTTCCTGCCCATCAATGCATGTGCAGCGACGTGTTCACCTTGCTCAACAACCGCTCGTTGGTCCACGGTTTGGGCAGGAACTGGACGTTGGGCCCCAGCTCCAGATCACGACCCGAGTACCCGGATGTCAACAGAATCGGCAAGGTAGGCCAGCGCTCGGCGGCCATCCTGCTCAAGTCGTATCCGTCCATATGCCCTGGCATGCGGATATCGCTGACGACCATGTTGACTTCTCCGGGATGCGTCTCCAGAAAGTCGTAGCCTTGGTCGGCGGTTGCGAATGCCGTTACCTCGAAACCCGCATCTTCGAGCACCGTAGTGAGCAGAAGCCGAATGAGGTCCTCATCTTCGAGGACTAGAATGGAGGCGGTAGTCATGGGGGGCGTCCCTTCAATGATGCGTAAGCGTCTGAACAGTCGACTGACGCAACGCGCAAGGGTTCTGTGCCGGAAAAAAAAGACTGACGAAAGGGCATAAACTGTTGCGTACAAGTTACGGATATGCAAAGAAAACGGCTCGTTCCAGTGGCCGCGACAGAAGTCATCATCGGTAGCAATTTGCAGCCGGACGAGCCGCTGCCTGGCTGGCTGGTCACAGAGCGCAGGTGCTAACCTGCAGACCGGCACTGCCCCGTGGCCGTCCTGCCATTGCCCTGAGCAGCAGCGCTCCAGGTGCAGCGGTATACTTTCGAATGAGTCCGATCATGAACAAAGCAACAGGCATCATTGCCGGCATCGTCGTCGTGGCTGCTGCCGCTACCTCGGGTGGAGCGTGGTACACCGGCACCCAGTTAAAGCCGGTCCTCGACAACGCCATCGAGCAGGCCAATCGCGAGTTCGCTGCCTCCTTCAGCGTCGACGGCCAGGCCGGCATGCAGATCGAGCTGCTGTCCCTGGAGCGAGGCTTCTTCACCAGTACTGCGCACTACCGAATCAGACTCCACGGCATGCAGGCCGACGGTGGGCCTGAAAACCGCGAACTGTTGCTGGTCGATCACATCGAGCACGGGCCGCTGCCCTGGTCACACCTGAAAACATTCAGGTTGATGCCAGTGATGGCGGCGAGCAACTTCGCCCTCGAACGCAACGCCGACACCCAGGCCTGGTTCGCCATGAGTCAGGACCAGCCGCCATTGCGCGGTCAGGCCAGCATCGGTTACGACGGTGCCAGCGACACGCACCTGCAACTGTTGCCGCTCGACGCCCGCGAGGGCAACGACACCGTGAGATTTTCCGGGTTGAGCGCCCGCCTGGTGTTGAATGCCGACGCCAGCCATTACAGCCTGACCGGCCGCAGCGAAGAACTGCTGGCCGACATCGAAGGCCAGGCAGGTCGCCTGCAGGCGCAATTCAAAGGCTTGAGCTTCGATACCGGCGGCACCCTGGGCGCCTCTGGCCTGTACCTGGGGCACTCGGACCTCAAGTTGGCCCAGGCCAGCCTGCAGGGCGCCCAGATCGCCCCCATTCAGGTGGAAAACCTTGCCGCTTCCGGCCTGATGCAGGAAGTGGAGGGCAACCTTGACGTCCAGGCCAGCTACAGTGTCGGCGCCCTGAGCTACGCCAGCCGACCGGTCGGCGCGCTGCAGATGAGCATCAAGCTGGCCAACCTGGATATTGCGGCCAGTCGTGACTTCGGTGATTTCTATCGAACGGTCATCGCACCGCAGTGGCAGGCACCACTGCCCGACGGCACGCTACCGCCCTTGCGCCTGAACATTGCGCAGCGGCAGCAATTGGAAACGCTCATCGGCAGGCTCCTGGACGCCAGGCCCCAACTGCAACTGGAGCGCTTGAGCCTGGCCACCGAACACGGCGAAAGCCATTTGAACCTGACGGCTCGCCTGGCCAATCCAGCACCGGCCAAACCAGGCTCGCCGGCCTATTGGCCCGCACTGATCGCCAGTGTTCAGGCGGATCTGCAACTGTCCAAGCCGATGCTGGCAGACGTGGGCACCCTGCAGGCCAGCCTTCAAGGGCAGACCGACCCGGCGCGTGTGGAACAGGCCGGGCGCGATCTGAGCGCCACCGTCGCCGCGCTGGGACAGATGCTCGGGCTGGTGAAGGACGAAGGCGAGCATTTACGTGCCAGCCTTCGTTACAGCGATGCCGTAGTGGATTTCAACGGCCAGAAGATGCCGCTGTCGCAGTTCGTGCAGGTACTCGGACAGTTCAGCAGCATGGGCCAGCGCTGACGGCAGGTTGGCGGCACGCGTCAGTCGCGTTGCGGCGGCAGCATCCGCTCGAGCATGCCGTCCCGGCGCACCGCCACATGCCACACCGTGGCGGCGACATGCAGGATGATCAATCCGTACAGCGCGAATTGCCCCCACACATGTACCGTATTGGCGAGTTTCCCCAGCGCCTCGTTCTGGGCGAAGCCGGGCAGCGATACCAGCCCGAAAAACGGTACGTCCTGGCCATTTCCGGCCATCAGGTAGCCGGTCACTGGCATGGTCAGTAACACTGCGTACAGCAAGCCATGATTCAGATGGGCCAATACTCGCGTACCGGCACCGATCTCCGCGCGATAGGCCGGGGCCCGATGACGCCAGCGCCAGGTCAGCCGTATCAACACCAGAAGGCCGACACTGATGCCCATGGATTCATGTGCCAGGTACCAGAGCACCCGTACCGGACCGGGCGGAAAATTCTCCGCTACCCACACACACGGCAGTACCAGGCATAGCGCGGCGACCGTCAGCCAATGCAAGGCTTGGGCGAAGCCGTTGTAGCGTTCGATTGCCATGCGCTCAACTCCTTCATGGGTGATACCCACCCTGAGTGTCCGGTTGGACCGGTTCACCGGGTGGCTGTTCCCTGGTTGGTCAAAGCCCAATCTGTCGGCCGAGGCCATCTGTCGGTCAAGGCCCAGGCATCTCGAAAATAAAATAACTACCGCCAGTCGGAAATAACTAATGGCATCAGGCTATTATTGGATCCACGCTAAATACTGTCACACATTTGCCGATAGCCCGTGCAACCTCACAGCGGACCTACCGGCCATGCAAAAAACCCTGAAATTCAGCCACAAGATTCTCCTGGCCGCTTCGCTCATCGTGACCGCAGCTTTCGCGCTGTTCACGTTCTACAACGATTACCTGCAGCGCAACGCCATCCGCGCCGACCTGGAAAGCTACCTGCACGAAATGGGCAGTGGCACCGCCACGAATATTCAGCACTGGCTTTCGGGGCGTATTCTGCTGGCCGAGACCCTGGCCGAGAGCGTCGCCCTCAACCCCAGCCCCGAAGCCATAGGCGCGCTGCTCAAGCAGAAAACCTTGCTGGCCAACTTCGAGTTTGCCTACCTCGGCAATGTTTCGGGAGGTTATTTCCTCGAGCCGCCCGATACCATGCCCGAAGGCTACGATGCGCGCACGCGGCCTTGGTACACCGACGCCATGAGCGCGCGCCGGACCATCCTCACCGAACCTTACGTCGATGCCGCCAACGGCAAGACCATCCTCACCATTGCCACCCCCTCGCTGAGCGCCAATGGTCAGCCGGTCGGTGTAGTAGGGGGCGATCTGAGCCTCGAGACACTGGTCAAGACCATCAACTCGCTGGACTTCGACGGCAGTGGCTACGCCTTTCTGGTCAGCGCCGACGGCAAGATCCTGGTCCACCCCGACAACCAGTTGGTGATGAAGTCACTCAAGGACGTGTACCCGCAGCACACACCGCCCATCGGCAGCGACGTCACCGAGGTCGAACGCGATGGCCGTCCGTCCATCGTCACCTTCGCCAAGGTCGAGGGGCTGCCTTCGGTCGACTGGTACATCGGTCTGAGCATGGACAAGGCCAAGGCCTACTCGATGCTCAGCCAGTTTCGCAGCTCGGCGGTGATCGCTACGGTCATTGCCGTGGTCCTCACCATTGCCCTGCTTGGCATGCTGATTCGCCTGCTGATGCAACCGCTGCACGCAATGGGCCGGGCCATGCACGACATCGCCGAAGGCGAGGGCGATCTGAGCCGTCGACTCACCCTGCACAGCGCCGACGAGTTCGGCGCCCTGGCGCTGTCGTTCAACCGTTTCGTCGAGCGTATCCACGACTCGATCCGCGAGGTGGCCTCGGCCACCGGCCAGGTCAACGAAGTGGCGCTGCGCGTGGTCAGCGCCTCGAATTCCTCGATGGTCAACTCCGATCAGCAGGTCAACCGCACCAGCAGCGTGGCCGCCGCCATCAACGAACTTGGCGCCGCCGCGCAGGAGATCGCCCAGAACGCCGCCCTGGCTTCGCAGCACTCCAGTGCCGCGCGCAATCTGGCCGCCGATGGTCAGGCGGTGGTCGGCCAGACCATCAGTGCCATGAACGTGCTGTCGCAGAAGATCAGCGGCTCGTGCAGCAACATCGAAAGCCTGAACGCCAGCACCGTCAACATCGGTCAGATTCTGGAAGTGATCACCAGCATTTCACAGCAGACCAACCTGCTTGCGCTCAATGCGGCAATCGAAGCCGCGCGCGCCGGCGAAGCCGGTCGGGGCTTTGCCGTGGTCGCCGACGAAGTTCGCAACCTTGCGCACCGCACCCAGGAATCGGCGCAGCAGGTTCAAGGCATGATCGAGCAGTTGCAGGTAGGTGCACGCCAGGCGGTCATCCTGATGAATGAAAGCCAGGGCCAGAGCGAGTCCAGCGTCACCATCGCCAACCAGGCCGGTGAACGCCTGGTCAGCGTTACCCAGCGCATCGGCGAAATCGACGGCATGAACCAGTCGGTAGCCACCGCCACCGAAGAGCAGACCGCCGTGGTGGAATCGATCAACGTCGATATCACCGAAATCAACACGCTCAATCAGGAAGGTGTGGAAAACCTGCAGTCCACCCTGCGTGCATGCGCCGACCTCGAACAGCAGGCGCTGCGCCTCAAGCAATTGGTTGGCAGTTTCCGTATCTGAAGCCTGAGCATGCGCCGGTAGGGCGGCCTTGAGAGATAAGGCCGTCGTACTGGCAACCGCTGTCTACAGATCCACCGCCACGCTCAAGGTCAGGTTGCGCGGCTCGCCCGGCATCGCCCAGTAGTTGCTGTAGGACCGCTCTAAGTACTTCTCGTCGAACAGGTTGTTCAAGTTGACCCCCAGGGTGACCTTGTCGCTGGCCTTGTAATGCGCAAGCAAATCGACCGTGTGATAGGCGGGCAACTCGAAATTCCCCCCGGATTCGCCGGACCGATCCCCTACATAGGTAAACGCAGCACCGATATCGGAGCCGCGCAACAGCCCGTCCTGAAACGCATAGACGCCCAGCAGGCTGGCGCTGTGGCGGGCCACGCCCAGCAGGCGGCTACCCTTGGGCACGCTGGCGTCGCCCTCGGTAACCTCGGCATCGATCCAGGCGTAGGCGCCGATCACGCGCAATGCATCGGTCAGCTGGCCGCTGAACTGCAAGTCGACGCCCTGGCTGCGTGCCTTGCCGATGGCTCGATTGAGGTTGCTCGCCGGGTCCAGCGCCAGCACGTTCTCCTTGTCGATGTGAAACGCCGCCAGGGTCGCGCTCAGGCGCTCGTCGAACAACTCGGCCTTGAGGCCGGCCTCGTAGCCCATGCCTTCTTCCGGATCGAACGACTTGCCGCGCGCATCCAGCCCGCTGTTGGGCTTGAACGACGTCGAGGCATTGGCGAACAGCCCCCATTGCGGCGTGAGTTGGTAGAGCAGCCCGGCGCGTTGGGTGAAGGCATCCTGGCGCTGGAGGTTGCGATTGCCGGTGGTGTAGTCGGCAATGCGTTGTTCGAAATGTTCATAGCGCACCCCCAGCATACCGCGCAGCTGGTCGGTGAACACCAGTTGGTCCTGCAGGTTCAGCGCGTGGCTGCGCACATGCTCGCGAAAATCCGAGCCCGACCGCGCGCCTGTGGGTTTGGGCTGGCCGTACACCGGGTCGAAGATGTCGATCCGGTAGGCACCTGCGGTGGCGGTTACCCGTTCGTTCTTGCGGTAATCCTCGTACTCGCTGCCGATCAACAGTTCATGCTGCACGCTGGCCGTGTCGAGGAAACCGCGCAGCTCGACCTGGCTGATGCTGTCGTGCCAATCCATGTCACGCTCGCGAAAGCGCCGATTGACCGTATGGCCGTCGGCGTTGAGTGCGCGTGCCTCACTGGCATCGCCGCTCAGCTCGCCCTGCTTGTAATGGCTGGCCACGCGCAATTGCCAGTCGTCGTTGAGCCGATGTTCCAGCGCGGCCTGGATGCGGTTGTTGTCGTTGTCGATGAAGCCGTCGTTCGGCTCACCGAGAAAGGTCCGGCGCGAGCCTCCACCCCATCCGTTGCCCGGTGCTACCACTCCGCGGTCGAACACCGATTGGTGGCGCACCAGCTCGGTCTCCACCAGTAACGAGGTGTCCGGGTCCAGCTGCCAGCTCAGCGAAGGTGCCACGTACACCCGCTTGCTCTGCACATGGTCGCGGAAGCTGGGGTTGTCTTCCACCGCCAGGTTGACCCGGCTGAGCACCTGGCCTTCGGCGTCCAGAGGTGTGTTCAGGTCAAGGCTGGTGCGATAGCGGTCCCAGGAGCCGGCGCTGCCATACAAGCGCGCGAATGACTCGGCCTGAGGTTTCTTGCTGACGATGTTGACCGTGCCGCCGGGATCGCCACGTCCGTACAGGCTGGCGGCCGGCCCCTTGAGCACCTCGATGCGCTCGATGCTGGAGACGTCCGGGGTCGCAGGGTAGCCACGATTGGCGCTGAACCCGTCGCGGTAGAATTCCGAGGTGCTGAAGCCGCGTATGCTGTATTCGTATAGCGTCAGTCCGCCGAAATTGTTCTGCTGGGACACGCCACCGGCGTATTGCAGGGCGCGTTCGACATTGCTGCTGCCCAGGTCCTGAAGCACCTGGACCGGGATCACGCTGACCGCTTGGGGAATGTCCTTGATCGCGGTATCGGTCTTGGTCGCGCTGCCCGAACGGGTCGCGCGGTAGCCGGTGACCGGACCGGTCGCGGTTTCCATATCGCCACCCGCTGTGACGCTGATGGCTTCCAGTTCGAGGGTTTCGGGCGAGGTTTCAGCGTAGGCGGGCATCCCCAGTACGCTGAAGGCGAGGCCGGCCATGGGGGCAAAACGAGGTGAGCGCATGTGCAACGATCCATTATATTATAGTTATAATATAACGTAATGATTCGTGACATGCATCTCACATCTATGAGTTTGCGGTTTTCAGGCCGCGCGGCGCAGCGAAATGAACATGGCGTCGTCGGCCAGGATCGCGGCGATCATCGCGCCGGTTTCGGCCAGCCGCCGTGCCAGGTCCTCATCCGGGACGTGCAGGTCCCAGCGCGTCAACAAGTTGTTCGCCAGCATCGGCATGGTGTCGACTTCGCGCAGCGCCGCGAGGAAAGCGGCGGGCGGCGGCAGGTAAGTGGTGAAGCCATCACCCTTGAGTGCAGCGGTGTGAATACCCAGCTGCGCGCACACCTGCGCCTTGGCAGCGATGTCGTCACGGTCAGCCTGGCGCGAGCGCTCGATCAACGCCGCCAGCGGCGCGTCGACCAGTTGCCCACCGGCAATCAACGCCGGCCCAGTGGCCCAGGCTTCGGTCGGGCAATCCTTCATGTCCGGGCGCAGTGGGATGTGCGGGTTGATCTCCATCGGATAGATCCGGCACACCAGCGGCCGCTCGGCATAGATGCCGCAGCGATTGTCGGCATTCAGATTGCGACAGGGTCCGACGTTGTAGGCAGCGAAGGTGATCGAGACGTAGGCGGGCGCGCTGCCGCACAGCACGGGCAGCGAACGCCGTCTGGCATGTTCCTGTTGCGCGTGGCTGAGGTTCAGACTGTGCAGGCCGGGGCCGTTTTCCAGGAAGGCTTCGAGCAATACGATCAACTGGCCGCCATCTTCCGCCCAGTGGCGCGCCTCGGACAGCGTCAGCGGTACGTGATGGTCGCTGCAGCATTTGCCACAACCGGTGCAAGAAAAACGTGTGTCCATGCCAACCCCGTCTGTTCGGAAAGAGTGACGAAAACATGGCGTTTCGACACTGATTGACAGGGCTTGAGCAGATTCCGTGCCAGCTCCCGTCAGCCGCCGAGCAGGTCGTGGGCATCGAGCAGCCGGTAGGCCACCTGGGGGTTCTTTTCCAGGCCGCGACGGATGGCGGCCGGGATTGCTTGCCGCGTCTTGCGACACAGTCCCGGCAGTTCGTCGATATGGATAGCGATGCCACGCATGCTGCGCACGGTGCTTGCGCCAGGCGTGACTTCGACGCGCAGGCCAAGCTGGTCGAAGATGCGCTGCTGCAAGTGCCGCAGCTCGTCCAGGCTTTCCAGGTTCTCGAGTCGTTCGAGCAGGCGCTTTTCTTCATCGCGGGTCAGGCGCAGGATGCGCAGGTCGGCGTCGGGGACCGCGTGCAGGCGTTCGCGCTCGCAGATGCAAGCGCCGGGTGGGCAGGGTTGGCGAGTGGCAGGGGCCATGGTCATGAGCGCAAGCATAGCCAGACTGCGGGGTATTTGCACTGGGACTGTCGACATGCCGGGGCCTCGTCCATACTGGCGCAAATCCATCCGTTCCCAAGGCCTTACATGTCCAGAAGCCGGCTCGCCGTGCGCCATGGCGCACTGAGCATCCTCCTTGTCCTGCTCGCCGCCTGTTCCAGCCAACGCAGCAACCAACCCCCGGCACCTTCGCCCGAACAGGTTCGCGCCAAGCTCGTGCAGCTGTTGCCCGCCAAGGTCACGGACCGCGAAGGCTGGGCTGCCGATATCGAAACGGCCCTGAACGTGCAGGGCATCCCCGGCAGCGATGAAAATCTGTGCGCGGTGCTGGCCGTGGCCGAGCAGGAATCCACCTTCCAGGTCGACCCCAGCGTGCCGGGGCTGGGCAAGATCGCCCGCCAGGAAATCGACCGCCGCGCCGGCCGCGTGCATGTACCTGGCTTTCTCGTCGACGCGGCTCTGGGCATTCGCTCGGGCGACGGCAAGTCCTATGCACAACGCCTGGAGGCTGCGCGCTCGGAAAAACAGCTCAGTGAAATCTTCGATGACTTCACCGGCATGGTGCCCCTGGGCAGGCAGCTGTTCGGCACCTTCAATCCAGTCCGCACCGGCGGACCGATGCAGGTCAGCATCGACTTCGCCGAGAAGCACCGCGCGCGCTACCCCTACACAGTGGACGGTTCGATTCGCCGCGAGGTGTTCACCCGGCGCGGTGGCATGTACTTCGGCATCGCCCATCTGCTCGGCTATCCCGCCAGCTACGAACGGCCGCTGTACCGCTTTGCCGATTTCAACGCCGGCTGGTACGCGAGCCGCAACGCAGCGTTCCAGAATGCGGTGAATCAGTTGTCAGGCGGCCGTCTGGCGCTCGACGGCGATCTGATCCGCTACGACTCCAGCGCTGCCAGTAACACCGAGCTGGCGGTGCGCAATCTTGGCAACCGCTTGAACATGAACGACCGCGACATTCGTCGTGCCCTAGAGGAGGGTGAAACCCTGGATTTCGAAAAGACCACGCTGTTCCAGCGCACCTTCGCCTTGGCTGACAAGGCCGCCGGCAAGCCGGTCCCGCGGGCGATCCTGCCGGGCATCAAACTGCAGAGCCCGAAGATTACCCGCAACCTGACCACGGCCTGGTTCGCCCAACGGGTGGACGAGCGCTACGCCCGCTGCATGACCCGCGCCCGCTGAGGGTCCAGGGAACGCTCAATCGGCGCGCAGCAGCAGGGGTTCTGCCAGACTGTAGCCGAAGCCGCGCAGGGTCTGCAGGGCCTCGGGGCAATCGAGTTGGGCCAGCTTGCGACGAAGGTTGCACACGTGTCGTTCGATCAGCGCCGTCTTCGACGCCTGGCCTGAGCCCCATAATTGTTGCTCGATGGATTGCCGACTGACCGCGCCGGGGTTGCTCGCCAGCATCGCCAGCAAGCGATGCTCGCTGACGGTCAGGCTCTGCTGGCGCTTGCCTCGTCCAACCATGAGTCGCGAGGGCGACAGCCACAGGCGCGAGGGCGGCAGGGTGGCAGCGCGGGGTCGCGGACGAGCCAGTGCCTGCAGGCGGGCCAGCACTTCAGCCGGGGCGACCGGCTGCGCCAGGCACGCATCGGCCCCGGCACGCAGGGCGGCGATGCGGGCCTGACGGTCGTCGCCGGTCAGCAACAGCATCACCGCGGCATTACCCCGATGGGCCAGGCAATGTTCCAGCGCCCCTTGGCCGGAGCGTTCCAGTGCCAGCACGATGAAGCCATAGCGGCCTTGCGCAAGCGCCTGCGCTGCTGTGGCCGTATCGATCGTGTGCAGCGTTGTGGCGTGTTCCGCCAAGGCGCATTGCAGGGCGGTGTCGGGCGTGTCGCTGATATAGAGCAGGTTCATGTTCACACCAATGCCTTGCTTTGTCGGCACCACAGGGTCATCCGCGTGCCACCTTGTTCGCTGCTGCCCACTTCGAGGGTGAACCCATGCAGTTTGACCACGGCAGCAACGATCGACAGCCCCAGGCCGAAGCCGCTGTGCTGGCCGTCGGCTTCGCAACGATAGAAGCGTTGAAAGATCGCTTCGCGCTCCTCTGGTGCGATACCCGGCCCGCTGTCGCTGATTTCCACGCGCGTGGCGCCGTTTTCCGCCGTGGCGCCGAGCACCACCAGGCCGTGCGCGGGGGTGAACTTGATGGCATTGCTGAGCAGGTTGCCCACGGCTTCGAACAGCAACGCGCGATCGCCATGCAGCATCGGCAGCGTGTCCGGCACGTCCAGACGCAGATTGATGCCTTCGTCTTCGGCCAAAGGCAGGTAGAAATCGTGCAACTCGTGCAGCAGCGGCTGCGGGTCGAAGGAAATGAAGCCGGAACGTCGGCGGTGGTCTTCGATTTCCGAGATGCGCAACAACCCGCGAAACCGCGCCATCAGCGTGTCGGCTTCAGCGATCACGTCGTCCAGTTGCAACGCCTGGCGCGAATCAGCCGGCGCTTCCTGCTGGATGCGATACAGCTGGGCGCGCAGGCGGGTCAGGGGAGTGCGCAAGTCATGGGCAATGTTGTCGCAGACTCCCTTGACCTCGATCATCAGTTGCTCGATGCGTTCGAGCATCGTGTTGACGATCGCCGCCAGCATGTCCAGTTCGTCGCGGCGGTCGGAGAGCGGCAGGCGGGTGGTCAGGTCACCGGCGACGATGGCATCGGCACGGGCCTCGATGGCGCGGATGCGCCGCAATGGCCTGCGTCGCAGCAGGTGCCAGCCGGCGATACCGGGAATGATCGTCAGCGAAATCCCCCACAGCAATGCGCGCAGAATGATGTGGGTCACCGCGAACAACGAACCGTTGTCGCGTACCAGCACCAGCCAGCGCCCGTCCAGGGTACGCATGGCCACCGCGTCGCAGCTGTTCTGCGGCATCTGCGGGTTGGCGCTGTCCACGCAGCTGTCCAGGTCGTGGATGCGACCGTCCAGCGGCAGCCCGCGAGGCACTTGCAGCAGTTGGCCGGACAACGGCCGCAGTTGCAGGTCGAACAGGCCATAGGCATCGAAGGTGCGGTCATCGAAGGCTTCGCTGGCAGCCAGTGCCTCGTTCAACGCTTCACCGTGGAAACGCGAGAAGAGGTGTTGACGCTGCATCAGGGAGTGCCGCGCCAGGTCGGCCAGGTAGGTCGAGACCTCGTAGTACAACACCCCCATGAGGATGCTGCTCCAGGCCACGAACAGAAAGCTGTAGAGCGCCAGCAGCCGACTGCTGGAAGAGCGCCAGCCTTTAGACAGGTTCGGCAATGACATAGCCGGAGCCTCGCACGGTCTTGATCAACGGTGCGGTGCCCGGTGGGTCGATCTTCTTGCGCAAGCGGCCAATGTGCACGTCGATCAGGTTGGTGCCCGGATCGAAGTGATAACCCCAGACTTCTTCGAAGATCATCATGCGCGTCAGGATCTGCCCGGCATTGCGCATCAGAAATTCCAGCAGCTTGTATTCGGTGGGCAGCAGGTTCAGCGCCTGCTCGCCTCGGCGGGCTTCGCGGGTCATCAGGTCCAGGGTCAGGTCGGCGACGCGCAGCGTGTTGTCGGCGGCGGCTACGGGGTTGTTGCGGCGCAGCAGCACCTCGACGCGAGCCGCCATCTCGTCCGAGGCGAACGGCTTGGTCAGGTAGTCATCGCCACCGGCACGCAGGCCGCGTACGCGCTCGTCGACATCGGACAGCGCGCTGATCATCAGAATGGGCGTGCTCACCCCGATGGTGCGCAGGGTCGTCACGATGGCCAGGCCGTCCAGCTCGGGCAGCATGCGATCCAGGGTGATCACGTCGTAGTTGCCGCTCACCGCCTTGACCAGCCCTTCGCGGCCGTTGTCCACCCAGTCGACCTGCAGGCCGTGGCTGCTCAGTTCCGCCACGATCTCCCTGGCGGTCACGGCATCGTCTTCGATGGTCAGTACGCGCGTCATGTTGGTCTCTACCCGATGATGTCTGCTGAGGATGGCGGCATTGTGACAACAATCCGCGCACGGCTCGTTGAAGTTTTTTTCATCTTGCGCCACCTCCTCCTTTCTGGGTAACCCCACGGCAGTTCCAAGCCCGCAGGCCGACGGATAGCACGTTCGCTATGCAGGTTGCTAAAGCCTGGCTGTTTCCGGCCGATGCAACGGTCACAGCCTATAGGGACACACTCGTCATGAACGCCTTGAGCAACATCGCCAGTACCTTGAGCATTCGCCCGTCTGCCCCGAGCAGCACTGCCGCGCCGGCGCCCACGGCAGTCGCCGACAGCGAGGCGACGCAGACCGCTGCCGCGCCCGCCGCGACCGAGAAAGGCGCGCCGGCCGGTGGCGCTGGCGGCGCGGGCGCAGCCCAGGGCAGCAGTGGTACATCGGACACAATCAAGGCGCTGCAAAAGCAGATTGCCGAGCTGCAGAAGCAGCTTCAGGAACAGCAGCAGGAGATGGCCCGCATCCAGGCCAGCCAGCAAAGCGAAGAAAGCAAGGCAGCCTCCGTGGCCGCCATCCAGGCGCAGGTGGTCGCCACCTCTGCGGCGTTGCAGACCGCCACCGCCGGGCTGCTTCAGGCCATGCAGCAATCTGGCAGCAGCACCGCCGGGTCCATGGTCAGCACCACGGCGTGAAGTCCACCCCAGGCTACTTATAAACCCCTGGCCCATGAGCTAGGCTAGAGGCAGACATCACCGAGGAGCTACCGAATGCTGGCGCCTGCCAAGCCTGTGCATGAAGAAGAGCGCGTACACGCGCTGCATGCCCTGAACATTCTCGACACTCGGCCCGAGGAGCGTTTCGACCGCCTTACCCGCCTGGCCAGGCGGCTGTTCGACGTGCCCATTGCCTTGGTCAGCCTGGTGGACAGCGACCGCCAATGGTTCAAGTCCTGCCAGGGCATGGCCGCCACTGAAACGTCGCGAGATGTCTCGTTCTGCGCCCACGCCATCCTCAGCGACCAGATTCTCATGGTCCCCGATGCTGGCAGCGACGAGCGTTTCCACGACAACCCATTGGTGACCGGTGAACCCAAGATCCGCTTCTATGCCGGCTGCCCGTTGAAAGTAGGCAATGGCAGCAACGTCGGGACGTTGTGTCTGCTCGATACCCGGCCGCGAGTCCTCGACGCCGAGGAACGCGGCCTGCTGCTGGACCTGGCGAGCATGGCCGAGCGCGAGATCGCCGCCTTGCAGTTGGCCAGCATCGACGACCTTACCCAGTTGTCCAACCGTCGCGGGTTCGAAGCCCTTGCCGAGCACGCCTTGAGCATGTGCAGGCGCATGGGCACCCCGGCGTCGCTGCTGTTTTTCGACCTCGATCGTTTCAAAGCCATCAACGACACCTTCGGCCACGCCGAAGGCGACCGTGCGCTGGTCACGTTCGCCCAGGTATTGCGCAGGGTGCTCAGGGAGATGGATGTGATCGGGCGAATGGGCGGGGACGAATTCGTTGCGCTGCTGCTGGGCTCCAATGCCGCCGCGGGCGATGCGGTCATCGACCGCTTGGGCCAGGCCTTGGCAGAGGCCAACGCCGAACTTCAAGGCCGCTACACGATCACCTACAGCGTGGGTCGTATCGAGTACGACCCCGGGCGACACGACAGCGTAAAGCGTCTGTTGGCCGATGCCGATGGCGCCATGTATGCCCGCAAGCAGGCCGCCAGGCGTTCGTGATCGACGCGGTCAGTCCGCGGCCTGACGCATTTGCTTCTTCTGCGCCTTGTAGTCCATTGCCACTGCCGGCGGTGCGCTGCTCTTACCGGTTTCCACCCATTTGCGCAGTCGGCTGGCGTCGGCGAAGTGGGTGTACTTGCCGAAGGCATCGAGGATCACCATCGCCACCGGCCGCCCACCCATACGCGTCACCAGCACCAGGCAGTGGCCGGCCGTGTTGGTGAAGCCGGTCTTGGTGATCTTGATGTCCCAATCATCCTTGTTGATCAGGTGGTCGGTGTTGTGAAAGCCCAATGTATAGCTGGGTTTCTTGAACGCCACGGTCTTTTCCCGCGTAGTGCTCAGTTCGCTCAGCAGCGGATACTGCTGCGCAGCCACCAGCAGTTTGGTCAGATCGCGTGCGGTCGAGACGTTGCTGGTAGACAGCCCGGTGGGCTCCACATAGCGCGTATGGGTCATGCCCAACGAGCGGGCCTTGGCATTCATTGCCGCAATGAACGCGCCGTAGCCACCCGGATAGTGATGCGCGAGGCTGGACGCTGCACGGTTCTCGGAAGACATCAGGGTGATGAGCAGCATGTCCCGGCGATTCAGCTCGCTGCCGAGCTTGACCCGCGAAAACACACCTTTCATTTCCTTGTTGTGGCTGATGTCCACCGAAATAACTTCGCTCATGGACTGTTTGGCATCCAGCACCACCATGCCGGTCATCAGCTTGGTGACCGACGCAATGGGCACCACATGGTCGGCGTTGTTCTCGTAGACCACTTTGTTGGTCTGCAGATCGATCAGCAGGGCACTGCCCGAGGCCAGGTGCAACTGCGACGGGTCACGCGGGATGGCGGCTTTTTCCGCCGCTTGCAGGTTCGGGGCGACGACGAAGGTGGTCAAGGCCAGCCACAGGCTGAAAAAAGATAGCGGGGTCTTCACGCGGAGCGCTCACTGAAAAAAGAGGTAGATCGGGCTGATGATCGAGGCGGGGTCGAGAGTGTCGAGTGTCACACGTTTGAAGTATGGCAAAGCGCCTGCCGATTGTCGCGCTTGTCGGGATGCACTGCGTGAATAAAAGCTCATCCAGCTTGCTGCCCAATGAAAAGCCCCGCAGAGCGGGGCTTTGTAGAGCGCGCTGTGGTTCAGGCCAGTTGGTGGTGTTGCGCCGCATTGAGCGTGGCGTACGCTTGCTTGGCATGGGGAAGGGAGGGCAGCGGGCCACTGATTGCCTCGCCGTCGCGCACTACGTACCAGCACGCCAGAAGACCCAAGTCGCGCAACTTTTCCGGGACTGCGCTGCCGACTACCGACATGATTCTTAATACAGGCATGAGAGACCTCCGTGGTTCCTGCCGACCACCTTACGAAATCGCCCTGCACCTTAGAAATCACCTTGCTCGATAGTCACCATCGACAATCCCTATCACGCCCCAGCCGCGCGACTCACCAGCGTGGCGAGCCGTAGTACACCGGCGGTGGCCCATAGTAGCCGCGCGGTGGCCCGTAGTAACCACGCGGCGGCGGTGGTGCCGCGTACACCGGGTAGGGCTGTGCATACACCGGCTGCGACTGGACATACACCGGCTGCTGTACATAGACAGGCTGTTGCACATACACCGGTGGCGGGCTTTGCACGTAAACCGGTTGCTGCTCCACATAGACCCGCTGCGGTGCATTGGATGTGACCACCGCACCGACCACGGCCGCACCCAGTACCGCGCCCAATATACCCGGCCCGGCGCCCTGCCAGCCGCCGCCATGGGCCGAGGCCTGACTGGCCATCGCCAACGTGGCGACCAACAGCGCGATCTTGGGAAGTTGACGCATCATGATAGATTCCTCGTGTTTCGCACCCCTGGCGTCCGAACCTGCGATAGGTTCAGAGCATTTCGCCGGGGACACGACTATGACAAAAAATCAGTCGAAAGCATCCCTGTCCATGGGTAAATTTTGTGTAAGGGCATGACGTCGTCTGCCCGCTTTCATCCGCCACGCGCCGCCCGGAGGCCACCAATGTCCATTTCTCCCAGTCGCGATACCATCCTGTGCATGTCTCTCGCCGCGCGTCCCGGAACATTCGGGGTGCGCTTCCACAATCATCTGTACGACCAGTTGGGCCTCAACTATTACTACAAAGCCATGACCACACGCGACCTGCCCGCCGCCATCGGCGGCATGCGCGCCCTGGGCATCCGTGGATGTGGCGTGTCGATGCCGTTCAAGGAAGCTTGCATACCCCTGGTGGACGAGCTGGATGCATCGGCAGCGGCCATCGAGTCGATCAATACCATCGTCAATGACAACGGCCACCTGAAGGCCTACAACACCGACTACTTAGCCATTCGCCAACTGCTCGACACGCACGGCGTCGATCCCGACACCACCTTTGCCCTGCGCGGCAGCGGCGGGATGGCCAAGGCCGTGGCTTCGGCATTTCGCGACGCTGGTCTGCACAATGGCTTGATCATCGCCCGCAACTACGAAACCGGCCGCGCGCTGGCCGACGCCTGCGGTTATCCCTGGCAGGCCGAGCTGGGCGATTCGCGCCCGCAGTTGCTGGTCAATGTCACACCGATCGGCATGACCGGTGGCGAGCAGGCCGACGAGCTGTCGTTCGAGACCGCCGCCATCGAAGCGGCGCAGCGGATATTCGATGTGGTCGCATTGCCCTGGCAGACACCATTGATCAAAACCGCGAGCGAACTGGGCAAGCCGGTGATCACCGGTCTGGAGGTCATTGCCATCCAAGCCCTGGAACAGTTCGTGCTCTACACCGGCGTGCGTCCAACGGCCGAGCAACTGCGGTTGGCAACCGAGTACGCCCGCACCTGATCAGCGCGTCATTCCAGTCGCGACAGACGCTCTTCCAGTGCGGCGATGCGCGCCTCCAGCTCGTCGAGGCGGGTATCGTCAGGCCGCGAACCGCCGCGTTCGGGTGTCACCGCACGCGCGCTCATGATTTCGTCAATGGCAGCTGGATCGCCCAGGGCGTGGGAGTAACGATCCTCGCGCTGGCCAGCCTGGCGCGGCACGTGCACAGCGAAACCGCGGCTGATCAGCCGCTCCAGCTGATGCACGATCTGCTCGGCGTCCTCGAAATCGTGCAGGCGAGCGCTTCGCGACAGCAGCTCGCCAACGGTCTGCGGCCCCCGCAGGAACATCAGGCCCACCAGAATCACCTGGGCGGGCACCAGCTCGAGCGCCTTGTCCAGCCGATGTTCCCAGCGATCGGCACGGCTGCCCATCACCAGCCGGGTCATCTGCCGGCCTTCGAGTGCGCGCAGACTCTGCCCGATCTGCCCCTGGGTGTACTGGGTTACCGGTTCGCGGCTGGTCTTCTGGTTGCACGCCAGCACCAGCGCATTGAGCGTCAGCGGATAGGTTTCCGGATTGCTGGCCTGCTTCTCGATCAGTGCACCCAGCACACGGATCTCGATGGCATCGAGCTGCAGTGGTTCGGAGGCGGTTGTTTCAACGTCGGTCATGGCGAAACCCCAGGCAATCATCACAGACAATCATAGACGGCCAGTATGCTATAAAAGCCGGGCGAAAAGACGCCTCCCCGGCTGCCTGCCGCGGCCTGTGGCGCGGCGATGCGCGCGATGGCAAGCCATCACCCGGGCGGGCGCCAAATTTAGGGTTGCTGCGCGTCAAAACCGGCCTTAGACTGCCGCCCCTCTTGACCATGTGCCCTGTGGTGCTTGAAGAATTCTGCCTGCGTCGCTTCCAGCGTCGCGAGCTTCCTGTTTTGCCCTAGCGCATTATTCGTTTGCAGAGAAATCAATGACAAAGGAAAAGTTGCTGGCCATGCCGGCTGATGACTACATGAACGCCGAGCAACTGGCCTACTTCACCGAGCTGTTGCAGGCCATGAAGGTCGAGACCCAGGAGCGCATCGAGCAGAGCCGTGTAGCCATCGAAAGCCTGGATACGCCGGCCGATCCCGCCGATGCCGCCTCCGTGGAAGAGGAGCGTCACTGGCTGGTCAATGTCATCGATCGCGACCAGCGCCTGCTGCCGCAATTGGAAATGGCCCTGGGCCGGATCAACGACGACAGCTTTGGCTGGTGCGATGACAGTGGCGAGCCGATCGGCCTCAAGCGTCTGCTGATCAGCCCCACCACCAAGTACTGCATCGAGGCGCAAGAGCGCCACGAGCAGATCGACAAGCATCAGCGTCAGGCATGATCTCCCCGGCGCACGTATCCCTTACGCCTGAGGATGCAATGCCACGTTGAGCTCATCGACGATGGGCGCCCATTCTGCGTCGCTGTGCAGCTCTTCTTTCAAGAAGTTGCGTTGCTGTTCACTCCAGAAGGGCGCATCCACCAGCTTGGTGTCTTGATCCAGCTGATGCTCGGCAATGAATTTCTGAATATCGGCCTCGTCGCTGGCCAGGCCCAGTTGATCGAAAAGGCCAGTAATGCTTGGGTTCGGCAGATCCATGATGACTCCTCTGCGGCCGTTTCCAGCCATGATTGAAAGGTTACCCAGTATCTGAGGCGAGGGCCTCGCCAGAGTTCGCTTGCGCTGCCGGATTTGTCTGCAGCACAGACGGCCAGAGGCATAGGTCTTTGCACTGCTTTGCGTCCGCGCCGCAGCCATGCAACAAACTTCTTGACCAGGCCGGGGTTCGATTCGGTACTATTCGCGGCAGATCACCGTCATGCGCATCATCGCCCGGATCATGTTGGTCGCCGGTTGCTCGATACAGCCCCGGCGCCGCTCAGCCACACATGTCCAGGCCTGCCTTTTTCCTTCGCGGTCATCGGCAATTTTCCCTGCAGCAGGGTCGACGCTGCGCATCCCGGATCAAGGTTCGATCCTTTAGTCTTTCGTTAGCAGGTCGGTAGCAGTCATTGCACGTGCCGCCGACCGTTCGGCGCTCCCCGCGTCTTCAGGTTATTACCACGCGAACTGCGTTCGGTAGTCTGTGTTTCGATTTGAGGATTCATCATTGGCAGTAAGTAATCTGGATATGCACGCACTCTTTGTGCTCGGCGACTTGCGTGCGAAGTTGGTCAAACTTTTTCATTCGCGTTTCGTCTATGTCACCGAACAAAGCGCGGAAGGCATCTATATGGCCGAACTCGACACCGAGTCCGCACTGGTGGTCGATGACAAGCCCAGGCTAGAACTCAAAGTCGGCGACCATTTTCGCGCTGCGGTCCTGCCCAGCCGCGAAGGTGGCAAGTTCGAACTCAAGTTTCGCGACATCAAGCTTACCGTTTACGGGCTCGGCGAGTATGCCTTCGTCAGCATGGCGCAGGGCGAGGGCATCGTGTTCAAGGAAGGCCAGACAGTGATGCTGGTGTTCGCCGCCCACGAGCGCATCGAGGAAAACCTCGGCAAGACCTTGAAGGCGGCAACCGCCAAGGCGGCGAAGTGGCGCAAGGGCGAGTTGACCTTCAAAGCCAGCGAGTAACACCCCGGGGAACCTGCGCTACAGTAAGGTGACTTACTCACGTCATCGACTGTTTACCGAGGAACCCCGCATGAAAGGACTACGTGCCTGGCTGGCTGCTTGTGGCGCCGGCTTCTGGCTATCGACCGCAGCCATCCCGGCTCACGCGCAACCGGCGCCCATTCATTTTGCCGATCTGAACTGGGAAAGCGGCAGCTTCATCACCGAACTGCTGCGCTATATCGTCGAGAAGGGTTACGACCTGCCGACCGATACTCAACCCGGTACGACCATCACCCTGGAAACGGCCCTGGCCAAGAATGACATCCAGGTCATCGCCGAAGAGTGGGCAGGGCGCAGCCCGGTATGGGTCAAGGCCGAAGCCGAGGGCAAGGTCATCGGTGTGGGTGATACCGTCAAGGGTGCCACCGAGGGCTGGTTCGTTCCCGAATACGTTATCAAGGGGGACCCTGCCAAGGGCATCAAGCCGCTCGCGCCCGAGTTGCGCAGCGTCGCCGACCTGGCGCGCTACAAGGACGTCTTCAAGGACCCGGAAAGTCCCGACAAGGGCCGCTTCCTCAACAGTCCAATCGGCTGGACATCCGAAGTCGTCAACGCGCAGAAACTCAAGGCGTACAAGCTGACGGACGACTATGTCAATTTCCGTTCGGGCTCCGGCGCTGCGCTGGATGCCGAGATCGCATCGTCGATCCGCCGCGGCAAACCGGTACTCTTCTATTATTGGTCGCCGACGCCGCTGCTGGGGCGTTACAAGCTTATCCAGCTCGAAGAGCCGCCGTTCGATGCCAAGGCCTGGGGCACGCTGACCGATGCCGACAACCCTGCGCCGCTGCCGAGCCGCTCGCTGCCCTCGAAGTTGTCCATAGGGGTGTCGAAGGCGTTTCAGCAGGAGTATCCGCAACTGGTCGACTTCTTCGCCAAGGTCGACCTGCCCATCGATCCATTGAACAAGGCCTTGGCCGACATGAGCGAAGCCCGCACATCGCCTCGCCAGGCCAGCGAAGCCTTCATGAAGGATCATCCAGACGTGTGGAAGGCGTGGCTACCTGAAGACGTCGCCAGCAAAGTCAGCGCTAGCCTCAAGTAACTCAGTGACCACTGTCGCTGCGGTGGCTGCTGACTTCGGCAGGCACCGCTTCCCCCGCTGTACGCTTGCGGAACAGCGCGGCCCGGGCCAGCAGCAGCGTGGTCACTGGCACGGTGATCGATAGCAGGATCGGGATGAGCCAGGCATGCACCACTGGCCCGTGCTTGAGCCAGGAAAAGTACAGGATCGAAGCCAGCGCTACGCACCATGCGCCCAATGTGGACGCCAGCGCGGGCGGGTGCATGCGTTGAAAATAGTCCTTGAAGCGCAGCAGCCCCAAGGCGCCGGTAAATGCGAATACGCTGCTGGCCAGCAATAGTATAGCTGTGGCCACCTCCACCCAGAACGGCAGGACCTGTACCGAGTTCATTCGATGACTTCTCCACGCAGCAGGAATTTGGCCAGCGCAAACGAGCCTACGAAACCGAACAGGGCGATCAGCAGCGCTGCTTCGAAATAGGTGTCGCTGGCGTAGCGTATGCCCAGCACCAGCATGACCAGCATGGCCAGGATATACAGGTAATCCAGGGCCAGTACCCGATCCTGGGCCGACGGCCCCCGGAACAGTCTCACCAGGGTCAGCAACATGGCCAGGGCAAAGATGAACAGGCTCGCGACAATGGCGTTGGACAACAATGCGCTCATTGAAAAATCTCCATCAGCGGGCGTTCGTAGGTGTCTTTGAATTCCTCGATGAACTGCGCTTCGTCATCCAGATCCAGCACATGCATCAGCAGCACGCTGCGATCCAGCGCCAGCTCGGACCACACGGTGCCGGGAATGACGGTGGCGACGGCCGCCAGGGCGGCAAGGCCGTTGGCATTGTGCAGTTGCAGCGGAATCTCTACGAAGGCCGAACGGGGCGCGCGAACGTCCATGGTCCAAACCCGCCAGAACACTTGCAGGTTGGAAACCAGTACGCCGCCGCCCACGCGCAGCAGCAGTTGCAGCACCACCATGGGCCGACGGATCCGCACTGCCTGGGGCCGCAGCGGAGACATCAGCAACGGCGCCAGCCAACCAAGCAGCACGGCGAGCAGCAGGTTCCCGGCACTCAGGGACACATTGAGCAGCAGCCACAACACGGCGAGGGCAATCGACAACAGGGGGGCGGGTAACAGGCGATTCATGGTTCACCCTCCAGGCTGGCAGCAGTCGGGCTGGGTATCGGCTGAGCACCCAGCACGGTCATCACGTATTGCTTGGGGTCGTCGAGCATCGCCGCCGTGTCCGCCGTGTACCGCAACAGTGGCTCGGCGCGCATCGCCAGCACGACGCAAAGCCCCAGCAATACCATGATTGGCACGCATTCGTTGAGCCGCAGCAACGGTGAAGGCCGCTCGTGGGGCGTCCAGAAGCGCTGCATGCCGACCCGCGCCAGCGCGATCAACGAGGCCAGTCCGGAAAGGATCAGCAACGCCAGATAGGCCCATGCTGTCGCACTCAAGGTCTGCTCGCTGGCAACACCCAGACCCTGCGGGTTGAACAGTGCAGAAATCAGGTTCAGCTTGCCGATGAAACCGGAGAGCGGCGGCATGCCGATGATCAGCAGTGCGCAGGCAATGAAGCTCAGGCCCAGGAAAGCCATGGTCCATGGAATCACCTGGCCCACCACGGCTTTCTGCTCGTCATCCAGGTTGATGCCCTTGGGCGGATGCAAAGCCTCGACCGCTGCCGGCAGCGGATCGGCATCGTATTCCAGAGGGATCTCGTTGGCCGAGCGCGAACGCTCGATCAGCTCGGCCAGCAGGAACAGGGCGCTGAGCGCCAATGTCGAGCTGACCAGATAGAAGAGTGCGGCGCCGATCAAGCCGCTCTGCCCGAAACCGATGGCCGCCAGCAGGATGCCCGCCGAGACCATGATGCTGAGGCTGGCCATGCGCTCCAGGCGCTGCGCCGCAACGATGCACACCGCGGCCACGGCGATGGTCGCCAGCCCACCGTAGATCAACCATTGGCCGCCGAAGTGCGCCGAGGCACCGGCCTGTCCGGAGAACAACAGGGTCCACAGTCGCAGCAGGGTGTAGAAACCCACTTTGGTCATGATGGCAAAGAGAGCCGCAACCGGCGCACTGGCGGCGGAGTAGGCCGGCACCAGCCAGAAATTCAGTGGCCACATGCCCGCCTTGGCCAGGAAAGCTGTCGCCAGAATGGCCGCACCGGCATGCAGCAAGCCGCGATCCGCCTCGGGCACCAGCGGAATCTTCAATGCCAGGTCCGCCATGTTAAGGGTGCCCGTGACGCCGTAGATCATTGCTGCGCCGATCAGGAACAGCGACGAGGCCAGCAGGTTGATTGCGATGTAGTGCAGGCCTGCCGACACCCTCGCCCTGCCGGAACCGTGCAGCATCAGGCCGTAGGACGCAGCCAGGAGCACTTCGAAGAACACGAACAGGTTGAACAGGTCTGCGGTCAGGAACGCTCCATAGAGCCCCATCAGCTGGATCTGGAACAACGCATGGAAGCTGGCGCCGGCCCGATCCCAGCGCGCCATGGCGAACAGCAGGGCACAGACCCCGATGATGCCCGTCAGCACCAGCATCAATGCCGACAGTCTATCCACTACCAGCACGATACCGAATGGCACCTGCCAGTTGCCGGGCAGGTACACGCCAATCGAGCTGGCCTGGCCTTGATCCTGCACCCACCACATCAGGTAACAGGCTATCGCCAGTCCCATCATGCTGGATATGACGTTGATCCGTGCTTTCAGCGGGCGGTGTTTTTCTCCGAGCAGCATCATCAGCGCTGCCGTGAACAGTGGCAGGATGATGGGCGCAACGATCAGATGGGGCATCCAGCTCATTCCTTGGGCTCCCGGCCGTCTACGTGGTCAGTGCCGGTCAGGCCCCGCGATGCCAGCAACACCACCAGGAACAGCGCGGTCATCGCGAAACTGATGACGATGGCCGTCAGCACCAGTGCCTGGGGCAGGGGGTCGGTGTAGTTGAGCAGGTCCTGCGGCACCCCTTCCTTGATGATCGGCTCTTTGCCGATGAACAGGCTGCCCATGCTGAAGATGAACAGGTTGACTCCGTAAGACAACAGGCACAGGCCCATGACCACCTGGAACGTCCGCGGACGCAGGATCAGCCAGACACCTGACGCAGCCAGGACGCCGATTGCGATTGCAATCACTTCTTCCATCAGACGGCTCCTTTTGGGGCAATGCCCTTGGGCAGGCTGGACGGCCGATGACCGCGCACCGACTGGTGACCCAGGGCGGTCAGAATCAGCAGGGTTGAGCCCACCACCACGGTAAATACACCAATGTCGAAGAACAGTGCGCTGGCCATATGCAAATCACCCAGCAGCGGCAAGTGGACGTGCGCCGTATGCGTTGTCAGGAATGGATAGCCCAGTGCAATCGCTCCCAATCCGGTGACGGTCGCGAACAGCAACCCAGTACCCATCCAGCGCAACGGACGCAGACGCATCTGGGCCTCGACCCACTGCGTGCCTGCCACCATGTACTGCAGGATGAACGCTACCGACAGCACCAGGCCGGCGACGAAGCCGCCGCCCGGTTGATTGTGTCCGCGCATGAACAGGTACATCGACACGATTACGGCCACCGGCAGCAACAGGCGGACCAGAACCGCCGGAACCATCATGAAGCCCAGCGCCGTATCGTCCGCGCCACGTGGGTTGATGAGGTCGGTTACCACGTCAGGCGCCAGTGAGCGCTGCTGCGCAGGCAACTGCATGCTTTCCTTGGGTGGGCGGAAGCGTCGTAGCAGGGCGAACACGGTCAGCGCCACGGCCGCAAGAACCGTGATCTCGCCCAGGGTGTCGAAGCCGCGGAAATCCACCAGCATTACGTTGACCACGTTGGTCCCGCCGCCCTGGGGCAGGGCACGGCTCAGGTAGAACTCGGAAATGAAGTTGGGTGTGGCGCGGGTGAGCATCGAATAGGACAACAGCGCCATGCCGCCGCCCACGACCAGGGCCAGCACCAGATCGCGCAGACGCCGCAGCTTGGCGCGATCCAGGGTGGCTCGCGACGGAGCGACTTCCTCGATCCGTCGGGGCAGCCAGCGCAGCCCCAGCAATATCAACACCGTGGTCACCACTTCGACCACCAGTTGCGTGAGCGCCAGGTCGGGCGCCGAGAACCAGACGAACGTGACGCAAGTCATCAGCCCGCATACGCTGACCATGGTCAAGGCGGCCAATCGATGGTATTTCGCCTGCCAGGCCGCGCCAAGCGCGCAGGCAATGGCGATCAGCCAGAGAATCACGAAGACACCCGACCCCGGGATTTTGGGTCGATCACCCCAACTCAGGCCGCTGTACAGCATCGGCGCCATGCCTGCCAACACGGCTACCAGTACCAGCATGAACAGCTGCGCCTGCAGGCGTCGGGTAGTCAACAGCAGTTCCGCCCTTCGCGCCAGCCGCATCATCACCACCTGCGAACGCTCGAACAGGCGCTTGCCATTGAACCGTTCGATCACCGGAGGATAACGCAGGCGACCGTGACGGAACTGGTTGCGCAACAGTACATACAGCAGCACCCCTGCACCCATTGCGATCAAGCTCATGACCATCGGCGCGTTCCAGCCGTGCCAGATCGCCAGGCTGTATTCGGGCAGCTCACCGCCCACCACCGGCAATGCCGCTGCGGCAAGGAAAGGCGCCACCGATTGCGCGGGAAAGATGCCGACCACCAGGCAGGTCAGCACGAGTAATTCCACCGGCGCACGCATCCAGCGTGGTGGCTCGTGGGGAACGTGGGGCAGATCGGTCGCTTTCGGACCGAAGAAGACGTCCACCGTGAAACGCAGCGAATAAGCGACGCTGAAGATACCGGCCAGCGTTGCCACCACTGGCAGAGCGATCTCGACCCAGGCGGTGGAGCTTATGAAGACCGTTTCCGCGAAGAACATTTCTTTGGACAGGAAGCCGTTCATCAATGGCACACCTGCCATGGATGCGCTTGCGACCATGGCCAGCGTGGCCGTAAACGGAATGAGACGAAAAAGCCCACTCAGGCGGCGTATGTCCCGCGTGCCGCTCTCGTGGTCAATGATGCCCGCTGCCATGAACAGCGACGCCTTGAACGTCGCATGATTGAGAATGTGGAACACCGCCGCCACGGCGGCCAGCGGGCTGTTGAGCCCGAGCAGCAAAGTGATGAGGCCCAGGTGGCTGATCGTCGAGTAGGCCAAGAGGCCTTTCAGGTCGTTCTGGAACATCGCCGCATAGGCGCCCAGCACGAGGGTACATGCCCCCGCGCCGCTCACTATCCAGAACCATTGTTCGCTTCCCGACAGCGATGGCCACAGCCGCGCCAGCAGAAACACCCCGGCCTTGACCATGGTTGCCGAGTGCAGGTAAGCGGAAACCGGTGTTGGCGCTGCCATTGCGTGGGGCAGCCAGAAATGAAACGGAAACTGTGCGCTTTTGGTGAGCGCGCCCAGCAGGACCAAGGTCAGCATGACCGGATACAGCGCGTGCGCGCGGATGGCGTCGCCTGCAACGAGCACCTTGTCCAGATCGTAGCTGCCGACGATATGACCCAGCAACAGCACCCCGGCCAGCAGGCACAGGCCACCCGCGCCGGTCACCATGAGCGCCATGTAGGCGCCGCGGCGTGCATCGGCGCGATGATGCCAGTAGCCGATCAGAAGAAAGGAGAACAGGCTGGTCAGTTCCCAGAAGAACACCATCTGGATCAAGTTGCCGGAGATCACCAGGCCGAGCATGGCGCCCATGAAGGCCAGGAAAAAGGCGAAGAAGCGTGGTACGGGATCCTGCGGAGACATGTAGTAGCGCGCATAGAGCGCCACCAGCGTGCCGATGCCCAGCACCAGCAGGGAAAAGAGCCAGGCGAAGCCGTCCAGGCGTAGCACCAGGTTGAGCCCGAGACTGGGCAGCCAGAGGAATTCCTCGCGTATCACACCGCCGTTGGCGATTTGCGGATACAGCATGGCTACCTGTACCGTGCCGACCAGGGCAACCAGTCCAGCCAGAAGCGACTCGGCGTTGCGCGCGTTGTGCGGCAGAATGGCTGCCACGCAACTGCCTACGAAGGGCAGAAGCAATAGTACTATCAAGGACATAGGCTTCTAATCTGCAGGAATATTGAAAACGATCATACGGGGTCACTGGGTGATCACCAACCCGCAAGCTGTGGCAGAATCGTACAGGCATGCTGTAACGACTTGTTTTTTTATGACAAATTTTTACCACCGTTAGCTCCGCCAGGATTGTGTCGATCAGCGGGGCTACACACAGCGAGCGCGAATCCCTTTGGTCAAAGACCCCAGTTCCAAGGCTTCGGTGCTTCAGCATGTCAGCCACAACGTGCGCCGCCTGCGTCAGGCCGCCGGACTTTCCCAGGCGGCTCTCGCGGAACACTCCGGTGTCAGCCGCCGCATGCTGGTGGCCATCGAAGCCGGTGACAACAACGTCAGCCTGACCACCCTGGATCGCGTCGCGCAAGCGCTGGATGTTGCCTTCAGCGACCTCATCCAGCCCGGCGAGAACCGCGACCCCAGCCGTATCAACGAGCTGGCGTGGGTCGGCACCTTGCCGGGCAGCAGGGCTGTGCTCCTGGCCAGTACGGTGGCCAGCAAGGAGGTAGAGCTCTGGGAATGGCTGCTGCAGCCTGGCGAATCCTACGCATCGGAGGCGGACGCCGAGGGTTGGAGCGAACAGATCTACGTCTGCGAGGGACGCCTCACCGTCATATTGGCGGGCCGCACCCGTGAACTGGCGGCCGGTGAGTTTTTCGTCTACCCAAGCAATCAGCCCTACGCGTACCGCAACGACAGCGAAACGGCGGTCCGCTTCGTCCGTAACGTCGTCATCTGAACGCCTCAAGGCTGCAAGGTGACCGCAACGGTGTCGAGAGGTGCGAAGCGTCCTTGCCCGAGGTTGCCCCGCGCTGCTGCCTTCGCCATTATTCGCCTACAAGATCTGCCTACAAGATCCGCCTACAAGATCCAGCACCCGAACCGGAGCCCGAATGAGCCTGACACCTTCCGCCAGCTTTCCTGTTGCCGAGCGCTTGCGCCACATGCGCGCGCTCATGCTCCGCGAGGGCATAGATGCCTTGCTGGTACCTTCGGCGGACCCACATCTATCCGAATACCTGCCGGAGCACTGGCAGGCCCGCCAATGGTTGTCCGGGTTCCAAGGTTCGGTCGGAACCCTGATTGTGACCGCCGATTTCGCCGGTCTCTGGGCCGACAGTCGCTATTGGGAGCAGGCGCGGGTCGAACTCGCCGACAGCGGCATCGAGTTGGTCAAGCTGATCGCAGGGCAGCCGGGCCCACTGGATTGGTTGGGCACTCAGGTGCGCGCAGGCGGTACGGTTGCGGTCGACGGCGCGGTCATGGCAATTGCCGCCGCACGGCAGTTGCGAGAAAAGCTCCAGCAGACAGGTGCGTCACTGCGTACCGATACCGACCTTTTCGCTCAGGCCTGGCCCGATCGCCCGGCACTGCCTGCGCAACCGGTCTACGCACACGCCGCACCCTACGCCGTGCGCGAGCGCGGTGAAAAACTGAAGACGCTGCGTGAGCAGATTCAGGCGCACGGGGCTCAGTGGCATCTATTGGCAACCCTTGACGACATCGCCTGGCTGTTTGACCTGCGCGGGTCGGACGTACCCTATAACCCGGTCTTCGTCGCATTCGCCTTGATCGGCGAGCGTTCGGCGACCTTGTTCACGGCAGGGTCCAGGGTCGATACCGCCGTGCGTGACAGCCTGGCGCAGGACGGCATAGAGGTTCGCGAATACACCGATATCGCGTCGGCCCTTGCCGCTATACCGGTAGGCGAGAAGCTTCTGCTCGATCCGGCTCGCGTCACCGTTGGCATCATCGAAAACCTCGGCGCGGGCGTGGCCCTGATCGAAGCACTCAATCCGACGACCCTGAGCAAGTCGCGCAAGACTGCACCTGAAGCGGAGCATATCCGCCATGCCATGGAGCAGGACGGGGCAGCGCTGTGCGAGTTCTTCGCGTGGCTGGAGGGCGCCTGGGGGCGTGAACGGATAACCGAGTTGACCATCGACGAGCGGCTCACGGCGGCGCGCACACGTCGGCCAAACTTCGTCTCGCTGAGCTTCTCGACCATCGCGGCGTTCAACGCCAACGGCGCGATGCCGCATTACCGCGCCACCGAACAGGCCCATGCCGTGATCGAGGGTGACGGTCTGCTGTTGATCGACTCCGGCGGGCAGTACCTGGGCGGTACCACCGACATAACCCGGATGATTCCGGTCGGTACGCCAACGCCGCAACAGCGGGCGGATTGCACCAGGGTTCTGCAAGGGATGATCGCCCTGTCACGCGCCACTTTCCCCAAGGGAATCCTTTCGCCCTTGCTCGATGCCATCGCACGCGCGCCCATCTGGGCCGATCAGGTCGACTATGGACACGGCACTGGTCATGGGGTGGGTTATTTCATGAATGTCCACGAAGGGCCGCAGGTCATTGCCTATCAAGCCCCGACTACACCGCAGACAGCCATGCTGCCGGGCATGATCACGTCGATCGAACCGGGCACCTACCGTCCCGGGTGTTGGGGTGTGCGTATCGAGAATCTGGTCCTCACCCGCGAAGCCGGGCAAAGCGACTTCGGCCAGTTCCTCGACTTCGAAACCTTGACCCTATGCCCGATCGATACGCGCTGCATAGATGTTCACGAGTTGTCGACAGCAGAGCGCCGATGGCTCAATGACTATCATGCTGAAGTGGAGCGGCGAGTGGCACCGCTGCTGGCAGGCGCCTCCCTGGCGTGGCTGCGGGAGCGTACTCTGCCGGTGTGAAAAGCCGGGTCAGTCCGCAGCCACCGCAGGAGCGTGTTCAGCGCGAATCGTCAACGTGGCCCCGACAGAGGCCATGATGATCGCGCCAATTGCCAGCCATTGGGTAGTGCTCAGCACTTCATGCAGGAACACCAGCCCCGACAACGCGCCAATGGCCGGCTCCATGCTCATCAACGTGCCAAAGGTGCGGGCCGGCAGGCGGGTCAGCGCGACCATCTCGAGGCTATAGGGCAGCGCCGTGGACAGGATTGCCACGGCGATGGCGGTCGGCATCAGCGCCATGTCGAGCAACGCGGTGCCCGCGTGCGCGATGCCGATCGGCGCGATGAACACCGCCGCGATCATCACCCCCAATGCGGCAGTCTGTACGCCATTGTCGGCGCCGGCCTTCTGGCCATACAGGATGTACAACGCCCAGCACACGCCAGCACCCAGCGCATAACAGACGCCGACTGGATCAAGCCCGGCCTCGGCCTCGCCTATGGGTATCAACAACAGCAGCCCGACGACCGCCAGAGCGACCCAGGCAAAATCCACAGCCTTGCGCGAAGCCAGAATGGCTACCGCCAATGGCCCAGTGAACTCCAGGGCCACGGCGATCCCCAGCGGGACGGTGCGCAGCGACATATAGAAGAGCAGGTTCATGCAGCCCAGGGCGATACCGTAGATCATCACGGTCTTCAGCGTCGTCCAGGTCAGCCGGGCGCGCCATGGGCGCAGCAGTACCAGCATGAACAGGCTGGCGAAGATCAGGCGCAAAGCGGTCGTACCTTGTGCACCTATCAAGGGAAACATGCCCTTGGCCAGCGAGGCACCAGTCTGGATGGACGCCATGGCTATAATAAGAAGAGCGATAGGGTAGAGCTTGGTGGTCAGCGAAGGCGGAGTCATGTGTCGGCTACTTGGCAGATGTGAAAGGCATGCGTGCGGCGTATCATGGCCAAGGCGGATGAAATGAGCAATATATTGCCCATTTTATATTTCTTGAACTTTATCCGTATTGGCTATTGACGCTCGCCAGAATCGCTCTATAATTCGCCCCACTTCCGGCGCAGCCGAAACGATAAACTCTTTGTTAATCAATGAGTTGTCCGTTTCAGAGAGCTGGAGAGGTTTCGATCTTCAAGGTCGGAAGCGGTGAAAAAGGCAGTTGACAGCAGTTTGAAACGCTGTAGAATTCGCCTCCCGCTGACGAGTGATCGAAGCGAGTCAAGTGTTTGAAGTTGTTCAGGTTTCTGGCCAAATACTTCAAAATAAACACTTGACAGAAAGTGAGGCTAGCGTAGAATGCGCGCCTCGGTTGAGACGAAAGAATCAACCCACCG
>NZ_JACYVB010000005.1:0-355873 GCF_014842095.1 Pseudomonas sp. CFBP 13719 | reverse complement strand
CCATGTGAGAGTAGGTCATCGTCAAGATTCAATTCCGAAACCCCTATCTGCGCGAGCAGGTAGGGGTTTTGTCTTTTTAGCGTTTCAAATCAGTCTTCGTCATCGCTATCATTGCGCCCTACCGAGACGCCGAGTTCGCTATGTCACCATTGCTGGATCTACTGAAAGACGGTCATTTTCACTCGGGCGAAGCGTTGGGCGTGGCCTTGGGGGTCAGTCGCAGTGCTGTGTGGAAACAACTGCAGCAACTGCAGGCGGAGCTGGACATCGAGGTGCACAAGGTGCGCGGTAAAGGCTATCGCCTGGCCGACCCTGTCTCCGTGCTCTCCAGCGAGGTACTCGCGGCAAGCGCCCCTGCGGGCTGGACGCTTCGTGTCATGCATAGCGTCGACTCCACCAATGCCGAAGCATTGCGTGCCGTCGCTGACGCATGCCAGATGCCGCTGTTGATCCTGGCAGAGCGGCAAACCGCAGGTAGAGGGCGGCGGGGCAGGCCATGGGTGAGTCCGTATGCGCAAAATCTCTACTACAGCCTGGCGCTGCGTATCGAGGGGGGAATGGCTCGCCTGGAAGGCTTGAGCCTTGTGGTGGGACTTGCCGTGGTCCGAGCGCTGCATGCGCAGGGCGTAGGCGAGGCAAGGCTCAAATGGCCAAACGATATTCTGGTGGGAGAAAAGAAGCTCGCAGGGATACTGCTGGAGCTGGTTGGCGATCCCAGTGATGTATGTCATGTAGTCATCGGTATTGGTATCAACGTGAACATGAGGCAGAACACGGCGGTGGATCGGCCCTGGACCTCTGTACGCCTGCAGCGGATGAGCCTGGTTGATCGCAATGAGTTGGTTGTCGAGCTCAATGCGCAGCTTCGCAGTCACCTGGAGCGTCACGCACTGTCGGGGTTCGAGCAGTTGCGTGAGGAGTGGGAGGGGCTGCATGCTTGGCAGGGCAGGGCTGTTGTCCTCAGTGCCGGGTCGAAGGCCATTGAAGGCCGGGTGCTGGGAATAGATGGACAAGGCGGCCTGCGCCTTTCTGTGGACGACACCGAGCAGGTGTTCAGTGGCGGAGAGCTCAGCCTGCGTCTTGTAGAAGACAGCGGGGCGCCCGCCGCGCGTGATTCGAGGGAGGGGTGACAATGCGCTGGCTTGTACTACTGCTGTTGGTTCTGAACGTGTTCTACGCCGGCTGGCACCACCAGGAGCTTCCCGTGCGCCCCAAGGAGCTGGCCCCTCTCTCTACCTACAAAGGTGAGCGGCACCACATCCAGCTGCTGAACGAAAAGCCTGAAACCCAGCGCTGAGCATTCTCATGGGCGGCACTTGGCGTATTTGCCCGAGCGTGCGATGAGCGAACCGCCAGTGGTGACAAGGCATACGTTCGGTCCCAATGAATTCAATGACTTAAAACATGAAATAATCTGAGCTGGGGTATTGCCAGGTACGGATCGTTTGCATAGAATGGCGCCCGCTTCACAGCGATGGTGCGAAAGCCCGGCGCAGTGAAACAGCTGTCGATGTAGCTAACCTCAAGATTTTAATGAGAAAAAGCTTGACAGTGAGGTGGCATAGCGTAAAATGCCGCCACGTTAAGGAGGGGTTCCCGAGCGGCCAAAGGGATCAGACTGTAAATCTGACGTCTACGACTTCGAAGGTTCGAATCCTTCTCCCTCCACCATTTTTAGCGTGAGCTGCAAGCTCCGCGGGTATAGTTTAGTGGTAGAACCTCAGCCTTCCAAGCTGATGATGCGGGTTCGATTCCCGCTACCCGCTCCAAGTTTGCTGTTTGTGCATGGTTTCAAGCTCTTGTAGCTCAGTTGGTAGAGCACACCCTTGGTAAGGGTGAGGTCAGCGGTTCAAATCCGCTCAAGAGCTCCATTTTTGCAAGGCAGATATGAAAATATCTGCCTTTGTTTTAATGGTAGATGTGTGTTGCTCCTGTGGGTGTCGCACATCTCTGCTGTTGGCATCTTGGGTTGTGAGGTCTGTGCCAGGGATGATTGATATGTCCTTGTGTAGCATGGCGGTCCAATCAGGTGTTGAAATAGCTTTCCCGGGTCGGCATAATGTTCGGCCTGATTTGTTTTAGGTCAGTAGCTCAATTGGCAGAGCGACGGTCTCCAAAACCGTAGGTTGGGGGTTCGATTCCCTCCTGACCTGCCAGATTCACTCGGTGTGTCTGGCTTTCTTTTCACAGGATCCTCCTAGATGACTCCCAAGGCTGAAGCCCCAGAATCTCGTTTCGATCTGCTGAAGTGGCTCGTTGTTATCGCTTTGGTTGTGGTTGGCGTGGTTGGTAATCAGTACTACTCCGCGTCGCCGATCCTGTACCGGGTGCTTGCGCTTCTCGCCATTGCCGCTGTGGCTGCCTATGTGGCGCTGCAGACTGCCAAAGGCAAGTCGTTCTTCATCCTGGCTAAGGAAGCGCGCACCGAAATACGTAAAGTCGTTTGGCCGACTCGCCAAGAGACCACACAGACCACGCTGATCGTAGTCGCGGTCGTTCTGGTCATGGCGTTGCTGTTGTGGGGGCTCGATTCCCTGCTCGGCTGGCTTGTTTCCTTGATTGTTGGCTAAGGGTGTCCCGTGGCTAAGCGTTGGTACGTTGTGCATGCTTACTCGGGTTACGAGAAGCATGTTATGCGCTCTTTGATCGAGCGTGTAAAGCTGGCTGGTATGGAAGACGGTTTTGGCGAAATTCTCGTCCCCACTGAAGAAGTGGTCGAGATGCGAAATGGCCAGAAGCGTAAAAGCGAACGCAAGTTCTTTCCAGGCTATGTGCTGGTTCAGATGGACATGAACGAAGGTACTTGGCACTTGGTCAAGGACACGCCTCGGGTCATGGGTTTCATCGGCGGCACGGCTGACAAGCCGGCTCCGATCACCGATAAGGAAGCTGAGGCTATCCTGCGTCGCGTTGCTGATGGTAGCGACAAGCCCAAGCCAAAGACGCTGTTCGAGCCGGGCGAAGTGGTTCGCGTGACCGATGGTCCTTTCGCGGATTTCAACGGTACCGTCGAAGAAGTCAATTACGAAAAGAGCCGGATCCAGGTCGCGGTGCTCATTTTCGGTCGCTCTACTCCGGTAGAGCTCGAGTTCAGTCAGGTCGAAAAGGTCTGATTGGAAACGGATCCCATACCCCGCAGGCGTAAGCTGCGGGGTTTTGTCGTCACTGGGATAAAACGCAAGCAACTGGGGAGCCGAAAGGCGCTCGTACCCAATAGTGGAGTAGCTCATGGCTAAGAAAATCACGGCTTACATCAAGCTGCAAGTAAAGGCCGGCCAGGCCAACCCTAGCCCGCCCGTCGGCCCGGCTCTGGGCCAGCACGGCGTGAACATCATGGAATTCTGCAAGGCCTTCAACGCCCGTACCCAGGGTCAAGAAGCCGGCCTGCCGACTCCTGTAATCATCACTGTATACAGTGACCGCAGCTTCACCTTCGAAACCAAAAGCACCCCTGCTTCGGTATTGCTGAAGAAAGCAGCCGGTCTGACCAGCGGCTCGGCTCGTCCGAACACCGTCAAAGTCGGTACCGTGACTCGCGCTCAGCTCGAAGATATCGCAAAAGCCAAGAATGCGGACCTGACTGCCGCTGACATGGAAGCAGCCGTGCGTACCATCGCCGGTTCTGCTCGCTCCATGGGCCTCAACGTGGAGGGTGTGTAATGGCTAAGCTGACCAAGCGCCAAAAAGCTATTGCTTCCAAGATCGAAGCAGGCAAGTTGTACAACTTCGAAGACGCAGCTGCGCTGCTGACCGAACTGTCCACCGTCAAGTTCAGCGAGTCCGTTGACGTGGCTGTGAACCTGGGCGTTGACCCACGTAAATCCGACCAGGTCGTACGTAGCGCTACTGTGCTGCCGCACGGCACTGGCAAGACCGTACGTGTTGCGGTGTTCACCCAGGGTCCAGCTGCCGAGGCCGCTCTGGCTGCCGGCGCAGACCGCGTGGGCATGGACGATCTGGCTGCCGAAATGAAAGGCGGCGACCTGAACTATGACGTTGTCATCGCATCCCCGGATGCCATGCGCGTTGTTGGTCAGTTGGGTCAGATCCTCGGTCCACGTGGCCTGATGCCTAACCCGAAAGTCGGTACCGTGACGCCAGACGTCGCCAACGCCGTCAAGAATGCCAAGGCTGGTCAGGTTCGCTACCGCACCGACAAGAACGGCATCATCCACACTTCCGTTGGCAAGGTCGGTTTCGACGCCGTCAAGCTGAAGGAAAACGTTGAAGCCCTGATCGCCGATCTCAAGCGTATCAAGCCGGCTTCCTCGAAAGGTATCTACGTCAAGCGCGTCACCCTGAGCACCACCATGGGCCCAGGTCTGGTCATCGACCAAGGCTCGCTGGACGCGTAAGACTTTGTCGGTGGCGCGGGTGACCGTGCCATTGGCTGAAAAATTGGGGTCCCTGCCTGGCGGGGGCTATCCAAGACCGTAGGCGGCGCAAGCCTTAAACCTCAAGCCTACGCAGATGGTGCTCCCGGTTCCTTACCGAATCAGACACCAAAACGACATCCGGCTTCGGCCAGATGAAACGGTAACAAGCAGGAGTTAAACCCGTGGCAATTAATCTCGAAGACAAGAAGGCCATCGTCGCTGAAGTCAACGAGGCTGCCAAAGCTGCTCTGTCCGCTGTCGTGGCTGATGCCCGTGGTGTGACAGTAGGCGCTATGACCGGACTCCGTAAAGAGGCTCGTGAAGCTGGCGTATACGTACGTGTCGTACGTAACACCCTGCTCAAGCGCGCTGTTGCCGACACTGAATACAGTGTCCTCAACGACGTGTTCACCGGCCCGACCCTGATCGCATTTTCCACCGAACACCCGGGTGCTGCTGCTCGCTTGTTCAAGGAATTCGCCAAGGGTCAGGACAAGTTCGAGATCAAGGCAGCTGCGTTCGAGGGCAAGTTCCTCGCAGCTAACCAAATCGACGTACTGGCAACACTGCCGACCCGTAACGAAGCCATTTCGCAGCTGATGAGCGTGATTCAAGGCGCTACCAGCAAGCTGGCTCGTACTCTGGCCGCAGTTCGCGAGCAAAAAGAAGCTGCTGCAGCCTGAGTCTGAGCATTTTCTCTCGCGCTTTTTTGTTTATTTCGATGGCCGTGTAGGCCGTCCCCCAATTCAGGAAATACAGCAATGTCTATCTCCCAAGACGATATCCTCAACGCCGTAGCTGAAATGTCGGTTCTGCAGGTTGTTGAGCTGATCAAAGCTTTCGAAGAAAAATTCGGCGTTTCTGCTGCCGCTGCTTCTGCTGGCCCAGCTGCTGCTGCAGTTGTTGCTGAAGAGCAAACCGAATTCAACGTCATGCTGCTGGAAGCTGGCGAGAAGAAAGTAAACGTGATCAAGGCAGTTCGTGAACTGACCGGTCTGGGCCTGAAAGAAGCCAAGGCTGTAGTTGACGGCGCTCCTGCCATGGTTCTGGAAGCTGTTGCCAAAGACGCAGCCGACAAAGCCAAAGCAACGCTGGAAGAAGCAGGCGCCAAAGTCGAGCTGAAGTAAGCATCGACCTTGCGTCTCCAGCCCGAGCGTCAAGCGAAAGGCTGATGGCTGGTGGCTCATGCCACCGGCCTTTTTCCGTTACTGGCAGTCGATCAGGTCGACGCCGGCAACGCGCTGTAACCACCCGAGGGTGGCGCAAACCACGGGGTTTGCACGATTTTCTGGCTGCTCCCGTCGGGAGAAGCCACAAGCAGGTGACCAAGCTGGGGAACGCTGATGGCTTACTCATATACTGAGAAAAAACGTATCCGCAAGGACTTTAGCAAGTTGCCGGACGTCATGGACGTACCGTACCTCTTGGCTATCCAGCTGGATTCGTATCGCGAATTCTTGCAGGCGGGCGCGACCAAGGACCAGTTCCGTGATGTCGGTCTGCATGCGGCCTTCAAATCCGTTTTCCCGATCATCAGCTACTCCGGCAACGCTGCTCTGGAGTACGTTGGTTATCGTCTGGGCGAACCGGCCTTTGACGTCAAAGAGTGCGTACTGCGTGGCGTGACCTACGCTGTGCCGCTGCGCGTGAAAGTGCGCCTGATCATTTTCGACAAAGAATCGTCGAACAAAGCGATCAAGGACATCAAGGAGCAGGAAGTCTATATGGGGGAAATCCCCCTGATGACAGAGAACGGTACCTTCGTAATCAACGGTACCGAGCGCGTCATCGTTTCCCAGCTGCACCGTTCGCCGGGTGTGTTCTTCGACCACGACCGTGGCAAGACGCACAGCTCGGGCAAGCTGCTCTATTCCGCCCGTATCATTCCTTACCGTGGCTCCTGGCTGGACTTCGAATTCGATCCGAAAGACTGTGTATTCGTCCGTATCGACCGTCGTCGCAAGCTCCCTGCCTCGGTACTGCTGCGCGCTCTGGGCTACAGCACCGAGCAAGTCCTGGATGCGTTCTACACCACCAACGTATTCCACGTGCAGGGCGAACTGCTCAGCCTGGAACTGGTGCCCCAGCGCCTGCGCGGTGAAATCGCCGTTCTCGATATCCTCGACGAGAAAGGCAAGGTCATTGTCGAGCAAGGCCGTCGTATCACTGCCCGACACATCAACCAGATCGAAAAAGCCAACATCAAGCAGTTGGAAGTCCCGCTGGACTACGTTCTGGGTCGCACCACGGCCAAGGCCATCGTGCATCCGGCGACCGGCGAGATCCTGTGCGAGTGCAACACCGAACTGACCACCGACCTTCTGCTCAAGATCGCCAAGGCGCAGGTCGTTCGCATCGAAACGTTGTATACCAACGATATCGACTGTGGTCCGTTCATCTCCGATACCTTGAAGATCGACTCCACGGGCAACCAGCTTGAAGCGCTGGTGGAAATCTACCGCATGATGCGTCCAGGCGAGCCTCCAACCAAGGATGCCGCCGAGACCCTGTTCAACAACCTGTTCTTCAGCCCCGAGCGCTATGACCTGTCTGCGGTCGGCCGGATGAAGTTCAACCGTCGTATCGGTCGTACCGAGATCGAAGGTTCGGGTGTTCTGAGCAAGGAAGACATCGTTGCCGTATTGAAGACCCTGGTCGACATCCGCAACGGCAAAGGCATCGTCGATGACATCGACCACTTGGGTAACCGTCGTGTTCGCTGCGTAGGCGAGATGGCCGAGAACCAGTTCCGTGTAGGCCTGGTGCGTGTCGAGCGTGCGGTCAAGGAACGCCTGTCGATGGCTGAAAGCGAAGGCTTGATGCCGCAGGACCTGATCAACGCCAAGCCAGTTGCTGCCGCGGTGAAAGAGTTCTTCGGTTCCAGCCAGCTGTCGCAGTTCATGGACCAGAACAACCCGCTGTCCGAGATCACCCACAAGCGTCGTGTCTCCGCACTTGGCCCTGGCGGTCTGACCCGTGAACGTGCCGGCTTCGAAGTGCGTGACGTTCACCCGACGCACTACGGTCGCGTGTGCCCGATCGAGACGCCGGAAGGTCCGAACATCGGTCTGATCAACTCCCTGGCGGCCTATGCGCGCACCAACCAGTACGGCTTCCTGGAAAGCCCGTACCGTGTGGTGAAAGACGCTTTGGTCACCGACGAGATCGTTTTCCTGTCCGCCATCGAAGAAGCCGATCACGTGATCGCTCAGGCCTCGGCCACGATGAACGACAAGAAAGTCCTGATCGACGAGCTGGTTGCAGTGCGTCACTTGAACGAATTCACCGTCAAGGCGCCGGAAGACGTCACCCTGATGGACGTTTCGCCCAAGCAGGTTGTTTCGGTAGCGGCATCGCTGATTCCGTTCCTCGAGCACGACGACGCCAACCGTGCGTTGATGGGCTCGAACATGCAGCGTCAGGCTGTACCGACCCTGCGTGCCGACAAGCCGCTGGTAGGTACCGGCATGGAGCGCAACGTTGCCCGTGACTCCGGCGTCTGCGTCGTGGCTCGTCGTGGTGGTGTGATCGACTCCGTCGATGCCAGCCGTATCGTGGTCCGGGTTGCCGATGATGAAGTCGAGACTGGCGAAGCCGGTGTCGACATCTACAACCTGACCAAATACACCCGCTCGAACCAGAACACCTGCATCAACCAGCGTCCGCTGGTGAACAAAGGTGACGTGGTTCAGCGCAGCGACATCATGGCCGACGGCCCGTCCACCGACATGGGTGAACTGGCGCTGGGTCAGAACATGCGCATCGCGTTCATGGCGTGGAACGGCTTCAACTTCGAAGACTCCATCTGCCTGTCCGAGCGTGTGGTTCAGGAAGATCGCTTCACCACGATCCACATCCAGGAACTGACCTGCGTGGCCCGTGACACCAAGCTTGGCCCAGAGGAAATCACTGCCGACATCCCGAACGTGGGTGAAGCGGCGCTGAACAAGCTGGACGAAGCCGGTATCGTTTACGTAGGTGCTGAAGTCGGCGCCGGCGACATCCTGGTCGGCAAGGTCACTCCGAAAGGCGAGACCCAGCTGACTCCGGAAGAAAAACTGCTGCGTGCGATCTTCGGCGAGAAGGCCAGCGACGTTAAGGACACTTCCCTGCGCGTGCCTACCGGCACCAAGGGTACCGTCATCGACGTACAGGTCTTCACCCGTGACGGTGTCGAGCGTGATGCTCGTGCACTGTCGATCGAGAAGAGCCAGCTGGACGAAATCCGCAAGGACCTGAACGAAGAGTTCCGCATCGTCGAAGGCGCGACCTTCGAACGTCTGCGCTCGGCTCTGATGGGTCAGATCGTCGAAGGCGGCGCTGGGCTGAAGAAAGGCACCGAGGTCACCCACGAGGTCCTCGACGGCCTGGAACATGGCCAGTGGTTCAAACTGCGCATGGCCGAAGACGCGCTGAACGAGCAGCTCGAGAAGGCCCAGGCCTACATCGTCGATCGTCGCCGTCTGCTGGACGACAAGTTCGAAGACAAGAAGCGCAAGCTGCAGCAAGGCGATGACCTGGCTCCAGGCGTTCTGAAGATCGTCAAGGTCTACCTGGCCATTCGCCGTCGCATCCAGCCGGGTGACAAGATGGCTGGTCGTCACGGTAACAAGGGTGTGGTCTCGGTGATCATGCCTGTCGAGGACATGCCGCACGACGCCAACGGTACGCCGGTGGATGTGGTACTCAACCCTCTGGGTGTACCGTCGCGCATGAACGTTGGTCAGATTCTCGAAACCCACCTGGGCCTAGCGGCCAAGGGGCTGGGCGAGAAGATCAACACCATGCTCGAAGAGCAGCGTAAGGTAGCTGATCTGCGCAAGTTCCTGACCGAGATCTACAACGAGATCGGTGGTCGTCAAGAGCAGCTGGAAACCTTCTCCGATCAGGAAATCCTGGATCTGGCGAAGAACCTCAAGGGCGGCGTTCCTATGGCCACCCCGGTGTTCGACGGCGCCAAGGAAAGCGAAATCAAGGCCATGCTGAAACTGGCAGACATGCCGGAAAGCGGCCAGATGCAGCTGTTCGACGGCCGTACCGGCAACAAGTTCGAGCGCCCGGTCACCGTTGGCTACATGTACATGCTGAAGCTGAACCACTTGGTGGACGACAAGATGCACGCGCGTTCCACTGGTTCCTACAGCCTGGTTACCCAGCAGCCGCTGGGTGGCAAGGCGCAGTTCGGTGGTCAGCGTTTCGGGGAGATGGAAGTGTGGGCGCTGGAAGCATACGGCGCGGCATACACCCTGCAAGAAATGCTCACAGTTAAGTCGGACGATGTGAACGGTCGTACCAAGATGTACAAGAACATCGTGGACGGCGATCACCGTATGGAGCCGGGCATGCCCGAGTCCTTCAACGTGCTGATCAAAGAGATTCGTTCTCTGGGTATCGACATCGATCTGGAAACCGAATAACACGTGACGCGAATCGGGAGTGGACGGTTACCGTCCACTCCCTGCTCCGCCAGGAGGAAAGGCCTTGAAAGACCTACTGAATTTGCTGAAAAACCAGGGTCAAGTCGAAGAGTTCGATGCGATCCGTATCGGCCTCGCGTCGCCTGAAATGATCCGTTCGTGGTCCTTCGGTGAAGTTAAGAAGCCGGAAACCATCAACTACCGTACGTTCAAGCCCGAGCGTGACGGCTTGTTCTGCGCCAAGATCTTTGGCCCGGTCAAGGACTACGAGTGCCTGTGCGGCAAGTACAAGCGCCTGAAGCACCGTGGCGTGATCTGCGAGAAGTGCGGCGTCGAGGTTGCACTGGCCAAGGTTCGCCGCGAGCGCATGGCTCACATCGAACTGGCTTCGCCAGTCGCCCACATCTGGTTCCTGAAGTCGCTGCCGTCCCGTATCGGCCTGCTGATGGACATGACCCTGCGTGATATCGAACGCGTTCTCTACTTCGAGAGCTATGTCGTTATCGACCCGGGCATGACCACCCTTGAAAAGGGCCAGCTGCTGAACGACGAACAGTACTTCGAAGCACTCGAAGAGTTCGGCGACGATTTCGATGCCCGCATGGGTGCCGAAGCCGTTCGTGAGCTGCTGCACGCCATTGACCTGGAACACGAGATTGGCCGTCTGCGCGAAGAGATTCCGCAGACCAACTCGGAAACCAAGATCAAGAAGCTGTCCAAGCGCCTGAAGTTGATGGAGGCCTTCCAGGGCTCCGGCAACCTGCCTGAGTGGATGGTGTTGACCGTTCTGCCGGTTCTGCCGCCAGACCTGCGTCCACTGGTTCCGCTGGATGGCGGTCGCTTTGCGACTTCCGACCTCAACGATCTGTATCGTCGAGTGATCAACCGCAACAACCGTTTGAAGCGCCTGCTGGATCTGTCGGCTCCCGACATCATCGTGCGCAACGAAAAGCGCATGCTGCAGGAAGCTGTGGATGCACTGCTCGACAACGGTCGCCGCGGTCGTGCCATTACCGGTTCGAACAAGCGTCCTCTGAAATCCCTGGCTGACATGATCAAGGGTAAGCAGGGTCGTTTCCGTCAGAACCTGCTCGGCAAGCGCGTCGACTACTCGGGTCGTTCGGTTATTACCGTAGGCCCGACCCTGCGCCTGCACCAGTGTGGTCTTCCGAAGAAGATGGCTCTGGAACTGTTCAAGCCGTTCATTTTCGGCAAGCTGGAAATGCGTGGTCTGGCGACCACCATCAAGGCCGCCAAGAAGATGGTCGAGCGCGAGCTGCCGGAAGTATGGGACGTTCTCGCCGAAGTGATTCGCGAACACCCCGTGCTGCTCAACCGTGCACCGACCCTTCACCGTCTGGGTATCCAGGCGTTTGAACCGGTACTGATCGAAGGCAAGGCTATCCAGCTGCACCCTCTGGTCTGTGCTGCGTACAACGCCGACTTCGACGGCGACCAGATGGCGGTCCACGTACCGTTGACGCTGGAAGCCCAGCTCGAAGCCCGTGCGCTGATGATGTCGACCAACAACATCCTGTCGCCAGCCAACGGTGAGCCAATCATCGTTCCGTCGCAGGACGTTGTATTGGGTCTGTACTACATGACGCGTGAAGCGATCAACGCCAAAGGCGAAGGTCGTGTGTTCGCGGATCTGCAGGAAGTTGACCGTGTGTTCCGTGCCGGCGAAGCCGCACTGCACGCAAAGGTCAAAGTGCGTATCCACGAAACCGTCAACGACCGTGACGGCGGCAGCGTGAGCAACGTTCGTATTGTCGACACCACTGTCGGCCGTGCCTTGTTGTACCAGGTTGTGCCAAAAGGTCTGTCGTACGATGTCGTCAACCTGCCGATGAAGAAAAAGGCGATCTCCAAGCTGATCAACCAGTGCTACCGCGTGGTTGGTTTGAAAGAGACCGTGATTTTCGCTGACCAGTTGATGTACACCGGTTTTGCCTACTCGACCATTTCCGGCGTTTCCATCGGTGTTAACGACTTCGTTATCCCGGATGAGAAAGCTCGCATCATCGGTACCGCGACCGACGAAGTGAAAGAGATCGAGAGCCAGTATGCTTCCGGCCTGGTAACCCAGGGCGAGAAGTACAACAAGGTGATCGACCTTTGGTCCAAGGCCAACGACGAAGTATCCAAGGCAATGATGTCGAACCTCTCGAAAGAGAAGGTCATCGATCGTCATGGCAACGAAGTGGACCAGGAATCGTTCAACTCGATGTACATGATGGCTGACTCCGGTGCTCGGGGTTCGGCTGCTCAGATTCGCCAGCTGGCCGGTATGCGTGGCTTGATGGCCAAGCCGGACGGCTCGATCATCGAGACGCCGATCACCGCGAACTTCCGTGAAGGCTTGAGCGTACTTCAGTACTTCATCTCGACTCACGGTGCTCGTAAGGGTCTGGCGGATACCGCGCTGAAGACAGCTAACTCCGGTTATCTGACTCGCCGCCTGGTTGACGTTGCACAGGATCTGGTCGTTACCGAAGTCGACTGCGGTACCGAGCACGGTCTGCTGATGACGCCGCACATTGAAGGCGGTGATGTCGTCGAGCCGTTGGGCGAGCGCGTTCTGGGTCGAGTGATCGCCCGCGACGTGTTCAAGCCTGGCACCGACGAAGTGATCGTTCCAGGCGGTACGCTGGTGGACGAGAAGTGGGTTGAATTCATCGAGCTCAACAGCATCGACGAAGTCATCGTGCGTTCGCCGATCAGCTGCGAAACTCGTTACGGTATCTGCGCCAAGTGCTACGGCCGTGATCTGGCTCGCGGTCACCAGGTGAACATCGGTGAAGCGGTCGGCGTTATCGCCGCCCAGTCCATCGGTGAGCCCGGTACCCAGCTGACAATGCGTACGTTCCACATCGGTGGTGCGGCAAGCCGGACCTCGGCGGCTGACAGCGTCCAGGTGAAGAACGGCGGTACTGTCCGCCTGCATAACCTGAAGCACGTCGAGCGTCTGGACGGGAACCTGGTTGCAGTATCGCGTTCGGGTGAGTTGGCGATTGCCGACGAGTTTGGTCGTGAGCGCGAACGTTACAAGCTGCCATACGGTGCAGTGATTTCGGTGAAGGAAGGCGACAAGGTCGACGCTGGCGCTATCGTGGCCAAGTGGGACCCGCACACTCACCCAATCGTCACCGAGATGAAAGGTACCGTGACCTACGTGGGCATGGAAGAAGGCATCACGATCAAGCGTCAGACAGACGAATTGACCGGCTTGACCAACATCGAAGTGCTCGATGCCAAGGATCGTCCAGCTGCTGGCAAGGAAATTCGCCCAGCCGTCAAGATGGTTGGCGTCGACGGCAAGGATCTGCTGTTGCCAGGTACCGACGTACCGGCCCAGTACTTCCTGCCAGCCAACGCCCTGGTCGGCGTGGCGGATGGTGCGCAAGTGGGTGTGGGTGACGTTATCGCCCGTATTCCACAGGAAACTTCGAAGACTCGCGACATCACCGGTGGTCTGCCGCGTGTTGCCGACCTGTTCGAAGCGCGCCGTCCGAAGGAAGCTTCGATCCTGGCGGAAGTCAGCGGTACCATCGCTTTCGGCAAGGAAACCAAAGGCAAGCGCCGCTTGGTCATTACGCCGAACGACGGCACCGATCCGTATGAAGAGCTGATTCCGAAGTGGCGTCACCTGAACGTCTTCGAAGGCGAACAAGTGAACCGCGGCGAAGTTATCTCCGACGGTCCTAGCGATCCGCACGATATCCTGCGTTTGCTGGGTGTGAGTGCGTTGGCCAAGTACATCGTCAACGAGATTCAAGACGTATACCGTCTGCAGGGCGTGAAGATCAACGACAAGCACATCGAGACGATTCTGCGTCAGATGCTGCGCAAGGTTGAAATCTCCGAGTCCGGCGACAGCAGCTTCATCAAGGGCGACCAGATGGAGTTGACCCATGTACTGGGTGAAAACGAGCGACTGAGTGCGGACGAGAAATTCGTTTCGAAATTCACTCGTGTGCTGCTGGGTATCACCAAGGCGTCGTTGTCCACCGAATCGTTCATCTCGGCGGCTTCCTTCCAGGAAACCACTCGAGTGCTGACCGAAGCGGCAGTCACCGGCAAGCGCGACTACCTGCGCGGCCTGAAAGAGAACGTGGTCGTGGGTCGTCTGATCCCGGCTGGTACCGGTCTGGCGTATCACAGCGAGCGCAAGCGTCGCCGTGAACTCGACAAACCGACTCGCGTCAGCGCCAGTGAAGTGGAAGCTGCGTTGACCGAAGCGCTGAACTCAAGCGGTAATTGAGACCAGCGGTAGTGATGACGGGGCCCTGGTAGCCCCTGCCAACTCCGCAACGACACAAAATGTCGCAGCGGAGTCGGCAGGGGAGGCCGGGGCCTTGTCTTGACTGGGGACGAGATCCTCTTTAGACTCTTGTACCCCTAAATTTGGCGGGATTGATTCCTGCCATTTTTGCTTTTCTTGCAAGACAATAGCGTCGCAAGACAACAGTGGAGCTAGTAGATGGCAACTATCAACCAGCTGGTACGTCAGCCGCGCAAGCGTATCGTCGAGAAATCCGACGTACCTGCGCTGCAGAACTGCCCGCAACGTCGTGGTGTGTGCACCCGTGTGTACACCACCACGCCGAAAAAACCTAACTCGGCACTGCGTAAAGTATGCCGTGTGCGCCTGACCAACGGTTTCGAGGTTTCCTCGTACATCGGCGGTGAAGGCCACAACCTGCAAGAGCACAGCGTGGTACTGATCCGCGGCGGTCGTGTAAAAGACTTGCCAGGTGTTCGTTATCACACCGTTCGCGGCTCCCTGGATACCTCCGGCGTCAAAGGTCGTAACCAAGGTCGTTCGAAGTACGGTACCAAGCGTCCGAAGTAATCGGCGTTTGCACACTGCAGTTATCTATTTTTCTGAGTCGATAAGAGTAAGGTCGGGCTTGTCCCGAGCTAACCTGAAGACCGTTTGAGGGCTTATCCATGCCAAGAAGACGCGTAGCAGCCAAGCGCGAAGTGCTTGACGATCCAAAATACGGCAGCCAGATCCTGGCCAAGTTCATGAACCACGTGATGGAAAGCGGCAAGAAAGCCGTTGCCGAGCGTATCGTTTATGGCGCGCTGGACAAGGTTAAAGAACGCAAGAACAGCGACCCCCTGGAAATCTTCGAGAAAGCTCTCGACGCCATCGCTCCGCTGGTCGAAGTGAAGTCGCGCCGTGTAGGCGGTGCTACTTACCAGGTTCCGGTCGAAGTTCGTCCGTCCCGTCGTAACGCCCTGGCAATGCGCTGGCTGGTAGACTTCGCGCGCAAGCGCGGTGAAAAGTCGATGGCTCTGCGCTTGGCCGGCGAACTGCTGGACGCTGCCGAAGGCAAAGGTGCTGCAGTTAAGAAGCGTGAAGACGTTCACCGTATGGCTGAAGCCAACAAAGCGTTCTCGCACTACCGCTTCTAAATTCAGCGTCACTAATTTTGCGAGGGCTTTATGGCTCGTACTACACCGATTAACCGCTACCGTAACATTGGTATCGTTGCTCACGTGGACGCTGGTAAAACCACGACCACCGAGCGCGTCCTTTTTTACACCGGCAAAAGCCACAAAATGGGCGAGGTGCATGACGGCGCCGCGACCACAGACTGGATGGTTCAGGAGCAGGAGCGTGGTATTACCATCACTTCTGCTGCTATCACCGCCTTCTGGAAGGGCTCCGAGAAGCAGTACAAGGACGAGCATCGCTTCAACGTCATCGATACCCCGGGCCACGTAGACTTCACCATTGAAGTTGAGCGTTCCCTGCGTGTACTCGACGGCGCTGTCGTTGTGTTCTGTGGTACCTCGGGTGTAGAGCCGCAGTCGGAAACCGTATGGCGTCAAGCCAACAAGTACGGCGTTCCTCGTCTTGTTTACGTAAACAAGATGGACCGTGCTGGCGCTAACTTCCTGCGTGTGATCGGTCAGATCAAGCAGCGTTTGGGTCACACTCCGGTGCCTATCCAGCTGGCTATCGGTTCCGAAGACAATTTCCAGGGCCAGATCGATCTGTTGGCCATGGAAGCTGTGTACTGGAACGATGCTGACAAAGGCATGGTTCCTGTTCGCAAGCCTATCCCTGCCGAGTTGCAGGAACTGGCTGACGAATGGCGCAACAACATGGTCGAAGCTGCGGCTGAAGCCAACGAAGAACTGATGAACAAGTACCTCGAAGGTGAAGAGCTCACCAACGACGAAATCAAGGCTGCTCTGCGTCAGCGTACCATCGCTGGTGAGATCGTCTTGGCTGTTTGCGGTTCCTCGTTCAAGAACAAGGGCGTTCCCCTGGTTCTCGATGCTGTGATCGACTACCTGCCGGCCCCGGTCGATATTCCTGCCATCAAGGGTACTGACCCTGATGACGAGACCATCGAGCTGGAGCGTCATGCAGACGACGCAGAACCGTTTTCCGCTCTGGCATTCAAAATTGCCACTGACCCATTCGTGGGTACCTTGACCTTCGTCCGTGTTTATTCGGGCGTGTTGAACTCCGGCGACGGCGTGATCAACTCGGTCAAAGGCAAGAAAGAGCGCGTGGGTCGTATGGTGCAGATGCACGCCAACGCTCGCGAAGAGATCAAGGAAGTGCGCGCTGGCGACATCGCGGCCTTGATCGGCATGAAGGACGTCACCACTGGTGAAACCTTGTGCAACGGTGACAAGCCGATCATCCTCGTTCGCATGGACTTCCCGGAGCCGGTTATTTCGGTTGCCGTAGAGCCCAAGACCAAGGATGACCAGGAAAAAATGGGTATCGCTCTGGGCAAGCTTGCTCAGGAAGATCCATCTTTCCGTGTTAAAACCGATGAGGAGACTGGTCAGACGATCATCTCCGGCATGGGCGAGCTGCACCTGGACATCCTGGTTGACCGGATGCGCCGTGAGTTCAACGTCGAAGCCAACATCGGTAAGCCTCAGGTTTCCTATCGTGAGCGCATCACGAAGAACTGTGAAATCGAAGGCAAGTTCGTTCGTCAGTCCGGCGGTCGTGGTCAGTTTGGTCACTGCTGGATCCGTTTTGCTCCTGCTGACGAAGGTCAGGAAGGTCTGCAATTCGTGAACGAAGTCGTCGGTGGTGTGGTTCCCAAGGAATACATCCCGGCGATTCAGAAGGGTATCGAAGAGCAGATGAAGAACGGTGTTGTTGCCGGCTATCCGCTGATCGGCCTGAAAGCGACCGTTTTCGACGGTTCCTACCACGACGTCGACTCCAACGAGATGGCGTTCAAGGTCGCTGCCTCCATGGCAACCAAGCAACTGGCCCAGAAGGGCGGTGGTGAGTTGCTTGAGCCGATCATGGCGGTAGAAGTTGTTACACCTGAAGACTACATGGGTGATGTCATGGGCGACCTTAACCGTCGTCGCGGCATGATCTTGGGTATGGAAGATACGGTTTCCGGCAAAGTGATTCGCGCCGAGGTTCCGTTGGGTGAGATGTTCGGTTATGCGACCGACGTTCGCTCCATGTCCCAGGGTCGCGCAAGCTACTCTATGGAATTCAAAAAATACAACACAGCTCCGGCGCACATCGCTGAAACTGTATCCAAAAAACAAGGCTGATTCAGTCCTTTAGGCAAGGAGTTAATTGTCGTGGCTAAAGAAAAATTTGATCGTTCCCTACCGCACGTCAACGTTGGCACCATTGGTCACGTTGACCACGGTAAAACCACTCTGACTGCTGCTCTGACTCGCGTTTGCTCCGAAGTTTTCGGTTCCGCAATCGTCGACTTCGACAAGATCGACAGCGCTCCAGAAGAAAAAGCTCGTGGTATCACCATCAACACCGCGCACGTTGAATACAACTCGCTGATCCGTCACTACGCTCACGTTGACTGCCCAGGTCACGCTGACTATGTGAAGAACATGATCACCGGTGCTGCCCAGATGGACGGCGCGATCCTGGTTTGCTCGGCCGCTGATGGTCCGATGCCACAAACCCGTGAGCACATCCTGCTGTCCCGCCAGGTTGGCGTTCCGTACATCGTGGTTTACCTGAACAAGGCCGACCTGGTAGACGACGCCGAGCTGCTGGAACTGGTAGAGATGGAAGTTCGTGACCTGCTGTCGACCTACGACTTCCCAGGCGACGACACTCCGATCATCATCGGTTCGGCTCGTATGGCGCTGGAAGGCAAAGACGACAACGAAATGGGCACCAGCTCGGTTCGTAAACTGGTTGAGACTCTGGATAGCTACATCCCAGATCCAGTTCGTGTCATCGACAAGCCATTCCTGATGCCAATCGAAGACGTGTTCTCGATCTCCGGTCGCGGTACTGTTGTTACCGGTCGTATCGAGCGCGGTATCGTCAAGGTTCAGGATTCGCTGGAAATCGTAGGTCTGCGTGACACCACCGTCACCACCTGCACCGGCGTTGAAATGTTCCGCAAGCTGCTGGACGAAGGTCGTGCTGGCGAGAACTGTGGCGTGCTGCTGCGCGGCACCAAGCGTGACGACGTCGAGCGTGGCCAGGTTCTGGTCAAGCCGGGTTCGGTCAAGCCGCACACCAAGTTCGAAGCTGAAGTCTACGTACTGAGCAAGGAAGAAGGCGGTCGTCACACTCCGTTCTTCAAAGGCTACCGTCCACAGTTCTACTTCCGGACCACTGACGTGACCGGTAACTGCGAACTGCCGGAAGGCGTTGAAATGGTAATGCCAGGCGACAACATCAAAATGGTTGTCACCCTGATCAAGACCATCGCAATGGAAGACGGTCTGCGTTTCGCTATCCGTGAAGGCGGTCGTACCGTCGGCGCTGGCGTCGTAGCCAAAATCATCGAGTAATCGTTGATCGTTTGAAAAGGCCCCCGCTTAGCGGGGGCTTTTTTATTGGGTTGACACTCGATGGGCGCGTCTATAGAATTGCGCCTCCTTTTAACGGGTGCATTGCGCCCGGTGGGAACAGCAGCCGGAGTCTGAAATCCAATGCAAAATCAGCAAATCCGTATCAGGTTGAAGGCTTTTGACCATCGCCTGATCGACCAATCCACCCAGGAAATCGTGGAAACCGCGAAACGTACTGGTGCTCAGGTGCGTGGTCCAATTCCACTTCCTACCCGTAAAGAGCGGTTCACCGTTCTGGTTTCCCCGCACGTCAACAAAGACGCGCGCGACCAGTACGAGATCCGCACTCATAAGCGTGTTCTGGACATTGTCCAGCCAACGGACAAAACCGTTGACGCGCTGATGAAGCTTGATCTTGCGGCAGGTGTGGAAGTGCAGATCAGCCTCGGCTAAGACTTGGGTCTTAGTCGTGTAACGCTCTGAAATGGGCGGCCATAGCGGGTGAAAGCCCCGTACACTCATGAGGTTTACAACATGACTATTGGTGTAGTCGGTCGTAAATGCGGTATGACCCGTATTTTCACCGAAGAAGGTGTCTCCATTCCGGTCACGGTCATTGAGATCGAACCGAATCGCGTCACCCAGTTTAAAACTGAAGAAACTGATGGCTATCGTGCAGTGCAAGTCACTGTCGGCGAGCGTCGTGCTTCGCGTGTGACTGCTGCTCAAGCAGGTCACTTCGCAAAGGCGAACGTTGCTGCCGGTCGTGGCGTCTGGGAATTCCGTCTTGCAGAAGGCGAGTACCAGGCTGGCGACTTGATCAATGCTGAACTCTTCGCAGCGGGCCAACTGGTAGATGTTACCGGTCAGTCCAAAGGTAAAGGCTTTGCCGGTACCATCAAGCGTTGGAACTTCCGCGGTCAAGACAACACCCACGGTAACTCCGTTTCCCACCGCGTCCCTGGCTCCATCGGCCAGTGCCAGACTCCTGGCCGTGTATTCAAGGGCAAAAAAATGTCCGGTCATATGGGCGCTGAGCGCGTGACCGTGCAGTCCCTGGAAGTTGTGCGCGTCGACGCTGAACGCAATCTGCTGCTCGTCAAGGGTGCTGTTCCTGGCGCAACCGGCGGCAACCTGGTTGTGCGTCCGGCAGCCAAGGCTCGCGGTTAAGGGGAAGCGAAAATGCAATTAAATGTAAATGACGCTCAGGCGATCGAAGTTTCCGAACTGACTTTCGGCGGCGAGTTCAACGAGACGCTGGTGCACCAGGCAGTCGTGGCCTACATGGCTGGCGGTCGTCAGGGCAGCAAGCAGCAAAAGACCCGTTCCGACGTTCGTGGTGGCGGTAAGCGCCCTTGGCGTCAGAAGGGTACCGGCCGTGCTCGTGCCGGTACTATCCGTAGCCCAATCTGGCGTGGCGGTGGTACCACTTTCGCAGCTCGTCCTCAGGATCACACCCAGAAGCTGAACAAGAAGATGTATCGCGCAGCACTGCGCTCCATCCTTGCTGAGCTGGTGCGTACCGACCGTCTGGTCGTGGTTCAGGACTTCGCTGTCGAAGCACCGAAAACCAAAGACCTGCTGGGCAAGCTGAATGGCATGGGCCTCACCGACGTTCTGATCGTATCGGACTCCGTCGACGAGAATCTGTACCTGGCTGCTCGCAACCTGCCGCACGTCGATGTACGTGACGTCCAAGGTTCCGACCCAGTTAGTCTGATCGCATACGACAAGGTGTTGATCACCGTGTCGGCCGTGAAGAAATTCGAGGAGCTGCTGGGATGAACCAGGAACGCGTATTTAAAGTTCTGCTTGGCCCGCACGTTTCCGAGAAGGCTACGGTTCTGGCAGACAAGAAAGGTCAGTTCGTTTTCAAGGTTGCTACCGACGCAACCAAGCTGGAAATCAAGAAGGCCGTCGAAAGCCTGTTCAGCGTGAAAGTAGAGCGTGTTACTACCCTGAACGTACTGGGTAAAAGCAAGCGCACTGCTCGCGGTCTGGGCAAGCGTAATGACTGGAAGAAGGCAGTTATCTCCCTTCAGCCAGGCCAAGATCTCGATTTCAGCAGCAGTGCTGAGTAAGGAAGGGGTGCATCATGGCAATCGTTAAATGCAAACCGACTTCCCCTGGCCGCCGTTTCGTGGTCAAGGTGGTCAACCAGGAGCTGCATAAAGGCGCTCCTCACGCACCGCTGCTCGAGAAAAAATCGAAGACTGGTGGTCGTAACAACAATGGCCGCATTACCACCCGTCACATCGGTGGTGGTCACAAGCAGCATTACCGCATGATCGACTTCCGTCGCAACGACAAGGATGGCATCACCGCCACCGTCGAGCGCATTGAATACGATCCTAACCGTACTGCTCACATCGCTCTGGTTCTGTACGCAGACGGCGAGCGTCGCTACATCCTCGCACCGAAAGGCGTGAGCGCTGGCGACCAGCTGATTGCAGGTGCTCTGGCACCAATCAAGCCAGGCAACTCGCTGCAACTGCGTAACATCCCGGTCGGTAGCACCATCCACGGCATCGAACTGAAGCCTGGCAAAGGTGCTCAGATCGCTCGCTCCGCTGGTGCTTCGGCTCAGCTGATCGCTCGTGAAGGTGTCTATGTGACCCTGCGCCTGCGTTCGGGCGAAATGCGCAAAGTGCTGTCCGAGTGCCGCGCAACGCTGGGTGAAGTCTCGAACTCCGAGCACAGCCTGCGTTCGCTGGGTAAAGCCGGTGCCAAACGCTGGCGTGGCGTTCGCCCAACCGTTCGTGGTGTTGCCATGAACCCGGTTGACCACCCACATGGTGGTGGTGAAGGTCGTACCTCCGGTGGTCGTCATCCGGTATCGCCATGGGGCTTCCCGACTAAGGGCGCGAAGACTCGTGGTAATAAGCGTACCGACAAAATGATCGTCCGTCGTCGCAAGTAAATAGAGGGATACGACAGTGCCACGTTCTCTGAAAAAAGGTCCTTTTATTGATCTTCACCTACTGAAGAAGATCGAAGTGGCGGCGGAAAAGAACGATCGCAAACCAGTTAAAACCTGGTCGCGTCGTTCGATGATCCTGCCACAAATGGTCGGTCTGACCATCGCAGTACACAACGGTCGCCAACACGTCCCCGTTCTCGTGAACGAAGACATGGTCGGCCACAAACTGGGCGAGTTCGCCGGTACCCGCACATATCGTGGGCACGTGGCTGACAAGAAAGCCAAGCGTTAAGGGGTAAGGAAATGGAAGTAGCCGCTAAGTTGTCGGGCGCTCGAATCTCCGCCCAGAAAGCCCGCTTGGTCGCCGACCAGATCCGCGGGAAGAAGGTGGGCGAAGCGCTCAACCTGCTGGCTTTTAGCAGTAAAAAAGCCGCGGAAATCATGAAGAAAGTGCTGGAGTCGGCCGTAGCCAACGCCGAGCACAACGAAGGCGCAGACGTTGATGACCTGAAGGTCAGCACCGTTTTCGTCAACGAAGGGCGTTCGCTGAAGCGCATCATGCCTCGTGCCAAAGGCCGGGCTGATCGCATCGTCAAGCGGTCTTGCCATATCACTGTCAAGGTTGCTGACAAGTAACGGAGTCGATCAGATGGGTCAGAAAGTACATCCCATTGGCATTCGCCTGGGAATCGTCAAGGAGCACACCTCCGTCTGGTACGCAGACGGTCGGACTTATGCGGACTACTTGTTCGCAGATCTGAAGGTGCGTGAGTATCTCCAAGACAAACTAAAAAGCGCGTCCGTAAGCCGTATCGATATCCATCGTCCGGCGCAGACTGCACGTATCACCATCCACACCGCTCGTCCTGGTATCGTTATCGGGAAGAAGGGTGAGGACGTTGAGAAACTGCGTCAGGACCTGACCAAGCAAATGGGTGTGCCTGTGCACATCAATATCGAAGAGATCCGCAAGCCGGAGCTCGACGGTATGCTGGTTGCGCAGAGCGTAGCTCAGCAGCTGGAGCGTCGTGTGATGTTCCGTCGCGCCATGAAGCGCGCCGTACAGAACGCCATGCGCATTGGTGCCAAAGGCATCAAGATCCAAGTGAGCGGTCGTCTCGGCGGTGCTGAAATCGCACGTACTGAATGGTATCGCGAAGGTCGTGTGCCCTTGCACACCCTGCGTGCCGACATCGACTATGCCAACTACGAAGCTCACACCACTTACGGTGTGATCGGTGTGAAGGTTTGGATTTTCAAAGGCGAAGTAATTGGTGGTCGCCAAGAAGAACTGAAACCACAAGCACCTGCGCCTCGTAAAAAAGCTGCTAAGTAAGGGGTACGCCAAATGTTGCAACCTAAGCGTACGAAGTTCCGCAAGCAGATGACTGGCCACAACCGTGGTCTGGCTCAGCGCGGTAGCAAAGTCAGCTTCGGCGAGTATGCGCTGAAGTCTGTAGCTCGTGGTCGTCTCACCGCTCGTCAGATCGAGTCAGCGCGTCGTGCACTGACCCGTCACGTTAAACGTGGCGGCAAGATCTGGATCCGTGTATTCCCGGACAAGCCTATCTCCAAAAAGCCCCTCGAAGTTCGTATGGGTAAAGGTAAGGGTAACGTGGAATATTGGGTTGCCCAGATTCAGCCAGGCAAAGTCCTGTATGAAATCGAGGGTGTTTCCGAAGAGCTGGCGCGTGAGGCTTTCGCCTTGGCGGCTGCAAAGCTGCCTCTCGCCACCTCCTTTGTTAAGCGGACGGTGATGTGATGAAAGCGAATGAACTTCGTGAAAAATCAGCACAGCAACTGAACGAGCAACTGCTCGGCTTGCTGCGCGACCAGTTCAATCTGCGCATGCAGAAAGCAACTGGCCAGTTGGGGCAGTCTCACCTGCTCTCGCAAGTGAAGCGCGACATCGCTCGCGTGAAAACTGTGCTCAACCAGCAGGCAGGTAAGTGATCATGGCTGAAGCCGAAAAAACCGTCCGTACGCTGACTGGCCGTGTGGTCAGCGACAAGATGGACAAAACCATCACCGTATTGATCGAGCGTCGCGTAAAGCACCCGATCTACGGTAAATACGTTAAGCGTTCGACTAAGCTGCACGCTCATGACGAAACCAACCAGTGCAAGATCGGCGACAAGGTCACTATTCGTGAAACCCGTCCGCTGGCCAAGACCAAGTCCTGGGCTCTGGTTGACGTTCTCGAACGCGCTGTTGAAGTCTAAGGGCTAGGGGTCGGAGAAATTCTATGATTCAGACTCAATCCATGCTCGATGTGGCCGATAACAGCGGCGCTCGTCGCGTCATGTGCATCAAGGTACTGGGCGGCTCGCACCGCCGGTACGCTGGCATCGGCGACATCATCAAGGTGACCGTGAAGGAAGCAATTCCTCGTGGCAAGGTGAAGAAGGGTCAAGTGATGACTGCTGTTGTAGTCCGCACTCGTCACGGCGTTCGTCGTGCTGACGGCTCCATCATCCGCTTCGATGGCAACGCTGCTGTTCTGTTGAACAACAAGCAAGAGCCAATCGGCACCCGTATCTTTGGGCCAGTGACCCGTGAGCTTCGTTCCGAGAAGTTCATGAAGATCGTCTCGCTCGCCCCAGAAGTGCTGTAAGGAGATCCGACATGCAAAAGATTCGTCGTGACGACGAGATCATCGTGATCGCCGGCAAAGACAAAGGCAAGCGCGGTAAGGTGCTCAAGGTTCTCGCTGACGACCGTCTGGTCGTTGGTGGGGTCAACCTGGTGAAGCGTCATACCAAGCCTAACCCGATGTCGGGCGTACAAGGCGGTATCGTCGAGAAAGAAGCGCCTCTGCACGCTTCCAACGTCGCCATCTTCAATGGCGAAACCAACAAGGCTGACCGCGTTGGTTTCAAAGTAGAAGAAGGCAAAAAAATTCGTGTCTTCAAGTCGACCCAAAAAGCGGTTGATGCTTGAACACTGCTAGGTAGAAGACCATGGCACGACTGAAAGAGATTTACCGGAAGGAAATCGCTCCCAAGCTTAAGGAAGAACTCAAGCTTGCGAACGTGATGGAAGTTCCGCGCGTTACCAAGATCACCCTGAACATGGGTCTGGGCGAAGCGATCGGCGACAAGAAAGTCATCGAGCACGCTGTAGCCGACATCGAGAAGATCTGCGGCCAGAAAGCCGTTGTGACCTTCGCGCGCAAATCCATCGCGGGCTTCAAAGTCCGTGAAGGATGGCCGATCGGTGTCAAGGTGACCTTGCGTCGCGACAAGATGTACGAATTCCTGGACCGCCTGCTGGCGATCTCCCTGCCTCGGGTACGCGACTTCCGCGGCCTGAATGCCAAGTCCTTCGACGGTCGTGGCAACTACAGCATGGGCGTGAAAGAGCAGATCATTTTCCCGGAAATCGATTACGACAAGATCGATGCTCTGCGCGGTCTGGACATTACCCTGACCACCACTGCTCGTTCGGATGAAGAAGGTCGCGCCTTGCTGCGTGCCTTCAACTTCCCGTTCCGCAACTGATTGGAGTAGGAAAATGGCCAAGAAGAGCATGAAAAACCGTGAGCTGAAGCGTCAGCTGACGGTCGCTAAATACGCCAAGAAGCGTGCTGAGCTCAAAGCAATCATCGTGAATCTGAACGCAAGTGACGAAGAGCGCTGGAATGCTTCCGTAGCCCTGCAGAAGCAGCCACGTGATGCGAGCGCCGCTCGCATGCGTAACCGCTGCCGCCTGACTGGCCGTCCACATGGCGTGTACCGCAAGTTCGGCCTCGGCCGTAACATGCTGCGCCAGGCCGCCATGCGCGGTGACGTACCAGGTCTGGTCAAGGCCAGCTGGTAAGTCGGACTGACGAGATGCCTGCGCTCGATTGAGCAATCAACCGACCGCCGGTGTCACGGCGACTGAATCAAGCCCCTCATGGGGCTTGATTCATTTCTGCCGTACGTCTAGAATTGCCGGCTCGCCTGAGCCCGGGTTTTTGGACCGGATCAAACGCTCGGCGACGTTGTAGCCGCAAGGCTAATTATTTTTGTATCAGGAGCGTCTAGCCCATGAGTATGCAGGACCCGTTAGCGGACATGCTAACTCGAATCCGTAATGCCCAGATGGCTGAAAAGCCCGTCGTAAGCATGCCATCTTCCACGTTGAAGGTAGCTGTGGCCAAAGTTCTGAAGGACGAAGGTTACATCGCGGGTTTTCAGGTAAGCAGCGAAGCAAAACCGTCGCTTTCCATCGAGCTGAAATACTTCGAAGGCCGTCCGGTCATCGAGGAAGTCAAACGCGTAAGTCGTCCAGGCCTGCGTCAGTACAAATCCGTTGATGACCTGCCGAAAGTTCGTGGCGGTCTCGGCGTATCCATCGTCTCCACCAACAAAGGTGTGATGACGGATCGTGCTGCGCGCGCTGCCGGTGTCGGCGGCGAAGTACTTTGCACAGTGTTCTAAGGGGGGATAAGCATGTCTCGCGTCGCTAAGAACCCCGTTAAGCTGCCAGCTGGTGTCGAAGTAAAATTCGCCGGCCAACAGCTTTCGGTGAAGGGTGCCAAGGGCACTCTGGAACTGAACGTTCACTCGTCGGTTGAAGTCGTTGAAGAGGCTGGCGAACTGCGTTTCGCTGCCAAGAACGGCGATCAGCAGACCCGTGCAATGGCCGGTACCACTCGCGCTTTGGTCAACAACATGGTCCAGGGCGTAAGCCAAGGCTTCGAGCGCAAGCTCCAGCTGGTCGGTGTTGGCTACAAGGCACAAGCAAAAGGCACAGTGCTGAACCTGTCGCTGGGCTTCTCTCATCCGGTGGATTACGAGTTGCCGCAAGGCATCACCGCTGAGACTCCTAGCCAGACCGATATCCTGATCAAGGGCATCGACAAGCAGCTGGTGGGTCAAGTGGCCGCTGAAATCCGCGATTTCCGTCCGCCAGAGCCTTACAAAGGCAAAGGTGTACGTTACGCAGACGAAGTCGTCCGCCGTAAAGAAGCCAAGAAGAAGTAGGGCATAGCAAATGACCGACAAAAAAGTTACTCGACTGCGTCGCGCTCGCAAAGCACGCCTGAAAATGCACGAACTCGAAGTCGTGCGTCTCTGCGTGTTCCGCTCTTCGCAGCACATCTATGCCCAGGTCATCTCGGCCGACGGCAGCAAGGTCTTGGCAAGCGCCTCGACTTTGGACAAAGAATTGCGTGATGGTGCCACTGGCAACATTGACGCGGCCACTAAGGTTGGCCAGCTGGTCGCTTCGCGTGCTAAGGCCGCTGGCGTCTCGCAGGTGGCTTTCGACCGCTCTGGCTTCAAGTACCACGGTCGCGTCAAAGCGCTGGCCGATGGCGCTCGTGAAGCTGGGCTGGAGTTCTAAGTTATGTCAAATAACGACCAAAAGCGCGACGAAGGCTACATCGAGAAGCTGGTTCAAGTTAACCGCGTTGCCAAGACCGTCAAAGGCGGTCGTATCTTCACCTTCACCGCGTTGACCGTGGTAGGTGATGGCAAGGGCCGTGTTGGCTTCGGCCGTGGCAAGTCTCGTGAAGTGCCTGCTGCCATCCAGAAAGCTATGGAAGCAGCTCGTCGCAACATGATTCAAGTGGACCTGAACGGGACCACCTTGCAATACGCCATGAAGTCCGCACACGGCGCTTCGAAGGTGTACATGCAGCCTGCTTCGGAAGGTACCGGTATCATCGCTGGCGGCGCAATGCGTGCCGTTCTCGAAGTCGCTGGTGTCCAGAACGTTCTGGCCAAATGCTACGGCTCGACCAACCCCGTCAACGTGGTTCACGCTACGTTCAAGGGTCTCAAAGCCATGCAGTCCCCGTCGTCCATCGCCGCCAAACGCGGTCTGAACGTTGAGGAGATCATCTGATCATGGCTACTGTAAAAGTTACGCTGATCAAAAGCATGACCGGCCGTATCCCTAACCACAAATTGTGCGTTAAGGGTCTGGGTCTGCGTCGCATCGGTCACACTGTAGAAGTCCAGGATACTCCCGAGAATCGCGGGATGATCAACAAGGCCTACTACATGCTTCGCGTAGAGGGTTAATCGATGAAACTCAATGATCTGAGTCCAGCTCCCGGTTCGCGTCGCGAAAAGCATCGCCCGGGTCGTGGTATCGGTAGTGGTTTGGGCAAGACCGGTGGCCGTGGCCACAAAGGTCAGACCTCCCGCTCCGGTGGCACCATCGCTCCAGGCTTTGAAGGCGGCCAACAGCCGCTGCATCGTCGCCTGCCGAAGTTCGGTTTCGTTTCCCTGAAAGCCATGGACCGCGCAGAAGTGCGTCTGTCCGAGCTGGCCCGAGTGGAAGGCGACATCGTCTCCGTGCAGTCCCTGAAGGATGCCAACGTGATCAACCAGAACGTACAGCGTGTGAAAATCATGCTGTCGGGCGAAGTGACTCGCGCTGTGACCATCAAGGGCATCGCCGCCACCAAAGGTGCGCGTGCGGCTATCGAAGCAGCTGGCGGCAAGTTCGAGGAATAAATGGCTAAGCAAGGTGCTCTCTCAGCGCTAGGCAAGGGCGGTATGTCTGAACTCTGGGCTCGTCTGCGTTTTCTGTTCCTGGCGATCATCGTCTACAGAATTGGCGCACACATCCCGGTTCCAGGTATCAACCCGGACCGACTCGCAGACCTGTTTCGACAGAATGAGGGGACCATTCTTAGCTTGTTCAACATGTTTTCCGGCGGCGCGCTGGAACGGATGAGCATCTTTGCACTGGGGATCATGCCGTACATTTCGGCATCGATCATCATGCAGCTGATGACCGCCGTGAGCCCGCAACTGGAGCAGTTGAAGAAGGAAGGGGAAGCTGGCCGTCGCAAGATCAGCCAGTACACCCGCTATGGCACCGTCATCCTGGCCTTGGTGCAGGCGATCGGCATGTCGATCGGCCTGGCCAACCAGGGTGTGGCGTTCACTGCAAGTTTCAGCTTCTACTTCGTGGCGGTCTCCACTTTCGTGGCGGGCGCGATGTTCATGATGTGGCTGGGCGAGCAGATCACTGAGCGTGGTGTGGGTAACGGTATCTCGATGTTGATCTTCGCGGGTATCGTTGCTGGTCTTCCGAGAGCGATCGGGCAGTCTTTCGAGTCTGCACGTCAGGGCGATATCAACATCTTCGCGCTGGTTGCGATCGGTCTGCTGGCGGTAGCGATTATCGGTTTCGTGGTGTTCATCGAGCGTGGTCAGCGGCGAATAGCCGTTCACTATGCCAAGCGTCAGCAGGGCCGCAAGGTCTTCGCTGCGCAGACCAGCCACTTGCCGCTGAAAGTGAACATGGCCGGTGTGATTCCTGCCATTTTCGCGAGCAGCATCTTGCTGTTCCCGGCTTCGCTGGGCTCCTGGTTCGGTCAGTCCGAAGGTATGGGCTGGTTGCAGGACGTCTCGCAGTCGATCGCTCCTGGTCAGCCGTTGAACATTCTGCTGTTTAGTGCAGGGATCATTTTCTTCTGCTTCTTCTATACGGCGTTGATGTTCAATCCGAAAGACGTGGCGGAAAACCTGAAGAAGTCCGGTGCCTTTATTCCGGGTATTCGTCCAGGCGAGCAGTCGGCGCGCTACATTGATGGCGTTCTGACTCGTTTGACCATGTTCGGTGCCCTGTACATGATGTGCGTCTGCTTGCTTCCACAGTTCCTGGTGGTGGCTGCAAACGTTCCGTTCTACCTTGGCGGGACCTCGTTGCTGATTGTGGTAGTGGTTGTGATGGACTTTATGTCCCAAGTACAATCGCACCTCGTTTCGCACCAGTACGAATCCCTGATGAAGAAAGCCAACCTGAAAGGCTACGGTGGCAGCGGTCTGCTGCGCTGACAGTCCCTTAAGGTTCGAGGAGTTGGCAATGAAAGTTCGTGCATCGGTGAAAAAGCTGTGCCGTAACTGCAAAATCATTCGTCGCGAAGGCGTCGTTCGAGTCATTTGCAGCGCAGAGCCGCGTCACAAACAGCGCCAAGGCTGACTGTGATGTGCTACAAGCCCGGCAGCTAGTGCGCTGCCGGGTTGATTATTTGTTATTACAGCGATATTATCTCGCGCCCTATTTCTTGGCTTCCGGGGCGTAGGTAGCTGTCAATTGGAGTCCCACTGAATGGCCCGTATTGCAGGCGTTAACATTCCAGATAACAAGCACACTGTTATCTCGCTGACCTACATCTATGGTGTTGGTCGCACTACTGCACAGAAAATCTGTGCAGACACTGGGGTCAACCCAGCCGCACGGATCAAGGATCTGAGCGACGAGCAGATTGAACAGCTGCGTGGCGAAGTGGCGAAGTTCACCACCGAAGGTGATCTGCGCCGCGAAATCAACATGAAAATCAAGCGCTTGATGGATCTGGGCTGCTATCGCGGTCTTCGTCATCGTCGTGGTCTGCCAGTACGCGGTCAGCGTACCAAGACCAACGCGCGTACCCGTAAAGGTCCGCGTAAGCCGATCCGCAAGTAATCGCACCAGCGAATCGACAGGAATCTAGTCATGGCAAAACCTGCTGCTCGTCCTCGTAAGAAAGTAAAAAAGACAGTGGTTGATGGCATCGCCCACATCCACGCGTCTTTCAACAACACCATCGTGACCATTACCGATCGTCAAGGTAACGCCCTGTCCTGGGCCACCTCCGGCGGCTCGGGCTTCCGCGGTTCACGCAAGTCCACCCCGTTCGCTGCCCAGGTGGCTGCAGAGCGTGCTGGTCAAGCTGCGCTGGAATATGGCCTGAAGAACCTCGACGTCAACGTCAAGGGTCCAGGTCCAGGTCGTGAGTCCGCTGTCCGTGCTTTGAACGGCTGTGGCTATAAGATCGCCAGCATCACCGACGTGACGCCAATCCCGCATAACGGGTGCCGTCCGCCGAAGAAGCGCCGCGTGTAATTCAGGAGACGATAGATAATGGCTCGTTACATTGGTCCAAAATGCAAACTGGCTCGTCGTGAAGGCACTGACCTGTTCCTGAAAAGCGGCGTTCGCGCCCTGGAATCGAAGTGCAATATCGAAGCAGCCCCAGGTATTCACGGTCAGCGCCGTGGCCGCCAGTCCGACTACGGCACCCAGCTGCGTGAAAAGCAGAAAGTCCGTCGTATCTATGGCGTTCTCGAGCGTCAGTTCAGCGGTTACTACAAGGAAGCTGCCGGCAAGAAAGGCGCAACCGGCGAGAACCTGCTGCAACTGCTCGAATGCCGTCTGGACAACGTCGTATACCGTATGGGCTTCGGCTCGACTCGTGCCGAATCCCGTCAGTTGGTATCGCACAAGTCGGTCAGCGTCAACGGCAAGACCGTTAACGTTCCGTCGTACCAGGTTCGTGCTGGTGACGTGGTCGCGATTCGCGAGAAAGCTAAAAACCAGCTTCGCATTGTCCAAGCTCTCGATCTGTGTGCCCAACGTGGCCGCGTAGAATGGGTAGAAGTAGACACTGAGAAGAAGTCGGGCGTTTTCAAGAACGTTCCTGCTCGCAGTGATCTGTCCGCCGACATCAACGAAAGCCTGATTGTCGAGCTCTACTCCAAGTAAGGGCTAGAAAATAGGTGCATCCATGCAGATTTCGGTAAATGAGTTCCTGACGCCCCGCCACATTGATGTGCAGGTCGTCAGTCCAACCCGCGCCAAAATCACCCTCGAGCCTCTCGAGCGTGGTTTCGGCCATACCCTGGGCAACGCGCTGCGACGCATCCTGTTGTCCTCAATGCCCGGCTGCGCAGTAGTCGAGGCCGAGATTGACGGTGTACTCCATGAGTACAGCGCCATCGAAGGTGTACAGGAAGACGTCATTGAAATCCTGTTGAACCTGAAAGGCCTGGCTATCAAGCTGCACGGTCGTGACGAAGTTACGCTGACCTTGTCGAAAAAGGGTTCGGGGGTGGTTACCGCTGCCGATATTCAGCTGGATCATGATGTCGAGATCGTTAATCCCGATCACGTAATCGCTAACCTGGCGTCTAACGGCGCCCTGAACATGAAGCTCGTCGTAGCTCGTGGTCGTGGTTATGAACCGGCCGACTCGCGTCAAAGCGATGAAGACGAAAGCCGCAGCATTGGTCGCTTGCAGCTTGACTCTTCGTTCAGCCCGGTACGTCGTATCGCATACGTGGTGGAAAACGCCCGTGTCGAGCAGCGCACCAACCTGGACAAGCTGGTTATTGATCTGGAAACCAACGGTACCCTGGATCCTGAAGAGGCCATCCGTCGCGCTGCAACCATTCTGCAACAGCAGTTGGCTGCGTTCGTCGACCTCAAAGGTGACAGTGAGCCTGTGGTAATCGAGCAAGAAGACGAGATCGATCCGATCCTGCTTCGCCCGGTTGACGATCTGGAACTGACTGTACGTTCGGCTAACTGCCTTAAGGCGGAAAACATTTACTACATCGGCGACCTGATTCAGCGTACCGAAGTAGAACTGTTGAAGACTCCGAACCTGGGCAAGAAATCCTTGACCGAAATCAAGGACGTTCTGGCCTCCCGCGGTCTGTCCCTCGGCATGCGCCTCGACAACTGGCCGCCTGCAAGTCTTAAGAAGGACGACAAGGCGACTGCCTGATCGTCGTAATCACCGAACGTAGTGTTTGGTAAGGAATGAACCATGCGTCATCGTAAAAGTGGACGTCACCTGAGCCGTACCAGCTCGCACCGCAAGGCCATGTTTCAGAACATGGCGGTGTCGCTGTTCGAGCACGAGCTGATCAAGACTACCCTGCCAAAAGCCAAGGAACTGCGCCGCGTTGCCGAGCCGCTGATCACCTTGGCCAAGGTAGACAGCGTTGCAAACCGCCGTCTTGCTTTCGACCGTACTCGCTCGAAAGAAATGGTTGGTAAGCTGTTCAACGATCTGGGCAAGCGCTATGCCACCCGTCAGGGCGGTTACCTGCGTATCCTCAAGTGCGGCTTCCGTACTGGCGATAACGCACCTATGGCGTACGTCGAGCTGGTTGATCGTCCTGTTGGTGGCTCGGTTGAAGCTGCTGAATAAGACGAACAGTCTGTTCTGGAAAAACCGGGCTTAGGTCCGGTTTTTTTATGTCTGCTGATTAGTCAAAATCTATCAGGTAGAGAAGATTTGCCCATTAGTCGAATGAGGGTGTTTTTTGGATACTTGCTCCAAGCCGCTGAAGTCGGCGCCTACACAGCAAGCCTTACCAAGGAACATCGTCTATGAGCCAGAGCAAGATCCTCACCACCGCTAGCGGCGCGCCGGTCGCCGACAATCAGAATTCCCGTTCTGCAGGCCCGCGTGGTCCCTTGCTTCTGGACGATTTCCATCTGATCGAGAAGCTCGCGCATTTCAATCGCGAGAATATTCCTGAGCGCCGTGTTCACGCGAAGGGTTCAGGCGCATACGGTACCTTCACGGTAACCCGAGATATCTCCGAATATTCCAGTGCCAAGCTTTTCAGTACCGTAGGCAAGCAGACCGAAACCTTCCTGCGGTTTTCCACTGTGGGCGGCGAGCGCGGTTCAGCCGATACCGAGCGCGACCCGCGCGGTTTCGCCCTCAAGTTCTACACCGAGGAAGGCAACTGGGACATCGTCGGCAACAACACGCCTGTGTTCTTCATTCGCGACCCGATGAAGTTTCCCGATTTCATCCATACCCAGAAGCGCTTGCCTCAAAGCAACCTGAAGAGCGCGCAGATGATGTGGGACTTCTGGTCCCATTCACCTGAAGCATTGCACCAAGTGACCATTCTGTTCTCCGATCGCGGCATTCCCGATGGCTATCGCCACATGCACGGCTTTGGGAGTCATACCTATAGCCTGATCAATGCCAAGGGAGAGCGGCACTGGGTCAAGTGGCACTACAAGACGGCTCAGGGCATCAAGAACCTGGCGCCGGCCGACGCGGCGCGTATCGCCGGCACCGACCCGGATTACGCACAGCGCGACCTGTTCGATGCAATCGAGCGTGGGGATTTCCCCAAGTGGCGTGTATGCATGCAGATCATGAGTGAGGATCAGGCGAACCGTCACCACGAAAACCCGTTCGACGTGACCAAGACCTGGTCGCAGAAGGAGTTTCCGTTGATCGAAGTGGGCATGTTGGAGCTGAACCGTAATCCGCTGAACTACTTTGCCGAAGTTGAGCAGGCGACCTTCGGCCCGAGCAACATGGTGCCTGGCGTAGGGCTGTCGCCTGACCGCATGCTGCAAGGCCGTGTGTTCGCGTATGCCGATGCCCACCGCTATCGCGTCGGGACCAATCATCAGCAGCTGCCGGTGAACGCACCCCGCAGCCCGGTTCATTCGTACCAGCGCGACGGTTCGATGGCCTTTGGCAGCAACGGCGGTGCCGCGCCTAACTACGAGCCCAACAGCTACGCCGATGCGCCCAAGCAGGCGCCTCAGTATCGCGAGCCGGCCCTGGCTCTGCACGGTGACGCGGATCGCTTCGATCATCGCGTAGACGCCGATTACTACAGCCAAGCCGGTGCTCTGTTCCGCTTGATGAGCGCCGAGCAGCAGGCGTTGCTGATCGACAACATTGCGGGTGCGATGATGGGTGTCAGTGCGGATGTGGTTGAGCGTCAGTTGCAGCACTTCTACCGTGCCGACGAAGCCTACGGTAACGGGATCGCCAGGGCACTGGGCATCCAGTTGGGCTGAACCTAAGTGATAAGAAGAACCGCCCTCATCTGGGCGGTTTTTCGCTTTATTTTGTCGCTTTTTCTCTGCTTTTTAGCGTATTTATGCACTGCAGGCCGTGACGTATCCGCGACCTTGGTTCAAACTATGCCTTTCTGCTAGGAGATATACGGCGATGCAAGGCCACCCGGACGTAATCGATTACCTCAATACTTTGCTCACAGGCGAGCTGGCTGCCCGTGATCAGTATTTCATCCACTCGCGGATGTACGAGGACTGGGGCTTCGCCAAGCTCTTCGAGCGCATCAATCATGAGATGGAAGAAGAAGCAGGTCATGCAGACGCCTTGATGCGTCGCATCCTGATGCTCGAAGGTACGCCACGGATGCGTCCGGACGACCTTGAAGTCGGTACGGATGTCCCGAGCATGATCGCTGCCGATCTGCGTCTGGAATACAAGGTGCGTGCGGCCTTGTGCAAGGGCATCGAGTTGTGCGAACGACACAGCGATTTCGTGACTCGCGACATACTGCGGGTGCAGTTGGCGGATACCGAAGAAGACCACACGTACTGGCTGGAGAAGCAGCAGGGGCTGATCAAGTCCATTGGCTTGGAGAATTACCTTCAGTCGCAGTTTTGATCTCATCTTAGTGGTGGTTCAGGCCCACGCGGGATGCGCGGTGATTCTGCAGGGTTATGGTGCTGGCCGCCGACGCGGCTTGCGCCGCTGCTACAGAGGTTGGTGTGGTCTACAAGGGTTGGTGTGATTCAGGGTTGGTGTGGTGGGTTTGTTTGCAATGAAAAAGCCCCGCTTGTGCGGGGCTTTTTGGTTTCAGGCTTTGTCGCGTTCGAGCAACGGTTTGAGGTAGTGGCCGGTGTAGGACTGCTTCATTTCGGCAACCTGCTCCGGTGTGCCGACGGCGATGATCTGGCCGCCTTTCGAGCCGCCCTCCGGACCCAGGTCGACCAGCCAGTCTGCAGTCTTGATGACATCGAGGTTGTGCTCGATCACCACCACGGTGTTGCCATGGTCGCGCAGGCGATGGAGCACGTCGAGCAACTGCTGGATATCGGCGAAGTGCAGGCCAGTGGTGGGTTCGTCGAGGATGTAGAGGGTCTTGCCGGTGTCGCGCTTGGACAGCTCGCGTGACAGCTTGACCCGCTGTGCTTCACCACCGGACAAGGTGGTCGCCGATTGCCCCAGCTTGATGTAGGACAGGCCTACATCCATGAGGGTCTGCAGCTTGCGCGCCAGTGCCGGTACCGCATCGAAGAACTCGCGAGCCTCCTCGATGGTCATCTCGAGGGTCTCGTGGATATTCTTGCCCTTGTACTTGATCTCCAGGGTCTCGCGGTTGTAGCGCTTGCTCTTGCAGACGTCGCAGGGCACATAGATGTCGGGTAGAAAGTGCATCTCCACCTTGATCAAGCCGTCACCCTGGCAGGCCTCGCAGCGACCGCCCTTGACGTTGAACGAGAACCGGCCGGGGCCGTAACCGCGTGAGCGCGATTCCGGTACCCCAGCGAACAGCTCGCGGATCGGCGTGAACAGTCCGGTGTAGGTGGCAGGGTTCGAGCGCGGCGTGCGTCCGATCGGGCTTTGGTCGATGTCGACCACTTTATCCAGGTGCTGCAAGCCATTGATGCTGTCATGCGCCGAGGCTTCCAGCGTGGTTGCACCATTGAGGGCAGTGGCGCTGAGCGGGAACAGGGTATTGTTGATCAGGGTCGACTTGCCCGAGCCGGAAACGCCGGTGACGCAGGTCAGCAAGCCGATCGGGATCTCCAGATCGACATTACGCAGATTGTTGCCGCGAGCGCCCTTGAGCGTCAGGGAAAGCTTCTTGTTGCGCAGCGTGCGCTTGGCTGGCACGGCGATCTTCACGCGGCCGGAGAGGTACTTGCCGGTCAGCGAGTCGGGATGGTCCATGACCTCCTGCGCGGTGCCCTGGGCGACTATATGGCCGCCATGCACGCCGGCGCCTGGGCCGATGTCCACCACGTAGTCGGCAAGGCGGATGGCATCTTCGTCATGCTCGACGACGATGACGGTATTGCCGATGTCGCGCAGGTGCTTGAGGGTGCCCAGCAACCGATCGTTGTCCCGCTGGTGCAGGCCGATGGAGGGCTCGTCGAGGATGTACATAACGCCGACCAGGCCCGCGCCGATCTGGCTGGCCAGGCGGATACGCTGGGCTTCGCCGCCGGAAAGGGTGTCGGCGCTGCGGTCCAGGGTCAGGTAGTCCAGGCCGACGTTGACCAGAAACTGCAGGCGCTCGCGGATTTCCTTGAGGATCTTGTCGGCAATTTCGCCCTTGCGTCCGGTCAGGGCGAGGGTGCCGAAGTACTCGGTGGCGTCGCCGATCGGCAGGCCTGTAACGGCGGGCAAGGTTTTCTCGCCTACCCATACATGCCGAGCCTCGCGGCGCAGACGCGTGCCGCGGCAGTCCGGGCAGGGCTGGGTGCTGAGAAACTTGGCGAGCTCTTCACGGACACTGGCCGATTCGGTTTCGCGATAGCGGCGTTCGAGGTTGGGCACGATGCCTTCGAACGGGTGCGAACGTTTGACGATATCGCCCCGGTCATTCAGGTAGCGGAAGTCGACGTTGTGGGTGCCGCTGCCGGTGAGGATGACTTTCTGCTGGTCGGCCGGCAGCTCGTTGAACGGCACGTCGAGGCTGAACTGATAGTGGCTGGCGAGCGAGCCGAGCATCTGGAAATAGTAGACGTTGCGCCGGTCCCAGCCGCGGATCGCGCCCTCGGCCAGGGTCAGTTCGCCATTCACCAAACGCTTGTTGTCGAAAAACTGTTTCACCCCCAGGCCATCGCAGGTCGGGCAAGCGCCGGCCGGGTTGTTGAAGGAGAACAGCTTGGGTTCCAGTTCGCTGATAGCGTGGCCGCAGATCGGGCAGGCAAAGCGTGCGGAGAAGATGATCTCTTCGAACGGTTCGTCGTCCATCGACGCCACGAGGGCGATGCCATCGGCCAGCTTCAACGCCGTCTCGAACGACTCGGCCAGACGCTGCTGCAGATCGGCACGGACCTTGAAGCGGTCCACCACCACTTCGATGGTGTGCTTCTTCTGCTTGTCGAGCTTGGGCAGCTCGTCCATTTCGTAGAGCTTGCCGTTGATGCGCGCACGGACGAAACCCTGGGCGCGCAGCTCTTCGAAAATGGCCAGGTGCTCGCCTTTGCGTTCGCGGATGACCGGGGCCAGCAGCATGAGGCGGGCGCCTTCGGGCTGCGCCAGGACGAGGTCGACCATCTGGCTTACGGTCTGGGCTTCCAGCGGAATGTCGTGATCCGGGCAGCGCGGCGTGCCCACGCGGGCATACAGCAGGCGCAGGTAGTCGTAGATCTCGGTGATGGTGCCGACGGTGGAGCGCGGGTTGTGCGATGTCGACTTCTGCTCGATGGAGATGGCCGGCGAAAGACCTTCGATGGTATCGACGTCGGGCTTTTCCATCATCGACAGGAATTGCCGAGCGTAGGCCGACAGCGATTCGACGTAGCGGCGTTGGCCTTCGGCGTAGAGGGTGTCGAAAGCCAGGGAGGATTTGCCTGAACCCGACAGCCCGGTGATCACGATCAGTTTGTCACGGGGCAGGGTCAGGTCGATGTTTTTCAAATTGTGGGTTCGAGCCCCACGTACCAGAATCTTGTCCAAGGCGGCCTCGCGCGGCGGGCGTAAACAGGTGAGTATACGGGGCTTGTCAATGGCACGGCACGGTGAGTGCGCGCAAAAATGAAGAAGGCGCGTCATAGCGTCGCCGTCTGTGCCGTTACTGGGTGGGACTGGTAGAATCGTCACCGGTTCACACGAGGTTTATCCATGCACGATCCCCACAGCGAACGTATGAGCAGCGGTGAAACCCGCGCAGCCAGCGGGTTGGCCCTGGTGTTCGCTTTCCGCATGCTGGGCATGTTCATGGTCCTGCCAGTGCTGGCGACCTATGGCATGGACCTGGCGGGTGCCACCCCGGCCCTGATCGGTCTGGCGATCGGCGCCTATGGCCTGACCCAGGCATTCCTGCAGATCCCTTTCGGGGTCATCTCCGACCGCATCGGCCGTCGTCCGGTGATCTACGGCGGCCTGGTGATCTTCGCCATCGGCAGCGTGGTCGCGGCGCAGTCCGATTCCATCTGGGGCGTGATCGCTGGACGCGTTCTGCAGGGCGCCGGGGCGATATCGGCGGCGGTCATGGCCCTGCTATCGGACCTGACCCGCGAACAGAACCGCACCAAGGCGATGGCCATGATCGGCATGAGCATTGGCGTGTCGTTCGCGGTGGCGATGGTAGTCGGGCCGCTGCTGACCCGAGCCTTTGGCCTGCATGGCCTGTTCCTGGCGACCGGTGCGCTGGCCTTGGTCGGCATCCTGCTGGTGGCCTTCGTGGTGCCCAAGGCCACGGCGCATACCCTTCATCGCGAGTCGGGCGTAACCCGCAGCGAGATGCTGGCCACCCTCAAGCATCCCGATCTGCTGCGCCTGGACCTGGGCATCTTCGTGCTTCATTCGATCCTGATGGCAAGCTTCGTCGCCTTGCCCCTGGCGCTGGTTGAGCGTGCCGGGTTGCCCAAGGAACAGCATTGGTGGGTGTACCTGACCGCCCTGGTCGTATCTTTTTTCGCAATGATTCCGTTCATCATCTACGGCGAAAAGAAGCGCAAGATGAAGCGTGTTCTGCTGGGCGCGGTGGCGACCTTGATGCTGGTGGAGGTGTTCTTCTGGGCGTTCGGCGACAGCCTGAAGGCGCTGGTCATTGGCACGGTGGTGTTCTTCACGGCGTTCAACCTGCTGGAGGCGTCGCTGCCTTCGTTGATCAGCAAGGTTTCGCCAGCCGGCGGCAAGGGCACGGCCATGGGGGTGTATTCCACCAGCCAGTTCCTGGGGTCGGCCATGGGTGGCATCCTTGGCGGTTGGTTGTTTCAGCAGGGTGGCCTGGGTGTGGTCTTCATCGGATGCGCGGCGCTGTGCGCCCTGTGGCTGGCCATAGCTGTTACTATGCGCGAACCACCCTACGTGACCAGTCTGCGCTTGCCGCTTTCGCCCCAAGCGATGCGCGAGACGGGATTGGCCGAGCGGTTGAAAACCGTGCCCGGTGTAACAGATGCGGTGGTGGTGGCAGAAGAGGCCGCCATCTATATCAAATTGGACAAAGAAATTTTGGATCGCACCGCCCTCGAGCGTCTGGTCAACCCAGCGCCGGAAGCGTGCGAAGCCTAGGAGAACGTTATGGCCCGTGGGGTTAACAAAGTCATTCTGGTGGGTACTTGCGGTCAGGATCCTGAGGTCCGTTTCCTGCCCAACGGCAATGCGGTCACCAACCTGAGCCTGGCCACTAGCGAGCAGTGGACCGACAAGCAGAGCGGCCAGAAGGTCGAGCGTACCGAGTGGCACCGTGTGTCGATGTTCGGCAAGGTTGCGGAGATCGCCGGTGAGTACCTGCGCAAGGGCTCGCAGGTGTACATCGAAGGCAAGCTGCAGACCCGCGAGTGGGAAAAGGACGGTATCAAGCGTTACACCACCGAGATCATCGTCGACATGCAGGGCACCATGCAGCTGTTGGGCGGCCGTCCGCAGAACAACGACCAGCAGGGCGGCGGTGGCAACAACTACCAGCAGTCGGCACCGGCTCCGCGTCAGCAGGCGCCGCGTCCACAGCAGTCGGCACCTCAGCAGCGTTCGGCTCCGCCTGCGCAGCAGCAGCCAGCGCAGCAGCCGGCTCCGGATTTTGACAGCTTTGATGATGATATTCCGTTCTAGGGTATAGCTACACGCCCGTATGACCTGAAAAAGCCCCGCTGCCACCTGGCACCGGGGCTTTTTGCCGCTCGCCAAAAAGCAGGCGAGTGCACTGCTTCGAACAGGCCTTGTAAAGCCGCTTTGACGCCAGTTTTTCAGCTGTTTTCGCAGCAGCAAAATATAAATATATGCATCGCGTATTACCTTGCCCTGGCCCCGCCGCTTCACTAAGCTTTTTCCAACTTCGCGGCCCTGTTGCCCACGCTTCGTTACCTGGAGCGCACTGCCTGCAGCCGATACACCCTTCGAACGGAATCACGTCATGGCTTCAGGTCAACGCTTTCACGCGCTCGACAGTCTTCGCGGTATCTGCGCGTTGGCCGTTGTGCTGTATCACTTGCACGTGGTCGGCAGCGTGACGGAGCTGGCGTTCTTTCGCAGTGCCGATTTGTTCGTGGATTTCTTCTTCGTGCTCAGTGGCTTCGTGATCACCCATGCCTATGGCGCGCGGCACGATCTGGACCTGCGGCGGTTCTTCATTCTGCGCACCTTTCGGCTGGCGCCCTTGCATGTCTGTTTGCTGTGCGTGTTCATCGTCTTCGAGTTCGTGAAGTGGGGCGCCGCGCAGCAAGGGGTCAACTTCAACAAGGAGCCGTTCACCGGTATGTATGCGCCTTCGCAGATCGTGCCCAACTTGCTGTTGATCCAGGCGTGGACGCCGTGGACGGAAAACATGTCGTTCAACTATCCGTCCTGGAGCATCAGCATCGAGTACTACATGTATTTGATTTTCGCCGCAGTGGTGCTGTGCACGTCGGCGCGTCGCGTGCCGGTCTGGGCCGGGATCGTCATCGTTTCCATGGCGATGCTGTACAGCGGGACAGGGCCGTTCACCGCGCTGGCCTACAAGGGGCTGGCGTGCTTCTTCGCTGGCGCGTTGTGCTACAAGGTGTTCGAGGCGTTGCGCCAGCGGGTGCAGCCGGGGTTTGGCGTCGCATCGCTGCTGGAGATTCTGGCGGGTGGTTTGATTGTGTGGACCCTGAGCAGCGAAGCTCCGAACAAGGCCGTGCTGGCCAGCGCTCTGTTCTGTCTGACTGTGACGTTGTATGCGTTCGATGCCGGGATCGTTTCCAACGTGCTGAAGACGCGTGTGTTCGAGCTGCTGGGGCGACTGTCCTACTCGATCTACCTGACCCATGTGATCATTTTGAGTGTGTTGATCCTGCTGTTCATGGTGTTGGAGAAGAAGACCGGCTTGCCGCTGGCGCCGGTGTTCGGAGATTTCCGTTATCTGGACAGCGGTTATCCGTGGCTCAACAACCTGATGGTGGGTCTGGTCTTGCTGGCCGTGACCGGGATTTCCTTCATCACCTACCACTTGATCGAGGTCAACGGGCAGAAGCTGGGGCGTCGTTTACTGGGGCATCGATTGCCTGCGCAGGCTGTGCCGGGCTGAGGCTGCGGGGCTGCCACCAACCCCTCTTTTTGATAGCGCGTGACGGCAGCGTCAGAAAAACGCAAAATGGCTGTTCGATTCGAGTGCGGGCGAAGGTTTTGTCGTCGACCACGCGCCTGCGGTTAATCTGAACTGCCAATTTGAACGGACCTGCTGACTCTATGCGAATGCGCCTTATGCTGTTGGGCGGTGGGAATGCCCTAGGACAAGCGCTGATTCGCCTCGGAGCGGAAGAGGGCATCGGCTTCCTGGCCCCGCGTCCGCCGGAAAACGGTTGGGATGGGGCGAGCCTTACCGACCTGCTCGATGAAACCCGCCCCGATGCGCTGATCAACCTGGCGTACTACTTCGACTGGTTTCAGGCCGATGCAGTGAGCCAAGCGCGCCTGGACCAACAAGAAATCGCGGTGGAGCGTTTGGCCGAACGCTGCCAGCAGCACCAGATCGTGCTGTTGCAGCCGTCCAGCTATCGTGTGTTCGATGGCTCGCGGGCCACTGCCTACAGCGAAAAGGACGAGCCGGTTCCCCTCGGGCTTCGAGGCCAGGCGTTGTGGCGCATCGAGCAGAGCGTGCGCGCGGCGTGCCCGCGGCACGTGCTGTTGCGTTTCGGCTGGCTACTGGACGACAGCGCCGATGGCGTACTGGGTCGCTATCTGCAGCGTGCCGAGCTGCCGCAACCGTTGCCTCTGGCCGATGATCGACGCGGCAATCCGACGCCGGTGGACGACGCCGCGCGGGTGATCCTCTCGGTGCTCAAGCAGCTGGACTGCGAAGCCCCGCTGTGGGGCACCTACCATTACGCCGGCAACGAGGCGACCACGGCCCTGGCCCTTGGCCAGGCGATCATCAGCGAAGCCAAGACGATGCATGCGCTGGCGATCGATGCGCCCACTGCGCAGGCCCACGCCGCGCGGCCCGATGCCGGGGAAGAACCGCAGCACGCCGTGTTGGCCTGCAAGAAAATCCTGCACACCTTCGGTATCAAACCGCGCGCCTGGCGTTCGGGGCTGCCGAGCCTTCTGGACAGATACTACCGACATGGCTGATACACCCATTCTGATCACCGGCGGTGCCGGTTTCATTGGCTCGCACCTGGTCGATGCCTTGCTGGCCGAAGGTCACTCGGTGCGGGTGCTCGATGACTTGTCCACAGGCAAGCGCAGCAACCTGCCGATGGAAAACGCCAGGCTGGAGCTGATCGAAGGCGACGTCGCCGACGCAGCCCTGTTGGCAAGGGTGGTAAGCGGCTGCAAGGCGGTGGTGCACCTGGCCGCGGTCGCTTCGGTGCAGGCTTCGGTCGACGATCCGGTGAAGACTCATCAAAGCAACTTCATTGGCACCTTGAACCTGTGCGAAGCAATGCGTCTGGCGGGGGTCAAGCGTGTGCTGTTCGCTTCCAGCGCCGCGGTGTATGGCAACAATGGCGAAGGTGAAGCGGTCGGCGAGAGCACGCCCAAGGCACCCTTGACGCCCTATGCATCGGACAAGCTGGCCAGTGAGCACTATCTGGACTTCTACCGGCGCGAACATGGGCTGGAGCCGGTGGTGTTTCGCTTCTTCAATATCTACGGGCCGAGGCAGGATCCTTCCTCGCCGTATTCGGGCGTCATCAGTATTTTCAGCGAGCGCGCCCAGCGTGGGCAGCCGATCAGCCTGTTCGGCGATGGCGAACAGACTCGCGACTTCTTCTATGTCGGTGACCTGGTGACCTTGCTGATGCAGGGGTTGCAGCAGGCCACCGTGCAACCGGGGCCGGTGAACGTCGGGCTGAACCAGGCAACTTCGCTGAATCAGTTATTGGCCGGGCTGGGCGCGGTGCTCGGCGGCTTGCCGGCGGTGAGCCACGGCCCAGCGCGTGCGGGTGATATCCGCCACTCGCGCGCCGACAACGCCTTGCTGCTGGAACGCTTCGAGCTGGGCCCTGTGACGCCGCTGGAAGAAGGGTTGCGGCGCCTCCTGGCACTGTAGGCCGCTCCACTGTCGCCAGCCAGGCCCCGCACCGATGGGGCAGGGCTGGCGGCAGGATCGTTGCCTAGAACTTGTAGCCCACACCCACCATATACACCCACGGATCGACTTCCAGGTCGACCTTGGTGCGGCCGACGCCCAGCGCCGTGGGGCCGTCGACGCTGGCCTTGGTGTCGATGTCGACGTACCAGACCGACGCGTTGAGCATCATGTGCTCGCCCAACATGTAGTCGAAACCCAATTGCCCGGCAATGCCCACCGAGTCCTGGATCTTGAGGTTGTTGAAGCCCTGTTGCTTGCGCGCGCCACTCAGCTCTTCGTCGTAGAACAGGGTGTAGTTGATGCCGACGCCGGCGTACGGCTGGAAGCGCGACGTGGGCGCCAATGGGTAGTACTGCAATGACAGGGTGGGAGGCAGTTGCTTGACGTCCGCCAGTTTGCCATCGAGCCCGCCGATACCGGTGGCGGCACTGACCCCGCGCACGCCCACGGTGTGCTGGAACGGCGTGGCCGCCAGCAGCTCGATGCCGACGTGGTCGGTGAGCATGTAGGCGAAGGCCAGGCCCAGCTGCGTGTCGCTGTCGAGGGTGGCCTTGGTGCCTGCGACCTTGACGCCGTCCAGTTTGAGCTGGCCACTGTCTTCATTGGGTGCGGTGGTCGCGGCGCCGGCGCGAATGATCATATCGCCGGCCTGGTGTGCCTGGGCCTGCGTGGTTGCCAGCGCCAGGGCAATCAGTGAGGCGCCGAGCAAGGACTTGTTCATGGGGGCTCCATTGTGGAATGCGAAGGACATTCGCCCAATGGTAGTCAGTGCGGCGCTGCGGTTTTTTGATCTGGCTCAATGAAAGTCCAATGACTCAGTCCGGCAGCTCGTAGGCGTAGATTTTTGCCGCGGCCATCTGGTAACCGGCCTGCGCCAGGTCGCTGGTGCTGGCCTTGACCTGCATGGGGCCCTCGATCCAGTAGGGCTGGTAGAGCTCTTCGACCTTGACCCCGACAGCGCTGGTGACGTGCACGATCTGATTGGACGGCGGCGGCGGTACATGGATGCAGGCGCCGAAATAGGGCACCAGGAGAAACTCGGTGGTCCGGCCGGCTTCGTTGACTTCCAGCGGTACGATGTAGCCGGGGATGCGCAGTCGCTGACCGTCCAGGGCTTGCACGACTGGCGCATCGGGCGCTTGCTGGTGGGCTGCAGGGCCGGCTTCGTCCAGCGCGGTGCCCATTTGCGCCAGGTCGTGCATGGGCGTCATCTGCGGGGCCAGCCTGGGCGCATCTGGCGGGATCAGCGCCTCCCAGCTGATTTCCTTGAGCTCGGCTGCGGACAGCGACACGCTGGTCAGCAGCAACAGGGCCATTACCGCGCGCAACATAGGTGAAATCCTCACAGGTGGATCGACAGGCCGTCGGCCAGGGATTGCCGGTAGGCGCGCCAGGCCGGGATTGCGCCCATGACCACCGCAGCCGCGAGAATGATCCCCAGCAGCGACCATTCATATGCGCTGGGCAGGCTCAGCGGCAGGAACAGCCCGTAGTTGGACTGCACGTAGCCCTGCGCGCAGGCAATGCCCAGGTACAACAATGCCATGCCCGCGAGGATTCCGACCAGTGCCAGGGCGAAGGCTTCGAGAATCAGCAGGCCGGCGATGTGCCAGGGGCGGGCGCCGACCGAGCGCAGGATGGCCATCTCGCGGCGGCGTTCGTTGAGGCTGGTGACGATGGCCGTGAGCATGCCGATCAGGCCGGTCAGGACGACGAATACGGAGATCACGAACAACGCCTGTTCTGCGGTGCCCATCAGGCTCCACAGCTCCTGCAGGGCCACGCCCGGCAGGATCGCCATCAACGGTTCGCCGCGAAAGTCATTGATGTCGCGCTGCAGGGCGAAGGTGGCGATCTTGCTGTTCAGGCCGACCATGAACGCAGTGATAGCGCTGGGTGTGAGATCCATGTTGCGTGCCTGGTCGGCGCTGATGCGTCCGGCGCCGCGGGCCGGAACGCCATTCTTCCAGTCGACATGGATGGCTTCCATGCCGCCCAGGCTGATGTGCAGCGTGCGATCGACCGGCGTACCGGTGCGGGCGAGGATGCCGACGACGGTGAACGGCTTGTCGTCGTGCTTGACCAGGCTGATCGCTGCCACGCCGTGGGCCAGTACCAGTTTGTCGCCCAACTTGTAGTGCAGGGCATCGGCTACCTGCGCGCCAAGCACCACCTCGAAGGGATCGGTCTGGAAGGCTCGACCCTGGACCACCTGCAGCGACTGCCGGCGGCCGTACTGATAGTGTTCGAAATAGCTCTGGTTGGTGCCCATGACCCGGTAGCCGCGGTGCGAGTCACCCAGCGAGATAGGAATGGCCCATTTGACCTGCGGGTTGTTGGCGTAATGCTCGAAACTGTCCCAGCGGATGTTGTTGGTGGCGTTGCCGATGCGGAACACTGAGTAAAGCAGCAGGTTGACCGAGCCGGAGCGCGCGCCGACGATCAGGTCGGTACCGCTGACCGTGCTGGCGAAGCTGGCACGGGCTTCGTGGCGCACGCGCTCCACGGCCAGCAGCAGGCACACCGAAAGGGCGATGGCGAATGCGGTCAGGAATGCGGTGAAACGGCGGTTGGCCAGGCTGGCCAGGGCAAGACGAAGCAGGTACATCAGGGCACCTCGGGTGAGGCAGGGCGTGCTGCGTGGTTGAGCTCGGCCAGGGACAGGTGGCGGTCGAACAAGGGTGCCAGGCTTTGATCGTGGCTGACGAACAGCAGGCTCGAGCCGGCGGCGCGACATTCGGCGAACAGCAGTTGGATGAAAGCTTCACGGGCGTCGCTGTCCAGCGCCGAGGTCGGCTCGTCGGCGATCACCAGTTCGGGTTGGCCGATCAGCGCGCGGGCAGCTGCCACGCGTTGCTGCTGACCGATGGAGAGGGTGTCGGCACGGCGTTGGAGCAGCGCCGGATCGGTCAGGCCAAGGTGTGCCAGCAGTTGCGTGGCAGCCTGGGCGACACTGCCATGGCGCTGCTCGGCACGCGCGGTGCGGCGGCGAGAGAAGCGGCAGGGCAGCTCCACGTTCGCGCGCACCGACAGGAACGGCAGCAGATTGAACTGCTGGAAGATGTAGCCGGTGTGCTCGACGCGAAACCGGTCACGGGCGGCGAAGCTCAACTCGCTCAGGTTTTGCCCGAGCAGGTGAACGCTGCCGCGCTGCGGCGTGTGCACGCCGCCGAGCAGGCCGAGCAGGGTGGTCTTGCCACTGCCGCTGGGGCCCTTCAGGAACAGGCTTTCCCCACGCTCCAGGCGGAACGCGGGGATGTCCAGCAACGTTGCTTGGCCAGGCCAGGCGAAGCCCAGTTCGGCCAGCTCGATCAATGCATCGCTCATGGGTCAGAATTTCAGGCTGCTTTGCTTGGGGGTGAGGTCCGTACCCTGCTGGCCGGACGGGCCGATCAGTTGTACCTGAATTTTCTGGGTGGCGGGGAAGGTGCTGAACAAGCGCGCCAGGTCCAGGTGTTCCAGGGCCTTTGGCGACGCGCAGGTGAAGTGGTAGTGCGCATGAATCTCGCTGTGCTCGTGGTGATGCTCGTCACCTTGCTTGGCGTCTGCGGCGTCGTGTTCGTGGTCAGCCTTGCCGCCGAACAACGGGCTTTCCAGCTTCTGCTCGGTGACCGTGCAGTTGGCTGCGGCGGGCAGGCCGAACAGCACCAGCGGTTGCTCCAAAGTCTTGCGTGCCGCGGCGACCTTGGCCTTCTCGGCATCGCTGCTGGCAGCATGCTCGAAGCCCACCAGGTTCATGGCCGGGCTTTGCAGCTCCAGTTCAAGTGACTGACCATCCAGTGCGGCGTCCAGGCGGGCCACGCCATGTTCGTGGGCGCCGAGGCTGCCGTGCTCATGTTCATGGCCTTCTTCGTGGGCATGAACCGCGAAGGGTAGCAGGGCAAAGGGTAGGGCAAGCATGAGACGGCGCATTGGGGAATCTCGTGGTCTGGGTAAAACGCAATGTTATAACAAATTTACAGCCGGTTACCATGCGTCCGTAAAGATTCATGTTCGCTTCAGCAATGCGCGCAGGTGTTGTGAAGTCAAAGACGCGATTGCTTCACCAGTGGGGCGCTGCTACAACAATGCCTCGTTATGAAAGGGCATCCGCATGATCAGAATCAAGGGCACAGTAGGCAACCTGCCGGTAGACCTGGCCATAGAAATGGACGCTCAGGACTGGGCGCACCTGACCGGCCCCTTCGCAACAGCATCCCAAAGCGCGACAACGGCGGCAACGCCGCCTGCGCAGAGCAAGGCCAGGGCCGAAGACGACGGCGCATGGCGCAGCGTGCTGTTGCTGCTGGAACAGGCAGGAAGGATAGAGGGCCCGGCATTGCTGGATCAGGTTCAGGGACTGGTGGGGGACGTGGCGGCTGGCAAGCGGATGCTGGTGCGTTTGCGCCACTGCCCGCAGGTCAAGGTGGAAGCCGGGGCGGATGCACCGGTGTATTGCTGGGTCGGCTAGCTGTGCCGCAGGCCACGGCTTGCGCCGTGGCCTGCCGGAGTCCGTCAGTACAGGGCGGCGAACAGCTTGCGGCGGTAGCTGGTCACCAGCGGGTGATCGTTGCCGAGCAGTTCGAACACCTGCAGCAACGTCTTGTGCGGCAGCCCTTCGCTGTAACTGCGATTGCGCGTGAACAGCTGTAGCAGGCCGTCGAGCGCTGCTTCGTAATGCTGGCGCGACAGCTGCTGGACGCACAGCTGGTACGCCGCTTCGTCGTCGCCAGGGTCGCGGGCCAGGCGCGCCTTGAGGTCGGCTGCATCGGGCAGGGCCTTGGCCTGACGCAGGAATGTCAGCTGCGCCTTGGCACCGGCCAGCGCAGCCTTGTGCTCGTCACCACCGACGGCATCGAGCACCTGTTGCGCTTCGTCCAGCTCGCCGCGTTCGGCCAGGCAGCGAGCGAACAGGATCAACGCGCCTGGGTTGGCATTGTCTTCGGCCAGCAGCCCCTTCAAGGTCTGCTCGGCTTCGCCGAAGCGGCTCTCGCTGAACAGGGCCTGTGCCAGTTCCAGTGGATCGGCCGCCGCCGGCGGTGGCATCTGCACATGCGGTTCGAGCAAAGCGCGGATGGCCGACTCAGGTTGTGCGCCAGCGAAGCCATCCACCGGCTGACCATCCTTGAACAACACCACGGTGGGCAGGCTGCGAATGCCGAAGCGGCCGACGATGTCGGGTTCGGCGTCGCAGTCGACCTTGGCCAGAACCAGCTCGCCTGCGTAGCCCTCGGCAATCTGTTGCAGCAAAGGCATGAGCACTTTGCAGGGGGCGCACCATTCGGCCCAGAAATCCACCAGCACGGGCCGGGTAAAGGATTCGTCGATGACGGCCTGGTCGAAGTTGGCCGTAGTAACGTCGATGATGTACGGGGTTTCTTGACTCATGTGAATCTCGAGGATCAGCGTTTCGGTGGACTATAAGGGATTCGACTCAGGCCCACCACCGCCGCTCGTTTGGCCCGGTGGTGGGCGTTGGCAGGCCGGGTCAGGGGGCCTTGATCATTTCCAGGTTGCCGAGCAGCTGGGTGGTGGGCTGGTTGATCTGCACGGCAGGCAGGTGCAGGATCAACTGCCCCGACTGGCTGGCGCGGGCGCGCAGCTCGACCCGCGAACCGGCCGGGAAGGCTTCGGCGGCAAAGCGCAACTGGAAGGGCAGGGGTTGGCCGGTGCCCCGCTGCTTGGCGCTGGCCAGCAGTTTCTGCGGGCGACCGCGGGAATCGATCACCAACAGTGCCATCTCGACTTCGGCGCCGGCGGGTACGCCGATCAGGTTGCCGCTGAGCTGGCGCTGGTAGGCGGGCAATGGCCCAAGTTCCACGGGCGCCTTGATGACAGGTGCCGCTGCGGGCGGGGCGACCGTGGCCACCGGCTTGGGCGCATCACTGCTGCAGGCAGCGAGCAGGCTGAAGAGAGCGAGCAGAACGAGCGACTTGGACGGCATTTCGAAACCCAACGAAAGTAGAACCGTCTGTATACCGCAAAGCCCCGGGCTTGTCTTGCCAGTGGGATGCGCTACCATGGCCCTCCCTTTTTTTGTTGCCTGCCACCATGCACTGTCCCTTCTGCGGTGCCAACGACACCAAGGTCATCGACTCACGATTGGTCGCCGAGGGCGAGCAAGTACGCCGGCGCCGTGAGTGCCTGGCTTGCGGTGAGCGTTTCACCACCTTCGAAACCGCCGAACTGGTGCTCCCGCGACTGATCAAGCAAGACGGCAGCCGCCAGCCTTTCGACGAAGAAAAACTGCGCGCGGGCATGCAGCGAGCGCTGGAAAAGCGCCCTGTCAGTGTCGAACGCCTCGAAGCGGCACTGGTGCACATCAAGCATCAGTTGCGCGCCACGGGCGAACGCGAGGTCAAGTCGCTGGTTGTCGGCGAGTGGGTCATGACCGAGCTGCAAAAGCTCGATGAAGTGGCCTACATTCGTTTCGCTTCGGTGTACCGACGCTTCCAGGACCTGGACGAGTTTCGCGAAGAAATCGACCGCCTGGCGCGCGAGCCGGCCAAGGAATGATGAGCATGCCCGACCCGACGGCCAGCGATGCCCGGCACATGGCCCGTGCCTTGGAGTTGGCGCGCAAGGGCGTGTATTCCACTCATCCCAATCCGCGCGTGGGTTGCGTGATCGTGCGTGACGGTGAAACGGTCGGCGAAGGTTGGCACGTGCAGGCCGGCGGCCCCCATGCCGAGGTGCATGCACTGCGCCAGGCCGGCACCCGCGCGCAAGGCGCCACGGCCTATGTAACGCTCGAACCGTGCAGCCACTACGGGCGTACGCCGCCATGTGCCGAGGCGTTAGTCGAAGCCGGCGTGGCGCGGGTGGTGGTGGCCATGCAGGACCCTAATCCGCAGGTGGCCGGGCAGGGTCTGGAGCGCCTGCGGCAAGCAGGTATTGCCGTCACCTGTCCGCTGCTCGCCGCCGAGGCCCGGGCGCTGAACCCCGGATTTCTCAAACGCATGGAGCACGGCCAGCCCTACGTTCGGGTGAAACTGGCCATGAGCCTGGATGGGCGCACGGCCATGGCAAGCGGCGAGAGCCAGTGGATCACCGGGGCTGCCGCGCGTTCGGCGGTGCAGCGCCTGCGGGCGCAATCCAGCGCCGTATTGACCGGCGCCGACAGCGTGATTGCCGATGGCGCACGGATGACCGTACGCGCCGCCGAGCTGGGGCTGGATGCCGAGGCTACCGAGCTGGCGACTCGCCGCGTGCCGTTGCGCATTCTGGTCGACGGCCGCCTGCGGGTGCCGCTGGATGCACCGTTCTTTCAGGCCGGCCCTGCGCTGGTCGTCACCTGCGCAGACCCGACGGATCACCCCGAATACGTTCAGGCCGGTCACGAGCTGCTGAGCTTGCCGGGCAGGGAGGGGCGGGTCGATCTGCCGGCTCTGTGCGGCGAGCTGGCGCGCCGAGGCCTCAACGAAGTTCTGGTGGAAGCCGGAGCGAGCCTGGCAGGGGCCTTCGCCCGTCAAGGCCTGGTGGACGAGTACCAGATATTCATTGCCGCCAAGTTCATGGGCTCCACGGCGCGGCCGTTGCTCGACTGGCCACTGGCGCACATGAGCGAGTCGCCGCAGTTGCAGATCACCGACATGACGGCAGTGGGCGACGACTGGCGCGTGATCGCCGTCCCGACCCCTGCGCCACAGCCCGCTACGGCCCTGGCAAAGCGCGTATAATTTCCGGCTTGCGCCTGGCGCCAGCCTTGTTCTCGAGGAGGACTCATGTTCACCGGCATCATCGAATCCATCGGCAGCATCCGTGCGTTGACCCCCAAGGGCGGTGACGTGCGCGTACACGTCGACACCGGCAAGCTCGACCTGAGCGACGTCAAGCTCGGCGACAGCATTGCCATCAATGGCGTGTGCCTCACGGCCGTCGAGCTGCCGGGCAGCGGCTTCGTCGCCGACGTCAGCCGCGAAACCCTGGACTGCACCGCCTTCCACCAGCTCAAGAACGGCAGCCGGGTCAACCTGGAAAAGGCCCTGACGCCCACCACGCGTCTGGGTGGGCACCTAGTCAGCGGCCATGTCGATGGCGTTGGCGAGGTGGTTTCACGCCAGGAAAACGCCCGTGCCGTGGAATTCCGTATCCGCGCGCCGAAGGAGCTCGCCAAGTACATCGCCCACAAGGGCTCGATCACCGTCGACGGCACCAGCCTGACGGTGAACGCCGTGGATGGCGCCGAGTTCGCACTGACGATCATCCCGCACACGCTGAGCGAAACCATCATGGACGACTACCGTCCCGGTCGCCTGGTCAACCTCGAGGTCGATCTGCTGGCGCGCTATCTGGAGCGTCTGCTGCTGGGCGACAAGGCCAGCGAATCGAGCCACGGCGCGATCAGCGAAAGCTTCCTGGCGGCCAACGGCTACCTGAAATCCTGAGCAGCGTGCTGTTCTGAACACAAGGGGGTGCCGCGTGGCGCTCAACACGATCGAAGAGCTGGTGGAAGATATCCGCCAGGGCAAGATGGTCATCCTGATGGATGACGAAGACCGCGAGAACGAAGGCGACCTGATCATGGCCGCCGAATGCTGCAAGGCCGAGCACATCAACTTCATGGCCCGCCACGCGCGTGGCCTGATCTGCATGCCGATGACCCGCGAGCGCTGCGAGACCCTCAAGCTGCCGCTGATGGCGCCGCGCAACGGGTCGGGCTTCGGTACCAAGTTCACCGTGTCCATCGAAGCGGCCACCGGCGTGACCACCGGCATCTCCGCCGCCGACCGCGCCCGCACGGTGCAGGCCGCGGCTGCGGCCGATGCGCGCGCCGAGGACATCGTCAGCCCCGGGCACATCTTCCCGTTGATGGCCCAAGCGGGCGGCACGCTGGCCCGCGCGGGCCACACCGAGGCTGCGTGCGACCTGGCGCGCATGGCCGGCTTCGAGCCTAGCGGGGTGATCTGCGAGGTGATGAACGACGACGGCACCATGTCGCGCCGTGCCGAGCTGGAGGTGTTCGCAGCCCAGCATGACATCAAGATCGGCACCATTGCCGATCTGATCCACTATCGGATGATCCATGAACGTACCGTTCAGCGGATTGCCGAGCAGCCGCTGGACAGCGAACTGGGCCAGTTCAACCTGGTGACCTATCGCGATTCGGTGGAAGGCGACGTGCACATGGCGCTGACCCTGGGCACAGTGGTGCCCGACCAGCCGACTCTGGTACGGGTGCATAACATGGACCCGCTGCGCGACCTGCTGATGGTCAAGCAACCGGGCCGCTGGAGCCTGCGCGCGGCGATGAGCGCGGTTGCCGAGGCCGGCAGCGGCGTGGTGCTGTTGCTCGGTCACCAGCAGGACGGCGACGTGCTGCTGGCGCATCTGCGTGAAAGTGCCGGGCAGACCGCGGTGAAAACGCCGACCACCTACAGCATCGTCGGCGCCGGTTCGCAGATCCTGCGCGACCTGGGCGTGCGCAAGATGCGCCTGCTCAGTTCGCCGATGAAGTTCAATGCGATATCCGGATTCGATCTGGAAGTTGTAGAATACGTGCCCTCCGAATAAAGACCGGCTGCAAGGGTTGCGGCGGTGCCGATGCACCGGCCTGCCCGTGACCTGCAGTCTCGATGTTCGTGATCCATTATCCGCAGAGGCCGCCTGCAGGCGGCCTGGCTCTTTAAGATGAGACAGACCCGAATGACCCTGAAGACCATCGAAGGTAACTTCATCGCCCCCAAAGGCCGCTACGCCCTGGTGGTTGGCCGCTTCAACAGCTTCGTCGTCGAAAGCCTGGTGAGCGGCGCCGTCGATGCCCTGGTTCGCCACGGCGTCAGCGAAAGCGACATCACCCTGATTCGCGCCCCGGGTGCGTTCGAGATTCCGCTGGTCGCGCAGAAGGTTGCGCAGCAAAGCGAATACGCCGCGATCATCGCGCTGGGCGCGGTCATTCGGGGCGGCACGCCGCACTTCGAATACGTTGCCGGCGAATGCACCAAGGGTCTGTCCCAGGTGTCGATGGAGTTCGGCGTGCCGGTCGCCTTCGGCGTGCTGACCGTGGATACCATCGAGCAGGCCATCGAGCGCTCCGGCACCAAGGCTGGCAACAAGGGTGCGGAAGCTGCGCTTTCTGCCCTGGAAATGGTCAGCCTGCTGGCGCAGTTGGAGGCCAAGTGATCAACGACGAAAGCGATCGCTTCAATCCACGCGATCCCAAGCCTGCGGACGCCGGCAAGCCTTCACGCAGCGCCAAGCGCCGCGAAGCGCGTCAGTTGGCGACCCAGGCTCTGTACCAATGGCACATGGCTAAGCACTCGCTGAACGAGATCGAGGCGCAGTTCCGCGTCGACAACGATTTCGGTGACGTCGACGGCGCCTATTTCCGCGAAATCCTGCACGGTGTGCCGGCCAGCCGCGATGAAATCGACAGCGCCCTTGCGCCGTGCCTGGACATCACCATCGACGAGCTCGATCCGGTCGAGTTGGCCGTGCTGCGCTTGTCCACCTGGGAACTACTCAAGCGGGTCGACGTGCCTTACCGCGTGGTGATCAACGAAGGCATCGAGCTGGCCAAAGTATTCGGTTCCACCGACGGCCACAAGTTCGTCAACGGCGTGCTCGACAAGCTGGCGCCGAGCCTGCGTGGCCCGGAAGTGGCAGCGCACAAGCGCTGATCTCCGACATGCAGCCCATGGGCGAATTCGAGCTGATCCGACACTATTTCGCCGCCGCGTCCTGTGCGCGCGCCGGCGACGGTGTGGCCTTGGGCATCGGCGACGATTGCGCCCTGCTGGCGTTGGCGCCGGGCGAGCAGATGGCGGTTTCCACCGACACGCTGGTGGCTGGCGTACATTTTCCCCAAGGTGCAGATCCTGTCCTGCTGGGTCAGCGCGCCCTGGCTGTCGCGGCCAGCGATCTGGCCGCCATGGGTGCCAGCCCCCTGGGTTTCACCTTGGCGCTGACCCTGCCCAGCTTTTCGGCGCAGTGGCTGCAAGGGTTCGCCACCGGCCTGGATGCCATGGCCGAGCGCTGCGGCCTGCGCCTGGTCGGGGGTGACACCACACGCGGCCCTTTGAGCCTGACCCTGACCGTGTTCGGCCGTCTGCCCCAAGGCTTGGCGCTGACGCGTAGCGGTGCCCGGCCGGGTGATCTGCTGTGCGTCGGCGGCAGGCTGGGCGACGCTGCGGGCGCGCTGCCGCTGGTGCTTGGCCAGCGACATGCCGAGCCTGCGGTGGCCGGGCCCTTGCTGGCTCACTACTGGTCACCGCCGCCGCAATTCGCGCTGGGCCAGGCCTTGCGGGGCAGGGCCAGCGCGGCGCTGGATATCTCCGACGGCCTATTGGCCGACTGCGGCCACATTGCCAGGGCGTCGAAAGTCGCCTTGCGGGTGGAACGCGAGCGACTGCCGGTGTCCAATGCCCTGCAGTCGTTGCTCGGCCTGGAACAGGCCTGGTCAGCGGCGCTGAGCGGGGGGGACGACTATGTACTGGCCTTCACCCTGCCTCCTGAAGAAGAAATCACCCTGCGCGCTCAGGGCGCGGTGTTTTTCGTCATCGGCCAAGTCAGTGTTGGCGAAGGCGTCACGCTGGTCGACCGTCACGGCCAGGACATCACCCCGACTGTTCGGGGCTACCAACATTTTGCGGAGACACCGTGACAGACCATCCCAACCAGGTTCCAGCGGAGTTCGTGCCCCCTTCGGTGTGGCGTAATCCATGGCATTTCCTGGCCTTCGGTTTTGGCTCCGGAACCTTGCCCAAGGCGCCGGGCACCTGGGGATCCATGGTCGCCGTGCCGTTCATTCCGCTGTGGCAGATGTTGCCGGACTGGGGCTACTGGCTGATGCTGGGTGTGAGCATGCTGTTCGGCATCTGGCTGTGCGGCAAGGTCGCCGACGACCTGCGCGTGCATGACCACGAAGGCATCGTCTGGGACGAGATGGTCGGCATGTGGATCACCCTGTGGCTGGTGCCCGAAGGTTGGGTCTGGCTGCTGGTGGGTTTTCTGGTGTTTCGCTTCTTCGACATTCTCAAGCCATGGCCGATTCGCTGGATAGATCGCCACGTTCATGGCGGTGTGGGTATCATGTTCGACGATGTGCTGGCCGGGGTCTTCGCCTGGCTCGCCATGCAGCTGCTGGTGTGGGGCTGGAGCTTCGTGTGAATCGGCCCTGTGCAGGTCGGCTTTGAGGGCGCAACGGATGGCTGGATGGCGAGGGTTGCTGGGAGCAGCGATGCTGTTGGTGTGCTGGGCAGCCAGTGCAGGCGTATCGCTGCAGCCTGCGCGCATTGATCTGGTCAGTGAAGCCTGGGAAGACTACACCAACGCCGACGGCACGGGTTTGGCCTGGGACGTCCTGCGCGAGGTGTTCCAACCGGCAGGTATCACAGTGGTCACACGCAGCGAGCCTTATATCCGTTCCGTCGGGCTGGTTCAGCAGGGTCAGGCCGATGCCTGGGTCGGTTCCTACCAGAACGAGGCGCATGCCCTGTACCCGCGCTGGCATTACGACACCGATCATATCTTCGCCTTGAGCCTGGCCGACAAGCCTCAGGTCGATTTCGCAAGCCTAGGTCGCTATCGCCTGGCCTGGGTGCGCGGCTACCAATTCCAGAAATACCTGCCTAACGTGCGAACCTACAATGAGGTCCAGCGCCGCACCGGCATCTTGTCCATGCTTGAACACGATCGTGCCGACTATTACGTTGATGCCCTGACCGAAATCGAAGTGATCCTGCGCCAGGCCGCCGAACCCGAGCGTTTCAAGCGCGTGCACGTGGCCGAGTTGCCGCTGTACCTGGGCTTCAGCGACAGCGCGCGTGGCCGGGCATTGCTCGCCCTCTACGATCAGCGCATGGAACAGTTGGTGAAGACCGGCCAGCTGCGCGGGATCTACCAGCGCTGGGGCCAACCCTACCCGTTCGATCCCCCATTGCCAGCCCCTTGATCGACCCGCTGCACAGGCGCCACCATCATCCACTGAGCAGGTGCGTAGAGCTGCTGTTACAATACTGCCCTTGTCAAGTTCATCAAGAATCAGGAGCACCCGGTGCCCGTCGTTTTTGTCGCTGCTTCTCAGCTTCCCACGCCTTTCGCTTTGTTCACCATGCATGGTTTTCTCGATGAGGCCACGGGCCGCGAGCATGTCGTGCTCAGCCTCGGCGATGTGGCGGACGGCGCGCCCGTATTGGGGCGCCTGCATTCGGAATGCTTGACGGGGGACGCGCTGTTCAGCCAGCGCTGCGACTGCGGATCGCAACTCGAAGCCGCGTTGCAGGCCATTGCCCGGGAAGGGCGCGGCGTCTTGCTGTACCTGCGGCAGGAAGGTCGGGGGATTGGCTTGCTGAACAAGATCCGTGCCTATGAACTGCAGGACGGCGGCGCCGATACGGTCGAGGCCAACGAGCGCCTGGGCTTCGCTGCCGACCAGCGCGACTACGGCATGTGCGAACCGATGCTCGAGCACCTGGGTGTCAAGGCCCTGCGCCTGATGACCAACAACCCGCGCAAGGTCAAGGCGTTGACCGACATGGGCATCAACGTTGCCGAGCGCGTACCGCTGCACACCGGGCACAACCCACACAACAAATACTACCTGGCCACCAAGGCCGGCAAGCTTGGCCACATGATGGGCAGCGAGCATCAGGGTGAAGTGGTCGGCACGATCCGCAAGGGTAGCGAAGGGGTGTAGCGCAGTGCAGGGCTGACGATGTCAGCCCTGCACTGAAGTGACGTCAGCGTTGCAGCAGGCGCTGGCGCAGGGCGATGGCAGCTTCGATACCCACCGCATCCAGGCCACATTCGGCCAGCATCTGCGCCGGCTTCGCGTGTTCCACATAGGCATCTGGCAAGCCCAGGTGCAGCACGGGCTTGAGCACGCCTTCGCGGGCCAGGAATTCACTGACCGCCGAACCTGCACCACCCATGATGGCATTCTCCTCGAGGGTGACCAGCAGATCGTGGCTCGAGGCCAGTTCACGGACCAGTTGCTCGTCCAGTGGCTTGACGAAGCGCATGTCGGCGACGGTGGCGTCCAGCTTTTGCGCCACTGTCAGCGCCTCGGCCAACTGCACGCCGAACACCAGAATGGCGACTCCGCGACCCTGCCGGCGGACCACGCCCTTGCCGATCTCGATGCTTTCCAGACCCTGGTGGATCGCCGCGCCCGGACCGTTGCCGCGTGGATAGCGGACGGCGGCCGGACCAGGATGATGGTGACCGGTGCTGAGCATCAGACGCAGCTCGTTTTCGTCGCTGGGCGTCATCACCAGCATGCCGGGGATGCAGCGCAGGTACGACAGGTCGTAGCTGCCGGCGTGGGTCGGACCGTCCTCGCCGACCAGGCCGGCGCGGTCGATGGCGAACAGGACGTCGAGGTTCTGCACCGCCACATCGTGGATCAGCTGATCGTAGCCGCGCTGCAGGAACGTCGAATAGATCGCCACCACTGGCTTGGCGCCTTCGCAGGCCATGCCTGCCGCCAGGGTCACCGCATGCTGTTCGGCAATGGCGACGTCGAAGTAACGCTCGGGGAAACGTTCGCTGAAGGCGACCAGATCCGAGCCTTCCTTCATGGCCGGGGTGATGCCGACCAGGCGCGAATCGGCTTGCGCCATGTCGCACAGCCACTGTCCGAACACGCCCGAGTACTTCGGCCCGCTGGCTTTGGCCGGAGCCACGACCGGAGCGTCGAGCGGGTCGAGCTTGGTGATGGCGTGGTAGCCGATCGGATCGACCTCGGCCGGGGCGAAGCCCTTGCCCTTCTTGGTGACCACGTGCAGAAACTGCGGACCCTTGAGGTCGCGCATGTTGCGCAGGGTGGCCACCAGGGTCGGCAGGTCATGGCCGTCGATCGGGCCGATGTAGTTCCAGCCCAGTTCTTCGAACAGGGTGCCGGGGACCAGCATGCCCTTGGCGTATTCCTCGGTGCGACGGGCGATTTCCCAGGCACCGGGCAGCCGCGATAGCACCTTCTTGCTGCCCTCGCGCATGCTGGTGTAGGTGCGGCTGGAGAGAATCTTGGCCAGGTAGTTGGACAACCCACCGACGTTGCGCGAGATCGACATGTCGTTGTCGTTGAGGATCACCAGCATGTCGGCGTTGACCTCGGGCGCGTGGTTGAGCGCCTCGAAGGCCATGCCGGCAGTCAGCGCGCCATCACCGATCACGGCAATGGCCTTGCGTCCGCTGTTCTGCAGGCGCGCGCCGATGGCCATGCCCAGGGCGGCGCTGATGGAGGTGCTGGAGTGACCGACCCCGAAGGTGTCGTATTCACTTTCGCTGCGCCGCGGAAAGGCGGCGATGCCATCCTTCTGGCGCAGGCTGGCCATGCGCTCGCGGCGGCCGGTGAGGATCTTGTGTGGATAAGCCTGGTGGCCGACGTCCCACACCAGACGATCGTCGGGCGTGTCGAAAACGTAGTGCAGGGCGATGGTCAGCTCTATGACGCCCAGGCCGGCACCGAAATGCCCACCGGTCTGGCCGACCGTATAGAGAAGCTCCTGGCGCAGTTCGTCTGCCAGTGTTTCGAGCTCGGCTTCGCCCAGACGGCGCAGGCCGGCAGGAGTGTCAGCACGGTCGAGCAGAGGCGTCGCCGGGCGTTCGCGGGGGATCTCTTGAAACGTCGTGGGCATCAGGCGAATCGTTATGAGTTCTAGGAATGGATCAGTTTACCTGATGCGGCGTCGGGTGCGCACGCGCTCGTCAGTTGCGTCGCGCCACAATGTAGTGCGCCAGTTCGCGCAACGGCTCGGCGGCGGCATCGAATGAACGCAATGCATGCAGCGCCTGATCGCGCAGATCCAGGGCGTAGGCCTTCGCCGCATCGAGCCCGAGCAGCGCCGGGTAGGTCGGTTTGTTCAGGGCGATATCGGCACCTTGGCGTTTGCCCAGGGTGGCGGTATCGCTTTCGACGTCGAGGATGTCGTCCTGCACCTGGAAAGCCAACCCAACCGCTCGCGCATAAGTCTGCAGGCACTCGAGCTGTGACGGCTGTGCCCGCGCGCTGGCCAGCGCGCCGAGGCGTACGCTGGCCTCGATCAGGGCGCCGGTCTTGTGCCGGTGCATGAACTCGAGCGCCTGCTGGTTCAACTGCAGGCCCACCGAGCCCAGGTCGATGGCCTGGCCGCCGACCATGCCGGCCGGGCCAGCAGCCTGTGCCAGCACCTGGACCATGCTCAGTCGGATGGCATCACTTTGCGGGCTCAGGGTCGGGTCGAGCAGCGCGGTGAAGGCCAGGCTTTGCAGGCCATCGCCGGCCAGGATCGCGCAGGCTTCATCGAACGCCTTGTGCGTGGTGGGCTGGCCACGGCGCAGATCGTCGTCGTCCATGGCCGGAAGATCGTCGTGCACCAGCGAGTAGGCGTGGATCAGCTCCACCGCACAGGCGGCGCCATTGGCTTGGGTGGCGTCTGCGCCCAATGCCTCGCAGGCGGCGTAGGCGAGCAGCGGACGAACCCGCTTGCCGCCGTTCATGACGCTGTAGCGCATGGCCTGGTACAAACGGGTCAGCTCGGCCGAGGGCGGCACGAATAGGTCTTGCAGGGCGCCGTCCACGCGCTGTTGGCAGAGAGCCTGGTAGGCGGCGATCATTCAGGCTGTTCCGTATCGAAGGGTTCTTCGGTGAGCTCGCCGTCCTTTTCCAGCAGGACCTGCACTTTCTGCTCGGCCTGGGCCAACGCGCTCTGGCAGTCGCGGGTAAGACGGATGCCGTTCTCGAAAGCGCTCAACGAGTCTTCCAGCGACAGCTCGCCGTTCTCCAGGCGTTCGACCAGCGTCTGCAGGTCGGCCAGGGATTGTTCGAAATCCAGGGATGCTTTTTTGCGGGCCATGGCAGCGGTCTCGGCGAGAAGGATTGAAACCGGGCGACGTTAGCAGACGGGCGGCTGCGGGGCAAATGGAGCGCCGCGCCCAAGCCGCGTCTAAAGCGCCTGCACCGGCTCCTCGCCGACCTTCATCACCGCTCGATAGTGGACTCGCCCTTTGCGCAATTGCCGTATGGCGTGGTTGACATCTTCCAGCGGCCACGACTGCACCCAGGGCCGCACGTGGCGCGCCGCCGCGAAAGCCAGGGTGTCTTGGATATCCTGACGCCCACCGACGTTGGCGGTGGTGATGCTCAGCGTCTTGTACATCATGGCCGCGACATCGAATGTCACCGGCGGTGGCATGCCGGCGAAACACAGCACGCCAAAGGGCCGGAGCATGTCGACGATGGCCGACCAGTCGCACGCGACCGCGCTGGTCACCAGAATGTAGTCGAAAGCATTGCGCACTTGCTTGCAGTCCATCGGTTTGCTCAGGTCGATGAAACGGTTGGCGCCCAGGGTCAGGGCATCGCGCTGCTTGTGCGGACTGCTCGAGAGCGCTGTGACGCGGCAGCCGCGCTTGGCCGCGAACTGGATGGCAAGATGGCCCAAGCCACCGATGCCGACGATGCCGACGGCCATGCCGGGCCAGGTGGCGCGCTTGAGCGCCGTGTGCACGGTGACACCGGCGCACAGCAGGGGCGCGGCGTGCTCACTGCTCAGCTCGTCGGGGATGGAGAACACGAAACGGCTGTCGCAGTACAGGTAGTCGGCAAGCCCACCCTGTTCTCCATGGGTGCAGGTGGCGATCAGGCAAGGGCAGTGCTGCTCCTCTCCACGCAGACAGAATTCACACGCCAGGCAGGCGCTGCGGTACCAGCCGACGCCGACGCGTTGGCCCAGGCGCAGCCCGGCTACGTTTTCACCCACGGCGCTGACCCGGCCGATTACTTCATGCCCGCACACCTGGGGGTAGACACTGGCCTCGCCCCAGTGGCCATCTATCAGGTGCAGATCGCTGCTGCACAGGCCGCAATGGGTGACCTGAATCTCCACGTCCATCGGCCGCAGCGGCGGGCTGCGGTAGCTGAGCGTCATCAGTTCACGCTGGCGTTGCGCTGCCGCCCAGGCGGTGACCATTCGCCCATTCATCGACTGGCCTGCCCGAGGGTCTGCAGCAATTGCCGAGTCAGTCGGGCGGCCCACTGTGGGCTGAGGCGAATCGGCGAGGTGGCGGGAAACTCGAAATCGTTGCGCGGCGATGGGGCGGTCAGGTCGTCGAGAATCATCGGCAGAATCAGGCGGGTCTTGGCAATGATCGGGTGCTGACGGGAGTCGTTGTCCAGGCGCAGCCGCCAGCGCTCCAGCGGCAGCGGCGCGAAGCTGCCGGCTGCGAGGTTGTCGGCCACCCATCCGCACAGGATCTGCCAGGGCAGGGCGCCGTGTGGGTGACACAGGTTCGAGGCCCGGCCCAGACTGCCAGCGGGCGCCTGGAGCGCCAGGTTTGCCATGATCTGTGCGGCAACGTCGACAGGCGTCAGATTGACACCCCCTTCCAGGTCGGCCGGCCAGCATCCCAGCAGCACGCACGCGCCCAGCAGCAGGCACACGTAGTCGTTATGGTTGATGGTACTGCGCTCGACCTCCAGCGGCGCGGCCAGGTCACCACAGCGGGCGATGATGACCGGCAGGCCATGTTCACGTGCAGCGTTCAGCGCCAGGGCTTCAGCCACATGCTTGCTTTCCTCGTAGCCTGTACGCGCGCTGCCGCCTGCGGCCAGGGTCGACACCATGATCAGCGGCATCGCACCGTTGAGGGCGAGTTGGACGATCTGGGCGGTGCCTTCGACATTGCCCCGCACCAGGTTGGCGTAAGGCTTGACCCAGTTGACTTCGGCCCCGGCGTGAACCACGCAGTCGACGGTCTGCGTGAGGCTCTGGTAGGCAGCGGGCGACAGCCCCAGGTGCGCAGCCGCCAGGTCGCCGCATTCCATCTGCAACTTGCCGAGCCAGTCCAGGGGCACGCCGGGCGGTACCAGACCATGGCGCTGCAGGCTGCCCAGGCAGCGCCGACGCGCGTCCGCCAGGTCCTGAGCGCGCACCAGGCAAATGACCTGCTCGACCTCGGGCTGCCGGGCCAGGGCAGCGAGCAGGAAGGCGCCGAAAAAGCCCGTGGCGCCGGTCAGCAGGATGCGCTTGCCTGGTTTGGTCCGATAGGCGTGAAGAATGTCTTCCCCGCGCAGCGGCCCGGGAATGAAGGCATAGCGTGCCGCCTCCACAGCGACTTCGCGTAGGATCGCTGCGGCGGGCAGCCCGGCCCGAGCGCGATCAATGGCCAGTGCCATGCCTTGCAGGCGGGTGTCTTCGAGCAGCGCCGCCAGCGAAAGCTGCACGTCGAAGCCGTGGTTGAGTTCGAGCAGCAATTCGCTCAGTTGCAGGCTGCCGCCGCGGTCGAAGAAATCATCGTCCGGGTGCAATGCGGGGATATCGTTGCCCAACACTGCCTGCCACACCGTGGAAACCTGAGCCTGAGTGGCGGTCAGCGACACCTCATCCTCGGGCAGCGGCACGGCCTGGCTCAAGTGCGCGTCGCTCAGCGGCTCACGCTTCTGATTGTGACCGGCACCCAGGCTGGCCACGGCATAGTAGGCGCTGGGCACGGCGAAGAACGGCAAGTGCAGGCTGGCCCAGGCGCGCAGGGCCGTGGCCGTGGGCAGATGCGCCGGGTTTGCGGGGACGACGTAGGCCAGTAACTGGCGGGCGGCGCCCTCGTGCCGGCTGCCGATGCAGGTCTGGACCACCAGCGGGTGGCTGTTCAAGACCTGTTCGACGTGTTCCGGATGCACCTTGTAGCCACGTATCTTGAGGTGGGCACTGTCGCGCCCGAGCAGCTGCAGGCGGCCGTTGCCCAGCCAGACCACACGGTCGCCGGTGTCGAACAGCCCGCCGTTGGGTAGTGGGACGTCGCTCGGCTGGCCGAGATAACCGCGCAACAGCCCCGGCGTGCGCAGATGCAGGTGGCCTGCGGCGCCGCGGGGCACGGTCTGGCCGTGCCGGTCGAGCACGCGCGCCTCCACACCCTTGATCAACTGCAACGTGCCGTCGTCGTGCTTTAGGGCGACGTCGCCGGCTTCGTTGGAACCGTACAGGTCGATCAGGCAGCAGTCGGGCAGCAACGCCTGTACCTGTGATCGCAGGGCCGCCGACAGGCTCTCGCCGCTGCTCCAGAGTACCCGCAGGCCTGCACAGCAGGACACGAAGCGAATTTCTTCGCGGACCAGCCCTTGCAACAGCGAGGGGGTGATCATGATCTGCTGCAAATGGTTGTCGGCAATGAAGTCCATCAGGCGCAGCGGATCGTGCACCACCTCATCGGCGATGACCACCGTGGTGCATCGACTGAGCAGCGGGTAATACAGGTAGCCGGTCAGCCAGGCATTCAGGCCTATGCGTTGCCCCGGTTGCAGGTAGGTCTGCCACAGGCTCAGGGAATCGAGCACGGCAGGTGCTGGCATCAGCGCCACCTTGGCCGGGCCGCTGGTGCCCGAGGTCAACAAGCCGTAGGCGACTGGCGCATGCGTGCGAGCCCACGGCGGGCAGTCTGCAGGCGCCTGGCGGGCAAACTGGCCTTCCAGCATATGAGGTTGTGCAGCCGGCAGTTGCCGTGCGCTATCGGCGTCGCACAGCACCAGGCACTCGCCCAGGCGCTCCAGCAACTGCTGGCAATGGTGAGCGCTGTACCAGGCAGGTACCTCGAGATAGGGCCGGCCTGCCAGGGCACAGGCAGTCATGGCAACGGCGGTGTGAATGTTCTTGCGTTTGAACAGCACCGCCCACGCGGCGGGCGCCAGGCGGGCCTGCAAGACCCTCGCCAGCTGCTGCGCGCGGTCGTGCAACTGCCGCAGGGTCAGGCTGTCGCGTCCATCGCCGACGGCAATGTGATCCGGGTCGGCAGCCACGGCGGCGTTGAACGTGTCCAGCCAATCGGGAACGGCTGCCGCGCTTTGGTTGTAATGGTTGAACGTTGCCCAGTCATCGAGGCTGCGTTCGCGCAAGCGCTGCAGGTGCAAGGCACAGGCTTGGGGCGCGGGCAATGGCGAAGGGCCGGTCCGGCCTTGGGCATCCAGCAGGTGGAAGCCGGTTTCGGTCAGCAGGCCGATCACGCACACCTGCGCCGCCAGCCGGTCGAGCAACGGCTGCTGCCCGGCGGCGCCCGCTTCGCTGCAGGCCAGCAGCAATGGCTGGCCAACCAGGTCATGCAGCTCGGGCAGTTTCCCCGCGTCCGTGGACATCAGTGCCGATGTGTCGAGGGCATGGCAGTTAGCTTCGGGAAATTGGGCAATGCTCCAGAGCAGATGGCTGAGGTCTTCTTCGCCACGGTGCAACAGGACGATATCCAGCTGCGCTGACGGCACGCGATGCAGGCTGCGCAGCAGGCCGGCGGGACTGCCCGGCCGATGCCGACCAGCCAGCAGGGCGAAGAATCGCCAGGTGGGTTGGGCAGTGGCTGCGCATTCGCCGGCCACCGCAGGGTAGGGCTGGTCGGGATGATGCACGGCGGCGAAACCGGTCGAGCGCTGTGCCTCTTCGTGCCAGCCCTTGAAAAACTGCCAGGCGGGCACCTCTTGCGCTTGCCATTGCAGCATGGCTGCACTGAACGGCACGCCGATGAAATCGCACAGCGAGCTCAAGCCGCCTGTGCTGTCCTGCATCAGGTCGTGATCGCTTTCCAGGGCCAGCAGGCTCTGGGCCGGACACGCCCGCTGCACTCGCCAGTACAGTGCCAGCAGCTCCTCGAACCCTGACTCGTCGGGATCGAACCAGGTATTTTCGCCCTGAGTGCCGACGCGATACAGCGAGCGCATGACCGCCAGTGGCTCGCGCACCAGAAACACGTGCTTGAACTGCTGCAGCCAGCCATCGTCAATCTGCGCGAAGTCGCAGAACCAGGCGATTTCCTTGCTCAGCAACACGGACTTGCCCGCAGGCAGCGGGCCGTGGGCGAGTGCCTCCAAGGCCTGGCCGTAGGTCGGGACAGGTTCCCGGTTGCCGGTCCTGCGGCGGGTGTCGAGCACGCTGCGGTATTTGTCGGGCCAGTGCTGCATCAGGAATGGTTCGCTCAACCGCTCGTGCAGCACGTGCACGGCGGGGTGTTCCATCACACAGCGTTCGAGTGCGGTAGAGCGGCTTCTGGACACGGCCCAGATGATCACTCGCAGCGGTCGCATCAACATGTCCAGCTCCTTGGTCAACTACGCAGCACCCAGACCCCGGATGCGGCAATCAGGCCCATGCCCAGGACCATGCCTGCATCGGGGATTTCCTTGAAAAGAACAAAGCCCCAGAACATCGCGAACAGCAGATAACTGTAATCGAAGGCGCCCACGACCGCGCTCGGACCGATCTGGTAGGCCCTGGCCACGCCGGCGCTCATCAGCACCATGAGGACCGCGAGCACGCCCATCAGTAACCATTGCACAGGCCCCAGAACTACCCAGTGCAGAGCCAAAAAGTCGCTGGGCAGTGGCGGATGGGCTGAACTGAGCAGTTGGTGGCCCAGCAGCATCGTCGTGCCGACCAGGCACAGACACAGGTTCAGGTTCAGCGCCAGCACCAGCGCCGAGCGATTGCTGCAGCGGGCGCGGGTCAGTACGGCGGCCACGGCATAGAGCAGGGCTGCCAGCACCGGCAGCAGGGTCATGCCGGAAAAATCCGCAGCTGTCGGGCGCAGAATGATCAGCACACCGACGAAGCCCAGGGCAATGGCCAGCCAGCGGCTGGGGCTCACCTTCTCGCGCAGGACCAGCGCCGACAGCAGGGCAATGAACAGCGGCGCGGTGTAGAGCGCCAGTGCGGCCAGGCTCAGGCTCATGTGCGGAAGAGCCGCGTAGAAGGCGATCCACATCAGGGTCAAGGCAGCGCTACGCAAGAGTATCCAGCGATCGCAGATCAGGTTGCGCCACAGGCTGGCACTTCGCGAAAAACCCAGCCACAGCAGGAGCAGCACAATGGCGAACGAGGAACGCACGACGTACAGCTGCCATACCGTGAAATCGGCACTGCCCAGCTTGATCAGCGCATCGGAAGCGGACACCAGGAATACCGAAGCGGTGATCAGCGCTACGCTCGAGCGTGTGTCGTGGAGAAGCGGTCGCTGTTCCATGCAGAAAGCCCAAGCGGTCTGTCTTTGCATGATGCGTTAAAAGATGACATCGTTTGAAACGACCATTTCGCAGGACAGGGCAACTTCAGGTTATGGAAAACCTCCGGCGCAAACTGCCGCCTCTATCGAGTCTGATTCCGTTCGAAGCCGCTGCCCGGCTGCAGAGTTTTTCTCGCGCAGCAGAGGAGCTGCACCTTACCCAAACGGCGATCAGCCGACAGATTCGCTCCCTTGAAGAGAATCTGGGCGTGCAGTTGTTCGATCGCAAAAGCCGCGGGGTGTTTCTTACCGATGCGGGCGAAAGCTTTCGCCAGACGGTCGCGGCTGCCCTGTTCGATATCGCTCGGCAGACCGAAAAGCTGCGTCAGCAGCAGTCGTCGACCGGCACCGTGGTGCTGTCGTCGCAGTTGGTGGAAGCGTTCTACCTGTTCATGCCGGCGCTGGCCGGCTTTCACCAGAAACATCCGCATATCGAGCTCAAGCTGCATTCCACGCTGGCGGCCATAGGCGAGGAGCGCGAGCGCTTCGACGTGGCGGTGCAGACCCTCGGCCGAGCCAGTGCCGATCACGTGCTGCTGTTCAGCGCGCCCGATGAAGTGTTTCCGGTCTGCAGTCCCGACTACCTCAAGGGCATCGCCCCGTGGCTGACCCTGGACAATCTGCCCAAGTGCCGGCTGTTGCATTACGAACCCCGTGCGCAGGATTTCGTGATCTGGGATCAATGGCTGGAAAATGTCGGTGCGTCGTTTCGCGTTGGCAGTCAGGGCATGGGCTTCAACAGTTTCCCGGTCATGATGCAGGCAGCTCTGGAAGGTCACGGCGTGGCCTTGGGGTGGGGGATGACCACGCGCCAGATGCTGGCCGACGGCAGGCTGGTGCGCCTGTTCGACAAGCAGTGGTCCATGGGCGACGCGCTGGGGGTCTACAAATGGCATGCCAACCCGCTGTCGCCGGCTGCCCGCCTGCTGGTGCAATGGCTACAGGAGCTGTTGCTCGATCCCCGGCCCGTGCTGGCCTGATCTTCAGTCCATCGCGGCGCGCCGCTGCAGGCAGTCGAGCAGCGTCTGCACCGAACACGCGCAACTCATGCGCGCGGTGGCAAGCCTGACGTGGGGCGCCGGCGGTGATTCGTAGGCGGCATCGATCCCGGTGAAACCGCTCAGCGCGCCAGTGCGTGCCAGCCGATACAAGCCTTTGGGATCGCGTGCTTCGGCCAGCGCCAGCGGCGTGTCGACGAACACCTCGACGAAAGCCTCTTCACCGATGATCTGCCGCGCCAGGGCCCGGTGCGCGATACGCGGTGAGATCAGCGCGACCAGCACCAGGGTGCCGTGGGCACACAGCAGGCGCGCGACCTCGGCAGTGCGCCGCACGTGTTCCAGCCGGTCGTCGTCGCTCAGGCCCAGGTCCCGACAGAGCCCGCGCCGCAGCTCGTCGCCATCAAGCACCACGCAGTCATAGTCGAGGGCGGCAAGTGCCGCCTCGGTAGCCTTGGCGATGGTGGTCTTGCCGGCAGCGGGCAGGCCCGTCAGCCACAAGACCGTTTGGCGCGTGCCGAGGCGCCGCAACATCGGCGGTCGGGCTGTGTCGGGAGAAGGTCTATCCATCGCTTGCTCCATGGTTGGCAAAGGCTTGCAGCACGCGTTTCTGAATATCGTGCACGGCATGTTCGCTGAAACCGCTGCGAGCCGTGTCCACCACCAACCGGCCACCGCTGTAGCCGTGGCTGTGCAGGCCCTTCTGGACACTTTCGCACAAGGGCAGGTCCTCTTCACGCACCACCGCCACGAAATCGATCACCGCCTGCTCCTGGGCATCCGGATGCGGGCCCTGGGTGAACCACTGCACACGCTGCTCACAGCGCTGCGCGCCAGTGGGTACGTGGTGCAACAGGTTCATGTAGCCGCCTGGATAGACCTCGATGCACAGGTTCGGCCAGACATACCAGGCACCGAATTCGCCGCTGCGTGGTGCGTCGGGGTTGGTTGCATAGCCTTGCCGTTCGCCTTGATCGCTGCTCAGATGGGCATGAAAGCCCGGGTGGATGTCGATTCGGTAGCTGCTCAGATCCAGGGTCTGCTGCGACAGACTGGGGTGGCAGCCGGGGCAGTGATAGCACTCCGAATAGTTTTCTACCGAGACCTTCCAGTTCGCTCGCAGCGCATAAGTATGGCTGTAGCTGTGGTGCAGCGACTCGGGCGCGGGCGAGAAGCTGCGCAGTTGCGCTTCGAGCCCGGCGAGCTGGCTGGCCAGGGGTGGAGCGTGCGGGTCGAGGTTGACGAAGACCAGTCCGCACATCACGTCCAGCCGCACGCCGGCGAGGTGCGCGCGGGCAGGCTCGAAGCCTGTCACGTCACAACTGTGCCGGGCGCTCTGCAATCTGCCTGCGTGATCGTAGCGCCATGCATGGTAGGGGCAGGTGATTGCGCCACGCAGTTGCCCGCAGCCTTCGAGCAGGCGATGCGCACGGTGCTGGCAGACATTGTGGAACGCCCTGAGCTGGCCATCCTGGCCGTGCAGCACGAGCACACTTTGCTCGCCGATCTCGCACACCATATAGGCACCTTCGACGGCCAGCCTGGAGACATGACAGGCGTACTGCCAGGTGTGGTAGAAAATATGCTGCACTTCCTGCCCATAGTGATCCGGGTCGAAGTAGAAAACCCCCGGCAGGTTGTGCGAGCGTTCTGCATCGGGGTGGAAATCGCCGGTGTTCAGGGGCACGTTAGCGGTCCTTGGCAATGACTCACTCATGAATGGCCACCGCCTCGCCCAGGGCGTTCGGGCACAGGGTCAAGCCGAGCCCCGGCGTGTCGTCCAGGCGGGCGATGCCACGGCTCACGTGCACGCCGCCCAAAGCCGTGACGATGCTGTGATGGCGGCAGGCATTCCAACTGGCGCGCAGGTATTGGTTGGGGGTGGCCAGGGCCAGGTGCATGGCCGCGGTGTCGGCGATCTGGCTGCCGCCCACGTCTTCGATGTTCATCTGGATACCCTGCTGGATACAGTAGTCGCGCAGCTGCCGGGCCTTGGTCAGCCCGCCGACACGGGCAATCTTCAGGCCGATGGCCTGGGCCGTATTCGAGGCGCTGGCGCGGTACAGGTCGCTGGCGCTGTGAATGCACTCGTCCAGAATCAGCGGCTGCCGCGTCAGGCTGCGGACATGCTGGCACTGTTCCAGGGTTTCGCAGGGCTGCTCGAAATGCACATCGCACTCCCTGACCGCGTTCATCACGGCCACCGCCTGTGCCGGCAGCCAGGCACGATTGGCGTCGAAGGTCAGCTGATCGCCGTTCATGCGCTCGGCGAGCAGGCTCTGGATGCGCGCCAGATCCGCCACCACGCCCGATCCGACCTTGCACGAATGGGTTCGATAGCCTTCGGCATGCGCCAGGTGCATATCGGCCACCATTTGTCGGGGCGTGGCCGTGGGGATGCTGCTCTGCAGGGTCAGCTCGGCGTTCAGGCGTCCCCCCAGCAAGGCGTGCACCGGCAGGTTGCTATGGCGTCCGAGAATGTCCCAGCACGCCATGTCGATCGCTGTCTTGACGTAAGGGTGGCCGGGCAGTGCCTGGTCCATGACCTGGTTGATCGCATTCAGGTTGAGCGGGTTGCAGCCCAGCAGGTGAGGCGCCAGCTCGGCCAGCCCGGCGCGCACGCCGAGGGCGAACGCCGGCAGGTACGAGGCGCCCCACGGGCAGCTTTCGCCGATCCCGGACACGCCCTGGTCGGTCTCGATCACTACGATGGTGCTGTCCAGCGCGCTGTAGTGCAGGCGCCCGCCGGACAGTGCGTAGGGCTTGTCCAGCGGCAAGTCGACCTGGTAGATACGCAGGCGGGTGATCTTCATGATGCGTGCCTCACGGGGTCGATGACGGTGGCGAGGTTCAGCTGATGCAGCATGGGCAGGTGCAGCGAACCCATCAGTTCGGGGAGATCGCGCAGCAGCGCCTGGTTCGGCGTGTAGTGGTCGCGGTGATCATCCACCCAGCTGGCGCCGCAACTGCGGCTGACCACTTGCTCGAGCAGTGACGGCGCCAGGCCCATGGCACGTCCCAACTGCAGTGCCTCCTGCAGCATGGTGTGGTTGATCCAGGCCATGACTTCCAGCAGGCACTGCGCATAGTGACCGCAGGCGGGATGGCTGAGCGGATAGCGAAAGCGTTCCGGCAGGCTCGGCTTGCGCCGCCCGCGCGCGTCGACGACAAAGGTGCCGGGATGGCGATAGGTACGGTCGGCGCCATAGGGCGAGGGCGCAGCGAAACCGTCGATGAACAGGCGGCGCTGGTTTTCCGTTTCCATCAGCGCCACCACCTTGAGATGGTTGGCCTGAGCCGGGTAACGTTTCCCGGCCTGGCGATAGCGCGCCTCGATTCGGCGACCCAGCCGCAGCTCGACATCGAGTTCGTCGGCGAGGGCCACGGTCAGGGCCATGTCCTTGACGGTGATCTCCAGGGTGCAGGAGTGGTCATAGCTGCCGTCGAGGAGCATCGGTGTAACCTGGTCGACCACGAAGCAGTTGGCTCGCGAGTCCTTCGCCACGTCCCACAGCCAACGCAGGTCCAGGCCCTGGTTCTGTGCCACCAGCAACAGCTCGCCCCACGCCAGCGTGGCGCCGTAGAACAACAGGTTGGTCAGCAGCTTGACCGACTGGCCGTGACCGATGGCGCCGACGTGGAGGGTGTGTTGGCCCATCGCATCCAGCACCGGGCGCGCGATGTCGCAGGCCGCTTTCTCGCCGCCGACATAGAAACAGACATTGTTGAAGTCCACACCCATGTGCGAGAGGTTGCTGACCGGTGCTTCCAGGCTCATGACCCCGCGCCGCCCGGCCAGTCGGGCAATATCCAGCGTGTTGTGGTAGTCGGTGGTCGAGGTGTCGATCCAGACCGCGCCCCGGCCCAAGGCTGCCAGCGCGCCGTCATGACCGAGCATTGTTTCGCGTACGTGCCTGGGCAGCGGCAGGCAGGTGATCAGCAGGGCGGCACCGTCGGCGGCAGCCGCGGGAGTCGGTGCCCATTGCGCACCTTGGCTGCGCACCCAGTGTTCGCAACCCGGGTCATGGTCGTGGACGGTCACTGTGAAGCCGTTGTCGAGCAATGCACGAACGAATGGGCGGCCCATGTTGCCTGCGCCGATAAAACCGATAGAGGGGGTCATCGAACCAATCCTTGTGTGTTCAAACCAGTTGGCGGGCCCTTCCAGCGCCCTGTTTGCTTACCCAGATCGAATCGAAGTTCTCCAGCATCACCTCGGCCGTAGAGAAGCTTGGTCCGCCGCCGATGGGTGCGATGATCGCGTCGATATCCGGGTAGATGAAGAACGCCAGCGACACCCGTGCGCTCGGCTGACGATGCAGGACCTGATGGGCCGTGCTGACCAGGCGCTCGTCGGTCCAGCGCTGCAGCATGTCGCCCAGATTGACCAGTACGGCGCCCTCCAGGCACGGCACGTCGAGCCATTGGCCACGGCTGTAGATGCGCAGTGAAGGCTGCGGCAGAGGTTGCTGGATCAGCAGGGTGAGAAAGCCGTTGTCGGTATGTTTGCCGGCCGTTCCCGCCCCGGCTGGATAATATGAAGCGCGCTGGATCAGGGTTGGCTGACGGAAGTGTGCATCGAACGCCTGCGCGGGCAGCTGCAAGGCACTGGCGATGGCTCGGCGCAGCTGGGGGAACACCTGTTGCATGACTTCGACCTGCAGGGCGTAGGCGCATGCGTTCAGACCAGGCGCAAGGTCGTCGTCGGGCAGCAGGCTCGGCCCGCTGAACGGCGCGCCACCGGGCCGGTCGATGCCCCAGTCCAGATGCTGCTTGTTGTCGGGGCCTGCATCGGGATGCAGCGTTTCGCCATAGGCCCCGACGTAACCCCGTGCGGTGTGCGGGTAGCCGGGCTGGTGAGCATGGCCGAAGCGCTGCTTGACCAGCTCTGGCAGCGCGAAGAACGCCTCGGCGGCACTCATGTATCGCTCGATCAGTACCGCTGGAAGCCCGTGATCCACCAGATAGAAGAAGCCGTCTTGCTCGCACGCCGCGCTCAGTTGCGCTAGCGCCCGCGGCTCACGTGCCGCCAGTTGCGCCAGGGAGATGATGGGAAGTACAGGCATGCCGTACGCCCCGTTCATGCGACGCGCAACGCCAGGTAGTGGGCTCGCGCATTTTGCAGGTAGCGGGCCGACATCCGCGCTTCCAGCACGGCAAGTCCCTGCTCGCGGCCCAGGCTCTGCAGCAACGGCTCGAAGCCGGCAGTGTCGAAGTAAGCCTCGCGAACACTGATCACCACCACGCCGCCGGGCCGGGTCATGGCGACCAGGCCGCATAGCGCGGAAGCGGGCAGATGCCCGGGAATGAAGGCGCCGCAGCAGACCACCGCGTCGAAATGCCGAAGCAGGGCCGATGGCAACGGTTGGGTCAGGTCTATCTGGCCGTGTAGATGCTGGTAGGCCCGGGAAGCTTCTGCCTGATCGAGCATGGGTCGGGACAGATCGCAACCGCTGATCTGCCGATAGCCGCGCCCCTGCAGGGTGCGTCCGACCAGGCCGGTTCCGCAGCAGGCATCGAGAACGCGGCTGTCGTGGCGGACGTTGCCTCGCCGCGCGACCGCGTCGAGCAAGTCGACGACCATCGTCGGCCCGCAGTAGGCCTCGGCTTCCACGTCGGCGTCATAGTGGCGGGCCCAGTGATCGTAATAGCGCTCCAGGTTGTGAATGCTCTGGTGCGCCAGCGCATCGGCAATCGAGCGGGTGCTCGAAGCCTCCGCTGGCAAGGCCGTGGGTAGGGCGTTCATGGCTGTATTCATGGATAGCGTCTCGAAGGAAAACTGACGGTCGGTGTCGCTGTCCTAAGAGTTAGCAGCGCGCCAGGGCACGGTCAATCGAGGCGGAACAGGCTGGGTTTGAAAGGATATTTACACTTGGGTACGCACGGTTCGCACTCATCGGCTTGCGCTCGAAGCCCTTGCCGATCGCTAGCGACAAGCGCCCGATGAATGCGGGTTGGCAGGCATGAAAAATCCTGTACAGACGTTTCCCCGTGCCGGTTGTACACGTCCTGGCCACGATATTTTCGATGGCCATGCCGACCTTTTAATCGTGTCTGGCAAGCGGGATTTTCCAGCTGCGAGAGGGTCCCGTGGTGACCCCTTCGACGCTTTGCGCTAACATCGGCGGTGGCCCATGCTGCCCGCCGCTCGCTCCGCAAGGAAAGGTGAAAGCATTTTTGCATCATCACGCCTTCATCCCTCTCTTGATGGTCGAGGCCTGGCAACGCGAGCACCAGCATGCATCGACTCGGGAGTTGTCATGTTTTCAATCGAGCACGCCAAGCAGATGGCCAAGACGCTGCGCGTCGCACTGCAGGCGCAAGGTCACGACGTATCGCATTCCACCGCTCTGGAAATGGTTGCCCGGCAGATGGGGCACAAGGACTGGAACACCGCTTCGGCCAGCCTGACGCCGACTGCCTCAGCGGCGATCGGTTTCGACAAGGCCATCCCCATCCTGCGGATTTTCGACGAAGCCAAGGCTCGCGAGTTCTATCTGGACTTCCTGGGTTTCACGGTCGAGTTCGAGCACCGCTTCGAGGCCGACCTGCCGCTGTATCTGGGTGTCGCGCGCGCGGGCCTGCAACTCCATCTGTCCGAACACCATGGCGACTGCTCGCCGGGCTCGACCGTGTTCGTACCCATGCACGGGGTCGAAGCGTTGCGCGATGAGCTGCTGGCCAAGCGGTATGGCTATGGCCGTCCGCAAATTGTCGAGCAAGGGTGGGGGCGGCTGTTGGAGGTGTATGACCCGTTCGGTAACCGGATTCGGTTCTGCGAGGGGTGATGAGGGCAGGATCGGGTCGGCCGCGGTGGAGTCTTCGCGGGCGATGACCGCTTTCACGGGGGCGTGTTGCCGCTGCTGTTCGGTAGGAGCAGTCCGTGGCCGCGAAACAGGCGCTGCGGACTTTTTTCGGGGCATTAAAAAGCCGGCTTATGGCCGGCTTCTCGTCGACGATCTTGCCTTACTTTTGGTAAGCCGCAACCGCCTGCAACTGATGACCAGCCTGGGCTGGTGAGGGCCAAAGAATACGCAGGGCCGCTTGCGTGTGCAAATCTCTTTTCACCCGATCCCTTTGCAGCGCCCATGAAAAACCCCGGCCGGGGCCGGGGTTTTTCGTACAGCGACGGCTCAGCCCTTGAACGCGGCGACCGACTTGGTGATTTCGGCGCGGGCGGCGTCTGCGTTGCCCCAGCCTTCGATCTTCACCCATTTGCCTTTTTCGAGATCCTTGTAGTTCTCGAAGAAGTGCTTGATCTGTTCCAGCAGCAGCGGAGGCAGATCGGTGTATTCCTTGACGTCGACATACAGCTGCGACAGCTTGTCGTGCGGTACGGCGATGACCTTGGCGTCGCCGCCGCCGTCGTCGGTCATGTGCAGGATGCCGACCGGACGGGCGCGGATGACCGCACCGGGCGTGACCGGGTAAGGCGTCACGACCAGCACGTCGAGGGGGTCGCCGTCGTCGGCCAGGGTGTTGGGGATAAAGCCATAGTTGGCCGGGTAGAACATCGGCGTGGCCATGAAACGATCGACGAACAGGGTGTCGCTGTCCTTGTCGATTTCGTATTTGATCGGCGCGTGGTTGGCCGGAATCTCGATGGCGACGTAGATGTCGTTCGGCAGGTCTTTGCCAGCCGGAATCTTGCTGTAGCTCATTGGGCGTTGCCCCCGTGGTTTGGGCCAGTCTGAAGGCCGTGCAGGCCGAAAATGTGGGCGCGATTATAGGCACATTGCAAGACCGCATGCCATACGCGCCGTGGGCCGCGTGACATCATGCGGCGCCCGCCGACGCGGCTTGCGCCGCTGCTACAGGGAATGGTTTTGCCATCAAGCACGGTGTTGGGGAATGGGATTGGATGTCGACGGCCGACGCGGCGTGGATGAACGCGGTCCCTGTAGCAGCGGCGCAAGCCGCGTCACGGCGTTACGCAGGTCGGGGGAGGGCCGAGAGCCGCTCGAGCGGATCCTGGCGGTAGAACAGGCGCAACTGCTCGTAGACCTGTGGGTAGGCCTGGTGCAGCAAATCCGGCGCGGCGAAGAAATACTCGCTGGTGACGGCGAAGAATTCCGCCGGGTTTTCCGCGGCATAGGGGTCGATGGCCGTTTCCGCCTCCGGATTGGCATCGAGCTGGCGATCAAGGTCGTCGTAGGCGTCCTGCATGGCGCGGGCCCAGTCGCTCACGCGCATGTCGCCATGCAGTGGCGGCAGCCCATTGGCGTCGCCATTGAGCATGTCGAGCTTGTGCGCCAGTTCGTGGATGACCAGGTTGTAGCCATCCCAACCGCCGCTGGCTGCCACACCCGACCAGGCGAGAATCACCGGCCCCTGCTGCCAGGCCTCGCCACTGTGCTCGCCGTCCCATTGATGCTCCACGCCGCTGGGGTCGCGGTAGCGCTGCGGGCTGACGAAATCGTCGGCGTACAGGACTATTTCGTGGAAGCCCTGGTACCAGTCCAGGTCGCCCAGCTGCAGCAGCGGCAGTTGCGCCTGTGCTGCCAGGTGCAGGCGCGCCCGGTCGTCGAGTTCGACGCCGGGCAGGCAGGTCAGGGTCTTGGCCTGCAGGAATAGCACGCAGGCCTCGCGCAGTTGCAGGTCCTGCCGGGCATCGAGGCCGTCGAGGATCGGCAACTCGGCACGCACCGCCTGCCACAGCGATTCAGCGATACGGTGGCGGTTCAGGGTTCGCCGTCGCCGCCAAGCCTTGAACGACCACACGGGATCAGCGCGTCGGTGCGGTGCGGGCCGTGCGGCTGCGCAGCAGGCCGACGATCATTGGCAGCAGCGAAATCAGAATGATCGCGACGATCAACAGGGTCAGGTTCTGCTTGATGAACGGCATGTTGCCGAAGAAGTAGCCCAACGTCACCAGACCACCGACCCACAACACCGTGCCCAGCACACTGAAGCCCAGGAAACGCGGGTAGTGCATCTTGCCGACACCAGCCACGAACGGGGCGAAGGTGCGCAGGATCGGCAGGAATCGCGCCAGGGTTACCGTCTTGCCGCCGTGGCGGGCATAGAAGGCGTGAGTCTGGTCCAGGTAATCGCGGCGGAAGATCTTCGAGTCCGGGTTGCTGAACAGCTTGTCGCCCACGGTACGCCCGACGATGTAGTTGGTGCTGTCGCCGAGGATGGCGGCAGTCATCAACAGGCCAGCGAGCAGGAACGGGTCCATGCCGCCACCCGCGGCCACCGCGCCGGCGATGAACAGCAGCGAGTCACCGGGCAGGAAAGGCATCACCACCAGGCCGGTTTCGCAGAAGATCACCAGGAACAGGATCGCGTAGACCCAGGTGCCGTACTGGGTCACCAGCATGTTGAGGTACACATCCAGGTGCAGGATGAGGTCGATGAAGCTGAATTCCATGGGAGGTACCTGTGCGGATCCGAACGTGAAGAATCCGCGCAGTATACCGATGGGTGAGGCAGGTTTGTTGGGTCGGTGCGCAAGGCCTGCGCAACCGACGAATGGTCACCATGCAGGGCAGCAAGGCATCGTGGGCTCGCAACGGCCGGCGGGGTGCGTCAAGACGCGCCCCGCTGCCATTGAATCAGAAGAAGCCCAGCGGGTTGATGTCGTAGCTGACCAGCAGGTTTTTGGTCTGCTGGTAGTGGTCGAGCATCATCTTGTGCGTCTCGCGGCCCACACCGGATTTCTTGTAACCGCCGAACGCTGCGTGCGCCGGGTACAGGTGGTAGCAGTTGGTCCAGACACGCCCGGCCTTGATCCCACGGCCCATGCGCCAGGCGCGGTTGATATCGCGGGTCCAGACCCCAGCGCCCAGGCCGAACTCGGTGTCGTTGGCGATGGCCAGGGCTTCGGCTTCGTCCTTGAAGGTGGTGATGCTGACCACCGGGCCGAAGATTTCTTCCTGGAAGACACGCATCTTGTTGGTGCCCTTGAGCAGGGTCGGCTGGATGTAATAGCCGGTCGACAGGGCACCTTCGAGCTTCTGCACCTGGCCACCGGTCAGCAGCTCGGCGCCTTCGCTCTTGGCGATTTCCAGGTAGGACAGAATCTTGTCGAACTGTTGCTCCGACGCCTGGGCGCCGACCATGGTGTCGGTGTCCAGCGGATCGCCGCGCTTGATCTGCTCGACCTTCTTCATGACTTCCTTCATGAAGGCCGGGTAGATGGATTCCTGTACCAGCGCGCGAGAGGGGCAGGTGCACACCTCGCCCTGGTTGAAAAAGGCCAGCACCAACCCCTCGGCAGCCTTCTCGATGAAGGTCTGCTCGGCCTGCATGATGTCTTCGAAGAAGATGTTCGGCGATTTGCCGCCCAGTTCCACGGTCGAGGGAATGATGTTTTCGGCCGCGCACTTCATGATGTGCGAACCCACTGGCGTCGAACCGGTGAAGGCGATCTTGGCGATGCGCTTGCTGGTGGCCAAAGCCTCGCCTGCTTCCTTGCCGAATCCCTGGACCACGTTGAGCACGCCCGGTGGCAGCAGGTCACCGATCAGTTCCATCAGCACGGTGATGCCCAGGGGCGTCTGTTCGGCCGGCTTGAGCACCACGCAGTTGCCGGCGGCCAGTGCCGGGGCGAGCTTCCACGCCGCCATCAGGATCGGGAAGTTCCACGGGATGATCTGCCCGACCACGCCCAGCGGTTCATGGATGTGGTAGGCGACAGTGTTGCCGTCGATCTCGGCAGCGCTGCCTTCCTGCGCACGCAGGCAGCCGGCGAAGTAGCGGAAATGATCGGCTGCCAGCGGAATGTCGGCGTTCAGGGTTTCGCGGATGGCCTTGCCGTTGTCCCAGGTTTCGGTGATGGCCAGGGTTTCCAGGTGTTGTTCGATACGGTCGGCGATCTTCAGCAGGATCAGCGAGCGGGCCTGCACCGAGGTCGCGCCCCAGGCGTCGGCGGCAGCGTGGGCGGCGTCCAGCGCCTTGTCGATATCCTTGGCGTTGGAACGGGGAAATTCGGCAATGGGCTGGCCGTTGACTGGCGAGGTGGTGGTGAAGTAATTGCCGTCCACCGGCGCGACGAACTCACCGCCGATATAGTTGCCGTATTTGGCCTTGAATTCGACCTTGGCGCCTGCGGTGCCCGGGTGTGCGTAACGCATGGGGTGTCTCCTGCTGTTGTGGTTCTGTGGAGGACGCGCCGTGGCGCCCAGTAAGCGTAGAACAAAGGCGAGCGCGGCGCCTTGAAACACGTGTAACCCTGCCGACCGGTCGGAGGGGGGCGATCGCCAATCAAAGGATGAGATTTTTCCTACCCTACGCTACCCTGCCTCCACGTTTTACGAGGCCAATCATGCACATTCATATTCTCGGTATCTGCGGCACCTTCATGGGCTCCCTGGCGGTACTCGCCAAGGAGCTGGGCCACCGTGTCACAGGCTCGGACGCCAATGTCTATCCGCCCATGAGCACCCAGTTGCAGGCTCAAGGTATCGAGCTGACCCAGGGCTATGACGCGGCCCAGCTGGAACCTGCGCCCGACCTGGTGGTGATCGGCAATGCCCTGTCGCGCGGCAACCCGGCGGTCGAGTATGTACTGAACAAGGGTTTGCCCTACGTGTCCGGCCCGCAGTGGCTGGCCGATCATGTGCTGCAGGGACGCTGGGTACTGGCCGTGGCAGGTACCCACGGCAAGACCACCACCAGCAGCATGCTGGCCTGGGTGCTGGAGCATGCGGGCATGGCGCCCGGCTTCCTGATCGGCGGGGTGCCGCAGAATTTCGCGGTGTCGGCGCGGCTGGGGCAGACGCCGTTCTTCGTGGTCGAGGCGGACGAGTACGACAGTGCGTTTTTCGACAAGCGCTCCAAGTTCGTCCACTACCGTCCGCGCACGGCGATTCTGAACAATCTGGAATTCGATCACGCCGACATCTTCCCCGACCTGGCCGCCATCGAGCGCCAGTTCCACCATTTGATTCGGACCGTGCCCAGTGAGGGCCTGGTGATCCACCCTACCACCGAGCCGGCCCTGGGCCGCGTGATCGAGATGGGTTGCTGGACACCGGTGCAGACCACCGGCGAGAACGGCCAGTGGCAGGCAAACCTGCTGAGTGCGGATGGATCGCGCTTCGAGGTTTCTTTCGAAGGTGTCGTGCAGGGCACGGTGGAGTGGCCACTGACCGGCCAGCACAACGTGGCCAACGCCTTGGCGACGCTAGCTGCTGCACGCCACGTGGGCGTGGTCGCGCCGTTGGGTATCGAGGCGTTGTGCGCGTTCAAGAGCGTCAAGCGGCGCATGGAGTGGGTGGCCGAAGTGCAGGGCGTTACCCTCTACGACGACTTCGCCCACCACCCCACGGCCATCGCCACTACTCTGGACGGCTTGCGCAAGCGCATTGGCGATGCAGCGTTGATCGCCGTGATCGAGCCGCGCTCCAACTCGATGAAGCTGGGCGCGCACCGCGACGGCCTGCCGGAAAGTGTCCGCGACGCCGATCAGGTCATCTGGTACGCGCCGCCCAACCTGGGCTGGGATCTGGCCGCCACGGCTGCACAGTGCCCGGTTCCGGCCATCGTCGCCGACTCGCTCGAAGCCATCATCGAGCGGGTCAAGGGCCAGGCACGGCCGGGCACCCACGTGGTGATCATGAGCAACGGCGGCTTCGGCGGCCTGCATCTGAAACTGGCGGAGGCCCTCAAATGAGCGGCCCGCAGCGGATCACCCTGGCCATGACCGGCGCGTCGGGCGCGCAGTATGGCTTGCGCCTGCTCGACTGCCTGGTGCGCGAGGATCGCGAGGTGCATTTCCTCATCTCCAAGGCCGCGCAACTGGTGCTGGCCACGGAAACCGACGTCAGCTTGCCGGCCAAGCCGCAGGCCATGCAGGCCTTTCTCAACGAGTACACCGGTGCGTCCGCCGGGCAGATCCGCGTGTATGGCAAGGAAGACTGGATGTCGCCGGTGGCCTCAGGCTCCGGCGCGCCGAGCGCCATGGTGGTGGTGCCATGCTCGACCGGAACCCTGTCGGCCATCGCCAGCGGTGCCTGCAACAACCTCATCGAGCGCGCTGCCGATGTAACGCTCAAGGAGCGGCGGCAGTTGATCCTGGTGCCGCGCGAAGCGCCGTTCTCGACCATTCATCTGGAGAACATGCTCAAGCTGTCGCAGATGGGGGCGGTGATCCTGCCGGCAGCGCCGGGCTTCTATCACCAGCCGCAGACCATCGACGACCTGATCGACTTCGTCGTCGCGCGGGTGCTCAATCTGCTGGATATTCCTCAGGATATGCTGCCGCGCTGGGGTGAGCACCACCACGGCAGCGACGACTGACGCGCCGGCTGCGGGTTATTTGCCCAGGCGCCGCAGCTCGTCCGATTCCACCACGCGCACGCCGTCCTGCTCCTCGAGCGCCAGGCGCCACAGGGCGCGCGCCAGTTGCAGCGCTTCGATGCCGTGGTACTTGCCCGGAATCAGCTTCGACAGCGGCCCGGCAATGCGCTCGGCCAGGCGTGCTTCGACGCGGTCGCCGATCAGCACCGACGGCCGGGCGATGGTCAGTTGCGGCCAGCCCTGGGCACGCAGCGCCTGCTCGGTTTCACCCTTGACGCGGTTGTAGAACACCGAGGATTGCGGGTCGGCATCGATGGCGCTGATCAGCAGGAAGTGGCGTGCACCCAGCTCGCGGGCGCGCTGGGCATAGGCAACGATGAGCTGGTGGTCGACTTCGCGGAACGCCTCTTGCGAGCCGGCCTGCTTGATGGTCGTGCCCAGGCACGAGAAGGCGATGTCCACCGGCCCCTGCAGATCGGCCAGCAAAGGCAGCAGTGGCCCCACCGGGTTGTCCAGGTGCGCGTGTTCGGCCAGGGGGCGGCGGGTGGGAGCCAGGACCCGTTGCACGGTCGGCTCGGCAAGCAGGCGGTCGAGCAGGTGCTCGCCGGTCAGGCCGGTGGCGCCCGCGAGTAGGATGTGCTGCGGGGTCAAGTACATGCAATGTCTCCCTTGATACAGGCAGCGTGAAGCAGATGCCCTATTGCTTGTTGTCAGGCGTGGCGGCGTCGAGCAACGCGCGCTTGGCCTGCTGTTGGCGCAATCGCTGCCAATGCGCCAGGACCCCTTTGGGCGCCCAGATCTGTGGCTGCGAGGCTTCGTAATTATCGGCGATCTCCCGTTCGGCAACGTGCCGGCTGGCAAGTTCGAATGCCTGCTGCAGGTCGTCCGTCTGGTTCAGGGCCTGGGCGAACAGGGCGTCGCCGAAATAGGTGAAGTCGGCTTCTTCGGAGCAGCCGAAAGACACGCGGTCGGCTCGCGAGGCGGTCATGATCAGGGTTTTCTCGTCCCTGAGCGCGGGAATGAACCCGCCCGAATAGCAGGCGGAAATGACCACCACCTTGTCGCGGCCCTTGAGCGGCGCCAGCACCGCGGCGAGTTCATCGGCCGGCAGGTCGCCTAGCTGCAAGCGGGGTTGGTCGAGCACCAGCTCATGCTCGCTGGTGCCGTGGCTGGTCAGGTAGATGAACACCAGGTCTTCCGGTCCGCTGCGCGCGGCCAGCGTCTGCACGCTGCGGCTCAAGGTCTCGCGAGTGGCCATCAGTCGATCGGCCAGGTGGTCGCGGTGGTTGGCCAGGGTGATCTGTCCGACCGCGCCAAAACGACTGGCCAGCATGCCGGTGACGTAGTCGGCTTCGCGCATGAACACGCTTTGCTTGCCATCGCCGGCCAACGCCAGGCTGTACAGTTCGATTGCCGCCGTGGACGGCGGAATGGCCGCGAGCGCCTGCTCAAGCAATTGCCCTTGGTTGAGCAGGCCCAGTTCCAACGGATCGGGTAACAGGTGGCCTTGTGCATCACGGATACGCTGGCCATTGAGCCAGTAGCCGACCTGGCTGCTGCCGTCCTTCAGGGTCAGGCTGCCCTGGCCCTGGTAGGTGTCGTTCTCGAAGGTGCCGCTGTAGACGCTGCCGTCGGCCAGCGCCAGCCAACCCTTGCCGCTGAAGCGCCAGTCGGCGAACTCGCCCTTGTAGTGGCTGCCGTCGCTGGCGAACATCTCCCCCTTGCCGCTGAGCACGCCTTCCTTGAACGTACCGATCCACACATCGCCCGCGGCGTTTTCGTAGCGGCCGCGACCATGCAGCTGGTTGAGGTGGAAGTTGCCGATGTACTGATCGCCGTCGGCATTGCTGAACGTGCCGTGGCCTTCGAGCAGGCCATTGACGAAAGTGCCGCTGAACTGGTTGCCTGCCGCGTCGCTGCGCGTGCCCTCGCCATTGGGTTTGCCGTGGGCGAACCAGCCCTGGTACTGGCTACCGTCGTCGAGCTCGATGTGGCCGGCGCCCGAGTACTGGTCTTCCTTGAAACCGCCACGATAGGAGACGCCGGCTTCCTTGAAAGCCCCTTCGCCCTGGCGTCGACCCTTGACGAAGCCGCCGGTGTAGGTGGTGCCGCGAGCGATCAGGGTGCCTTGACCATGGAACAGCCCGTGGTCGAAGCCACCGGTGTAGACCTCGCCGTTGCGCCCATGCCATTGACCCTGACCCTGCCACTGGCCGTCCTTGAACTGCCCGGCGTAGCCGCTGCCGTTGGGGTAGTCGACCCGGCCCTGGCCCTGCAGCAGCCCATTGACCACCTCGCCGCGATAGCGGCCGCCATCGGGCAGTCGCGCGTCGGGCGGCGACAGTGGCTCGCCATCCCCGCAAGCGGCGATCAACAACGAAAGGGCGAGGGGAGCAAGAAGGCGCATGAGGGGGTCCGGGCGATTGAGGCGCCGAGTATGCCGCAGATGCCGGGGTGGACAACAGATGCCGGGCGCTTTTAAGGCCAGAGCCGGGTGACTGCCGGATGGGTGTGCCGCTGCCGGGCCCGATCAGGGGGTGCGCCATCTTGCATCACCCTGGGGCATGCCATGGGTGCTTATAATGCCTGGCTTGCGAAGGAGACCTGCAATGTTGCTACGCGGTTTGACCTGGCTGGTGCTGTTCCAGCTGCTGGGCACTGCCCTCAATCACCTGCTGCTGCCCGTGCTGCCCGGGCCGATTATCGGCCTGGTGCTGCTGCTCGGCTACCTCATGGTACGTGGCGAGGTTGGCGAGCCCCTGAGCCTGGCGGCCAACAGCCTGCTGCGTTATCTGCCACTGCTGCTGGTGCCGCCTGCCGTGGGCGTGATGGTGTATGCCCAGCAGATTGCCGATGACTTCTGGGCCATCGTCGGCTCGCTGGTGATTTCCGTCACGGTCTCCACCGTGTTCGTTGGTTGGTTGATGCAGCGGTTGATTCGCAGGCGTCGCCGCGATACCCCGGTGCAACCATGATGCTGGACTGGCAAGGCACGCTGCAGGCCGTCATCCACCATCCGCTGTTTGGCATCGGCATCACGCTGGGCGCCTACCAGTTGGTGCTCGCCGGCTACGAAAAGACCCGCTGGGTCTTCCTGCAACCGGTGCTGTTGTCCATGCTGCTGTTGGTCGCGGTGCTGGTAGGCTGCGGGATCAGCTATGCCGAGTACCGCAAGAGCACCGAGATTCTCGGCATCCTGCTCGGCCCGGCGACCGTGGCCCTGGCAGTGCCGCTGTTTCTCAATCTGCGGCGCATTCGCCAACTGCTTTGGCCCACCCTGATCACCCTGGGCCTGGGCGGGCTGTTCGCGACGGTGCTGTGCCTGTTGCTGGGTTGGGGTTTGGGCGCCGACCACATGATTCTGATGACCATGGCGCCCAAGTCGGTCACCTCGCCGATCGCCATGCTGGTGGCAGAGCAGATCGGCGGCGTCGCGGCGCTGGCGGCTGTGTTCGTGCTGATCACCGGCGTCATCGGCGGAATCTTCGGCCCCGGCCTGCTGTCTTTGCTGGGCATCGACCACCCGGCGGCGCGCGGCATGGCATTGGGCCTCAACGCGCATGCCGTGGGTACATCGCTGGCGTTGCAGGAAAGTGAGGAAACCGGTGCCTTCGCGGCGCTGGCCATGAGTCTGATGGGGGTGGGTACCGCTGTTTTCCTGCCGTTGGCCATCAGCGTATTCGCGTGAGGACACAAGCCATGACATTGCCACTCTTTCCCCTCAATACCGTGCTGTTCCCCGGTTGCGTGCTGGATCTGCAGATTTTCGAAGCGCGCTACCTGGACATGATCGGTCGCTGCATGAAGCAGGGCGCCGGCTTTGGCGTGGTCGGCATCATGGCAGGGCGCGAAGTGGGCCAGGCTCCCAGCGCGCATGCCACGGTCGGCTGCGAAGCGGTGATCACCGATTTCCAGCAGCAAGACAACGGTCTGTTGGGTATCCGCGTGCAGGGCGCTCGGCGTTTCCGCATCGAGACCACCCACCTGCAGCGCGATCAATTGCTGACGGCAGACGTGCAGTGGCTGGAAGATCAGGCCGAGCAGCCGCTGGCCGATACCCACGCCGACCTGCAGGCCCTGCTGCTGGCCTTGGCCGAGCACCCGATGGTGGCGGCGCTGGGCATGACCGCCGGTGCTCAGGGCCAGCAGTCGCTGGGCAACCAATTGGCCTATCTGCTGCCGTTCACCGAGCAGGAGAAAGAACAGTTGCTCGCCGAAAGCGACCCGGGCCTGCGCCTGGTGGCGATCCAGGCTCTGCTCGACAGCCTGCAGGGCGACGCCCTGACCTGATGCAAACAGGCCAAGGGCGCCTGGTGCGCTCTCATTCCATGTAGCGATAGCCTTCCAGAGCCGACGGCAGCCCGTGCACGGCAAAGAAACCCAGCAGCAACGTACACGCTGGCACGACCAGCCACCAGACATGCAACGGCATCGCCGGCAGTGGCCGACGGTATTCCACTGCGGCCAGGCACGAGGCACAGACAAAACAGGCCAGCATGCTGCCGGCAATGATGTCGGTCGGCCAGTGAGCACCGAGGTACACCCGCGACAGTGCGATCGACAGCGCCGGAATGCTCGCCAGAATGACCCACACCAGGCGCATGCGCGGTGTCTGTCGACGCCCGGCCAGTATCGCCAGGCTCAGAAAGAACGCGAAGGCCGCCGAGCTGTGCCCGCTGGGCATGCTGAACGTGGTCAGCGGTTCGAGCAGCACGTCGGGCCGCTGGCGGGCGACCAGGTGTTTCAACGAGCCGTTGAGCAGCGCCGTGATCAGCATGGTCGCGCAGGCGAACAGCGCCGGACGCCATTGGCGGGTGATCAGCAGCAGCGCGGTGAGCAGTCCGGCCACCATGAACTGGGTGCGGAAATCACCGATGCGCGTGACCAGCACCACGAAGGTTTCCGCCGCTTCGCTGCGATGTTCCTGGACCAGCGCCTTGAGGCCGTTATCCAGTGCGCTCAGGTGCGGGAAGCCGAAGAACAGGGCGATCAGCATGATCAGCGAGGCGAGGGCGATCAATAACGTTCCGCGCTCGCGGTCGCGCCAGGTGGCATGCAGGCTGAGCCCCATCAACAAGGCGATGCAGGCCGCCACAATACCGGCCTGTGGCCAGAAGTCCTCGGGTAGGGGCAAGCGGAAAGCGGCGCCCGTCGCCCAGCCCGGCAGCAGATAGGCCACCGACCAGCCGGCGGCGGCCACCAGGCTGACCAGAATGAAACGTGGCAACGGCATTTCCAGCATGCCGGCGACCATGGGCAGCATCGGCCGCAGCGGGCCGATGAAACGTCCGACCAAAAGGCTCGCCACGCCATAGCGATGGAAGTAGCCCTCTGCAGTTTCCAGCCATTGCGGGTTCGTGCGCAGCAGCGGCAGGCCGCGGATGCTCTGTTGAAAACGCCGACCCAGGGCGTACGAGATGGCATCGCCGAGAAGACCGCCGGCATAGCCCAGCATCAGTGTTTCACTGAGCGACAACGCACCGTTGCCGGCCAGTACGGCCACAGCGAACAACACCACGGTGCCGGGTACGACGATGCCGGCGATTGCCAGGCATTCGATGCAGGCAATGGCGAAGATCGCCACCCCCAGCCACTGTGGATGCAACGTCAGCCAGCCTGTCAGACTGTCCAGCCATTCGCCCATGAGTCAGGTTCCTTGAAAGATCGAGAAGTAATCGCGGCCGTCTGTCTGGCCGCGACGCAGGGGGTTGCGCGTGCAGAAACGGGCATAGCCGGCATCCACGAAGCGGTAGGGCAGGTGTTCGTCGCGGCCCAGGGGAATACCCAGGCGCGTGGTCTGCAGAACATGGGTGACACGGGCGCCGACATCGTCGACGAAGAGCTGCTCGGTGTCGAAACGCTGGGCGTCCCACACCGGGACCTTCAGGCCCAGGGCTTTGCACAGCAGGGTCTGCCCGGCGCACAGGCGCTCGGCCGGACGTGGCTGACCCGCCGCATCGGGGTTGTTGAGCTGCATCTGGGCAAAGGCGTTGCCATCGGTGTGGGCGTCGAGCCAGGGGTAGGCGGACTTGATCAGTACCGCGTTGCCCGGCCCCTGCGCGCTGAAGTTCAGCGAGTCGCCGCCGCGGGCGTAATACATATAGATGTGGCCGCCTTCGAGGAACAGTGCGCGGCGTTTGTGGGTATAGCCCAGCGATGCATGACTGCCGCGATCCGTGACGTAGTACGCCTCGGTTTCGATGATGCGCGCCGACAGCCAGTACGGACCCTGACGATGGCGGATCACCTTGCCCAGCAATGCACGGGCCAGGGATTGCGCGTCGGTGTCGAAAAAGGCATCGGGCAACGGGTTGAACATAACGGGGTCCATTCGGTGTCGCGGTGGATGATAGCAATTGCACATCGGTGAGGCCCGTGGACATATGTTTAAAGAGGTGTTTTCGACCATCCGCCCGTCATCGCTGTTAGTGGGCGTACGTGACAGCTATAATCAGCCGCTTTCCTCTTTGCCAAGACCACAGAGACCATGACCGAGTCCGTTCTTGACTACATGACCCGCCTGGGTCGCGCTGCCCGTGAAGCCTCGCGGGTCATTGGCCGTGCCAGCACCGCGCAGAAGAATCGCGCCCTGCAGGCTGCGGCCAGTGCCTTGGACAGCGCCCGTGCCGAACTGGTTGCCGCCAACGAGCAGGATTTGGCGGCCGGTCGCGCCAATGGCCTGGACGCGGCCATGCTCGAGCGCCTGGCGCTGACCCCTGCACGCATCGACGGCATGATCGTCGGCCTGCGCCAGGTGGCCAGCCTGCCGGATCCGGTCGGGGCGATCCGCGACATGAGCTACCGACCCTCGGGTATCCAGGTCGGCAAGATGCGCGTGCCACTGGGTGTGGTCGGTATCATCTACGAGTCGCGGCCCAACGTGACCATCGACGCGGCCAGCCTGTGCCTGAAGTCGGGTAACGCCACCATCCTGCGCGGCGGCTCCGAGGCCATCCACTCCAATCGTGCCATCGCCACCTGCATCCAGCGCGGCCTCGCCGAAGCCGGCCTGCCCGCCGCCGTGGTACAGGTCGTGGACACCACCGACCGCGCCGCGGTCGGCGCGCTGATCAGCATGCCCGAGTACGTCGATATCATCGTGCCGCGTGGCGGGCGAGGGCTGATCGAGCGTGTCAGTCGCGATGCCAAGGTGCCGGTGATCAAGCACCTGGATGGTATCTGCCACGTGTTCGTCGACGCCGGGGCCGACCTGGCCAAGGCGCAACGCATCGCTTTCAACGCCAAGACCTACCGCTACGGTATCTGCGGCGCCATGGAAACCCTGCTGGTCGACCAGTCGGTGGCGGCGAGTTTCCTGCCGCCGATGGCGGCGCAGTTCCGCGACAAAGGCGTCGAGCTGCGCGGTTGCCCGCGTACCCGCGACCTGATCGAGGCCGTGCCGGCCAGCGAAGAGGACTGGAACACCGAATACCTGGCGGCCATCCTGTCCATTCGGGTGGTCGACGGCCTGGACCAGGCCATCGAACACATCAACCAGCATGGCTCCCATCACACCGACGCGATCGTTACCGAGCAGCAGGGCCATGCCCGTCGCTTCGTCGCCGAAGTCGACTCCGCGTCGGTGATGGTCAATGCGCCGACCTGTTTCGCCGACGGCTTCGAATATGGCCTGGGCGCGGAGATCGGCATTTCCACCGACAAGATCCACGCCCGCGGCCCGGTGGGCCTCGAAGGCCTGACCTGCGAAAAATACGTGGTGATCGGCGATGGTCAGTTGCGTGGCCAGGAGCCGGTCTGAGTTGACCGCACCGAACCGGCCCGGTCCCTACGCTGTACAATCGCGCACTGCACGTCGAATCGGCGTGCTGGGCGGTACCTTCGACCCGGTGCACATCGGTCATCTGCGCGGCGCCGTGGAAGTGGTCGAGGCCCTGGGCCTGGACGATCTGCGGTTGGTGCCCAGCGCCCGGCCGCCGCATCGCGACCGCCCGCAGGTATCGGCCGAGCAGCGCCTGGCCATGGTGCGTGCCGCGGTAGAGGGGCTGGCGCCCCTGACCGTGGATGACCGTGAACTGGCGCGCGACAAACCGTCGTACACCCTCGACACGTTGGTGTCGATGCGTGCCGAGCTTGACCCGCAGGACCAGTTGCTCCTGCTGCTGGGGTGGGATGCCTTTTGTGGCTTGCCCTCCTGGTATCGCTGGGAAGAACTGCTGCAACACTGCCACATCGTCGTGTTGCAGCGACCTGATGCGGACACCGAGCTGCCGGATGCCTTGCGCAACCTGGTGGCGGCGCGTTCCATCAGCGACCCGCAAGCCCTCAAGGGGGCCTGCGGGCAGATTACTTTCGTCTGGCAGGCACCGCTCGCGGTGTCGGCCACCCAGATCCGTCAACTGCTGGCCAGCGGCAAGTCGGTACGTTTCCTGGTGCCCGACGCAGTATTGGCCTACATCGAGGCGCACGGGCTGTACCGTGCGTCCAATTGAACTGAACGAGTTTTTTTATGAGCAATAAGCAAGCAATCCCCGCTGAAGAAATCGTCGAGCTGACCCAGCTCGCTCTCGAAGACGTCAAGGCTCAGGACATCCTGGTCATCGACGTACGTGACAAGAACAGCATCACCGACTTCATGGTGATCGCCACCGGTACCTCCAACCGCCAGATCAGCGCCATGCGCGAAAAGGTGCGCGAGCTGGTCAAGGCCAAGGGCGTCAAGCCACTGGGCGAAGAAGGCGCGGGCGACAGCGACTGGGTGCTGCTGGACCTGGACACCGTCGTGGTGCACATGATGACCGCTGCCTCCCGCCAGTTCTACGACCTGGAACGCCTGTGGCAGGGTGCCGAGCAGAGCCGTGCCGCCAGCGCTGCGCACCACACCCCTGGCAACCAGGCTCTTAACGACCAAGAGTAGCCTGGGCCATGCGTCTGCGTCTGATCGCGGTGGGTTCGCGCATGCCCAAGTGGGTGGAAGAGGGCTGGCATGAATATGCCAAGCGTCTGCCCGCCGAGCTGGCACTGGACTTGGTCGAAATCCCGCTCAATACCCGCGGCAAGAACGCCGACGTCGCGCGCTTCATCCGCCAGGAAGGCGAAGCGATGCTGGCCAAGGTCGGTCCGGGTGAGCGCATCGTTACCCTGGAAGTGCACGGCAAGCCCTGGAGCACCGAGCAGTTGGCGGTGGAACTGGATCGATGGCGCCTGGACTCGCGCACGGTGAACTTCATGGTCGGTGGTCCCGAGGGGCTGGCGCCGGAAGTCTGCGCCCGCGCCGAGCAGCGCTGGTCGCTGTCGCCGCTGACCTTGCCTCACCCGCTGGTACGGATACTCATCGGTGAACAGCTGTATCGCGCCTGGACCGTGCTGTCCGGGCACCCTTATCACAAATAGGCCGTAAACCAGCCGATGTCCCAGCCGATTCGCCTCAAGGACCACGAGAAAGACGCGCGCACCGTGCGCAGCCGCGTCGTGGTCGGTGCGGCGGCGATCCTGGTGCTGATCTGCGTGCTGATCGCGCGCCTGTATTTCCTCCAGGTGATCCAGTACGAATATCACTCCACGCTTTCGGAGAACAATCGGGTGCACGTGCAGCCGATACCCCCCACGCGTGGGCTGATCTTCGACCGCAACGGCGTGGTCGTGGCCGACAACCGCCCCAGCTTCAGCCTGAGCATGACCCGCGAACGCTCCGGTGACTGGCGTCAGGTGCTCGATACCATCGTCGAGGTGCTGGAGCTCAGCGATGAAGACCGCCAACTGTTCGAGCGTCGCATGAAGCAGGGACGTCGACCGTTCGAGCCGGTACCGATCCTGTTCGAGCTCAACGAAGAGCAGATCGCCCGGGTCGCAGTGAACCAGTTTCGCCTGCCGGGAGTGGAAGTGGTCGCGCAGTTGGTGCGGCACTACCCGCAGGGGGCGCATTTCGCGCACTCGGTGGGCTATGTCGGGCGCATCAACGAGAAGGAACTCAAAACCCTGGATCCGGTGGACTACAGCGGCACGCACCATATCGGCAAGACCGGCATCGAACGTTTCTACGAGCCTGAACTGCACGGCACGGTGGGCTACGAGGAAGTCGAGACCAATGCACGCGGCCGTGTGCTGCGGGTGCTCAAGCGCACCGATCCGAAACCGGGCAAGGACATCGTCCTGAGCCTGGACATCAAGCTGCAGGAAGCTGCCGAAGAAGCGCTGGGCGGCCGCCGCGGCGCGATCGTGGCCATGGACCCGCGCACCGGAGAGGTGCTGGCGATGGTCAGCCAGCCCAGCTTCGATCCCAACCTGTTCGTCACCGGCATCGGTTTCCAGGCCTATGCCGACCTGCGCGATTCCATCGACCGACCGCTGTTCAACCGCGTGTTGCGCGGCCTGTATCCACCCGGTTCGACGATCAAGCCTGCAGTGGCGATCGCCGGGCTGGATTCAGGCGTGATCAATGCCGGATCGCGGGTGTTCGACCCAGGCTTTTATCAGCTACCCAACTATGACCACAAATACCGCAACTGGAACCGCACCGGCGATGGCTGGGTAGACCTGGACACCGCCATCATGCGTTCCAACGACACCTATTTCTACGACCTGGCGCACAAGCTGGGCATCGACAAGCTGGACAACTACATGGGCCAGTTCGGCATCGGCCAGAAAGTCTCGCTGGACATGTTCGAAGAGTCGCCGGGCCTGATGCCCTCGCGCGAATGGAAGCGCAAGACCCGCCGGCAAGCCTGGTTCCCCGGCGAAACGCTCATCCTGGGCATTGGCCAGGGCTACATGCAAGCCACGCCGCTGCAACTGGCCCAGGCCACTGCCCTGGTTGCCAACAAGGGCAAGTGGAACCGCCCGCGGCTGGCGCGCACCATCGAAGGCGTGCCGCCGGTGGACGAGAACCCGGTGCCCGATATCGTGCTGCGCAATCCGTCCGACTGGGCCAAGGTCACCCACGGCATGGAGCAGGTCATGCAGGGTGCCCGCGGTACCGCGCGCAAGGCTGCCATCGGCGCCAAGTATCGAATCGCCGGCAAGTCCGGTACGGCCCAGGTCGTCGCCATTCGCCAAGGCGAGAAGTACGACCGCAGCAAGGTCCAGGAGCGCCACCGCGACCATGCCCTGTTCGTCGGCTTCGCGCCCGCGGACAACCCGCGCATCGTGGTCTCGGTCATGGTCGAGAACGGCGAGTCCGGCTCGGGCGTGGCGGCGCCGGTGGTGCGCCAGATCATGGACGCCTGGCTGCTCGGCCCCGACGGCCAGTTGAAACCCGAATACGCCAGCGCCACGGGCGCGGAGATCACCGCCCTTGAAGAGTAATTTCGACCGCATCCTCTCCAGCGAGGATGTGATGCGTCGCCGCGCGACATTCCTGCAGCGCATCCACATCGACGGCCCGCTGCTGATCCTGCTGCTGACCCTGGCGGCAGGCAGCCTGTTCGTGCTGTATTCGGCCAGCGGCAAGAACTGGGACCTGCTGATCAAGCAGGCCACGTCCTTCGGCCTGGGCCTGGTGTCGATGTTCATCATCGCCCAGCTGGAACCGCGTTTCATGGCGCGCTGGGTGCCCCTGGCCTATGTGACCGGGGTGATACTGCTGGTGGTGGTGGACGTGATGGGCCACAACGCCATGGGCGCCACGCGCTGGATCAACATTCCCGGGGTCATCCGCTTCCAGCCCTCGGAGTTCATGAAGATCATCATGCCAGCCACCATCGCCTGGTACCTGGCCAAGCGGACCCTGCCGCCGACCCTCAAGCACGTGGCGCTGAGCCTGGCCCTGATCGGCATTCCCTTTGCGCTGATCGTGCGCCAGCCAGACCTGGGTACATCACTGCTGATCCTGGCTTCCGGCTCCTTCGTGTTGTTCATGGCCGGGCTGCGCTGGCGCTGGATCGCCAGCGTGCTGGCGGCGGCGGTACCGGTGGCGGTCGGCATGTGGTTCTTCATCATGCACGACTACCAGAAGCAGCGAATCCTGACCTTTCTCGACCCGGAGAGCGATCCGCTGGGCACCGGCTGGAACATCATCCAGTCCAAGGCGGCCATCGGTTCAGGTGGCGTGTTCGGCAAGGGCTGGCTGCTGGGCACCCAGTCGCACCTGGATTTTCTCCCCGAAAGCCACACCGACTTCATCATCGCAGTGCTCGGCGAGGAGTTCGGCCTGGTCGGTATCTGCGCGCTGCTGTTGATCTATCTGTTGTTGATCGGCCGTGGGCTGGTGATCACCGCGCAGGCCCAGACCCTGTACGGAAAGTTGCTTGCTGGCAGCTTGACCATGACTTTTTTTGTTTACGTTTTCGTCAATATCGGTATGGTCAGTGGCCTGCTGCCGGTGGTGGGGGTGCCGTTGCCTTTCATTAGCTACGGCGGAACTTCGCTGGTGACCCTGCTGTCAGCGTTTGGCGTTTTGATGTCGATCCACACCCATCGCAAGTGGATCGCACAGGTTTGAATAAGGTGAGCAATTGCATGCAAGTAATGCGTAGCTGGGCAGCTCGGAACGTTCCCTGGATCGGCCTGATGGGCCTGTTGGGGTCGGCACAGCAAGCCAGCGCTGGCGACTACGGTGGCTCACCGCAGGTGACCCAGTTCATTGGTGAAATGACCCGCGACTACGGCTTCGCCAGCGAGCAGTTGAACGAAGTGTTCAGGGAAGTGGAGCGCAAACAGTCGATTCTGGACGCGATCTCGCGTCCCGCCGAGCGGGTCAAACCGTGGAGTGAGTATCGGCCGATGTTCATCACCGATGCACGCATTGCCCGCGGCGTGGATTTCTGGCGCCAGCACGAAGCGGTGCTGGCCCGTGCGGAACGCGAATACGGCGTTCCGGCGCAGGTCATCGTCGCGATCATCGGTGTCGAAACCTTCTTCGGTCGCAACACCGGCAATTTTCGGGTGATCGACGCGCTTTCCACCCTGGGCTTCGATTACCCGCCACGCGCGCCATTCTTCCGCAAGGAGCTGCGCGAGTTTCTCCTGCTGGCACGCGACGAGCAACTCGATCCGCTGACCCTCAAGGGTTCGTACGCCGGCGCCATGGGCCTGCCGCAGTTCATGCCCAGCAGCTTTCGCGCCTACGCGGTGGATTTCGACGGCGACGGTCACATCAATATCTGGACCAACCCCGACGACGCCATCGGCAGTGTTGCCAGCTATTTCAAGGAGCATGGCTGGGTGGCCGGTCAACCGGTGGTCAGCCGTGCCAGCGTTTCCGGGCCGCAGGTCGACGACGGCTTGAGCCCGGGCATCGACCCGGTCAAGAATGTCGCGCAGTTGCGGGCGCTGGGCTGGTCGAGTCATGATGCGCTACGCGATGACGTGCCGGTGACCGCCTTTCGCCTGCAGGGCGCCGAGGGCCCGGAATATTGGCTGGGCCTGAAGAATTTCTATGCAATCACTCGCTACAACCGCAGTGTGATGTACGCCATGGCTGTGCACCAACTGTCGGAATCGCTGGTTCAAGCACGGGGCGTCAAGTAATGCGGGCAATGCCGATACATACATCCTCCGCCATCGCGGCCTGCGCGGCCCTGGGCCTGCTGCTCGCCAGCTGCTCTTCGACGCCGCCGCCGTCGCGTACCGTGAAATCGTCCGGCCCGACCGTCAAGGCCATGCCCGGCCTGAACATCAACCGGGCGCACAAGGACGGCGCGCCGTGGTGGGACGTCGACGTGTCGAAGATTCCCGATGCCGTGCCAACCCTGCACACCGGACCGTACAAGGCCAACCCCTATACGGTATTGGGCAAGACCTATTTCCCGATTGCCGAATCGCGTCAGTATCTGGCGACCGGCACGGCGTCGTGGTACGGCACCAAATTCCATGGTCAGAACACCGCCAACGGCGAGGTCTACGATCTGTATGGCATGAGCGCGGCGCACAAGACGCTGCCGCTGCCCAGCTATGTACGCGTGACCAACCTGGACAACAGCCGCAGCGTGGTCCTGCGGGTCAATGACCGCGGACCATTCTATTCCGACCGCATCATCGACCTGTCCTACGCTGCGGCGAAGAAACTGGGCTACGCCGAAACGGGTACGGCGCGGGTGCGTGTCGAAGGTATCGACCCGCAGGAGTGGTGGGCACAACGCGGCCGTCCGGCGCCACTGGTGCTCAACCAGGGACCGGTGGTGGCGCAGGCCCGGCCCAACATCACGCCGTCGGCCGGTACGGTCGAGCAATACACGCCACCGCCGCAGCAACACGCGGTCGCCACGCTGCCGGTGCAGATGGACGCAAAAAAAAACGGTTCTGCACAAGCGTCTGGCCTGTATCTCCAGGTGGGAGCGTTCGCCAACCCCGACGCTGCGGAACTGCTGCGTTCCAAGCTGAGCTCGATGGTCAGCGCGCCGGCCTTCACCAGCCAGATCGCGGTCAACCAGCAGACGTTCTATCGGGTACGCCTGGGACCGATCAATTCCCAGGGTGAAGCCCAGCAGATACAGGACAACGTGCGCATGGCCAATCTTGGCGTGCCCAAGTTGGTGACACTGGATTGAACCGCGCCGCCTGCGGGCGGCGCTGCAATGAGCGCCCGGCAACGGGCGTGCTACACCGGGCCGCCGCCCACAACAAGACTGCCCGCAAGGGCATGTGCCCATCAGCAATTTCGAGAGACGGATGAACATCACCACACTTGCCAAACGCCTGTGCCTGCTTGTACCGCTGATCATCGCCCCTGCCGCTTGGGCGGCAGATCAGATGATGCCAGCGCCGCCGCAACTGGCTGCCAAATCCTACGTGCTGATGGAAGCTTCCAGCGGTAACGTGCTGGTTGAAAACAACGGCGACCAGCGTCTGCCGCCAGCCAGCCTGACCAAACTGATGACCGCGTACATCGCGACCCTGGAAATCCGTCGCGGCCAGATCGGCGAGAACGACCCGGTCACCGTCAGCGAAAACGCCTGGCGCACCGGCGGCTCGCGGATGTTCATCAAGGTCGGCACCCAGGTGTCGGTCAGCGACCTGCTGCACGGCATCATCATCCAGTCGGGCAACGACGCCTCGGTGGCGCTCGCCGAGCACATCGCCGGCAGCGAAGACGCCTTCGCCGACATGATGAACACCACGGCTGGCAAGCTGGGCATGACCAACAGCCACTTCATGAACCCGACCGGCCTGCCGAACCCCGAGCATTACTCCACTGCGCACGACATGGCAGTACTGGCCCGGGCGATTATTCACGAAGACCCGGCTCACTATGCGATCTACTCGCAGAAGGAATTCTTCTGGAACAACATCAAGCAGCCCAACCGCAACTTGCTGCTGTGGCGCGACAAGACCGTCGACGGCCTGAAGACCGGCCATACCGAAGAAGCCGGCTACTGCATGGTGTCCTCGGCCGTACGTGACGGCATGCGCCTGATCGCCGTGGTCTTCGGCACCAACAGCGAGCAGGCCCGCGCTGCCGAAACCCAGAAGCTGCTGACCTACGGCTTCCGCTTCTATGAAACCCAGACCTTCTACCAGAAGGGCACCGAGTTGGCCAAGGCACCGGTGTGGAAGGGCGACATCCGCGAAATCAAGGCCGGCCTGGCCGAAGACCTGACCATGACCCTGCCCAAGGGCCAGTTGAAGAACCTGGCGGCGAGCATGACCATGAACCCACAGCTGACCGCGCCTATCGCCAAGGGCGACGTGATCGGCAAGGTCGAAGTGAAGAACGGTGACAAGATCGTTCAGACCACCGACCTGATTGCGCTGGACGATGTGCAGGAAGGTGGTATTTTCCGCCGCGTATGGGATAGCGTTCGTCTATTCTTCTACGGCTTGTTCAACTGATATCGCGACCGCGCGCCCTCGCCTTTGCAACAGGCGGGGGCGTTGTCGTTTTCACGGTTTACCCGAGGCCGTCATCGCCATGACCGATACCGAAGTAAAAGAGCCGAAAATCGAATTTCCCTGCGCCGACTACCCGATCAAGATCATCGGCGATACCGGTGTTGGCTTTCGCGACACGGTGGTGCAGATCGTCGAAAAGCACGCAGCCGTCAATCACGACAAGAATGCCGAGCGCCAGAGCAGCAACGGCAACTACACCACGTTGCAGCTGCATATCCTGGCCACCGGCCAGGAGCAGCTCTACAACATCAACAGTGAGCTGCGCGCCACCGGCATCGTCAAAATGGTGCTGTGATGCCGCAATGCCTGGGGTTTCGCGAACTCGGCCTGTTGCCTTACGAGCCGGTATGGCACGCAATGCAGCGGTTCACCGACCAGCGCGACGCCGAGGCTGCCGATGAAGTCTGGCTGGTCCAGCACCCGGCCGTCTTTACCCAGGGCCAGGCGGGCAAGGCCGAGCATCTGCTGGTGCCCGGCGAGATCCCGGTGGTGCAGGTCGACCGTGGCGGCCAGGTGACCTACCATGGCCCCGGGCAATTGGTGGTGTACCTGTTGCTGGATGTGCGCCGGCTGGGTTACGGGGTGCGAGAACTGGTCACCCGCATGGAGCACACCCTGATCGATCTGCTGGCCTCCTACGGCGTGCAGGCCGCCGCCCGTGCGGATGCGCCCGGGGTTTACGTGGGCGGAGCGAAGATCGCCTCGCTGGGCTTGCGCATCCGCCGCGGTTGCTCGTTCCATGGCCTGGCCTTGAACGTCGACATGGACCTCGCGCCGTTCCGGCGGATAAATCCATGTGGATATGCCGGCCTGCCGATGACGCAGATGTGCGATCATGTCGCACCCCTTGAATTTGCCGAGGTCAGTGCGAGGCTGCGAGCGCAGCTGGTCAAGCACCTCGACTATGTTGAGCAGACGACCCTTACGGGCGGAATCGACTGATATGACTACCGCGACAGAAGCTGTGCAAACGCTGATCCCCCTGCAGAACCTCGCCGAGGGTGCGCCCAAGGCCAATGCGCCACGGCCCAGGGTCGAGGCGGGCGTCAAGCTGCGCGGTGCCGAAAAGGTCGCGCGCATCCCGGTAAAGATCATCCCCACCGAAGAGCTGCCGAAAAAGCCCGACTGGATCCGCGTACGCATCCCGGTGTCTCCCGAGGTCGACCGCATCAAGCAACTGCTGCGCAAGCACAAGCTGCACAGTGTCTGCGAAGAGGCGTCCTGCCCCAACCTGGGTGAATGCTTCTCCGGCGGTACCGCAACCTTCATGATCATGGGTGACATCTGCACTCGCCGATGCCCGTTCTGCGACGTCGGCCACGGTCGCCCCAAGGCGCTGGATGCCGACGAGCCGATGAACCTGGCCGTGGCCATCGCCGACCTGCGCCTCAAGTACGTGGTGATCACCTCGGTGGACCGCGACGACCTGCGTGACGGTGGTGCCCAGCACTTCGCCGACTGCCTGCGCGAAATCCGCAAGCTGTCGCCGGGTGTGCAGCTGGAAACCCTGGTGCCCGACTACCGCGGACGCATGGACGTGGCCCTGGCCATCACCGCGCAGGAGCCGCCGGATGTGTTCAACCACAACCTGGAAACCGTCCCGCGCCTGTACAAGGCCGCGCGTCCCGGTTCGGACTACCAGTGGTCGCTGACCTTGCTGCAGAAGTTCAAGGAACTGGTTCCCCACGTGCCGACCAAGTCGGGCCTGATGCTGGGTCTGGGCGAGACCGACGAGGAAGTGATCGAGGTCATGCAGCGCATGCGCGAGCACAACATCGACATGCTGACCCTGGGCCAGTACCTGCAACCTTCGCGCAGTCACCTGCCAGTACAGCGCTTCGTGCATCCGGACATCTTTGCCTGGTTCGCCGAAGAGGGCCACAAGATGGGCTTCAAGAACGTCGCCTCCGGGCCGTTGGTGCGTTCCTCGTACCACGCCGATCAGCAGGCGCACGAAGCCAAGATCAAGCTCTGATCGAACCGAACACGCCCGCTTGCCCTACGGGCGGCGCGGGCGCTGCCCGCGAAGTGCGCATACGCGCCGCATAAGCCGAGGGTAGGGGTTGTCACTCCTTCCTCCCGGGATCGAGAGTTTCAACCATGCGATTACCTCCACGCCTGCCCGACCACGGCACGATCGCCTTGATCGCGCCAGCCGGTCCCATCGAGTTGGACGCCGAGGCCGCCAGCGACTGGTTCCGCGAGCGCGGCTACACGTTGCGCATCTACCCTGGTGTCGCGCTCGCCCAGGGTTACCTGGCCGGCAGCGATCAGGCCCGCCTGCAAGACCTCCACGACGCTTTCGCCGACCCTGAGGTAGACGCCATCCTGTGTCTGCGCGGCGGCTACGGCACGCCCCGTCTGCTGGACAAGATCGACTTCGCGTTGCTGGGGCGACACCCCAAGCCTTTCGTGGGCTACAGCGATATCACCGCGCTGCATCTGGCCATCGCCCGCCATGCAGGGTTCGTGACCTTCCATGGGCCGCTGTTCAAGGCCGATCTGTTGACACAGAAGCGGGCGCCCACCGAGTCGTCGCTATGGCAGGCGCTGCGCGGTGAGATTGGTGCCGGGGACAGGCTGCGTCATCCGCCCGAGTGGCCGTTGACCACGGTAGTGCCGGGGCAGGCTCAGGGTCGCTTGATGGGCGGTAACCTGGCGATGATCAGTGCCACGCTCGGCACGCCATACGAGATTTTCGGCGATGGCATCGTGTTGTTCATCGAAGACGTCAACGAGCCCCTGTACCGCGTGGACCGCTTTCTGACTCACCTGCGTCTGGCAGGCAAACTGAAGGGCGTGCAGGGCGTGATCGTGGGCGACTTCGCCGGAATCGCCGTCGAGCAGATGACCCCGTTGCTGCTCGAGACATTCCAGGCTGAGGGCATCCCGGTATTGGCCGGCTGGCGCAGTGGCCACTGCGATCCAAACCTGACGCTGCCACTGGGCGTTCTGGTCAGGCTCGATGCCACTGCACAGCAGGTCTGGCTGGAGCAGGATGTAGTGGCCTAGGCGAAACCTGGGCCACTCCTGAAGGTCAACGCGCTCACTGTTGCGTACGCAGTGCCTCGAGCAGCTTGTGCGTCGGATACCCGTCGGCTGGCCAGCCCATGGCTTGCTGGGCGCTGCGGATGGCCTTGCGGGTGTTGGCGCCGATGATGCCGTCAGGAGCGCCGGCATCGTAATTGCGTGCGCTCAACAGGCTCTGCAATTCGATGCGCTCGGTGCGCGTGAGCGGCATGTCATCCTTGGGCCAGGTGCCTTGAATGTAGCCCGATCCTTGCAGGCGCTGCGCCAAGAGGCTGACACCCAACGCGTAGGACGAAGAATTGTTGTATTTGAGGATCGCGCGGAAATTGTCGAAGACCAGGAAGGCCGGGCCCCGGTAGCCCGCCGGCAGGAGCAGCGCTGCAGCGGCGTTTTCGCTGCCCGCCGGGACGGCGCCGCCTGGCATCGCCGCAACGCCCAGGCGCTGCCATTCGCTGACTGGCTTGCGGCTGTTGCCGTCGGCCAGGGCGTAGTCGAAGCCCTCGGGCAGACGCACTTCAAGCCCCCACGTCTGACCGCTCTGCCAGCCCGAACTCTGCAGGTAGTGGGCGGTGGAGGCGAGGGCATCGGCGGCGCTGTTCCAGATATCGCGCCGGCCATCACCGTCGAAGTCCACGGCGTGGGAATTGTAGGTGGTGGGAATGAACTGGGTCTGGCCCATGGCACCGGCCCACGAGCCCAGCATGCGGTCAGGCTGGATGTCGCCGTTCTGCAGAATCTGCAACGCGGCCAGCAGTTGGCTTTGTGCGAATTCAGGGCGACGGCCTTCGTAGGCCAGGGTCGCCAGGGAGCGGATCACCGATTTGTCGCCCTGGATCTGGCCGAAGCTGCTTTCCATGCCCCACACGGCCACCAGTACCTGGCGCTCGACGCCGTAGCGTTGTTCGATGCTCGCCAGCACGTCGGCGTACTGCTCGAGCATGGCCTGGCCACGTCGCACGCGGGTCGGGGAGATCGCCCCGTCGAGGTATTCCCATACCGGACGGCTGAATTCGGGCTGGCTGCGGTCAGCCTTGATCACGCTCATGTCGGGGGTGACGCCCTGGAAGGCGCGGTCGAACAGCTGCGCGTCGACGCCGCTGCGCAAGGCTTGCTGACGAAAGCCCTGCTGCCATTCGGCGAATGTCTGGGTGGGCAGTACCGGGGTGTCCACGCTGCTTGGCGCGGGCGCCATGGGCACCGGCAACGCTGGCTGGACGATGGGGGCAGGCAGGGTATCGGCGACGGTGGGTTTTTCCGCGCAGGCAACCAGCAAGGCCAGGCAGGTAGTCACGGCGAACTGGCGCATGGGCCAGCCTGAGGTACGACGAGAAGACATTCACAAGTCCAGGGCTTTCGGGGCAGAGGCAAACCTTAACATGCCAGCCGAACCTGTAGCATCGGTTTAGCCTTGTCAGCGGTCACCCTGACAGACCGCAGCGCTCCTTTCGCGGCCACGGACCGCTCCCACAGACACACTGCAGGTCACCTGTAGGAGCGGGCTCTGCCCGCGAAGAGGGCACCGCGGTGTGTCAGATGTACCGCAGCGCTCCTTTCGCGGCCACGGACCGCTCCTACAGACACACTGCAGGTCACCTGTGGGAGCGGGCTCTGCCCGCGAAGAGGGCACCGCGGTATGCCAGATGTACCGCAGTGCAGCTTTCGCGGCCACGGACCGCTCCTACAGACACACAGCAGGTCACCTGTGGGAGCGGGCTCTGCCCGCGAAGAGGACGACGCTATTCTGCGGGCAGGCTCAGCCTTTGGCCGGCCATCAACAGCGATAGACGCGACAGGCCTGTCCATACCGATCCAGGTGCCTGGCCCTTGATCTGCGCGTCGATGCGTTGCGCATCCTGCAGCAGCTGTGCCCAGCGCAGCGCCGAATGCCGCTGCAGGGCCTTGCTCATCAATGGCTTGCGCTTGTCCCAGACAGGCGGACGGGCCTGGCTGAAGGCTTTGTCCAATGGCACGCCCTGGCTGTACTGCTGCGACAGGTTGGCCAACAGGCGCAGCTCGCGGGCCAGCGCCCAGAGAATGACCGGCGGCTCGACACCCTCGCCGCGCAGCCCTTCGAGCATGCGCAGGGCATGTTCAGCCTGGCCGTTGAGGATCGCGTCGATCAGCCCGAACACGTCGAATCGGGCGCTGTCGGCAACCGCCGATTGCACCGTCTCCAGGGTCACCTGATTACCCTCGGCGAGCAGCTTGAGCTTCTCGATTTCCTGCGCTGCCGCCAACAGGTTGCCTTCCACCCGAGCGGCGATCAGCTCGACCGCGTCCGGTTGCGCAGCCAGCCCGGCCTGGGCCAGGCGCTGGCGGATCCATTGCGGCAATTGTTGCGCATCGACCGGCCAGATCTGCACGAACTGGGTCTGCGCGCCCTCGACCAGCGCCTTGCCCCATTTGGTTTTCTGCGCACTGCCGTCCAGTTTGGGCAGGCTGATCAACAGCACGGTATCTTCGGCAGGCCGCGAGCAATACTCGATCAGCGCTGCAGCGCCCTTGTCGCCCGGCTTGCCCGAAGGCAGGCGCAGTTCCAGCAGGCGTCGCTCGGCGAACAGCGAGAGGCTGGCGCCGGCCTGCAGCAGCGTGCCCCAATCGAAATTGTTGTCGGCGCTGAACACCTGGCGCTCGTCGAAGCCTTGCTGGCGCGCCGCCGCGCGAATGGCGTCGGCCGCTTCCTGGCAGAGCAGCGGATCGTCGCCACTCACCACGTAGACGGGCGCAAGCGGTCCTTGCAGGTGCTTGCCGAGTTGGGCGGGGCTGATCTTCATGGACGCATCGACAGGGTTGCAATCTTCACGGGGGCAATGACAGCGAAAAGGGCGCCTGAGCGCCCTTGTCTGCCTTACTGGTTGGGAATCTGGATCGGCGACTGCTGTGGCGTCGAATCCATCACGCGCTGAGCTTCGGCAGCGGCGTCGGCTTCCGCCTTGGCGCGTGCGTTGGCGTCGACCTGGAGCTTTTCCAGCTGCGCAGGGGTGATCTGCTGCAGGCGCAGCATCATGCGCTGCACCAGCTCGTTGCGCATTTCACGGCGCACCTGGCTCGCCTCTTGATCGGAGCCGGTCAGGTTGTTGCCGTCGTGGACGTAAACCTTCTGCACCTGGATCTTGTCGTTGAGCAGCGTCAGGTTGTTCTGCCCGCGGATCTCGTATTGCAGCGTGTTGCTCAGCTCGTACTCGGACGAGCGCGCCGACCCGCTGTAGCTGGCTGTGCGCTGGTCGCCACGCTCGTCCACCAGGTCCAGGGTGTACGGAGCGCCGCTGGCCACGTTGACGCCACTGCCCTGCAGCGCCTTGCGCAACTGCACCACGGTCTGGCCGTAGGCGTCGCGGGCAGTGAGGTTGAGTTCCTTGATGGCCAGCTGGTTGGTGCCGGTACCCCGGAGCTGGAAACCACAGGCGCTGAGCAGGACAGCCAGGCCCATAACCAGCAGATTGCGTTTGATCATCTTGTTGCTCCCTTGAAACCTTGTTGGCTGTGGCGTGCTTGACGGGCGCCCGATGAAACGGGCGCCGGTCGATCAGCTGGCGACGATGTTGACCAGTTTACCCGGTACGACGATGACCTTGCGGATGGTCAGGCCGTCGGTGAAACGCAGCACGTTCTCGTTGACCCGTGCGGCGGCTTCGATCTCTTCGCGGCTGGCGCTGGCAGGCATGTCGATCTGCCCACGCAGCTTGCCGTTGACCTGGATGACCAGCTGCAGGCTGTCCTGCACCAGCGCCGATTCGTCCAGCGTCGGCCAGCTGGCGTCGATCACGGCGTCGGTGTGGCCCAGTTGCTGCCACAGCTCATGGCTGATGTGCGGAGTGATCGGCGCCAGCAGCAAGGTCACGGCTTCCAGGCCCTCGTGCAGCAAGGCACGGTCCTGGTCGGTGGCCTGCGGCGCTTTCTCCAGCACGTTCATCAGGGTCATCACCTGGGCGATGGCCGTGTTGAACTTGTGGTTCTGGCCCACGTCCTGGCTGGCGTGCTTGATCGCCAGGTGGATGGCGCGGCGAATGGCCTTCTGCTCGTCGTCGAGCGTGGCGACGTCCAGTGGCGCGTGCGAACCTTGGCCAACATGGGCCTGCGCCAGACGCCAGACGCGCTTGAGGAAGCGGTGCGAGCCTTCAACGCCGGAATCGGACCATTCCAGGCTCATGTCGGGTGGCGAGGCGAACATCATGAACAGGCGACAGGTGTCGGCACCGTACTGGTCGATCATCGATTGCGGATCGACGCCGTTGTTCTTCGACTTGGCCATCTTCTCGGTACCGCCGATTTCCACCGGCAGGCCGTCGCTGATGAGCTTGGCCGAGATGATCTTGGCCTTGGCATCGCGGACCAGCTCGACGTCGGCCGGGTTGAACCAGGTCTTGCTGCCGTTGGCCTCGAGACGGTAGTAGGTTTCGGCGATGACCATGCCCTGGGTGAGCAGGTTCTTGAACGGCTCGTTGGAGCTGACCAGGCCTTCATCGCGCATCAGCTTGTGAAAGAAGCGTGCGTACAGCAGGTGCAGGATCGCGTGCTCGATACCGCCGATGTACTGGTCCACGGGCAGCCAGTGATTGGCCGCCGCAGGGTCGACCATGCCGCCTTCATAATGCGGCGATGCGTAGCGGGCGAAGTACCAGGACGATTCCACGAAGGTGTCCATGGTGTCGGTTTCGCGCTTGGCCGGCGCACCGCATTTCGGACAGCTGCACTCGTAGAATTGCGGCATGCGCGCCAGTGGCGAACCGGCACCGTCGGGAACGACGTCTTCGGGCAACACGACCGGCAGTTGATCTTCCGGGACGGGCACGTCGCCGCAGGCGTCGCAGTGCACGATCGGAATCGGGCAGCCCCAGTAGCGCTGGCGGCTGATGCCCCAGTCGCGCAGGCGGAACTGAGTACGCGACTTGCCCAGGTCTTTCTTGATCAAGGCCACTTCGATGGCGTCGAAGGCGCCCTCGAAATCGAGTCCGTCGAATTCGCCGGAGTTGATCAGCGGGCCGTGCTCGTTGTAGGCCGCGACCCAGGGTGCAGGCGTCAGGTCGCCCGCGCTGGTGCGCACCACCGGCTTGATCGGCAGGTCGTACTTCAAGGCGAATTCGAAGTCGCGCTCGTCGTGGGCCGGCACGGCCATGACCGCGCCGTCGCCGTAGTGCATCAGTACGTAGTTGGCGACCCAGACCGGCAGCTTCTCGCCGGTGAGCGGGTGCTCGACGAACAGCGCCGTCGGCATGCCGCGTTTTTCCTGGGTGGCCACGTCGGCCTCGGCCACGCTGCCGCTCTTGCACTCGTCGATGAACGCCTGCAGCGCAGCATCGGAGCGCGCGGCCAGGCTGGCCAGGGGGTGTTCCGCGGCGACGGCCACGTAGGTCGCACCCATCAGCGTGTCGGGACGCGTGGTGAAGACCTTCAGCGTGCCGGCTTCGCCAATGGAGGCCTGGTGGTACGGGAACTGCACTTCCATGCCCTTGGACTTGCCGATCCAGTTGCGCTGCATGGTCTTGACCTGTTCCGGCCAGCCCGGCAGTTCGTCGAGGCTCTCCAGCAGCTCATCGGCGTACGCAGTGATCTTGAAGTAGTACATCGGGATTTCGCGCTTCTCGATCAGCGCGCCCGAACGCCAGCCACGGCCGTCGATGACCTGTTCGTTGGCCAGTACCGTCTGGTCGACCGGGTCCCAGTTCACGGTGCCGTTCTTGCGGTAGATCACGCCTTTTTCGAACAGGCGGGTGAACAGCCACTGCTCCCAGCGATAGTAGTCGGGCTTGCAGGTGGTGACTTCACGCGACCAGTCGATGGCCAGGCCCAGGCTCTTGAGCTGGGTCTTCATGTAGGCGATGTTTTCGTAGGTCCACTTGGCCGGCGCGACGTTGTTCTTCATGGCGGCGTTTTCCGCCGGCATGCCGAACGCATCCCAGCCCATCGGTTGCAGGACGTTCTTGCCCTGCATGCGCTGGTAGCGCGCGATCACGTCGCCGATGGTGTAGTTGCGCACGTGCCCCATGTGCAGTTTGCCGCTGGGGTAGGGGAACATCGACAGGCAGTAGTACGTGTCCTTGCCTGGCTGTTCACTCACTTCAAAAGACTTCTTCGCATCCCAGAAAGACTGGGCGGCGGCTTCGATTTCGCGGGGCTGATAGAGTTCGTGCATGGCTACTTTGCGCTGAGAAATGGGTGACCTTATCCGGCAGCTGCTAAATAGGCTGAGCCTGTTGGCAAGGTACGATGATATTAAACGCCGTAGCATACATGACCCCCGTCTATCGAGGGAAACCTTGATTGCAGCTGCGCGGACCGTGGCAGGCACTTGACGCATTCCGTTGGTCGCTGCAACCGGCTGATTTTCCAGCCGGCGCTAAGCTTATGAAGCAAAGAATGTTTTCTCTCAAGTGAGGTGAGCGAATGCTGGAGCCGCCTATCAAAGTCATGCAGCCCGATGTCTACGAGCGACTCATCGATCGTTTGGGGCTGGCCCTGGATGTGGCCCGCACTGCGGTGCGCCTGCGCGATGAAAAACCTGCGGAACTGGAGTTGCGCGGTTTGAGCCGGGCCGAATACGAACTGATCGATGCCTACCTGCACGCCTGTGGCGAACGCGCCTGCGTCGAGCCCCAGGCCCCGCTCGCGCCTGCGCCCAAGGCGTCGGCGAAAGTGTACTGGTTGCACGAGCACGACCGGCGCCGTTCGCCGATCGGCAAGCACGGCCACGGGTATTCGGGAAAGTCGTGACGGCAGTTGTTCGTCATCGTGGCAACCCTTAGGCTTCGGGCATCTTCTGGAGATGCCCGATGTTTTCACGTTTTGTGCTCAAACAGCTATTGTTGCCTCCCGGCATCTTTCTCGTCCTGTTGCTGGCGAGTTGGTGGCTGCGCCGTCGCTGGCCGCGTCTGGCGGGGGCCTGCTTCGTCATTGGGCTGGGCGGGCTGTGGCTGATGAGCCTGCCGGTGGTGGTGCAGGGTGCGGCCGGCTGGCTGGAAAACCAGCCGGCGCTACCCGTGCAGGATTGGAGCAGCCTGGCGCAGCGTGCCGACGCCATCGTCATTCTCGGTGCCGGTCGCGAGCGCGGCGACCCAGCCTGGGATGGCATCGATCAGCCCACCGGCGTCGCGCTCGAGCGGGTTCGCTATGCAGCGCGGCTGGCCAAGGCATCCGGGCTGCCGGTGCTGACGTCCGGTGGATTGCACTTCGGCTCGCCGCCCAGCGAAGCGTGGATCATGGCGCAGTCGTTGCGCGATGATTTCGGCACTTCCGCGCGCTGGATGGAAGAGCGCAGCCGCACGACCTGGGAGAACGCCCGGTTCAGCGCCGAACTGCTCGCCGAGCATGGCATCAAGCGTGTGGTCGTGGTGACCCAGGCCTGGCACATGCAGCGCTCGCGCTGGAGCTTCGAGCAGAGCGGATTGGAAGTGGTGCCGGCACCGGTGGGGTTCCTGGGCACCGACAATGCACGGCCGCTGGGAGGGTGGCTGCCTGAAAGCAAGGCCATCTGGCAGAACGGCCAGTTGCTCAATGAGGCGGTGGGGTTGGTGGGGTACAAGATGTTTTATCGGTGATCTTGTGGGCCTCTTCGCGGGCAGAGGGCTCGCCGCCCGCCCCGCTCCCACAAAGAACGGGCTACAACACGAACCGGTGGGAGCGGGCTCTGCCCGCGAAGAGGCCAGTACAGGCAACATCAAGCCCTGCTGCCAGCCCTTCTACTTAGCAACGCCCAACCCAGCAGCAATACGCACACCACTGTCATGGGCCACGAGCGCAGCAATAGATAAGGCGTCAAGCCCTGCATTGGAGTCACTTCGCCATACATCACAGCCTCTTCGAACTGCGGCACCTGGGTAGTGATGTTGCCGAACGGATCGATCAGCGCCGTGACCCCATTGTTGGTAGCGCGAATCATCCAGCGGCCGGCCTCCAGTGCGCGCATCTGTGCCATCTGCAGGTGTTGCAGCGGGCCTATAGAGGTGCCGAACCAGGTGTCGTTGCTGATGGTCAGCAGCAGGTCGCTGCGCGCAGCCATGCTCGCCGCCAGCTCCGGGTACACCACTTCGTAGCAGATGAACGGCGCGATCCGATATCCCTTGGCCTGCAGCAGCGGCTGGTCGGCCGGGCCACGGGCGAAGTCGGACATGGGCAGGTCGAAAAATGCGATCAGGCCGCGCAGCAGATCCTGCAAGGGCACGTATTCACCGAAGGGCACCAGCTTCTGCTTGCGATACAAGCCTTCGCCTTCACCCACCACAGTGATGCCGTTATAGAACCGGCGCTGCCCGTCCTCGACCTGGCGAATGGGGACGCCGGTGATCAACGCCGAATGACGGTCGCTGGCAAACCGCCCCATCACGGCCAGATAGCCCTGCGCCGAGTCCATGAGCACCGGCACCGCCGTTTCCGGCCAGACGATGATATCCACCGGCTTGGAGACGAAGGTCTTGTCACGGTACAGCTGCAGTTGATGGTCGACCGCTTCGGGGTTCCATTTGATGCTCTGGGCAATGTTGCCCTGTACGGCGGCAACCGAGAGCGGCTTGCCTGCGGACGTGGTCCACCCGTGCCCCTTGAATGCCAGGCCCAACAGCCAGGGCGCCAGCAGCAGGATCACGCCGGCGGCCAGCAATGGCTTTCGCTCGCGCAGGCGCGACAGATTGCACAACAGCGCTGCAGTGAGGGCCAGGGCAAAGGACACCAGCCACATGCCGCCCACCGGTGCGAGCCCGGCGAGTGGGCCATGCAGTTGGCTGTAGCCGCTGTAGAGCCATGGGAAGCCGGTCAGGAACCAACCGCGGAACGCTTCCTGGCCCAGCCACAGCGCCGCGAAGGCAAGGGCGTCGGCCAATGGCGCATCGGTACGCCGCAACCAGCGCGCCCAGGCCCAGGCGGGCAGGGCGAAGAACAGTGCCACGGCAGCGACGAAGCCAAGCATCAGCAACGCCGCCAATACAACCGACGCGCCGCCATAGGTGTGGATACTGACGTAGATCCAGCTGGTGCCGGCACCGAACAGGCCGAAGCCATAGCACCAGCCACGGCCCAGCGCCTGGCGTGGTTTCAGCTCGCGCAGACCAAGGTAGAACAGGGCCAGCGAAAGCAGGGCCAGCGGCCAGATATCGAATGGGGCCAGGAACAGCGGGGTCAACCCGCCGGCCGCCATGGCCAGCAGGTTACCGGGCCAGCCGGGGCGGGTGATCCAGCGCATTATTTTCCTTAACGAGGAGTCTGGGCAGAAGCCTCAGCGGGCGATTGGCGTGAGGCGCAGCAAATGGATGCGGCGGCTGTCGGCATTGAGAATGCGAAAGCGGTAGGCACCGATCTCGGTCGTCTCGTTGCGCTTGGGCAGATGGCCGAAGGCACTCATCACCAGGCCGCCGACGGTGTCGAACTCGTCGTCCGAAAACTGGCTTTCGAAGAACTCGTTGAAGTTCTCGATCGGCGTCAGCGCCTTGATCAGGAAGTCACCGCTGGGCAGCGGCTTGATGTAGCTGTCTTCCTCGACGTCGTGCTCGTCCTCGATGTCGCCGACGATCTGTTCGAGCACGTCTTCGATGGTCACCAGGCCCGCCACACCGCCGTATTCGTCGATGACGATGGCCATGTGATTGTGGTTGGCACGGAACTCGCGCAGCAGCACGTTCAGGCGCTTGGACTCGGGCACGAAGGTGGCCGGACGCAGCAGGTCCTTGATGTTGAAGTTCGCGTGATCGTTCTGCAGGATCAGCGGCAGCAAGTCCTTGGCCAGCAGCACGCCGATCACGTCGTCGTGATTCTCGCCGACCACCGGGTAGCGCGAGTGCGCAGCGTCGATGACCGCCGGCAGGAATTCCTGCAGCGTCTGGGTAGACTTGATGCTGATCAGCTGCGAGCGCGGGACCATGATGTCGCGCACCTGCAGGTCGGCGACCTGGATGGCGCCTTCCACGATGGTCAATGCTTCGCTGTCCAGGAGCTTGTTCTGGTGCGCTTCGCGCAGCAGTTCCAGCAGTTCCTGGCGGTTCTTGGGCTCATGGGCAAAAGCCTGGGTCAGTTTACCCAACCATGACTTCTGCCCGTTGCTCGATCGATCTTCGCTCATAGCCCTTTACTCGTGATCCTTGCCAATTGCTTTGGTGGGGGTGTCGTCGACGTGTTCGTCGGCGGCATAGGGGTCCGGATGACCCAGTTCTGCAAGCAACTCTCGTTCCAGCGCTTCCATTTCCTCGGCCTCATCGTCGTCGATGTGGTCGTAGCCCAGCAGGTGCAGGCAGCCGTGCATCACCAGATGCGCCCAGTGGGCGTCCAGGGCCTTGCCCTGTTCGGCGGCCTCGCGTTCCACCACCGGCACACAGATGACCAGGTCGCCCAGCAACGGGATGTCGAGCATCTCGTCCGGCACGTCCGCAGGGAATGAAAGCACGTTGGTTGCGTAATCTTTGTGACGATAGGTCAGATTCAGCTCGCGGCCTTCGGTTTCATCAACCAAGCGAATGGTCATTTCCGAATCGGCGCTGCGCTGGCGCAATGCCAGTTCGCACCAGCGGCGGAACGCGGCGTCGCTCGGGCCAGGCGCGGTGCTGGCCCGTTGCAGGTCAAGCTCAAGCATCGCGGCGTTTGTCCCCGGCCTCGTTGACGGCGGCGGGCTGGGCTTCGAAGCGCTCGTAGGCCTCGACGATGCGCTGCACCAGCGGGTGACGGACGACGTCCTTGGGCTTGAAGTGGGTGAAGCTGATGCCCGGTACGTCCTTGAGCACGTCGATGACCTGGCTCAGGCCCGACTTGGTGCCCTTTGGCAGGTCGACCTGGGTGATGTCACCGGTGATCACCGCCGTCGAGCCGAAACCGATCCGGGTCAGGAACATTTTCATCTGTTCCACGGTGGTGTTCTGGCTTTCATCGAGGATGATGAAGCTGTTGTTCAAGGTGCGTCCGCGCATGTAGGCCAGCGGCGCGATCTCGATGACCTGTTTCTCGATCAGCTTGGCGACGTGTTCGAACCCCAGCATTTCGTAGAGCGCATCGTAGAGCGGGCGCAGGTAGGGGTCGATCTTCTGCGCCAGGTCACCGGGCAGAAAGCCAAGCTTTTCGCCCGCTTCCACGGCAGGCCGCACCAGAAGAATGCGTCGGACCTGCTCGCGCTCCAGCGCATCGACGGCGGCGGCCACGGCCAGGTACGTCTTGCCGGTACCTGCAGGGCCGATCCCGAAGTTGATGTCGTTGCTCAGGATTTCCTTGACGTAGCGCTGCTGGTTCAAGCCTCGGGGCTTGATCATGCCCTTGCGGGTACGCAGTGCGACCGGGACTTCGCCGGAAGCCGGATCGTCGAGCTCCTGAACGGCCGACTCCTGCAGAAACAGGTGGACCGTATCGGGGGACAGCTCGGTAGCCTTGGTTTCCCGGTACAGGCGACGCAGCAGGTTTTCCGCCGAGCGCGTGTGTCGGGCGTCGCCGATCAGTTCGAACTGATTGCCACGGTTGCGGATTTCGATTTCCAGGCGCTGTTCGATCAAGCGCAGATGCTCGTCGAATTGCCCGCACAGGTTGGCGAAGCGGCGAGCCTCGAAAGGCTCGAGCAGGAAGCGATGTGGTTCGATAGGTGCGTTCAAGGTCGTATTCGGCCGCCCGACGGCAATTGAAATGAGTCCAAGGATAACCCCTGTCAGGGGCGGGGCGAAAGGGGTGGGCGGCGAATGGCCCTGGCCAGCGCACGACTGGCTCTCGGCGGTGCCCCTTTCGCGGCCACGGACCGCTCCTACAAGGATCGCGGTCACCCTGTAGGAGCGGTCATCGGCCGCGAAGGGTTCGGTGCGTTGAACCTGACGCACCGCGGTGCGGCTTTCGCGGCCACGGACCGCTCCTACGGGGATCGCGGTCACCCTGTGGGAGCGGTCATCGGCCGCGAAGGGTTCGGCGCGGTGAACCTGACATACCGCGGTGCCCCTTTCGCGGCCACGGACCGCTCCTACGGGGATCGCGGTCACCCTGTAGGAGCGGTCATCGGCCGCGAACGTCGCGCCGCGGTGTGGCTCTGTCAGGCCAGCAGTTCGCCGCGCAGCGAGTGCGGGCGGGCTTCGGCGATGTGGATGTCGACGAACTGGCCAATCAGCCTTGCATCCGAGCAGGTGAAGTTGACGATGCGGTTGTTCTCGGTACGCCCCTGCAACTGGCCAGGGTCCTTGCGCGAATAATCGGTGACCAGAATGCGCTGGGTAGTGCCCACCATCTGACGACTGATCTCGAAACCCTGCTGGTTCAGCCGATGCTGCAGCGCATCCAGACGTTGTTTCTTCACCGTCTCGGGCGTGTCGTCGGCCAGATCCGCCGCCGGCGTACCAGGCCGCTGGCTATAGATGAAGGAATACGAGAAATCCATGCCCACATCGGTAACCAGCTTCAGGGTCTGCTCGAAGTCTTTCTCGGTTTCGCCGGGGAAACCGATGATGAAGTCCGAGCTGATGCAGATGTCCGGTACCGCCGCCTTGAGCTTGCGCAGCTTGAATTTGTATTCCAGCACCGTGTGGCCGCGTTTCATGGCCGCCAGCACGCGATCCGAGCCCGACTGCACCGGCAGGTGCAGGTGCTTGACCAGTTGCGGTACTTCGGCGTGGGCCAGGATCAGGCTGTCGGAGAACTCCAGTGGGTGCGAGGTGGTGTAGCGGATGCGCTCGATCCCGTCGATCTGGGCCACCATACGGATCAGCTCGGCCAGGTCGGCCAGGCGGCCGTCGTCGGTCTGGCCGCGATAGCCGTTGACGTTCTGCCCCAGCAGGGTGACTTCGCGCACGCCGTTGTCGGCCAGGTGCATGACCTCGGCCAGGACGTCGTCGAACGGTCGGCTGACTTCTTCGCCGCGGGTGTAGGGCACCACGCAGAACGTGCAGTATTTGCTGCAGCCTTCCATCACCGAGACGTAGGCGGTCGGGCCGTCGATGCGCGGTTCGGGCAGGTGGTCGAACTTCTCGATCTCGGGGAAGGAGATGTCCACCTGCGGCAAGCGGGTGATGCGCGCCGCGTCGATCATCTCGGGCAGGCGATGCAGGGTCTGCGGGCCGAACACCACATCGACGTAGGGCGCGCGATCGCGGATGGCTGCGCCTTCCTGGCTGGCCACGCAGCCGCCGACCGCAATGACCATGTCTGGCTTGGCCAGCTTCAGTTCGCGCCAGCGGCCCAGTTGCGAATAGACGCGGTCCTGGGCACGCTCGCGGATCGAGCAGGTATTGAGCAGGATCACGTCGGCGTCTTCTGCGCGTGCCGTGACTTCCAGGGCTTGATGTTCACCCAGCAGGTCGACCATGCGCGAGCTGTCGTACTCGTTCATCTGGCAACCGTGGGTTTCGATATAAAGCTTCTTGGCCATGGGGTGATCATCAAGTGGTTCAAAGAACCGCGCATTATAGTGCCCGTGGTCGGTGGTTCCTAGCATTGCCTGTCGGGCGGCTATGCTATAGTTTTCGCCCTCTTCCAAGCTCACGACCTTATATCTGCCGACGATGACCAAACGCGAAGCTCCAATCTACAAAGTGATTTTCCTCAACCAGGGCCAGGTATTCGAGATGTACGCCAAGCAGATCTACCAGAGTGATCTGTGGGGGTTTCTGGAGGTCGAGGAATTCGTCTTTGGCGAGCGCACCACCATGGTCGTCGACCCCAGCGAAGAAAAGCTCAAGGCTCAGTTCGAAGGTGTGACGCGCAGCTTCGTGCCCATGCACTCGATCGTGCGGATCGATGAAGTGGAGCGCCTGGGCACGCCGAAGATCAGCGAGGCACGCATGACTGGCAATGTCATGCCATTCCCGATGCCGATGCCCGACAAATAGTCATCTGTCGGACCGCTGCCAGGCTCAGGGCAGCGGGGCGAAAGGCGACCGGCTGCCGCCGTCGGCCGTCTGCAACTCGAGCAGGTATTTGCGGAAAATCTGCCCCAGTACCTGGGTGGCCACTTCGAGGTCTTCGCGGCGCATCTGCCCGGACACCTCGTCGGCCGCGTCAAGCGCATCCTCAGCGCCGTTGACCGCCGCCATCTTCAGCACGATATAGGCCTGGACGTTGTTGGCCGCCACGCCTTCGCCCTTGAAGAACATCGTGCCCAGATGATACTGGGCCTCGGCATGCCCTTGCAGGGACGCTTGTTCGAAGTAGCTGAGGGCCTGGTTCAAGTCGCGTTCGGTTCGAGTACCGTCGTAATAGAACTGACCAAGCTCGAATTGCGCCTGGGCGTCGCCGTCCTTGGCGGCCTGCTGACAGGCAGCCAGCGCTGCGGGCAATGCCTGGGCAGAGGTATTGAGGGTGCAGCGACCCACCGCCGGAATCAACAACGAATTGCCGCCTGCGGTAGCCATTAGCGGCTGAAGAAGCAACAGGCAGCCCAATGCAAGGGCGCGGCCGGTGCGGTTCATGGGGATCGACTTACCTCTGCGGAATGCGGGCGGACCCGACGTCGAAACGTGGCGGGTGCTGCATTATGAAATAAGCGGGGGGGCTGTTACAAAGTCTTTACTCGTTTTTCTGCGATATCGCTCAGATGGCACTGTTTCACGGGGTGCCAGCCGCGGCAGCGGTCCGTGGCCGTAGACAATCCAGCACGGTGTGTCAGGCGCACCGTGTTGCCTTCTTCGCGGCCGCTGACCGCTCCTACGGATTTAGATGCAACCTTCTGCGTAGGAGCGGTCCGTGGCCGCGAACGATGCGCTGCGATCGGCCAGGCATACCGCAGCGTCCTTTTCGCGGTCGCTGACCGCTCCTACGGGAGCGAAGGTGGTTACTTCAGCGCAGCGAACGCTTTCTCGGCAGCATCCAGGGTGATCGCCAGCTCGGCATCGCCGTGGGCGATGGACGTGAAGCCTGCCTCGAATGCGCTCGGCGCCAGGTACACGCCGCCGTCGAGCATCAGGTGGAAGAAACGCTTGAAACGATCGGCGTCGCTGGTCATGACGTCTTCGAAGGTGACGATGTCATCGGCGCCGCTGAAGTACAGGCCGAACATGCCTCCGGCCTGAGTGGTGACGAACGGAATGCCCGCGGCATCGGCACGCTGCTGCAGGCCATCGAGCAGGCGTGCGGTGTAGTCGCTCAGCTCGTCATGGAAACCGGGGCGGCTGATCAGCTTCAGTGTGGTCAGGCCGGCGGCCATGGCCAGTGGGTTGCCCGACAAGGTGCCGGCCTGATAGACCGGCCCCAGCGGCGCAATGTGCGACATGATCTCGCGCTTGCCGCCGAAACAGCCGACGGGCATGCCACCACCGATGATCTTGCCGAACGTGCTCAGGTCCGGGGTCACGCCGTAGTAGGCCTGGGCACCACCGAGGGCCACGCGGAAACCGGTCATGACCTCGTCGAAGATCAGTACCACGCCGTACTGGTCGCAGAGGCGACGCAGGCCTTCCAGAAAGCCCGGCGCAGGCGGTACGCAGTTCATGTTGCCCGCCACCGGCTCGACGATGATGCAGGCCACTTCATCGGCGACCTCGGCCAGCATCTGCTCCACCGCAGCGATGTCGTTGAACGGCAGGGTCAGGGTGTGTTTGGCGAACGCCGCCGGTACGCCGGGCGAGCTGGGCACGCCAAGGGTGAGGGCGCCGGAACCGGCCTTGACCAGCAGGCTGTCGGAATGGCCGTGGTAGCAGCCTTCGAACTTGATGATGCTGTCACGCCCGGTGAAACCACGGGCCAGGCGAATGGCGCTCATGGTTGCCTCGGTCCCCGAGCTGACCATGCGCACCATTTCCATGGACGGCACGATCGCGCAGACCAGGTCGGCCATCTGCGTTTCCATTTCGGTGGGGGCGCCGTACGACAGACCATGTTCAAGCTGTTTGCGCACCGCATCGAGCACGTCCGGGTGGCTGTGGCCCAGAATCATCGGACCCCAGGAACCGACGTAGTCGACGTAGCGCTTGTCGTCTTCGTCGGTGACATAGGCGCCGGCGGCGTGCTTGAAGAACAGCGGCGTACCGCCAACGCTCTTGAAAGCACGCACGGGCGAGTTGACGCCACCGGGAATGTGCTTCTGGGCGTTGGCGAACAGAGTTTCGGAACGGGACATAGATAAGCTCTCTTGCATCAGGCAGTTTCGAACAACGCGTTCAGCGCACGGGCGCGACGGGTGACTTCCTGGGCCGTGTCGGCGCCGAACAGCGCATGCACCACGGCCAGCAGGTTGGCACCCTGGGCCACCAGCGGAGCGGCGTTGTCCAGGGTGATGCCGCCAATGACGGCAATCGGCAATTTCAGTTCGGCACGCGCCTGCGCCAACAGTTCCAGGCTGGCAGGCGATGCGTCGGGCTTGGTCTGGGAGGCGAAGAAGCGCCCGAAGGCGACGTAGCTGGCCCCTTCGCGGGCGGCCTGGTGGGCCAGGTCGAGACGGTTGTGGCACGTGCTGCCGATGATCGCCTTGCGGCCGAGCAAGGCGCGGGCAGGCGTCAGCGGGCCATCGGTCTGCCCCAAGTGCACGCCGACGTTGAGCCGCGCGGCCAGTTCGGCATCGTCGTTGATGATCAGGTGCGCTTTGTAGCGTTCGCACAGCTGGCGCAGTTTGTCGGCTTCGCGCAGGCGCCGGGCGTCGTCGTTGCTCTTGTCACGGTATTGCAGCAGGGTAATGCCGCCGTCCAGTGCAGCCTCGACGTACTTGAGGAACTTGCCGGCCAACAGTTGGCTGTCGGTGATGGCGTAGACGCCACGTAGGTTCATCGCTCGGTCCTGAGGCAGGGGGCAGGGGTTCGGCTCAAGAGCAGAAATCCAGGGGCAGGCGGCGCGGCACGAATTGCCCGTGGCCCAATTGCTCGGCGTCACGCAAGGTGCGCCAGGTGTAGTCGAGCGCCGACTGCACCGCGCTTTCCAGGCCTTCGCCCAACGCCAGGCGGCCGGCCAGGGCGCTGGCCAGGGTGCATCCGGAGCCGTGGTAACTGCCGGGTAGGCGCTGGCAGGTGAACGTTCGACGACTGCCGTCGCGGCTGTACAGGCGGTTGTGCACTTCGTGCTCGTCGCCATGGCCACCGGTGATCAACAGGTGCTTGCAGAACGGCAGCAACTTCTGTGCGCATTCATCGGCGCTGCCTTCGGGCAGGTCGGCGAGAATGCGCGCCTCGGGCAGGTTCGGCGTCGCAATGGTCGCCAGCGGCAGCAGCCTTTCGCGCATCGCGTAGCCGACCTCGTCCTTGCCCAGGCTGCCGCCGCCACCGGCGCGCAATACCGGGTCACAGACCATCGGCAGATGGGGATGGGCGGACAACAGCTCGACCACGGTTGCGACCATGTCCACCGAACCGAGCATGCCCAGCTTGACCGCCGCCACCGGCGAGTCGCTGAGCACGGCATTGGCCTGCGCCAGGATCCACTCGCGGTCGAGCACGCGGAAATCGCTGACATTGACCGTGTTCTGCACGGTCAGCGCCGTGATCGTCGGCGCGGCATGGCAGCCCTGCGCGAGCAAGGCTTCGATATCTGCCTGCAGGCCGGCGCCGCCACTGGGGTCGTGGCCGGAGAGACAGAGGACAACGGGGCGGGAACTATAGATATTCATGGTGCGCGAGCTTATCACGGTGCAGGGCGTTGTAGCAGGGCCGCGAGCGGCGTCGAGCGCGCCTGCCGCGCTGCGATCGGTGAACGGCGTTCGCGCTTTGCAGGGGGGCTATGTATCATATTGACACTACGCTGCAACACATCCCGAAGGCACCATGCGCTATTTGCTTATCTTGATAATGGCCTGGCTGCCCATGCTGGCAGGTGCGGTCGACTTCGACGAAACCACGCGCAGCCTCGCGCTGGGGCGCACGATGCAGGTCTACGAGGATGTGTCGGGCGACGCCACCATCGAGCAGATCACCACCGGCCTGGCCCCCGCTTTTCGTCAGCACCACAGCGACGTGCTCAATGCCGGCTACTCGCGATCCGTGTATTGGCTGCGCATCGATCTGCGCTATGTACCGCGCGCCGACGGATCGCCGCACAGCTGGCTGCTGGAGCTGGCCTATCCGCCCATGGACCACCTGGAACTGTTCTTGCCCGATGCCGCCGGGCAGTACCGCTCGGTGCAGCGAACCGGCGATGCCTTGCCGTATGCCAGCCGCCAGATCAAGCAGAACAACTACTTGTTCGAACTGCCATTCCAGCCAGGTGAAGCGAAGACCGTGTATCTGCGCCTGCACAGCCAGGGCTCGGTGCAGGCGCCGGTCAGCCTGTGGTCGGCCAACGCGTACCTCGAGGCACAGCCCTCGAGGCTGTACGTACTCGGCCTGATCTACGGCGTGTTGCTGGGCATGCTGGTGTACAACCTGTTCATCTTCCTCAGCGTGCGCGATCGCAGCTACCTGTACTACATCGTCTATATCGCGTCGTTCGGCCTGTACCAGGTGTCGGTGAACGGTGCCGGGGTCGAGTATTTCTGGCCCGACAATCCGTGGTGGGCCAACGCTGCCACGCCATTCTTCATCGGCGCGGCCGGCTTCTTCGGTTGCCAGTTCTCGCGCAGCTTTCTGCAGACGGCGCGGCACAGTCGCTGGATGGATCGACTGCTGCTCGGCCTGATGGTCTACGGCGCCGTGGTCATGGTGCTGTCGCTGTCGACCAGCTACGCCCTGGCATTGCGCCTGGCCACGTTGCTGGCGCTGTGTTTCACCGTGGTGATCTTCTCCGCCGGCATCCTCGCCTGGTTGCGTGGCATGCGCCTGGCGCGTTACTTCATCATTGCCTGGAGCGCGTTCCTGCTGGGCGGCATCGTCAATACCCTGATGGTGCTGGGCTATCTACCCAATGTGTTCATCACCATGTACGCCAGCCAGATCGGTTCGGCGCTGGAGGTCGGCCTGCTGTCGCTGGCCCTGGCCGACCGGATCAACGTGCTGCGCGACCAGCAGGCGCAGACCCTGAAGCAAGCCGGGCTGAAGCTTGAGCAGGCGAATCAGGAACTGGCTGCCAGCAACCGGCTCAAGGACGAATTCCTTGCCACTGTCACCCATGAGCTGCGCACCCCGATGAATGGCGTGATCGGCTCGCTGGAACTGATGCAGACCGTGCCCATGGGGCCGGAGCTGGCGCAGTACCAGCACACCGCTGCAGGTTCGGCGCGGCACATGATGCGCATGGTCGACGACATCCTGATCCTGACCGAGCTGCAAGCCGGGCGGCTCTATCCGCGCAACGAACCGTTCAGCCTGCAGGCGCTGCTGGACAGCGTGCAGATGCAATTCAGCCGTCAGGCCCAGAGCAAGGGGCTGGCGTTCACCGTGGAGCGCGCAGCCGGTCTGCCCGACCGCCTGCAGGGCGATTCGCAGAAGCTTGCCCTGTGCCTGGGCTGCCTGATCGACAACGGCATCAAGTTCACCGGCGAAGGCAGTGTCAATGTGCGCGTCAGTGGCGGCGAGCCAGTGAGTGATCAGCTGCAGATAACCTTCACGGTCAGCGACAGCGGCATCGGTTTCAGTCATCGCGACGAAGAAACCCTCTATCAACGCTTCTACCAGCTCGATGGCTCGGTGACCCGCGAGTACGGCGGATTGGGTATCGGCCTGGCGATCTGTCGGCAGCTGGCCGAACTGGTAGGCGGGCAGCTTCATCATCAGTCCGAGCCCGGACGCGGCAGCTGTTTCGAACTGAGCGTGCGCCTGGGTGTTGTCGAAGCGCATCCGGGTCGTGCCTTGAGCACCAGCGCCGGTGCCTTTGGCACCCAGCGCGCAGCCCATGAATGCACGGTATTGCTGGTGGACGCCAACAGCGTCGACCAGTTGGTCGTGCGGGCCATGCTGCTCAAGCTCGGCTACCGCGTGCGCACGGCCGAGGACGGCGCCGGTGCGCTGGCCCTGCTGACTCGCGAGCGTTTCGATGCCGTGCTCATGGAGCACAGCCTGCCCGCACAGAGCGCTCTGCACACCACCCGCCAGCTGCGCAGCCTGCCGGGATGCGAGCGATTGCCGGTGCTGGCGATCACCGAGCCCGGGCAGGCCCCGCGCGAGGCGTGCCTGGCTGCCGGAGTATCGGTCTGCCTGGCGCGCCCGGTGCGCTTCGAAGAACTGCAGGCGCTGTTGCACGGTTGCATCCTGAGCCATCCCAAGCCGGTGTCGCCGCCGATTGCAGATGCGCCCCCCGGCGCTGCCCCGGCGTAATCAAGGCCGTCGCACCGGGGGTGCCTTTCGTCGGCATTGCAGGCAAGATGCAAGCCTGCCAGATCAGCCAGGACATGCCCCATGAGTAATGCTCCAGACTTCGTAGTTGTGGAAACTGCCGAACAAGCCGTGGATCGGTTGGCAGAACTGCACGAACGGGCCACTCGCGCCCTGAGCCAGGCGCTCAAGCGCTACCTCAAGGATCGCAGCGAGCCGGATGCGGCCGAGCGTGATCTGTTTCGCTACCCTGAACTGCGCCTGACCTACGCCTACGGCGGCGAACTGCCTGCCATCACCCGGGCCTACGCCAAGGTCAACCTGCCTGGCGTGTACTCGGTGACCGTGACCCAACCGGCCGCCTTCCGCGGTTATCTGCTGGACCAATTGCGGCCGCTGATGCGCGACTTCGCGGTCACCATCGAAGTCGGTGTCAGCGAGCAGAACATTCCCTATCCCTATGTCGTCGACCAGGGCGACGAGCTGGCCGGCAGCGGTGTGACCGCAGCCGCCCTGGCGCGGGTGTTCCCCAGTACCGACCTGTCTGCCGCCACCGATGGCATCGCCGACGGCCTGTACGACTGGGCCACGGCCGATCCCCTGCCGCTGGCGCTGTTCGACGCCGCGCGGGTGGATTTCTCCCTGCGTCGCCTGATCCACTACACCGGCAGCGACTGGAAGCACGTGCAGCCGTGGATCCTGCTGACCAACTACCACCGCTACGTCGACCAGTTCGTCACCCACGGCCTGGAACAGCTGCGCAACGACCCGCGCTTCGTGCGCCTGGTGATGCCGGGCAACGTGATCATCGAAAAGAGCATGGACAACGGCGAAGCCCAGGCGCTGGTGGCCAGCGTGGTATGGCACCGCTATCAGATGCCGGCGTATCACCTGATTGCCGAGGATGGCGACGGCGTGACGCTGGTGAACATCGGCGTCGGGCCTTCGAACGCCAAGAACATCACCGACCACCTGGCCGTGCTGCGTCCGCATTGCTGGCTGATGATCGGCCACTGCGGTGGCCTGCGACAGTCGCAGACCATCGGCGACTATGTGCTGGCCCACGCCTACATGCGCCAGGACGGCATTCTCGATCGCGTCCTGCCACCGAACATCCCCATTCCGGCCCTGGCCGAAGTGCAGCTGGCATTGCAGGAAGCGGCGGCACAGGTGACCGGCGAGCGTGGCGACGACTTGAAGAAGCGCCTGCGTACCGGCACCGTGCTGACCTACGATGATCGCAACTGGGAGCTGCGCTGGGCCCAGGAGCGACCGCTGATCAACCTGTCGCGCGCCGTTGCGGTGGACATGGAGAGCGGCACCATTGCCGCCCAGGGCTATCGCCTGCGGGTGCCGTACGGCACTCTGCTGTGCGTGTCGGACAAGCCCTTGCACAGTGAGATCAAGCTGCCGGGCTCGGCCAACGCGTTCTACAACCGCGCGGTCAGTCAGCATCTGAACATCGGCATCACGGCCTTGAACTTGCTGCGCAACCAGCTCAACTCGCTGCACTCGCGCAAGCTGCGCAGCTTCGATGAGCCGCCGTTCCGCTGACAGGTTTGCCGTGGCTGGCAAGGGCCTCTAGCATGAGCGCCCTTGCCAGCCCGAAAGCCGCTTCGTCATGCCTCTTCCTCCTCGCTCCAACAAACGTCCACCCGCCAGCGGCCGCCGTGTGGCCAAGGCCCCGCCGGCCCAGCCGCGGCTGCTGCTGTTCAACAAACCGTTCGATGTACTGACCCAGTTCAGCGACGGTGAAGGGCGCGCGACGCTGAAGGATTTCATCGACATTGCCGGGGTCTATCCGGCCGGTCGCCTGGACCGTGACAGCGAGGGGCTGCTGTTGCTGACCAACGACGGCCAGTTGCAGGCGCGCATCGCCGACCCGAAGCACAAGCTGGCCAAGACCTATTGGGTGCAGGTGGAAGGCGTACCCGACGAAGACCAGTTGCAGCGTTTGCGCACCGGAGTCGAGCTCAACGATGGCATGACCCTGCCGACGCAAGCGCGGCTGCTGGACGAGCCGGACCTGTGGCCGCGCGATCCGCCGGTGCGCTTTCGCAAGAGCATACCGACGCATTGGCTGGAGCTGGTGATCAAAGAGGGGCGCAACCGTCAGGTGCGGCGCATGACGGCCGCAGTGGGCCTGCCGACCTTGCGCCTGGTGCGGGTGCGCATCGGTGACTGGAGCCTCGAGGGCCTGGGGCAGGGCGAGTGGCGCGAGGTGCCGGCCAGTCTGTAGCCGACCTGGGCCACTGTGGGAGCGGGTTCTACCCGCGAAGGTGCTGCAAGTCTGTTTCGGGCCTGAAGCTCAGCGCAGATGGGTCAACGGTAATTCAGTGCTGGCCATTACCTGGTTGAGAACGAAGCTGGAGCGCACGCTGGTGACGCCCTCGATCCGCGTCAGATGGCCCAGCAGCAGCTTCTGGTAGTGGTCCATGTCCGGCACCACCACCTTGAGCTGATAGTCGGCATCCATCCCGGTCACCAGGCTGCATTCGAGGACCTGAGGCAGCCCGCGAATCGCCGCTTCGAAAGTCTCGAAGCGTTCCGGCGTGTGCCGGTCCATGCCGATCAGCACGTAGGCGGTCAGGCTCAACCCCAGCTTCTTGCGGTCCAGCAGGGCGACCTGACGGGAAATGTAGCCGTCGTCTTCGAGCTGCTTGACGCGCCGTGAGCAGGGCGACGGCGAGAGACCGATGCGTTCGGCCAGTTCCTGGTTGGAAATGCGCGCGTCACGCTGCAGTTCCGCCAGAATGCTCAGGTCATAGCGATCAAGCTTGCTCATCAAATCTGCCTTCGTGTTTTGCGTTGCGGCAAATTATCTATCCGAAGGCAAAAATTGCGCAAGTGCTGTGTAATTCAGCAATGTTCGCAATCGGCTGCTGCGTCCGTGGCGCTATTGTTATTCACAGAATCACTGCCCGGACACACGTCCACTGCGATCCGCTCAATCAGGCGGATTGCGGCCACCACCCCCACCGGGGTCGCGCTGGCCCCCGGGCTGCATGCGGCCCAGAAGGCAGCGTGAGGTGAGCCGACGTCACAAGCGTCGAGCAAGGACACAGTTCGCGAGAGGAGGCCTATGGGTCTCCTCTTTTTTCGTCTGCGAAATGTATGTGACCGGTGCCTGGCGTGCGGTCATGAACGCGCAGTACGTGCCGATATCCTTTGCAGGCACCTGACGGGATCTTCACAGAACCGCGTTGGGGTTTGTCAGTCTGATACTGGGTGACCCCCTTTTTCTGCGAGGAACAGCATGAACTTGCCCCTATGGCGTATGGCCGGTCTCGCTGTGCTCTGCCTGGCGGTGGGCGCGCCTGCGTATGCGGAAGGCCCGCAAGACCAGTTGCGCGGCAGTTCCAATGGTGGCCAGCGTGGGCCGGGTGGGGGCAATGCCGGGCCTGGGCAGCCGCAGGGAGGTGGGCAGTACCGACCACCGCAAGGTGGCAATCAGGGTCAGTGGCAGGGGCGACCGCCGCAAGGTAATCAGGGTAATCAGGGTCAGTGGCAAGGTCGGCCAGGCGGCGGCAGCCAGAACCAGTGGCAAGGCAACCAGCCGGAGCAGGGTCGCCCGGATCAGGGTGGTCCCGAAGGTGGCCAACAGGACAATCGGCCGCAGATCATCGGCAAGCCCGACGCAGTGCGCCAGACCCAGGCGCCGCTGCGAGGCAGTTATCCGGACCTGCGTCGCGACAACGATCGGCGCTGGGAGGGCGGTCGAGACCGCTGGCCCGGCGAGCACGGTGGCGGCTGGGGCCCCGGCCCGCAGTATCGTCCGGGTCAGGTGATCGATCGCTTCCCCGGCCAGAATTATCGCGTGCCGTATCGGGGGCAGGATTATTACTACTCGGGTGGGTACTGGTATCGGCCGCAGGGTCCGCAATACGTGGTGATCGAGCCGCCGCGCGGCGTTCGGGTGCGCGTGCTGCCCGACTACGCCCAGCGCATGTGGATCGGCAGTTCGGTGTTCTTCGTCGCGGCCGGCACTTACTATCAATGGGCCGACAATACCCAGGAATACGTGGTGGTGAATCCGCCAGTGAATGCCAGTATCCCGCAGCCAGCGCCGACCTTGACCAACTATGACGTCGCCGCCTATCCGGCCCAGGGCCAGAGTCCGCAGCAGATCGCCCAGGATCAATACGAGTGCAAGCGCTGGGCCGTGGAACAAAGCCGCTTCGACCCGGCCAGTGCCACCTATGCGCCATCGCCCGAAGTGGTCAGCGTGTACCGGCAGAATCTGGCCAATTGCTTCGCATCGCGTGGGTATACGGTGAACTGATCGGCCGTGCACCTCTGTCAAGGGCGCCCGCTTTCTGCCTGACACACCGCATTCGCCGCCGACGCGGCTTGCGCCGCTGCTACATGGGGCCGCGTTCTGTCGGCGCGCGGCATGCGTTTACGTGGCGCCCAGATCCCCTGTAGCAGCGGCGCAAGCCGCGTCGGCGAACATTGCGTTTTCCCTGGCTGACCGCATTCAACTCAAATGGGGTCGGCGTGAACCAGGACTTCGGCACGTGGATACTGGCTTTCGATGGCTGTTTCCACGCCCTCGCAAATGCCATGGGCCTCGGCCAGCGACAGCTGCCCTGGCAACTCCAGATGCAACTGCACGAACCAATGATTGCCCGACATGCGCGTGCGCAAATCATGGGCCCCGAGCACGCCCGGCACATTGCACGCCAGCGCCAGCATCTGTTCACTGACATCCACCGGCAGCTCCTTGTCCATCAGGATTGCCGTGCTTTCGCGGGCGATCTGCACCGCGCTCCACAAAATGTACAGCGCAATACCGCAGCCGAAGAAAGCATCCAGCTGAGGCCAGCCGTAACTCGCCAGAACCAGCGCTACCAAAATGCTGCCATTGAGCAGCAGATCAGAGCGGTAGTGCAGCGAGTCCGCCCGCACGGCTGTCGAACCGGTTTCGCGGATGACCTTGTATTGCAGGGTCAGCAGCGCCACGGTCAACGCCAAAGAAAGAATCATCACCGCGATGCCTACACCAGCCGCGCCCAGCGGCTGCGGGTCCTGCACCTGCTTCCAAGCCTGGTAACCGATCAGCACCGCACTCGAACCGATGAACAGCGCCTGGGCCATCCCCGCCAGAGCCTCGGCCTTGCCGTGTCCATACCGATGATCGTCATCGGCCGGACGCAGCGCGTAGTGCACCGCCAGCAGGTTGAGAAACGATGCCGCGCCATCGAGCACCGAATCGGTGAGCCCCGCCAGCAGACTCACCGAACCACTGAGCCACCAGGCAACGGCCTTGGCCACGATGAGAATGCTGGCGACCGCGAGCGACGCCCTTGTCGCCAGCCGCAGCAGACGTGCGTGTTCCTTGCTGGTTGCCATTAAAAATCCTTAGATAACCGGCTTCAAGCCATACATAGCCAGTTGTTCGACGCTGCCGGTGTGCTGGATCAGGCGCGGATCGTCGAGCGGCAGGCTGCGGCCCAGCTCGGTTTCCAGAATGGCCTGCAGCTTCAGGTTATCGACCTTGCCGTCGCGACCAATCGCATGCTGCAGCTTTTCCGGCGCTACCTGTGCGGTCTTGCCGTCGTTGAGGTAGATCGCGCCGGTGGCGAAGTCCACACCGAAGGCTATCAGCCCCGGCAGCACATAGAAGAGGATACCGATGGCGTCCAGCGCCGCCACGACCGGGTCGATACGCCCTTCGATCTGCCCGCGCCGATCCGGCCAGAACAGGGTGCCGCAGGCGGTCAGTTGGGTTACCAAGGCAGCGACAACGGCGCCGCCGATCAAACGTGAAGGAATACGCATGGCAATCTCCGCAAAATAGGCCGCAACGATACAAGCAAATGGTCAAGCCGAGTAGATGGACCTTGTTACCTGAAGGTCGGTTCGCTGACCTTGGCGTCATATCTATACGCGCCTGGCTGCTGCCCACCGGACCCGAATTATTTTGATTGCGCAGGTGCAGGTAGCACGGTTGCCGCTGAGGCAGGAGTGCCTGCTGACTCAGGCCTGTCTATACGTACCCCGACGCCGATAACCTCGGCCAGCCCGGAAACGAATCGCTCCTTGGCACTTCTAGAGAACTCATCTCGCTCACCGCTCGATGCCGCGAAGAACAGGATAAGCAGTACGGCTAACGTGGTGAAGAAATTGCCGATTACACCGCCTGCGCCACCAAACGTCAGTACCTTTACCCTATGCCAGAACCGCTCGCCAAGCGTCTCGTGCTGATGTTTTGCAATGAACTTCCAAAGTCGATTTTTGAAACGTTCTTCCAGTTCTTCTTGTTTTTCTTCGGCAGCCTGTGCCAGCAGTTCTGAAACTACGCGAGTAGACTTTTCGCGGTACATTCCCAAGGCAGGTAACTCGGCGCAGACCACATGGTTTCGCAGCTCCAAGTCCGTCGGACGTCGCTGGTTCAAGCGCTCGAACTCTTGGAGGTACTGCTGTTTGCTCTGCTTATAAAGACAATAGGCAAGCTGGCCTACAACGTCGTTATCATCGTTGACCAGCTGCTGGTAAACGACGTTGTATTCGATCTCCGCAGGGGAAGCCACTTTGGACGCGGGAGCGGATTGCTTGCTGGATGGTTTAAAGGAGTGGCGATTAAGGCGCTTTTTCCACATGTTACCGAGAGGCCGATTGCTTGGCTCTTGCAAAGCGCGCGTTGATGGAATCAGCATCCTCGGAGCGAAAGAGATCACGCGCAAACGAGCCAACAGCCTTCTTTGCGCTGTAACGACTCAACACCTTGGAGGCGAAGTCATCTTTTTTGCCGATCATTTTCAATAGATTGCTCATGAAGCCCTCCGTTCACTGAGTTCAGTATACAACGCACCTCAATGCTGCACCGTCCCGGAAATAAGCCGCAATGTTGCAAACAAACGGTGATGCCTAGGGGAAAGACAGTGTTCCTCGAAGGTCAGTTCGCTGACCTTGGAGTGCTATCCATACGTGCGCGGCGCCTGCACCTCGGACCGGCGTTATACTTCGCGCCCGACCTGGAGCCTTCATGACCTCGCTACCCATCGACGCCGTCCTGCCTGCCCTGCGCCAAGCCCTGGCCGAGCGCCATGAAGCGGTGCTCGAAGCCCCGCCCGGCGCGGGCAAGACCACTCGCGTGCCTTTGGCGCTGCTGCACGAGCCTTGGCTGGCCGGGCAGACCATTCTCATGCTCGAACCGCGGCGCCTGGCCGCGCGGGCGGCGGCGGAGCGGCTGGCCAGCGAGTTGGGCGAGCGGGTTGGCGAGACGGTCGGCTACCGCATTCGGCTGGACAGCAAGGTAGGTCCGAACACCCGTATCGAGGTCGTGACCGAGGGTATTCTTACCCGGCGCCTGCAGGATGATCCGGCCCTGGACGGGGTGGGGCTGGTGATCTTCGATGAGTATCACGAACGCAGTCTGGATGCCGACCTCGCGCTGGCCTTGAGCCTCAACGGCCGGGAGCTGCTGCGCGACGAACCGCCGCTGAAGATCCTGCTGATGTCCGCCACCCTGGAAGGCGAGCGCCTGTCCGCGTTGCTCGACGATGCCCCGGTACTGCGCAGCGAGGGCCGGATGTACCCGGTGGACGTGCGCTGGGGGCGGCCGTGGCAGCCGGGTGAGTTCATCGAGCCACGAGTGGTGCAGACCTGCCTCGATGCCCTCGATGAACAGACTGGCAGCCTGCTGGTGTTCCTGCCGGGCCAGGCCGAGATCCGCCGCGTGCATCAGCAGTTGGCCGAAGCCCTGGCTGGCAATGTGAATGTGCTGCTGTGCCCGCTGCATGGCGAGCTGGATCTCAATGCCCAGCGCGCCGCCATCGAGCCTGCGCCCGCCGGCAAGCGCAAGGTCGTGCTGGCGACCAACATTGCCGAAACCAGCCTGACCATCGACGGTGTGCGCGTAGTCATCGACGCCGGCCTGGCGAGGGTGCCGTGTTTCGACCCCGGCAGCGGCATGACCCGCCTGGACACCCAGCGCATCTCCCGCGCCAGCGCCACCCAGCGGGCCGGACGGGCAGGGCGTCTGGAGCCGGGCGTGTGTTATCGGTTGTGGTCCGAAGACCAGCACGCCCAGTTGGCGGCCTACGGCAGCCCGGAAATCCTCCAGGCAGACCTCGCCAGCCTGGCCCTGCAATTGTCACGCTGGGGTGTCGAGCCGGCTCAATTGACCTGGCTGGACCAGCCGCCCAGCGCGGCGTATGCGCAGGCGCAGGACCTGTTGCTGCGCCTCGGCGCACGCCTGCCCGACGGCCGTCTCAGCCCCCATGGCCAAGCCATGGCGCAGCTGCCGGCGCACCCGCGCATCGCTCATCTGTTGTTGCGCGGCCATGCCTTGGGCCTCGGCGACATGGCCTGCGATGTGGCAGCATTGTTAGGTGAACGCGACATTTTGCGCGGTGCCGGTGCCGACCTGCACAGCCGCCTCGTGTTGCTGTCCGGCGAGCAGAAGGCCCAGCGCCAGAGCCACGGCGCCGTGCAACGCATACGGCAGTTGTCCCGGCAGTACCGCGGCTACTTGCGTGGCAGGCCGGCGACGCCGGTCGAGAACCCTGCGCACCCGCGCTGGCTGGGCTGCCTGCTGGCCCTGGCCTACCCGGATCGCGTGGCGCAGCAGCGTCGCGAAGGCGGCGCCGAGTACCGCCTTGCCAACGGCCGCGCTGCCTTGTTCGGCGAGGTGGACGGCTTGATGAAACAGGCCTGGATCGTCATCGCCGACCTGGGCAGTCGTCAGGGGCAGCGTGAGGAACGCATCTACCTGGCTGCCGAGTTCGATCCCGGGTTGTTCGATACGGTGCTGGCCGAACAGGTCAGCCGCGTCGATCACCTGGACTGGGACGAGCGCGAGGGCGTCCTGCGCGCCGAACGCCAGCGCAAGGTCGGTGAACTGATCCTCAGCCGCGAACCGCTGCCAGGGCTGGACGCCGACGCCCGCGCCACCGCGCTGCTCGGCCTGGTGCGGCGCAAGGGCCTGGAGCTGCTGCCCTGGACCCCAGAACTGCGCCAGTGGCAGGCGCGGGTCGCGCTGCTGCGCGCGCTGGACACCCAGAACCCCTGGCCGGACGTCAGCGACGCGGCGTTGCTGAAGCAGCTGGAACACTGGCTGCAGCCGTACCTGGGCAAGGTCACACGCCTGAGCCATTTCGGCCAGCTCGACCTGTCCTCCATCCTGCGCAACAGCTTGCCCTGGCCGCTGCCACAGAAACTCGACGAGCTGGCGCCAACCCACATCGGCGTGCCGTCAGGGTCGTCGGTACGCCTGGACTACAGCGAGCAACCGCCGATCCTCGCGGTGCGCCTGCAGGAGCTGTTCGGCCTGGCGGAAACACCGCGCATCGCCGGTGGACGGCAGGCGGTGAAACTGCACCTGCTGTCACCGGCGCGGCGGCCGGTGCAGGTGACCCAGGACCTGGCCAGTTTCTGGGCCAACACCTACGAGGAAGTGAAGAAGGATTTGAAGGGGCGGTATCCCAAGCATTATTGGCCGGAGGATCCGTTGGTGGCCGAGGCTACCGCTCGAGTGAAGCCTAGGAAATCCTGATAGGGGATGAGAATGTCGCGGGCGTCTCTCAGACGAGATTGGCCGCATATTAAATGTGACTGCCGATGCGGTAAACTTTCACCTGCGCAATATCCAAAAAAGATTGGCGCCTGCAATCGAGTTCAAGCCGTCACCTATGCCGTAGCCCAAGGCCACATCTGATGCCCGAGGCATAGCAGCCTTGGCCGCTATGCCAGCACACGCTGAGGTAAAGACGTCGATCGCGGCTTGCTCATACAACCAGCGCACTACTGCGTGTACTTGCTCATAGTCGGCCTGCTCCGGCATTGCTTCAGCCAGAGTTATGGGCGCCTCGCCCTGCAACACGGTGATAAGCGTACGCACTTCCTGTAGATGCTGCACACTCAACATCGCGCCACCGCAAACAGCAACTCTGGCTCTTTGTCCAGCGCTAGCATGTACAAGGGGCTGTCAGCCCTTGCGCGGATCACCCGCTGCCAGTACTCGGCACTGCCGGGTTGCCCCAGTGTGCGGTCACGAATAATTCCGGTCGTGGCAGTAATCATGATTCACCTTCAATCCGGGAAAGCATCAGGGTAAAGATCCTTGTAGATATTCTTGATCTGTTCATCGTCCATGCTCAGGACACGCACCAGTACCCCACTGAACATGCATGGCAGGGATGCCAAGACAATGAGCAAACCCAAGGCTGCCATGGCGTAGCCCACGCCTAGCGTTTCAGAAAAAGCCCCACCGACCAGAGCCCCGAAGGGGATGACCATGCTGGAAACAAACGAGGTCGCAGACCCGATCCGGTTGCGGTAATTGTCGGGGGTAGCCAGCATTCGCACGGTCGAGGTGTTTACGGTCACCATGACCAGGCCGATGCCTGCGATAAACAGCAAGGGCACAGTTACTCCGGCGAACCAACCGGGCTCGACATGGAAGAATTGGCTGAAAAGCCCACAACCAAGCATGGCCAGCCCAACCAGCAGGAAACCGCCAAATACTACATAGGGCCGGCCACAACGCTCATTGGCGCGTTTCACTAGGAACAGGCTACCGGCCAGTAGGCCCAACGCGAAGGCGCCCTCGGTGACGGCGATCAACCATAAGTCTTGGGGGAAATAGCGATTGATCAGCACAGGGAACAGCACCGCGAAGAGCGGGTACAGCGAGAAGTTGACGATGAACGCCAGTAGGCTCAGGTTCCATTCAGGCTTGACCCGATAGAGCGCGGTGAAACCTTCACGGGTGCGTGTGTACCAACTCGCCAGATAGGACATCTGCCGAGTGGTGCCAGGGCTGTGGCTGGCAGCGGGCGCCCTGACTAGCACTATCAGTGCTAACGCCACCATGACTGCCAAGGAGTTGAGCCAGAGAGTTCCCAACACCCCCAGCGGGCCTAATAAAATGCCCGCAGCCAGAGGCCCCATCAGCGCAGATGATGAACCGACGATGCTTCTGAGGCGCACCGCATCGCTGATCCTGTGCGCGGCAACCAGTGTAGGTGTCAAGCTCATCTGGACAGGGTCGCGAATGCCAATGGTTACCCCCGAAATCGCCAGACAGCCCCCGATCACCCAGGGAAGGTAAAGATCCAGGGTGCTTAGGCCGGCCAGTACTAGGGTCATTGTTGCGCTGATGACGTAGCAGCCCACCAGCAGGCGGTGCCTGTCATACTGATCCCCCAGCCAGCCGAACACCGCTCGTGCCAGCACATCCGCCAGGGTGGCCACCGCGACATAGCCTGCAAAGGCAACGGGGTCTGCGGTTTTCCCCAGCACCCACCAAGCGATTGCGAATTGACCACAACGCGTTCCCACCGCGTTCAAGAACGCTGCTAGTTGGATCAGGTAGAAATCCCGTCCCAGCCCACCGAGGGAAGGATTACTCATTGCCCGACCTCAGCGCAGCGCAGGCGCTCCAGGCAGCCGGCTGCAACGTAGGCGTCTATTCCACCGGTCAAACTGCGGCAGCGGCCCTCGCCGACGGCAGCGCTAATTGCATGCAAGGCTTTCAAGCTGCGCACGCCACTTTTGCAGTAGACCACAGTCTCGACGCCAGCCACTGTCTCGGCCAGGCGTTGTGGCAACTCCCTCAAGGGAATGTTGATCCCGCCCAACAACAGCGTCAGATGATCGTGCCCGTCCCGCACATCAATCAATTGCAGCGCAGGTTCGCTCCACAAAGCAGTCACTCTCTCGTAAGACCTGTGTTAACTATTGGCTGTACATAAACAGCGCGTACGAAAAGTCTCGCCGAAGCGGGACTTTTAATTTAGAGCGTGATTATTCGAAGTCGCTTTTTGGCATTTGGCAGTCTGGACATAGCCATGAGTCGCTCACATCGTCCCAGTGCGTGCCTGGGGGTACACCATTAGCCGGATCGCCCTTGGATGGGTCGTATTCGTAACCACAAACAGTGCAGGTCTTAATGTCATTTTCCGAAGCCATACCTCAATCCTTATCTATCATTATAAAATTACAGTCGAAATCAATCCGGCAGCGCCTAATATGAAACCTATCACTGCACCTTTCTTTGGTAACTCCTGCAGCATGGCGTAGATAACGATAGGTTCTAAGATAAGCAATAGAGTCAGTGACGCTACAGTGACAACCCAAATATTGCCAGAAGCTTGATAGCCCAGCCAATAGGCAAATACCAAACTGACTCCTGCAATACATATCAGGAGTATGGGCTTGATAAACATACCCGGCGTTTCCAGAAGCTTTCCAGGTAGCTTGGCAGCATATACTTCACTGTAGATCGTCAAAATCTCCCCGAACACCATAAAAGCTAGCGCGAAAAGCATGTAGTATTCTTTTTTCACTAAGACCTCTTATCTAGTATTTGCAGGATCTCTCGTATCACTACATCGCCGACCTCATGATTATCTAGCAAGAAATGTGGTCCGTCGTGATCGAACAAGAAGGTGTTTTTATAATCTCCGCCTTCGAAGTTTGCGATCGTTCTAAGTACCTTTTCAGCCTCGTGTAGCCTGTGAGGGTAATAGGTTTTCAGGATCTTAATAGCATTGCCAAAGTGTACGGCTTCGTCAGCAATAAGATTCTTGATCCAAAACTTAAATCCATTCCCTCGTGTTCAATAGATACCACTGTGATATTGCAGCTCGAGGTTAATATAGGGTTAGAAGAAGTCAAGTGATGATTGATTGCGCCTTGAAGGGTGGCGAGTTGGAATGAAAAACTGTACTGACTTTTAGAGCGTATCTGTATCTTTTCTCGCTGTCGATCTATCCAAAAACGGCGTTAGCTTAATAGGCTAATTTTATCTAAGTCGTTGTTTTTCTAGGCCGTGCAAGTCGTTTATGCTCAGCGCGTCACTTTGTCTTCGGTACGGATCGCCAAACAGCGGGTATATGTCTCTAAATGTGTCAGCTCGCGGATGACATTGATGCACGGTGCGTTCAGCGTTGCGCATTGGAGTCGATTGAGGAATAGGAGCGTTCGCGTTACTCGATCAACTGCGGGCTCCAGAGTCTGCTGATCTATTATGCTCGGTACTTGAGATCACCCGATCTCGCTACTAGGCGTACTGCCGAAAACGTCGGTATCCGGATGCCGGACGAGTCGTTTTGCGTAGCCGCGTGAACGTGCTGTTTACCCAAGGCCGAAGCGCAGCGGGCAGCTGGAGCATCTTGCCGATGATGGAAAAGGGACGCCATGCAGATCGGGCGATTCAAGGTATATAGGTTGATGCGCGAGATAGTGGGTTAGCGTTTCGCGCTGTCGGCAGGCCCCATTCCCAAGCGATCTTGTGCGCGACCTGCGCGACCTGCGCGAACTGCGCGATTGCTGAGATACCTGGTCGGGGCCGTGAAAAGTCATGCCGTGGACTTTACCAAAGCAAGCCGAGTGCTACAGCTACGATGGAGGGAACATAACTAATAGCAAGCATTATTGGCCGGATAACCCACTGGTAGCCGAACCCACGGCGCGCATCAAACCCCGCAAGTAAACCCCACCTACCACAGCGCAATGTCATACGTCAGGTACAGCCGATTGCTGTCGCGCCCGCGCGCGGTGTCGGAGCGATAGACGTAGTTGCGCAGCTTAACCCCCAGGCCCTTCAAGGTGCCGGTCGGTACCACGTAGGCCAGTTCGATGTCGCGCTCCCACTCGTTCACGCCGGCAGGGCCCGACTTGCCGTCCGAGCCGCTGATGTAGCGGGTCATGAAGCTCAGGCCGGGGAAACCCAGGTTCTTGAAGTCGTAGCCGTAACTGGCGAGCCAGGCCTTTTCATCTTCCTCAATGAATTTGCCGATGCCGACGTTGCTGAACGAGTACACGGTAGCGCCGTTGATGTAGGGCAGGCCGCCGTCGCCGTGGATCTGCTGGTAGCCGGCGGCAACGGTGTGGCCTGCAATCGCGAAGCTCAGCTGACCGCTGAACATGCCATTGTCGATCTGTCCGGAATAGTGGTTGCCTTCATCCCGGCTGAGGAAATACCGCAGGTCGGTGGTCAATGTGCCGGGGCCCACTGGCAGGGTGTGCAGCAGGCCGAAGAAGTCCTGGCTGTAGAAGTCATCGAGCTGGCCGCGAAAGTAGCTGAGTCGCAGCTGCTTGTTCACGGTGTAGTCGGCGCCGGCATAGGTGAAATCGCCACCCTCCCTGCCGGAATAGCCGTCGGGGATGATCGAGCGGCTGTCGGTGGAGTCACGCAGCTTGAACTGATCGAGTTGGCCGGCGGTGAGCAGCCAGTCATCGAAGTCTTTGCTGACGAGCTGGGTGCCTTGGTAGGTCTGCGGCACCAGGCGTGCGTCGTTGTAGACCAGCACCGGTGTCTTGGGCAGCAGGGTGCCATGCTTGACCACGGTGTGCGCGAAGCGCGCCTTGGCAGTGAGGCCCAGGCTGGTCGACTCATCGGCTGCGCGACCGTCACCGTGCACGGGCAGCAGCCCGGTACCGCTGCGGCCACGGCCAGAGTCGAGCTTCATGCCCAACAGGCCGAGGGCATCGAACCCCAGGCCGAACGTTCCTTGCGTGTAGCCGGACTGGAAGTCCAGCAGCGCGCCCTGTGCCCACTCGGTGCGCTCGCTTTTGGCAGTGGCGGCGGCGCGCGGGCTCAGGCCGTTTTCATCGCGGAAGTTTTCGTTGAAGTACACGTTGCGAAGTTGCAGTTTCAAGGTGCTGTCTTCGATGAAACCTTGGGCGGTCGCCGAGCCTTGCAACAAAACGCTCAGGCACGGCAAAGCGAACCCGCCGATCAGGGTTGTACGCATGGGTGAACTCTCTTCTTGTTATGGGTAGCGGGGGGTTATGCGAACAGGCTGATTGCACCGGTCAGCAGGGCCAGGGCGGTCACCACCAGGGAGGTCAGTACCGCCCATTTGACGGTTGCCTTCTGAAAGTCGCCGATGTCGCGGTCGACCATGCCGACCAGCAATAACGTCGACGCCACCAGCGGGCTCATCAAGTGCACGGGCTGGCCGAGGATGGAGGCGCGGGCGATTTCCACGGGGGAGATGCCATAGGCGGCCGCAGCGTTGGCCAGGATCGGCACCACACCGAAGTAATAGGCGTCGTTGGACAGCACGAAGGTCAACGGCATGCTGGTCACCGCAACCACCAGGGGGAACAGGTGGCCCCAGGAAGGCGGAATCATGTCGACCAGCGACTGTGCCAAGGCGTCGACCATCTTGGTGCCGCTGAAGATGCCAGCGAATACGCCCGCCGCGAAGACCAGCAGCACCACCGTCATGGCGTTGCCGGAATGGGCGAGAATGCGCTCCTTCTGGATGTCCAGCTGCGGGTAGTTGATCATCAGCGCCAGCACGAAGCCGATCAGGAACAGCACCGCCGAGTGCGCCAGGCCCATGACCAGCGCCACCATCACGCCGATCACCAGCAGCAGGTTGACCCAGACCAATTTCGGCCGCTTGTAAGGTGTATCGCCCAGAATGGCCTCGATGTAGCACTCGCCGCCACCACTCTGCAGGTGCACGCTGCCGATGCGTTTGCGTTCGGCCCTGCCCAGCAGGTACGCGGTGAACACCACCCAGGCGGCGCCGCCCGCCATCGTCGGCAACAGCGGAATGAAATACTCGCTCGCGTCGATGCCCAATACGGCAATGGCACGGGTGGCGGGGCCGCCCCAGGGCGACATGCCGCTCATGATGCCCAGCGCCAGCATGGCCACGGTGGCCAGGACCATCGGGTTCATGCCGATGCGCTTGTACAGCGGCAGCATGGCTGCGCAGGTGATCATGTAGGTGGTGGTGCCGTCGCCGTCCAGTGCCACGGTCAGCGACAACAGCGCGGTGCCGATGGCGATCTTCACCGGATCGCCGTTGACCTTCTTGAGGATCTTGCGGATCAAGGGGTCGAACAGGCCGGAGTCGATCATCAGACCGAAGAACAGGATGGCGAACAGCAGCAGTGCAGCGGACGGGGCGACCACTTTCAGGCCATCGAGGATCATCTTGCCGGTGGTGCCGCCGAATCCGCCGATGATGGCGAACACGATCGGCACCACGGTCAGTGCGACGATGGGGGACAAGCGTTTGGACATGATCAGGTAGGTGAACACGACCACCATGGCTAAGCCTAACAGCGCCAGCATATGAGTTATCTCTTGTAGTTATTTGGGGAGTTGCGCTGATGCGAAAGCGGGTCACTCAGGGTAGAGCGGATGTGGCCTCAACCGGCCAATCGGTGTGTCGTTGGCACGTGGACATTGCCTGAGAACAATCGACGGGCCGTTCTCACGACCGAGGCTCGAACGGTACCGGCGTCGTGGCCGACGTAGGACAGGCTGACTTCGATGGCGCCGCTGGGGTGTTCGATCTTCACCGTGGTCAGGCGCTTCTGGTGGCGCTGGCCCAGCATCCGCTCCAGCACGGTCCCGTCGGTGACACAGGCGGTTGCCAATCCGATCGAGCCGGTAATCGCCAGTGCCTTGTGGCAATTATGCGGCATGAAGTAGCGTACTTGCAGCGTGCCGCCGGCCTGGGGCGGGGCTACCAGCACAGGCTTGGGGATGACCTTGTCGGTTACATCGCCCAGGCCCATCAACAGGCCGGCGCGCAGGCGCAACGCTTCGAGGGTGCGAAGGAATTTGGGGTCGGCGTCGAGTTCGGCCGGGCTTTCATTGCCGGTCTTGCCCAGCTGTGTCGCTTCGACGAGCATCATCGGCATGGCCATGTCGATGCAGGTCACGGGGACATCGCCCAGCCAGTCCACGGTGGCTCCGGTGGGAAACAGCTTGCCAGTCTTGCTGCCCGCTGCGTCGAGAAAGGTCAGCCCCACAGGGGCGGCAGTGCCGGGTACGCCGTCGATCGCGGTATCGCCTTCGTAGGTGACCTTGCCGTCGGGCGTGCACACATCGGCGCAGATGAACGTGCCGGTATTGAGGTTGCGGATGCGCACCTGAGTCACCCCCGACTGTGCCTGTACAAGGCCCTGATCGATGGCGAACGGGCCGACTGCGCAGAGCATGTTGCCGCAGTTGGGCGCGGTGTCCACGCGTCGTTGCGAAACCATCACCTGGACGAACAGGTAGTCCACGTCCGCGTCCGGGTGATCGGAGCGAGACACGATTGCCACCTTGCTGGTCTGCGGGCTGCCGCCGCCAATGCCATCGATCTCCAGCTCGTGCCCGGAGCCCATTGCATCCAGCAGCATCTCATCGCGCTCGGCCGATCTTGCCGGTAAATCGGAGGCCAGAAACACTGGTCCTTTGGAGGTCCCGCCACGCATCAGTACGCAAGGAATCAGTTGCATAAGTCACGACTCTGGTAATCAATGGACGTCATTGATGTATTGGAGTGAAGATTTACACAGCTTGAATTGCTAGATCCAATGCAAAGATCGTAGTGATTATTCCATCAAACGAAATAAAGAAGTGGCTGGAGCGTTCCGGCATGGGAGAGCGAAATTCATGCAATATGAGCTGGTCGATATACGATCGTTCGTGAAAATCGCCGAAGTTGGCAGTTTTCACGAGGCTGCGGATCACCTGCATATTTCACAGCCGGCACTGACCCGGCGTATCAAGAAGCTGGAAGAGGGGCTGGGAACGGCCTTGCTCGATCGCACGACTCGGCGGGTCAGCCTGACCAGCGTCGGTCGCGATTTCCTGCCCAAGGCGCGACGCCTGCTCGACGACTTCGAAGACTCCATTCTCAACATCAAGGAGTTGGCCGAGCGGCAGGTAGGGCAGGTGACATTGGCGTGCATTCCCACGGCGGCGTTCTATTTCCTGCCGTCGGTCATTCGTATCTACAACCAGCAATACCCGCAGATTCGCATCAGGCTTCTGGACCTCAGTGCCAACGAGGGGCTGGAGGCCGTTCTGCGTGGCGAAGCGGATTTTGGTATCAACATGATGAGCGGCCAGCATCCGGACATCGAGTTCCATGCCCTGGTCAAGGAGCCGTTCGTGCTTGCCTGCCGGCGCGATCATGAGCTGGCGAGTCGCAAGTCGGTGAAGTGGACCGAACTGGCGGGCCATCAACTGATCGGGGTCGGCAGGCTGAGCGGCAATCGCATGCTGCTCGACAACGCCCTGGCAGGCTTGCCCTGGCGCTTGAAGTGGTTCTACGAGGTGCAGCATCTGTCCACGTCGCTGGGCTTGGTGGAGGCCGGCTTGGGTATTTCAGTGATGCCCAGCCTGGCCATGCCGGCCGGGGAGCATCCCACCCTGGTGAGCGTACCGCTGATCGAACCGGTCGTGGACCGAACCCTGGGCCTGGTCACGCGACGGGGCAGCTCGCTGTCGCCCGCCGCCGAGAAGTTCGTTGCGATCTTGCTGGAGCAGTGGCCGCAATAAACACCTCGGCATGGGCAGCCCCGACAGAGCTAGAACTGATACTTCACCAACAAACTGGCCGTGTTCTGGTCCGTGGTGAAAGAGCCGTCATCCTTGATGCCATATTTGTCGGACCAGTAATCGTATTCCACACCCACATACAGATGCTTGGCTTCATAGCCCAGGCTTTTACCCAAGTCATACTTGATCTGCGGGTTGAAGTGCAGGTTGGCGTGGTAGTCGGACTGGTTGTTGCCATGGCCGCTCTTGTTGTTCACCACCCAGTCGATGAAACCGTCGATCAACAGGTTCGAGTTGCCCAGCGGCAGGGTGTAGGACCAGGCAGGAGTAATCTGCCAGGCACCGGAAGGCACGCGGTTGCCGTCGGGTTTGCGGTAGTAGAAATTCAGCTGGAAATAGTCGAAGCCGGGAATGGCCAGATCGAAGCCCGGACCTATCAGGTAGGCGTCGACGTCGTCATCGCCGAACTCGTAGGTGGTGGCGAGCAATATGTCTTTCACCGGCCCGAACGACAGGTCCTGGCCCAGCAGCTTGCCGGCGCTGAAGCGCGGGCTGAACTCGCCATACATACTGTAATTGCCGTTGCCGGACCGGGCGCCGTTATACCAACTGTTATCGACGAAGGCGAACAGATCGCCCCACGTCCATGCGCTGGCATGTTCCAGCGTGATGGTTTGCTGGATGGCCGGATCGACATTGTAATTCTTGCCGTACAGATACGACACACTTTCGCCATGCCACAACAATGGTCCTTGCGCATGTGCGGCACCTGCCCCCAGCAGACCCAACATGCACAGTGATGCTCCCCAAGCGTTTTTCATGTTTTACCCATCAATCAATGTTTTATTTGGAGCGCACCGGTATTCGTTCGACACATGTCCAGGACCGGGCGCCATATTGGTGGGCAGGCCACGCAGTTCGATAGCTGAACCTGCGCAAGGCGCAGGGGTGTAGCGCAATGGCGTCTTTAAAACCAAACCCGGTTGTACGACGCTTCTTGTTCAATCGCGGTCAATCGCGAACGGTCCCCAGGCCTGGCGCACGGGGACCATTTCCAGGCGGTTGATATTGATGTGGGCGGGCAGTGTGGCGACGTGGAAAATCTGCTCGGCGATATCATCCGCCGTCAGTGGGGTCGTGCCTTGATACACCTGGCCTGCAGCCTCCTCGTCGCCCTGGGTGCGCACCAGTGTGAACTCGGTTTCCGCGATGCCGGGGGCCACGTCGGTGACGCGTACGCCCGTGCTCAGTAAATCGCAGCGCAGGTTATAGGAAAACTGTTTGACGAAGGCCTTGCTCGCGCCATACACGTGACTGCCGGGATAGGGGCATGCACCGGCGATCGAGCCGATGTTGATGATGCTCGCGCCGGCGCCGGTTTCCAGCAGCGCCGGCAAGACCGCGTGGGTAACGTTGACCAGGCCGGTGACGTTGGTGTCGATCATGGTGTGCCAGTCGTCGAGGCTGGCGTGCTGCGCCGGCACGGGCGCCAGGGCCAGGCCGGCATTGTTGATCAGCGCCGTCACGCGCTGGAAAGCCTCGGGCAAGCCGGTGACCACTGCGGCGACGGCCGCGGCATCGCGCACATCCATGGCGGCGACATGCACGGGCACGCGTGCACCCAGTTCATCCTGCAGGGCATGCAAGCGCTCCAGGCGCCGCCCGGTGAGAATCAACGACCAGCCTGCCTGCGCAAAACGACGGGCCGTTGCCCGGCCGAAACCGGACGTTGCGCCGGTGATGAAAACAGTACCGCTCATGTGGAAACCTCGACAGCTCAAAAATCGGTCAACGGCGCTCTTCGCGAACGTAGGGTTCGCCCAATGCACCAGGCTGGCTGGCGCCTGCGCGCTTGCTGGCGGCGACCCAGACCATGACCGCCAGAGTCACGGCATAGGGCGTCATCAGCATGAAATATTGCGGCAGTTGCACCCCGGCGGCGGCCAGTTGCGGAATCAACGCCTCGATGCCGCCGAACAGCAGGGCACCAGCAAAGGCGCGCCAGGGCGACCAGCGCGCGAAGATCACCAAAGCGATGGCGATCCAGCCACGGCCACCGGTCATGTCGGCGATCCACATCTTGGTGCTGAGCACGGCGATGAAGCCGCCCGCCAGGCCCATCAATGCGCTGCCGGCCAGAATTGCCGCCAGTCGATAGCGCAGCACCGGCAGACCTGCGGCATCGGCGGCCTGGGGGTTTTCGCCAACGGCGCGCAGCTTGAGTCCCGTGCGCGTTCGGTTGAGAAACCAGACCACCGCGACAAAGATCAGCACGGTGAGGAACACCATCGGGTTCTGCCTGAACAGGCCGCCGACCACGGGTAGCTCGCTCAATGGCCAGAGCTCCGCGGCCTGCAAACCGCTGACCGGACGATTGGTCCAGCCCAGCAAGGTGCCGAGGAGCCCGGTCAGGCCCTGGCAGAAAAACACCAGGGCCAGGCCGGCGATGACCTGGTTGATGCGCAGTAACAGCACCATCAGCGCGAACAGCAACGAGACCGCGCTGGCCGCCGCCATGGCCGCCAACATCGACAGCCCAGGCAGGCCAAGGGCCAGTTGCATGCCGATGCCTGCGAGGGCGCCGACCAGCATCATGCCTTCGGCGCCCAGGGCCAGCACGCCGGCACGTTCAATGATGATCAGACCCAGCGCGGCCAGGGCGAAGGGCACGGCGAATTCGGGAACGCTGCTCAGCCAGTAAGTCACCAGATCCATCACTGTTCTCCTGCCTGGATGCGCCGCAGACGGTGGCGTATGAAGAAGTCCGACGAGGCCACGCAGATCACCAGGATGGCCTGGATCAACTGCACCATCGAAAAGGGGATCTGGTAGAACACCTGCAGGTTGCGCCCGGCGACGAACAGCATCGCCACCACGAGCGCGACCACGGCGGCCGCGAACGGGTTGTTGCGGGCCAGAAACGCGATGAGGATTCCGGAGAAGCCATAGCCCTGATAGAACGACTGGGTCAACCGACCTTCCTGGCCTGCGCTGACGATGAAGCCTGCCACCCCGGCCAGAGCGCCGGAGAGCAACACGGTGCTGAGGATCATCCGCCGTACGGGGACGCCGACCGCGCTGGCAACCTTGGGGTTGGCATCGACGAAGCGCAGGTACAGTCCGGCGCGCGATACGCTGATGAACCACACGGCCAGGGCCATGATGACCAGGGCGATGACGATCGCCACGTTGTAGCCGGCGAACAGGTCCGGCAGGCGTTCGAACGGCTGGAAGGCCGGTGAGTAGGGGAAGTTGTCGCGTGGGTCTTTCCAACTGCCGTAGAGCAGGTGCAGCAGAAAGTTGGCGGCGATGTAGTTGAGCATCAGGGTCGAGATCACTTCGTTGACCTTCAGGCGCAACTTCAGCAGAACCGGGGCCAGGGTCCAGAGCATCGCGCAAACGATGGCCGCTGCCATCATCAAGGGCAGGCGCAATGCTTCGGGGCCGATCTGGAAGATCGAGACGGCCGCCGCGCCAATGCCACCCCAGATCATCTGGCCTTCCAGGCCCAGGTTCCAGAAGCGCGCGCGAAACGCCAGACAACCGGCCATGCCGACCAGAATCATCGGCGCCGCCTGGAACAGCACGGCCTTGAAGTTGCCGGCATCGAGCAGCGTCTGCCCGACGAACTCTTCCAGCAGTTGATCGGCCGGCACGCCTGCTGCCACCAGAATGGCCGTGCTCAAGGCCAGGCCGACAATCACCGCGAGGCCGATCACCAGGGCCTGGCCGCTCCAGCCCATCTGCTGACGCAGCTCCAGGGTGTAGCGTCTGCCGAGCAAGGGTTGGCGTGGCGTCTTGATCAGGGGTTGGGAGAGTTCAGTCATGGCTTACCATCGCTTTGCCAATGGCCTGGCGGTCTGCCGGGCAGTCGAATTCGGCGACGATGCGGCCGCCATTCATCACACCGATGCGATCGGCCAAGGCCATGACCTCGTCAAGGTCTTCACTGATCACCAGTACGGCGGCCCCGGCGTCACGCGCGGCGCGCAGGCGTGCGTGCACCGCCTGGCTCGCGCGCACATCAAGACCACGGCTGGGGCTATGCACCAGGATCAGCCGCGGATCACGGCTGAACTCGCGCGCGATCACCAGCTTCTGAGCATTGCCGCCCGACAGCAGCGCCGCTTTCTGCTGCAGCGAGCGAACACCCTGCACATCGAAATCGGCCACGGCCTGGGCGGCATCTTCCAGCAGGCGTTGGCCGCGCAAGCGCAGGAAGGAGCCGTAGCGCCCATCGTGCAATTGGCCGATGGCGAAGTTTTCCGCTACCGAGAGCGAGCCGGCCAGCGCGGCGCCGTATCGATCGGCAGGGATGGCGGCGATGCGCAGGGCCCGACGCTGTGCGGCGCTGGCGTTGCGCAGGTCGCCGAAGGGCTGCAGATGGATATCCCCTTCGGTGGGCTGTTCAAGGCCCATCAGGGCATTGGCCAACTCGCCCTGGCCATTGCCACCGACGCCGGCAATGCCGTAGATCTGCCCGGCACAGAGCGTCAGGTCGACGCCTCGCAGCGCGCCGGTGCCCGCCACGCTGGTGAGGTTCCTGACCCGCAGCAACGGCTCGCCAGGCGTTGCCGGCAGGGCCGCGCCGTGGGGCATCGACTCGCCCACCGTCAAGCGCACCAGTTCTTCGATGCTGACGCCCTGCGGGTCCAGGGTTTTTATCGTGCGACCGCCGCGCATGACCGTGACCCGGTCGGCATAGCGTTTCACATCGGCCATTTTGTGCGTGACCAGCACCACGGCGGCGCCCTGGCGGGCAAAGGACTGCACGGTGCTCAACAAGCGCTCTGCTTCCTGGTCGGTGAGCACGGCGGTCGGCTCATCGAGAATCAGGATGCGCGCCCCGGCCAGCAGCACCTTGAGGATTTCCACGCGCTGCTGCTCGGCCACCGACAGGGTCTCTACCACCTGGCGCGGATCGAGGACGAAACCCAGTTCCTCGGCCTTGCTGGCGATGGTCTGCTCAAGCGCTGCAAGGCGCTTGCGATAGCTGCCTTCGCCCGGTTGCTCGGGCAGGGCCAGCAGGATGTTCTGCGCCACGGTGAAGGGGCGCACCAGTTTGAAGTGCTGGTGAACCATGCCGATGCGGTGCCGGCTGGCATCCTTCGGGCTGTTCAGCCGCACGCTGTTATCGTCGATCAGCACGCTGCCGGTTTCCGGTGCGTACAGGCCTGCGGCAATGTTCATCAGGGACGACTTGCCTGCGCCGTTCTCGCCGAGCAGGGCATGCACCTCGCCCCAGCGTGCGCTGAAGTCGGCTTCGCTGAGCGCCTTGAAACCGTCGAACGATTTGCTGATACCGGTGAGTTGAAGCGCGTTGGCCTGGCTCATTTCTGGGTCATCACGCCTTTGACGAACCAGTCCATTTTCCACAGGTCCGGATCGCTCATGACCTGGTCCGCAGCAAGCCGCTGTTGGCCATCGCGGTCGGCCATGGGGCCTTTGTAGAGGGTTTTCGTGCCTGCCAGCAATTCAGCCCGGGCCGCTTCGATCTTCGCCCGGTTCTCGGGGCTGATCGCGGCGTCCTTGGTCAGGCTGATATCGGTGCCGCCCTGCTGCATCGACAGCAACGCGCCGTTGGCCTCGGGTACCCAGTTGCCCGCCATGATTTTCTTGATTTCAGGCGTAAGGAAACGATCCCACACCCACATCGACGAGCACACCGTGGCTTTGGGCGCGAACTCGCTCAGATCCCGATGATGACCGGTGCCATGAATACCGCGCTCTTGTGCCACGATCTGCGGAGTAGGGCTGTCGACATGCTGGCCGATCACGTCGATGCCGTTGTCGATCAGCGCCATGGTCGCGGCGCGCTCCTTCACCGGGTCGTTCCACGCACCGGTGTAGATGACAGTGACCGTGGCAGCGGGATTGATTTGCTGAGCGCCCAGTTCGTACGCGTTGATGGTCCAGTTGACCTGGCCGAAGGGGTTGGCAGCAACGAAGCCCAGCTTGCCTGATTTCGACGCTGCCCCAGCCGCCATGCCGCACAGGTACTGGCTTTCGTAGGTGCGGCCGTAGAAGGATTCGAGATTGGCGGCGTTGGTGGTGCCCGAACCATTGAGGAAGGCTACCTCGGGGTACTTCTTCGCCAGCGCCAGGAAGGTGTCGGAGTAACCGAATGCGGTGCCGATGATGATGTTGGCGCCGCGAGCGATCAGGCGGTCGACCACCGGGGTGACCGCCGCAGCGTTTTCGGGGACGCTTTCAACGTACTGGATTTTCTGATCCAGGCTTTTTTCCAGCTTGATGCGGGCTTCGTCGAAGGCCTGGGTCCAACCACCGTCGTTGCGCGGGCTGATGTAGACCATGGCGATCTTGGCCGGGCCCTTGAGGGTGAGGCCCTCGGCGTACGCCGCACTCCCTGTCCCGTAGGCCGAAGCGGCGAGCAACATTCCTGGCAGCAGTGTCTTGAGCATGAGGCGCCTTCCTGAAATATGAGCGTGGGGCAGCAGGGCGCTGCCATGGCCAGAAATCTGCCCTTGGCCGCCCGAAGCTCGAAAGCAGCATCCGTGCCATATCAGAAAAACGCTTGTTTAACAGTTGCTTGAGTTATTCATCCAGCTTAATTCAGAGCAGTTGGTCTGAAGTAGAGCACTTGGTTTGTGCGCCCGGCACGATTACGGGGCGCTCAGTTCGCTCTGGGTCGCACGCCATCGAGTATCAACCCGCGCAACCCCACCAGGACCTCTTCGAAGAACACCGGATCGTGCAGGGTCTTGCCGGTCACGGCCTCTACCTGGGTGCGGAAGTCGGCGTAATGCTGGGTGGTCGCCCACAGCGAAAAGATGAAGTGGTGCGGGTTGACCGGCGCCAGTTGGCTCGTTGCGATCCAGTGCTCGATCACCGCGACCTTGGTGTCGACGGTTTCGCGCAGGGGCTGCTGCAGTTCACTGAGCATCAGCGGGGCGCCCTGCATGATCTCCATGCAGAACAAACGCGATTCCGCCGCGTGGTCACGGGAAAGTTCGAGCTTGGCTTTTATATAGGCACCGATGGCCTCTACCGGGTTCTTGTCGGCAGTGAAGTACTGCAGGGGGCTCAGCCAGACCTCCAGCAACTGCCTGAGCACGCTCAGGTAAAGGTCGTCCTTGCTGGAAAAGTAGTACAGCAGATTGGTCTTGGACACATCGGCCCGGGTGGCCACCTGATCGAGACTGCTGCCGTGCAGGCCATAGCGCGAGAACACATCCAGTGCGGCGCCCAGTATCGCGGTGCGCTTGCTTTCCATCAGTTGCAGCCGGCGCTTGAGTGCCGCGGCGCTGGGCTCTCGGGTCGCCTTGACCACAGGCTTGGGCTTGACGTTGCGCGCGCGCTTGGCACGGGGCTCGTTGACGGGTGGCTGTTCTTTCACGCGACTGGAACCTGCAGCTGGATGTAGACGGCCATGATAACGGGCGAATGTCTGCCGACGATACAGGCAGGGGAGCGTCGTGCATCGTTTTGCACCGGCAGCCGGAAAATCGCACAAACCAAGTGCTCTACTTCAGACCAATTGGTCCACAAGAATGCCTATTTTATTCGTAAGTTAATGAAAGATATAGCTTAATCAAACATGGCCCGATCCCTGCTAAGTACCCTTTCATGCGCAACCTGTCCGGTGCGCAACGTTCATCACTTTGAGAGGGGCCCACATGGATATCGGTGTTTTCACTCCTATTGGCAACAACGGCTGGCTGATTTCCGAAAACGCGCCGCAGTACTTGCCTACCTTCGAATTGAACAAGCAAATCGTGCAGAAAGCCGAGCACTATGGCTTCGACTTTGCGCTGTCGATGATCAAACTGCGCGGCTTCGGCGGCAAGACCGAGTTCTGGGAACACAACATGGAGTCGTTCACGCTGATGGCGGGCCTGGCTGCCGTGACCAGCAAGATCCAGTTGTTCGCCACCGTCGCCACCTTGACCATTCCGCCGGCCATCACCGCACGCATGGCGGCAACCATCGACTCGATTTCCAATGGCCGCTTCGGCGTCAACCTGGTTACCGGCTGGCAGAAGCCGGAGTACGAGCAGATGGGCCTGTGGCCCGGTGACGATTTCTTCGGTACCCGTTACCAGTACCTGGGCGAATACGCGCAGGTACTGCGCGACCTGTGGAGTACCGGGCGCAGCGACTTCAAGGGTGAACACTTCACCATGCAGGACTGCCGCGTCAGCCCGCGTCCGCAGGCCGACATGAAGTTGATCTGCGCCGGCCAGAGCGAAGCCGGTATGGCCTTCTCGGCGCAATACGCCGACTACAATTTCTGCTTTGGCAAGGGCGTGAATACCCCGACCGCGTTCGCCCCCACTGCCCAGGCGCTGGTCGAGGCCAACAAGAAGACCGGGCGCCATGTGACCTCCTGCGTGTTGTTCATGATCATCGCCGCCGACAGTGACGAGGCAGCACGCGCGCGCTGGGAGCACATCAAGGCCGGTGCCGACCAGGAAGCCATTGCCTGGCTGGGCGAGAAGGGCTCGGCAGACAAAAGTGCCAGCTCGAACCTGCGGCAGATGGCCGACCCCACCTCGGCGGTCAACATCAACATGGGCACCCTGGTCGGCTCGTGGGCCAATGTGGCGCGCATGCTCGACGAAGTCGCCAGCGTGCCGGGCACCCAGGGCGTGATGCTGACGTTCGACGATTTCGTGCAAGGCATCGAAGACTTCGGGCAAAAGATACAGCCGCTGATGAGCAGCCGTCGCCACGTGCTGCGCACCCTGGAGGCCGTGTGATGAATACGCCCGTGAACGTTTCCGGCGTGTCCCTGCCGCTGGACCCGCACCCCGCCCGTGAACTGCCTGCACGCCCCGAAGCGCTGCGCATGAAAGCCAGTGAAACCGCGCTGGTGGTGGTCGACATGCAGAACGCCTACGCCACGCTGGGTGGCTACCTGGACCTGGCCGGCTTCGATGTGTCGAGCACGGGGCCGGTGATCGCCGCCATTCAGCGATCCATTTCGGCGGCCCGCGCCGCTGGCATCCCGGTGATTTTCTTCCAGAACGGCTGGGACCCGGCCTACGTCGAGGCCGGCGGCCCCGGCTCGCCCAACTGGCACAAGTCCAATGCGCTGAAAACCATGCGCAAGCGCCCCGAGCTGCAAGGCCAGCTGCTGGCCAAGGGCGGTTGGGACTATGCCCTGGTCGACGAACTCAAGCCCCAGCCGGGCGACATCGTGGTTGCGAAGACCCGTTACAGCGGCTTCTTCAACTCCACGTTCGACAGCACCCTGCGCGCGCGCGGCATCCGCAACCTGGTGTTCACCGGTATTGCCACCAACGTGTGCGTCGAGTCGACCCTGCGCGACGGCTTCCACCTGGAGTATTTCGGTGTGGTGCTGGCCGATGCCACCCACCAGGCCGGGCCGGCATTCGCGCAGCAGGCAGCGTTGTTCAACATCGAAACCTTCTTCGGCTGGGTCTCCAGCGTCGATGACTTCTGCACCACCTTCGCCCCTGTCGGGCAGCCCTCCTGAGGACGCACAGATGACCAAGCAATCGATTATCCCTGCAGGCACCGGCAAGCCCCTGGCGCCGTTCGTTCCAGGCTCCCTGGCCGATGGCGTGCTGTACGTGTCCGGCACCCTGCCGTTCGACAAGGACAACAACGTGGTGCACGTCGGTGACGCGGCAGCGCAGACCCGTCACGTGCTGGAAACCATCAAGGGTGTGGTGGAAACCGCCGGCGGTACCCTGGATGACGTGACCTTCAACATGATCATGATCCGCGACTGGGCCGACTACCCCAAGGTCAACGAGGTGTACGCCGAGTACTTTGCCGGCGAGAAACCTGCGCGCTATTGCATCCAGTGCGGTCTGGTCAAACCCGACGCGCTGATTGAAATCGCCAGCATCGCTCACGTTGGCTGACGCTCAGCCCGGAGGTTTCCATGCATCATTCCATTCAAGGTCGAAAGGACCCCAGCGCGCCTACTTTGCTGCTGAGTTCAGGTCTCGGCGGCTCAGGCGGATTCTGGGCCGGTGACCTGGCGGTGCTCGGCGAGCATTTTCGCGTCGTGACCTATGATCACGCCGGCACCGGGCGCAGCCCTGCGCAACTGCCGGAAGGCTACTGCATCGCGCACATGGCCGAAGAGCTGCTGGCACTGCTCGATGAGCTCGACATCGAACAGTGCCATTTCATGGGCCATGCTCTGGGTGGACTGGTTGGGCTGGAACTGGCAGCGATGTGCCCGGAGCGGTTGAGCAGCCTGGTGCTGATCAACGCCTGGAGCAGCCCCAATCCGCACAGCGCCCGTTGTTTTGCGGTACGCAAGAACCTGCTGCGCCACTGCGGCTCGCAGGCTTACGTACAGGCGCAGGCGCTGTTCCTCTATCCCGCCGACTGGATCGCCAGCAATGGCGCGCGTCTGGCAGAGGACGAGGCCCATGCTCTGGCCCATTTTCCCAGCCATGACAACCTGCTGCGGCGGATCAACGCGCTGGAAACCTTCGACATCGAATCGCGGCTGCAGGGCATTCATACGCCCACGCTGCTGATCGCCAACCGCGACGACATGCTGGTGCCGTGGCAGCGTTCCCGGCACCTGGCCGAGCAGTTGCCCAATGCCACGCTGGTGGTACTCGAATACGGCGGGCACGCGTCAAGCGTCAGTGATCCGCAACCCTTCCATCATGCTGTGCTGGACTACTTTCAAGGACTTTCACTATGACCGTGCCTCATTCGCTTCCCGTCGAGCGTCAAGCCTTTCGTGACGCCATGGCCGGCCTGGCTGCCGCCGTCAACGTCATCACCACCGACGGCCCCCATGGGCGCGCGGGTTTCACTGCCACGGCGGTGTGCAGCGTGACCGACCAGCCGCCGACGCTGCTGGTGTGCATCAATCGCACTGCATCGGTGTACGAGTCGTTCACGGGCAACGGCACGGTGTGTGTCAATACGTTGGGCAATGGCCAGCAGGCGTTGTCCAACGCCTTTGGCGGCAAGACGCCCCAGGCGCAGCGCTTCGAGGGTGGCTGCTGGAGCCAGGGGGTCACCGGTGCGCCGATACTGGAAGGGGCCAAGCTGTCTTTCGACTGCAAGATCACCAGCAGTACCAGCGTCGGTACCCACGACATTCTGGTGTGCGAAGTGCTGGATATTCGCCAGCAAAACGAAGCCGACGTGCTGGTCTACTTCGCTCGCCGTTACCACGAGCTGGCCGGCACCCAGGCCAGCGCCTGAACGCAGTGGTCAGTCGGCCTTGCTCATCAACATGAACAGGCGAAACAACACGACGCTGGGCAGCAGTTGCAGGAAGCTGTTGACGCTGTCCACCAGCAGCCGCACCAGCGTGGGCTGGGTGTCGGTCCAGGCCATGGCGCTCAGGCCGTCGAGCAGCCACAGCGGGATCATGATCGCCAGCAGGGTGAACAGGATCGGCCAGAACTTGCCCTTGGTCATGTCGAAGCTTTCGCGCATGGCCTGCAAGGGGGTGATGTTGCGCAGCACCAGCAGGTATTCCGAGAACGACAGCTTGATCATCAGGTACAGGCCCGGCAGCACGAACAGCCACATGCCGAACATGATCAGCAGGGTACTGAGGGCGGCCATCAGGGCGAAGCGCGGCCACAGGTGCAGGGCCTTGCCCAGCAGGTGCCGGCCCTGCGGCTCGTAGCCGTCGGTGCGGGCATCGAGAAACAGGATCAGCGCGGCGGTGTACAGCGGGTAGAACAGCAAGCCCACCGCCACGTCGTACATGACCGTGGCATCGGGGCCACTGGCGCGTGCCACCAGTTCGCGCGCCAGGGCCTCGCAGACCACCAGCGGCAGGCACAGGCGCAGGATCGCCCACAGGTTGATGCGGAAGAAATAGAACGAGTCGCGCAATACGATCAGCGGGTTCATGGGGCTGGGTCACAGGTCAAAAAGCAGGTCGACACTTTAGCCGATGGTGACGCTTTTCAACACCCGGCCCGCAGGCTGCGAACGGCGGCAATGCGGGAGGGTGAACAAAGTTTAATCACGGCCGGTCATTGAAAGGCGGGGCGCCAGCCCCATCATTGAAGCAGAACCGACGCACTGTGCGCCGGCTGTACCCATTTTGTGGGCAATCGAGCGAGGTCGCCATGAACACTGATGAACAAAGCTTGATCGACGGTCTGTTTACCCGCCTTCAGCAGGCCGAAAAGGAAGGCAGTGCGCGCGATGCGCAGGCCGACGAGCGCATCAAGGGGCACGTCGCCGCCCAGCCGGCCGCGCCTTATTACATGGCCCAGGCAATCCTGGTCCAGGAGGCCGCGATCAAGCGCCTGAGCGAGCAGAACCAGCAGCTGCAGACCGAATTGCAACAGGCGCGCAGCCAATCGGCAGCACCGGCGCAGCAGGGCGGTGGTGGTTTCCTGTCGAGCATTTTCGGCGGTGGCAATCGCGAAGCACAACAGCCTGCGCGGGCGGTGCAGCCGCAGGGCAATGGCTGGCGTGAGCCGGCTCGCCAGGCGCCGGCGTACCAGCCGCCGCCACAGCAGAACTACGCCGCCCCAGGTGCTCAGGCGCCGGCCGCAGGCGGCGGTTTCATGCGCGGCGCCCTGCAGACGGCCGCAGGTGTGGCCGGGGGTGTGATGCTGGCGCAGGGCATCAGCAGTCTGTTTCACCATGACAACCCGCAAGAGATCGTCGAGGTGATCAAGGAAGAGCCCGCCCAGGCCAGCGACGGCGGTGGCTGGAACGAAAGCGGCGATGCCCAGCAGGTCAGCAATGACAGCTGGAATGAACAGGGTGGTTTGGCGGATGCCGGTTATGACAGCGGCGATGACGGCGGCTTCATGTCCGAGGATGATGATTTCGTGTAAAGGCTGAGGGCCTCTTCGCGGGCGGCGAGCCCTCTGCCCGCGAAGAGGCCGGCACTGACACCCCATCCTCACCCCAACACTGGCATACTGGCTATCCAGAAGCTCAGGCGCCCAGCGCGACGAGGAAGTGCGGTGAAGAAGATCGCGGTGTTCGCCGATGTACAGAACCTTTACTACACCGTGCGCCAGGCCTACGGCTGCCATTTCAACTACGCCGCGCTGTGGGCCGACATTGGCCAGCGTGGGCAGATCGTCGAAGCCTATGCCTACGCCATCGACCGGGGCGACAGCAAGCAGCAGCAGTTTCAGCAGATCCTGCGCAACCTCGGCTTCACGGTCAAACTCAAGCCCTACATCCAGCGCAGCGATGGCTCGGCCAAGGGCGACTGGGATGTGGGCATCACCATCGATATCATGGACGCCGCCGATCATGTCGACGAAATCGTGCTCGCCTCGGGCGACGGCGACTTCGACCTGCTGCTCGATCGCATCATCGGCAAGCATGGCGTCGAGGCCGTCGCCTATGGGGTGCCCGGCCTGACCGCCAACTCACTGATCCGCGCCGCCACCCGCTACGTGCCCATCGAAGGCGCGTTGCTGTTGAAGAACTGAGGTTTCACCGCTTTGGAACGCATTGCTGTCATCGACTTCGAAACCACTGGCATCTCGCCGAACATGGGCTGCCGCGCTACGGAAATTGCCGTGGTCATGCTCGAGCGCGGCGAAATCGTCGGGCGCTACCAGAGCCTGATGAACGCCGGCCTGCCCGTGCCCGGCTTCGTCGCCAGCCTGACCGGCATCACCACAGCCATGGTGCGCAAGGCACCACCGGCCGCCGAGGTCATGGCCGAAGTCGCCGAGTTCGTCGGCAGCACGCCGTTGCTGGCGCACAATGCCTCGTTCGACCAGAAGTTCTGGGACCACGAGCTGAGCCTGCTGCGTCGCGAGCGGGTGCAGAGCTTTGCCTGCTCGATGCTGATGGCCAGGCGGCTATTCCCCGGCGCGCCGAATCACAAGCTGGGCACCTTGACCCAGTGGGCGAAACTGCCGCACACCGGCCAGGCCCACCGGGCTATGGCCGACGCCGAGATGGCCGCCAACCTGACCCAGCACCTGGCGCTGGAACTGCGCGAGCGCCACGGGCTGGCCGAGGTGTCCCACGGGTTGTTCTGCAAGCTGCAGAAAGTGCCGATGGCGAAGATGCGCGAGGTATTGCAGAAGCATCGATTGGCGTAGGGCTGGAGGGCCTCTTCGCGGGCAGATGGGAACGCCGCCCGCGCCGCTCCCATCAGGAAATAATAAAAACACACCATGGATGACCTTTGAAATGCCTGCCAAGTCCCGCTTTCCCCTGCTGCTCATCGGCGCTTTTCTGGCCCTGTACTTCGTCTGGGGCTCGACCTACCTGTTCATCCGCATCGGCGTCGAGTCCTGGCCACCGTTGCTGATGGCCGGGGTGCGCTTTCTCATCGCCGGGAGCCTTCTCTACACCTTCCTGCGTCTGCGCGGGGCGCCCAACCCCAGCTGGCCGCAATGGCGCGCGGCCGGGTGTGTGGGCATTCTGCTGCTCAGTTGCGGCAACGGCGGGGTGACGGTCGCCGAACACGCGGGCGTGTCGTCCGGGGTAGCGGCGCTGGCCGTGGCCACCGTGCCACTGTTCACCTTGTTCTTCGGTCTGTTTCGCGGCCAGCGCAATACTCGTCTGGAGTGGGCCGGCATCGTTCTCGGGCTGATCGGCATCGGTCTGCTCAACCTGGGTTCCAACCTGCAGGCCAGCCCGCTGGGCGCCGCCTTGCTGATTTTCGCGGCGGCCGCCTGGGCCTTCGGCTCGGTATGGAGCCGCAGCCTGCCATTGCCCCAAGGCGCCATGGCAGCAGCGGCGGAAATGCTCATCGGCGGCGCGGTGCTGCTGCTCGGCAGCCTGATTTCCGGCGAGCGCCTGCAGCAATGGCCGACCGCCGCCGGCTGGGGCGCGCTGGCCTACCTGGTGTTCTTCGGCTCGATCGTGGCCTTCAGTGCCTATATGTACCTGCTCAAGCACGTGCGCCCGGCGGCCGCCACCAGTTATGCCTACGTCAACCCGGCAGTGGCCGTGCTGCTGGGCATTCTGTTCGCCGGCGAGCACATCGGCGTGGAGGAATGCGTGGCGATGGCGGTGATCATCGGCGCGGTGGTGTTGATCGGGGTACCGCAATGGCGCAAGGCGAAAGCGCTGCCGACAGGGTAAACTGCCGGCCATTGCGAAACATCTTCTGACGGTAGACCCATGACATTCGCCACTCTTGGCCTGATCGAACCCCTGCAGCGCGCCCTTGAAACGCTTGGCTACCAGACGCCGACTCCGGTGCAGGCCCAAGCCATTCCCGCAGTGCTGGCCGGCCGCGACCTGATGGCCGCGGCCCAGACCGGCACCGGCAAGACCGCCGGTTTCGCCCTGCCATTGCTGCAGTTGCTGGCCATGGAAGGGCCCAAGGTGGCGAGCAATTCGGTGCGCGCGCTGGTGCTGTGCCCCACGCGCGAGCTGGCCGAGCAGGTCCACGCCAATATCGTCGAGTATGGCGAGCACCTGCCGTTGAGCACTTATGCCGTGTACGGCGGGGTCAGCATCAATCCGCAGATGATGAAACTGCGCAAGGGCGTCGACCTGCTGGTGGCGACGCCTGGGCGCCTGCTCGATCTGTATCGGCAGAACGCGGTCAAGTTTTCCCAGCTGCAGACCCTGGTGCTGGATGAAGCGGACCGCATGCTCGACCTGGGCTTTTCCGAGGAACTGCGCGACATCTATGCAGCCTTGCCGAAGAAGCGTCAGACCTTGCTGTTGTCGGCGACCTTTTCCGATGCCATTCGCTTGCTTGCCGGACAGATGCTCAACGACCCGCTGAGCATCGAAGTCAGCCCGCGCAACGTGGCGGCCAGCTCGGTGCAGCAGTGGATCGTGCCGGTGGACAAGAAACGCAAGGCCGAACTGTTCTGCCATCTGCTGAAAAAACAGCGCTGGAAGCAGGTGCTGGTGTTCGCCAAGACCCGCAACGGCGTCGACGCGCTGGTCGAGAAGCTGCAGGGGCTGGGCATCAACGCCGACGGCATCCACGGCGACAAGCCCCAGGCCACGCGCCAGCGTGCGCTGGATCGCTTCAAGGCCTCGGAGGTGCAGATCCTGGTGGCCACCGATGTCGCCGCGCGCGGCCTGGACATCGAAGACCTGCCGTTGGTGGTCAACTTCGACCTGCCCATCGTCGCTGAGGACTACATTCACCGCATCGGTCGCACCGGCCGGGCCGGGGCCACGGGCGAGGCGATTTCGCTGGTCTGTGCCGACGAAGTGCAGCTGCTGTCGGCCATCGAAACGCTCACCCGACAGACGCTCAAGCGCGTCGATGAGCCTGACTTCGTGCCCGACCACCGCGTGCCGGACACCGATGCCAGTGGCCAGGTGGTGAAGAAACCGAAAAAACCGAAGAAGCCCAAGGTCAGTGGCAGCAAGAAGAACCTGGGCAAGTGGGTCGACAGCGGCGATTCACCGGTGGATGCGCTGCCGGTGGTCAAGCCGGTGCGCAAGGTCCCGGTGTTCAATACCGGGCCGCGCAAGCGCAAGCCTTGAGGTGTGTGGGGGCCTCTCGGGCCTCTGCCCGCGAAGAGGCCCTAAAGGCAAACATCACCCCCGCGCCAGCCACTCCAGCACGCCATCCGCCGCCCGGCGCCCACTGGCGAAACAGGCTGTCAGCAGATAGCCGCCGGTAGGCGCCTCCCAGTCCAGCATCTCGCCGGCACAGAACGTGCCTGGCACGGCGCCGAGCATCAGGCGCTTGTCCAGCCCCTGCAGATCCACACCGCCCGCCGTGCTGATGGCCTCGTCCAGTGGGCGCGCGCGTACCAGCGTCAGCGGCAGGGCCTTGATTGCCAAGGTCAGCGCATCGAGATCGGTGAAGGTCTGCGCGTCGGACAATTCCCGCAGAAGCCCGGCCTTCACACCTTCCAGACCCAGTTGCCCCTGCAGGTGGCGCGCCATGGACTTCGTGCCGCGTGGCTTGTGCAAGACACTTCGGACTTTATCCACAGGGTGATCCGGCAGTAGGTCGAGGTGCAGGTTGGCAATTCCCGCCTGGTTGATAGCGTCGCGAATCCGCGCTGACAGCGCGTAGACCAGACTGCCTTCGACACCTGTCTGGGTCAGCACGAACTCACCTTTGCGCGCAGGCTCGCCTGCCAACCCCAGGGCAACGTTCTTCAACGGTGCGCCGGCGAACTTCTCCCGCAGCAGCGCGCTCCAGCCAGGCACGTCGAAGCCGCAGTTGGACGGTTGCAGCCGCTTGATCGGTACACCGCGATCACGCAACCACGGCACCCAGGCGCCGTCGGAACCCAGCCGCGCCCAGCTAGCGCCACCCAATGCCAACACCGTGGCATCTGCACGTACGGCCAGTTCGCCTTGTGGATTGGCAATGCGCAAGCTGCCGTCGGCGTTCCATCCCAGCCAGCGATGCCGGGTGTGGATAACCACCCCAGCCTCGCGCAGACGCTTGAGCCAGGCACGCAGCAGCGGTGCGGCTTTCATGTCGGTAGGGAATACCCGTCCGGAGGTGCCGACGAAGGTCTGGATGCCCAGCCCGTGAATCCATTCGCGCAGCCGTGGCCCATCGAAGGGGTCCAGCCACTCCCGAACGTCCTGCGCACGTTCCGCATAGCGAGACACGAAGGCAGGGTAGGGCTCGGAATGGGTGATGTTCATGCCACCAACGCCAGCCAGGAGGAATTTGCGGCCCACCGACGGCATGCCGTCGTAGACCTCGACGGTCACGCCGGCCAGGCTCAGCACTTCGGCGGCCATCAGGCCTGCCGGGCCGCCGCCGATCACGGCAACGCGAGGGGAAGAAGAGGGCATGGAAACGGATCGACAGGGGAAAGAACGAGAATTCTACACGGCTCGTTCCGGTCCTGTATCCACAGAGGGCACTGATCAATATTTGATCGGCTCACTGAAAGCCCCGCATCGCGTGGCCTGCAGCCTGTTTTGCGCAGGTTATCCACATGTGGTTGCACAGCGAATGTGGGTAACTGCCATCGCTTGTGCAAAACCCGCTCACAGTTTTTGCTCAAAAAATGATCACATTGCGCAAGCCCCCGGCGGCGCGGGTCGTCAGTGGCTTATGCGCAGATTATCCACAGGCGGTTGCACAGCCACTGTGCGTAACTTATCCACCGGTACTGCGCTGTGCATAACTCATACGGTGAGGAAAAACACCATCAGCAAAGGGCCGATCAAGGTCAGCAGAAAACCGCTGACCAGGGCCACTGGGAGCAATTCAGCCGGGCACTTCTGCTTGACGATCGGCAAGGTCGAATCCAGCGACGTGGCACCGCCCGCAGCGATGCACTGCAAAGGGCGTCGGGCACCCAGGGCATAAAGCAAACCGATGGCGAGGATCTCGCGGAACAGATCGGTCAGCAGCGCCATGGCGCCAAAGGCTTCACCAGCATGGTGGCCGACCAGCACGCCGGACAAGGTAAACCAGCCGAAGCCGCTGGACAGTGCCATGGCAATGGCCAGCGGCTGGCCGGTGGCCCAGGCGGCGAGCAGGCCGCCCAGCAGTGAACCGATCACCACCATGGCGGGAATCTTCAGCGTGCGCAGCGAGTACCACGACGGGTCGGGCCGGACCCCGTAGAGGTCCAGCCCGACCAGCACGATCAGTACATAGAGGAAGTAGCTGGTGGAAGGCCAGGCGAAGCCCGAGCCGTCGGCAGCGCCCCACAGGTGATACATGCCGACCCCCAGTGCCAGCGCCAGCAGGGCGATCAGACACTCCTTGAGCGGTGGGACAATGGCCGCCAGCCCTTGGCGGGCCGACGCCGGGCGAGCCACGGCAGCGGTGGTGCCCCACGACAGCAACAACCACGGCACGGCGGTAGTGAGCAGGGCGAAGACCAGCGCGGTGAACGCCGATTCGCGCGCCGAGTTCAGGGCGCCCAAGACGTTGCCGAATTCGTAGCCGATGGAAAACAGCAGCAGCCAGATGAACGGGGTGATCAGCTTCACCAGGCGCTGGCGCAGGGCAGGGCTGATGAAGATTGCCAGCAGCCAGCCACCGGCCAGCGCCAGCAGGATGGGCAGGAGTGAAGCGACGATCGAAAGCATTGTTGCAGGCCTTGTGCAAAATCCATGGAGTGTTGCGCGTGACGAAGGCCGGCATTATTTCAGATGCGCAGTGCGTATGGCTGGGCTTTTTCCAGTTGGCGGCACCCGGGCCAAGAGCCGGTGCCGCCTGCTGCCCTGGGTCACTCGTCGATCTGGATACGGCCGATCACGGCGCCGGCCTCGAAGTAGTCACCGGCCTGCTGGCTGATGTGTACGCGGCCAGCACATGGGGCCAGCACCGAGCTTTCCATCTTCATCGCTTCGACCACTGCCACCACCTGACCACTGGACACCGTCGCGCCGTCTTCCACCACCCAGGTGTGCAGGTTGCCCGCCACCGGCGTGAGCAACGCCTGCGGATCGACGTCTGCAGCGGCCGTTGCGTGCGGTGGGGCAGCGGCTGGCGCATCCAGGCTCATGCCACGCAACAGTGCGGCTGGCAGGCCGAGTGCGTGGCGCTTGCCATCGATCTCGACGAAGGTGCGCAGAATGTCCGTGTCGGCCACGGGTGCGGCCCGCGGCGCAAGGGTGATGGCCTCGGCGAAGTCGGTTTCGATCCAGCGCGTGTGCACGGCAAAACCGTCGCTGCCGGTGAAGTCCGGGTGATCCATGACGGCGCGGTGGAACGGCAGCACCGAGGCGATCCCCTCGATGCGGAACTCGGCCAGGGCGCGCCGGGCGCGGGCAATGGCCTGCTCGCGGGTGGCGCCGGTGACGATCAGTTTGGCCATCATTGAGTCGAAGTGGCTGGGCACGCTCGAACCGCTGGTCACGCCGCTGTCCAGGCGCACGCCTGGGCCGAACGGCGGCAGGAACTCGTCGATCTGCCCGGGCGTAGGCAAGAAGCCCTTGCCCGGATCCTCGGCATTGATGCGAAATTCGAAGCTGTGACCGCGCGGCGCCGGCGTTTCATCGAACGACAGCGGCAAGCCGTCGGCGATGCGCAGTTGCTCGATCACCAGGTCCACGCCGGTGGTCTCTTCGGTGACCGGGTGTTCGACCTGCAGGCGCGTGTTGACCTCCAGGAATGACAGGGTGCCGTCCTGGCTGAGCAGGAATTCGACCGTGCCGGCGCCGACATAACCGGCCTTGGCGCATATGTCGCGGGCCGATTGGTGAATACGCTCGCGCTGCTGTTCAGTGATGAACGGCGCGGGCGCTTCTTCCACCAGCTTCTGGTTGCGGCGCTGCAGGGAGCAGTCGCGCGTACCGACGACCACGACCTGGCCATGCTTGTCGGCCAGTATCTGCGCTTCGATGTGCCGGGGCCGGTCGAGAAACTGTTCCACGTAGCATTCACCACGGCCGAAGGCGGCCTCTGCTTCGCGCACGGCCGAGGCGAAAAGCTCAGCCACTTCGTCCAGGCGCCAGGCGACTTTCATGCCGCGCCCACCACCCCCGAACGCGGCCTTGATGGCGATCGGCAGGCCGTGCTGTTCGGCGAAGGCCAGCACCTCGTCGGCGCTTGCCACCGGGCCCGGCGTACCGGCAACCAGGGGCGCGCCGACGGCCTGGGCGATCTTGCGCGCCTCGACCTTGTCGCCGAGCACGTCGATGGTCTCGGGATTGGGGCCGACCCAGATCAGCCCCGCGTCGATGACCGCGCGGGCGAAATCGGCTCGCTCCGAGAGAAAGCCATAGCCCGGATGCACGGCGTCGGCGCCACTGCGCCGGGCCACGTCCAGGAGTTTCTCAATGTTCAGGTAGGTCTCGGCGGGCCGCTGGCCATCGAGCCCGTAGGCTTCATCGGCGTGGCGCACGTGCAGCGCGTCGATGTCGGCATCGGCGTACACCGCCACGCATTGCACGCCATGGTCGCGGCAGGCACGGGCGATGCGCACAGCGATCTCGCCGCGGTTGGCAATCAAGAGCTTTTTCATGGAAGTCTTTCCACATCGGCAGGGGAAGAAGGGGCTGGCGCGGTGGGCTGGATCTCTTCGAAGGCGGCCACCGGGTTGAAGCGGATCCGTGCATTGACCGGTATCTGCCCTGCCAGGTCGAGGTGGTAGCTGGCGACCACGGCGATGACCGGGTAGCCGCCGGTCAGCGGGTGGTCGGCCAGGAACAATACGGGCTGGCCGCTGGCCGGCACCTGGATCGCGCCCACGGCGGTGCCTTCGCTGGGCAGCTCCTGCGGGTTGCTGCGCGTAAGCGGGGTTTCACCGGCCAGGCGGATGCCGACGCGGTTGGATTGCGCAGTTACCTGCCAGAGCTGGCTGCTCAAGCGCTCGATGGCGTCGGTGGTGAACCAGTCGCTGCGCGGCCCCATCAGCACATCCAGGGTGACGATGTCGGCCGTTTTGGGCAGGGCGAACGCCGGGGCTTCGCTCAGCGACACGCTGGTGCCGCCCGTTGGCGGGGTGTACCCCAGTTGGTCTCCCGCAGCCAGGGCGGGTGGGCCGACCTGGGCCAGGGTGTCGGTCGACAGGCTGCCGAGCACCGGCGCCACGTCGAAGCCGCCGCGGATCGCCAGGTAGCTGCGCAGCCCGGCGCTGGGCGTGCCGAGGGTGACCGTGTCACCCGGTACCAGTTCGATGGGTCGATAGTTGTCCACAGGCCATTGCAGGGCACTGGCGCTGGTGAGGGTGACTGGCGTTTGTGCGCCGGTGAGGGCGATCACGGCGTGGCCGTGGCAGACGAAGCTCAGCCCGCCGAGCACGGTTTCCACGCAGGCCGTGTCCGAGGGGTTGCCGACCGCGCGGTTGGCGGCCCGCAAGGCGCCCAGGTCCAGCGCGCCGGAGCGGGACACGCCCTGGCCGGTCTGGCCAATGCGACCGGTGTCCTGCAGCACGCTGTGCAGGCCCGGGCTGAGAATCTGCAGGTACGCGCCGCTCGGTGGCAGGGCCGCAACGGGCTGGCTGGGCACGGGCAAGCCACCTACAGGCAGCGGCCCGGCATCGATGAAGCGCACCTTGTAGCCGGGGCGTAGCAGGGCCGGTTCGGCGCGCTCCAGGTCCCACATCTGCAAGGGCGTCACGCCGATGATCTGCCAGCCACCGGGGCTGGCCTTGGGATAGATGCCGCTGAACTCGCCGGCCAGCGCTACGGCGCCCGCCGGTATGCGCGTGCGCGGCGTCTGTCGGCGCGGTACCTGGAATCCGGCGCTGCCGGTCAGGTAGCCGAAGCCCGGCGCGAAACCGCAGAACGCCACGCTGTAATCCTCGGCGGTATGGCGGCGGATCACTTCGGCGCGGCTGATCTGCAGCAGCGCGGCGACTTCGTCGAGGTCTTTGCCGTTGTAGTGCACGGGAATGTCCACCCGGCGCTGCTCGGCGGCCCGGCGTTGGCCCAGGTCCTGACGGGCGACGTGGTCGACCAGCGTCTGGCGGGTAATGGCGCTGGGGCGGAACTGGATCAGCAGCGTCCGCGCGGCCGGGATGATCTCTTCCACCCCCGCCAGCGGCTCGGCGCTCAAGGCGTCGAACAGGGCCAGGGTCTGTTCCAGGTCGTTCAGCTCGACCAGCAGGGTGTCCAGGTTGACCGGTAGAAAACGCACGGCAATCTCCTAGGGGTGGGACGCGCCGTTCGGCACATCGCTGACGGGCGCTGCGGCAAACGCCTGCAGGTGCATGTTCGCCTGCTCCAGCACGCGGCGCAGCTCGCGGGCCATGGCCACGGCGGCCGGGCTGTCGCCGTGCACGCAGATCGAGTCGGCCTGGATGCGCGTGATGCTGCCGTCGATCGCTTCCAGCGTGCCGTCCTCGACCAGGCGCAGCATGCGCTGGGCGATGAGTTGCGGATCGTGCAGGACCGCGCCCGGCTCGCGGCGTGAAACCAAGGTGCCCTCGGGGGTGTAGGCGCGGTCGGCGAAGGCCTCGGCAATGCATGTCAGGCCTTGCTCACGTGCCAGTTCGATCAGGCTCGAGCCGGCCAGGGCGACCAGTACCAGGCTGGCATCGACTGCGCGGATTGCAGCGATCACGGCCAATGCCTGACGGCGATCATGGGCGATGGTGTTGTACAAAGCGCCATGGGGCTTCACGTAGCTGACCCGGGTGCCCGCGGCCTGGGCCAGGCCCTGCAGGGCGCCGATCTGGTAGATCACGTCGGCGGTCAGCTCGTCGCTGGCCACATCCATGTTGCGGCGGCCGAAGCCGACCTTGTCCGGGTAGGACACATGGGCGCCAATGCTGACCTGCCGGGCCGCGGCAGCCTTGAGAGTGCGCAGGATGCCGGCCGGATCGCCTGCGTGGAAGCCGCAGGCAACGTTGGCGCTGGTGACGATGTCGAGCATGGCATCGTCGTCGCCCATGCTCCAGGCACCGAAGCTTTCGCCCAGGTCGCTGTTGATATCTATGCTTGGCATTGAAGAGACTCCTTGTTCTTGGTCTGGTTTAGACGACCGTGAGGAAGGCGAAGATCGGCCCGACCGACTTGATCGCCATGTACCAGGTCAGCAGGCACGTCAGCAGGCCCAGCACCAGCAGCCAGCGAGGGTAATGGTAGCCGCCCATCAGGTCGGACCGGCGCCAGCCGACATAGGTGAAAATGCTCAGGCCAATGGGCAAGATCAGCCCGTTGAAACCACCGGCGAACAGCAGCAGAGCGGCGGGCGCGGTGCCCAGCAGCACGAAGATCAGCAGCGACACGGCGATGAACACCGTTGTCGCGCGGTTGCGCGCCTGCTCGCTGATGTTGGGTGCAAACACCGTGATGAAGGAAATCGAGGTATAGGCGGCGCCGATCACGCTGGTGATGCCGGCGGTCCACAGGATCAGACCGAAGATGCGCAGGCCGAACTGTCCGGCAGCCGCTTCGAAGGCTTGTGCCGCAGGGTTGGCGCCCTGGCCGGAGATGTCGATGATTACGCCGCTGGCGACCACCCCGAGGATGGCCAGAAAGAGCACGTAGCGCATGATGCCTGTGACCAGGATGCCGCTCAGGGCCGCCTTGTTCACGGCGTCCAGGTTCTCGATCCCGGTGGTGCCGCGGTCGAGCAGGCGGTGCGCGCCGGCGTAGGTGATGTAGCCGCCCACGGTGCCGCCGACGATGGTGGTGATGATGGCGAAGTCCACGGTTTCGGGCAGGATGGTCTGGTACAGCGCCTGACCCAGCGGCGGGTTGGAAACGAACGCGACGAACAGGGTCATGCCGATCATCACCAGGCCCAGCACCACCATCAATCGATCCACGGCCACGCCGGCGCGGCGCGACATGAAGATGCCGATGGCCACCAGCGCACTCAATGCGCCGCCCCATTTGGGGTCCAGGCCCATCAACGCATTCAGCCCCAGGCCGGCGCCGGCGATGTTACCGACGTTGAACACGAAGCCACCGAAGATGACCAGTACGGCCAATACGTAGCCGCTGCCGGGGATGGCCTTGTTGGCGATATCGGCCGCGCGCATCCGGGTCAGGGCGACGATGCGCCACACGTTCAACTGGACCACGAAATCAATGAGGATCGACGCCAGGATGCCGAACGCGAACGCGGCGCCCATCTTGGCCGTGAACGTGGCGGTCTGGGTGATGAAGCCCGGGCCGATGGCCGAAGTCGCCATCATGAAGATCGCGGCGATCAGGGAAGAGCGACGCGCCTTGGTGAAATCCTTGGCGGTCTGTGTCGCGGCTGTCTGTGTCACGGCATCGTTCCTGCGATGGGAGATGACAGGGACAGAGCAATGAGCATGCCAGAGCCTGATAATCTGGCCGAGAGTGTTGATGTGCGTGCTCTGCATTGTTCAACAATGCCTTTCGTATTGACCCACAATGTGCACCATTTTGTAACGCTTGCGGTTATCGCCGTTACTTAATGATGCACGGCAGTGGCATTCGCCTTGCCTGTGATCAGGCGGTGGGTGAACATCGAAGCGACTTTTTCGCGTCTGGACCGTACATGAATGACATTGCGCTTCCCCTGCCTCGTTCGCTGGGCGAATCCATCACCCAGGAGATTCGCCGGATGCTGGTGGAAGGTGAGCTGGTCCCCGGCCAGCGCCTGTCCGAGGCCGCCCTGGCGGAAACCCTGCAGATCTCGCGCAACACCCTGCGCGAGGCCTTCAGGGGCCTGACCCGTGAAGGCCTGCTCAAGCACGAGCCGAATCGCGGCGTGACCGTGGCGGTGCCGGACATGGCGTCGATCATCGACATCTACCGGGTGCGCCGCTTCATTGAATGCCAGGCCCTTGCCCAGGGCTATCCACTGCACCCTGGCACCGTGCACATGCGCGAAGCGGTTGCCATGGGCAAGCAGGCTGGCGAGGCCAAGGACTGGAAGGCGGTGGGCACCGCCAACATGATGTTCCACAAGGCGGTCGTCGAATTGGCCGACAGCCCGCGCCTGGAGTCGTTCTATGCGCAGATTTCGGCCGAGTTGCGCCTGGCCTTCGGCCTGCTCGACGATCCGCGCTTCCTGCACATGCCCTACCTGGACATGAACGGCTCCATTCTGCAGTGCCTGGAAGAAGGACGTGCGCAGGAGGCCACGCAGTTGCTCGAGGCCTATCTGGTGCGTTCGGAGCGTACGGTGCTGGCGGCCTACGAGCGCAGTACCCGGCGATAGCGCGCTTGGCCGAGCGCAACGCCTTCTGTCGAAAGGTCTGCTCGACATGCCTGTAAGTGCCGTTGGTCTTGCCGTGAAAACTCCCCTGACACCTCGCGTTCGAAAGGAGCGGGACGGTGTTTGCCACGCCGAATCAGGCCGGGGCGAGCGGGTATCGACAAGGAATCAGCAATGAGCGGGATCCTCCAACTTGAAAGTGCGCGACTGATCTTGCGTCAGTGGCGAGACAGCGATTTGCCGGCGTTTGCGGACATGTGCGCCGATCCGCGGGTCATGCGTTATTTTCCCGAAACCCTGGGACGACTGCAGAGCGCCGCCGTGATCGGCCGTGTGCGTGGCCATTTTGCCGAATTGGGCTACGGCCTGTGGGCGCTCGAGCGCAAGGACAGCGGGCAGTTCATCGGCTTCGCCGGACTGGGCCAGGTGGGTTTCGATGCGCCTTTTGCCCCGGCTACCGAGATTGGCTGGCGCCTGGCCTATGAGCATTGGGGCCTGGGTTTCGCCAGCGAGGCGGCCTGGACCTGTTTGAATTGCGCTTTTGGCCGCTTGGGCCTGAACGAGGTGGTGGCGTTCACGGCGGTGGCCAATGTGTCGTCGGAGAAAGTGATGCAATCGATCGGCATGCTGCGCGACCCAGAGGGCGACTTCGACCACCCTAACCTGCCCGGGCATGAATTGCAGCGGCACATGCTGTACCGCATCACCCAGGATCAGTGGCAGCACACTCGCTAGCGCTCCCACAGGTGTCCGCAGTACAAGTGTCCGCTATCATTGCGCCCATTTGGTTCTGCCTATGTGGGTAATGCCTATGCCGAGGAGTTTTGAATGAGCCATGTGTTGGACGATCTGGTCGAGCTGCTGAGCCTGGAACCCATAGAAGAAAACCTGTTCCGCGGCCGCAGCCAGGACCTGGGCTTTCGCCAGCTGTTCGGTGGCCAGGTGCTGGGCCAGTCGTTGTCGGCTGCCAGCCAGACGGTCGAGCCCGATCGCCACGTGCATTCGCTGCATGGCTACTTCCTGCGCCCCGGCGATGCCCAGCTGCCGGTGGTGTACATGGTCGACCGAGTGCGTGACGGCGGCAGTTTCAGCACGCGCCGGGTGACCGCCGTGCAGAAGGGCCAACCGATCTTTACCGGTACCACCTCGTTTCAGTACGACGAAGAAGGCTTTGCCCATCAAAGTGTGATGCCCGAAGTGGTCGGGCCGGAAAACCTGCCCACCGAGCTTGAGCTGATGCAGCAGGTGGCCCATCTGATCCCTGCGCACATGCGCGACAAATTGCTGTGCGGCAAACCCATCGAGATGCGCCCCGTGGCCGAGCGCGACCCGTACAACCCCACGCCGACCGATCCGATCAAATACATCTGGTTTCGCGCCGACGGCGCACTCGCCCAGACCCCCGCCTTGCACAAGTACGTCATGGCCTATGCCTCGGACTTCAACCTGCTGACCACTTCGTTGCTGCCCCACGGCAAGTCGGTGTGGCACCGCGATATGCAGATCGCCAGCCTCGATCACTCGCTGTGGTTCCACGGCAACCTGGTCGCCGACGACTGGCTGTTGTATGCCCTGGACAGCCCCTGGGCGGGCAACGCGCGTGGCTTCGCCCGCGGCAGTGTGTACAACCGCGCCGGCCAGTTGGTGGCGTCATCGGCCCAGGAAGGTCTGATCCGCCATCGGCAGGACTGGTCATGAGCCTGGCGCGGGTTCGCCACTGGGTGTTCGACCTGGACGGCACGCTGACCGTGGCCGTGCATGACTTTGCCGCCATCCGCCGTCATCTTGAGATTCCGCAGGAGGCCGACATTCTTGACCACCTGGCCACCTTGCCGGCCGAAGAATCACATGCCAAGCATGCCTGGTTGCTGGAACACGAGCGCGCATTGGCTGTGGCCTCGGCGCCAGCACCTGGCGCGGTGGAGCTGGTCCGCGAACTGGCCGACCGTGGCCATCGTCTGGGCATTCTCACGCGCAACGCACGCGAACTGGCGCACATCAGCCTGCAGGCGATCGGCATCGCCGACTGTTTTCAAGCCGACGATGTGCTGGGCCGCGACGAAGCTGCGCACAAGCCAGACCCGGCCGGGCTATTGCGCTTGGCCAGCGCCTGGCGCGTGCGCCAGCCGGACATGGTCATGGTAGGGGATCATCGGATGGACCTTCAGGCCGGCCGGGCGGCTGGCACCGCCACGGTGCTGGTCAACCAGCCGGAGAACCTCTGGCCGGAGCTGGCGGACTGGCATGCGCTGGACTGCGCGCACCTGCGCGAACTGATCTGAACCCGCCACCACCTGCTGGGCAGGTGGTGGTGGGCAAACCATTCAGAGGCTCTTGGCCGCGAACGTGTCGCACTGGACGATCTGGCCCTGGGCGAAGCCGGCCTTGAACCAGCGCACGCGCTGCGCCGAGGTGCCGTGGGTGAACGAATCGGGCACTACACGACCCTGGCCCTGCTGTTGCAGACGGTCGTCGCCGATGGCATTGGCAGCGTTCAAGGCTTCTTCGATGTCACCCGGCTCCAGCCAGTTCAAGCGCTTCTGCCCATTGAACGCCCAGACCCCGGCGAAGCAATCGGCCTGCAGTTCCTGGCGCACCAGCAAGCCATTGGCACCTTCCATGCGCTGGCCACCCTGACGAGCTTTCTGCACCTGATCCGACACGCCCAGCAAGGTCTGTACGTGATGACCCACCTCGTGAGCGATCACGTAGGCCTGGGCGAAATCGCCGGCGGCGCCGAAACGCTGGGACATTTCGCGGAAGAACGCCATGTCCAGATACACCTGCTGGTCGGCGGGGCAATAGAACGGTCCGCTGGCCGCCGTCGCGTAGCCACAGGCCGACTGCACCTGGCCGCTGAACAGGATGAGCTTGGGTTCCTTGTAGGTGTGGCCACCTTGCTGGAAGATCTGCTTCCAGGTGTCTTCGGTATCGCCCAGTACCGTGCTGACGAATTCGGCCTGCTCATCGTTGGCCGGTGGCGCCTTGCGCTGGCTGGTGTCGACCGGCGCGGCCTGCTGGCCCTGGCCGGTCAGTTCACCGAGAATCTGCATGGGGTCCTGCCCGGTCAGCAGGCCGAAGCCGACGATCAGCACCACGGCGGTCAGGCTCAGGCCCTTGCCGCCCATGCGCATCCCGCCGCCGCCACTGCCGCCACCATCACCGCGGGCATCCACGACGTTATCGCTGCGTCGGCCTTTCTTCCATAACATGGCAAATCCTCACTCGATTCATGCATAACCATTCGGGTATGCCTGTGACCGTGTTTTTCAATATTCGTTGTCGGCCATTTCCTTGAGACTAGTACGAAGCCTTAAAACAGGTCCTCTATAAATCGAATAACAGGAGAACGGCATGTCTTCCCAAGACAGCAGTCGCTTCATCATCCGTGATCGCAACTGGCACCCCAAGGCGCTGACGCCCGACTACAAGACCTCGACCATGCGCTCGCCGCGCCAGGCCTTGGTGAGCATTCCGCAGTCGGCCAGTGAAAGCACCGGCCCCAACTTCGCCCACCTCAAGTTCGGCGAGTTCGATAACGACCTGCTGCTCAACTACAACCATGGCGGCTTGCCGATCGGCGAGCGGATCATTCTGGCCGGGCGCGTCTGCGACCAATTCGGCAAGCCGATTGCCAATACCCTGGTGGAAATGTGGCAGGCGAACGCCGGTGGCCGCTATCGGCACAAGAACGACCGCTACCTGGCGCCCCTGGACCCCAACTTCGGCGGTGTCGGCCGCACGCTGACCGACAGCGAGGGCTACTACAGTTTCCGTACCATCAAGCCGGGCCCGTACCCTTGGCGCAACGGGCCGAACGACTGGCGCCCGGCCCACGTGCATTTCTCGGTGAGCGGCCCGTCGATCGCCACCAAGTTGATCACCCAGCTTTATTTCGAAGGCGACCCGCTGATCCCGATGTGCCCCATCGTCAAGTCGATCAACGACCCCGAGGCGGTGCAGAGCCTGATCGCCAGGCTGGACATGGCCAACGCCAATCCGATGGATTGCCTGGCCTACCGTTTCGACATCGTGCTGCGCGGTCAGCGCAAGACTCACTTCGAAAACCGTTGAGGGGAATCGACATGCCTATCGAACTGCTTAAAGAAACCCCGTCACAAACAGCTGGCCCCTACGTTCACATCGGCCTGGCCCTGGCGGCGGCCGGCATCGAGCCGCGCGAGCATGAAATCTGGAACCAGATGGCCAAGCCCGAAGCGCCAGGCGAGCACATCCTGCTGTTGGGCAATGTCTACGACGGCAATGGCCATCTGGTGCGCGACTCGTTCCTGGAACTGTGGCAGGCCGATGATCAGGGCCACTACCACATCGATTTCGACCAGAACCAACCCTTCAACAGCTTTGGCCGTACCGCCACCACGTTCGATGCCGGCGAATGGACCGTGCAGACGATCAAGCCAGGTGTGGTGAACAACGCCGCTGGCGTACCGATGGCGCCGCACATCAACATCAGTCTGTTCGCCCGCGGGGTGAACATTCACCTGCACACGCGGCTGTATTTCAGCGATGAGGCCGAAGCCAATGGCAAGGACCCGGTGCTGAATCTGATCGAACAACCCGCGCGCCGGGAAACCCTGATTGCAACGCGCTGCGAGGTGGACGGCAAGCTGGCCTACCGTTTCGATATGCGTATCCAAGGGGAAGGGGAGACGGTGTTTTTCGATTTCTGATTGGATATTGCGGTGCCTTCATTCGCGGGCAGAGCCCGCTCCCACAGGTCTCCCGTGTGACCTCTGGGCAATCTGTGGGAGCGGGCTCTGCCCGCGAATGGGAGCACCGCGATTCAAAGCCCTACCTCAATCCCACTTGGGCGCGAAATCCGGGCTCACCAATCTTTGATCCTTGGGCAGCGCCGCAATGATCCGACGATCTTCATCGTCCAACTGCACCTTCAGCGCATCCAGGTTGCTCTGCTGGTTGGCTTTGCTCGCCGCCTTCGGAATTGCCGCCACGTTCTCCTGATCCAGCAGCCACTTGAGTGCCACCTGGGTCGGCAGTACACCGTGCTTGCTGGCGATCTGCTGCAGCTCGGGAATCTGCGACACCTTGTTGCGCACCAACGGGCTGTAGGCGGTCAGCGCCATGTCATGTTTGCGGGCGTAGTCGAGCAGGGCGTTCTGGCCCAGGGTCACATGGTATTCAACCTGGATCGCCGCCAACGGGGCGTTCAAATCTTCCATGACATGGCGCAGCAGCGGCAGGGGAAAGTTCGCCACGCCGATGTTCAGCGCGCGGCCGTCCTGCTTGAACGACACCAGGGTGTCGATGGCTGCTTTCACATCCCAGCCCTCCTGGCCGGGCCAGTGGATCAGGAACAGGTCGATGTAGTCGCTTTGCAGCGCGCTCAAGGTGTTCTGGAACGATTCGCGCATCGCGTCGGGCGCCAGCTTGTCCCACCAGACCTTGCTGGTGACATGAATGTCGCCGCGCGGCACCCCGGACTCGGTCAGGCCACGACCCACGGCGGCCTCGTTGTTGTAGCCGGCGGCGGTATCGATGTGCCGATAGCCCAGTTCCAGTGCTTGAATCACGGCCGAGGTGCACTCCTCGCCAAGCATCGGCCAGGTGCCAAGCCCCAGTTTCGGCATCTTCAGGTGCTGCGCGTTGGTGATGAGTTGCATGTCGATCTCCTTCTCTAATGGCGGTTATTCGTCCTGCGTTGCCCCGGCAATGTGCCGCGCGGCGACGTAGCCGAAGGTGGCGGCAGGGCCCAGGTTGATGCCACCGGCCGGGTAATGGCCGCCCATGATGCTGGCCATGTCGCTGCCGGCGGCGTACAGCCCGGCAATGGGCAGGCCCTGACGATCAAGCACCTGTGCGTGCTCATTGGTCTTGAGCCCGGCGAAGGTGCCGAAACTGCCCGCTTCAACCTTGACCGCATAGAACGGCCCCTGTTCGATCGGTGCCACGCACGGGTTGGGCCGGTGCAGCGCATCGCCTTGCTTGCGGTTGTAGGCGCTGCCGCCGCGGCCGAATGCCGGGTCCTGCCCCTGGCGCGCGTGCCGGTTGAAGTCGTCCACCGTACGGCGCAGCCCCGCCGGGTCGATGCCGCAGGCGCTAGCCAATGCCTCCAGCGTACTGCCCACCTTGAGGTATCCGCTGTCCAGGTGTGGCTTGAGCGGCAGGGGAAAAGGCCGCGAGATGCCCAATCCGTAGCGACGCTGGAAGCGATGACTGCATATCAGCCAGGAGGCGACCTCAGTACCGGGGGCGTGTTCGACCATGGCCTGGACGTAGTCGTAGTAGCCGTCAGCCTCATTGACGAAGCGCTTGCCGTTGGCCAGCACGCCGATGATGCCGGGCTTGGCCCGTTCGATGATGTGCGGGAAGTGGCCGACGCTGCCGTCGGCGTAGGGCACTCGCGAAACCGGGCACCAGGCTGCGGCCGACGCCAGTTCGGTGGCCACTTCGCCGCCGGCCGCCTCGCCCAGGCGCAGCCCGTCGCCTTCGACGCCCAGCGGTGGCAGGGCCAGGTGCTCATGGCCGGTGGGCGTGCGCGGGAACAGGCTGCGACGCCGCTCGATATCGTTGGCGAAACCGCCAGTGGCCAGCATCACGGCCTTGCGCGCGCTTATCGTGACCTCACCCTTGGCCGTCTCGACCACTGCACCGCACACCCGCGAGCCCTGCATCGACAACCGCCGGACCGGCGCCGACTCCCACAGCAGAACGCCCAGATCATCGGCCGACTTTACCAGCCGCGCCACCAGCGCAACGCCGTTGCGCAGTTGCATGGCGCGTCCGTGCCAGGCCAGGTCGAACAGATGTCGGCCCACTCGCCGGCTGACGTGCAGTAGCGAACGCCAAGATCGAGTCAGCGTAAGAAAGGCGCTCAGGTCAGCCCCCGCCATGATGGGCATGCCCAGGAAGGAGGTTTCGCGCATCGTTCTGCGCAGGCGCTTGAGCAGCTTCTTGTCGAGCTGGCGTGCGTCGTAGGGGGCCGCGATGACCGAGCGGCCACCGGTGCCGGCGCCTGGGGTATCGCCATGGATATCGGCGATGGCATTGCCGTCGGCAAATTGCAGACGGGTGTGTTTCTCGAAGAACGCGACCATCTGCGGGGCGGCCTCGAGGAAGGCATCGACCCGCGCCGGATCGAAGCGCGCGCCCAGTTCATGTTGCAGGTAGGTGCGAGGCAGGGCCGGATCTTCATCGATGCCGGCGCGCCGGGCCAACGGGTTGCGCGGCACCCACATCCAGCCACCGGACCAGGCAGTTGCGCCGCCAAAGGTGCTGTCCTTTTCGACCACGATCACGCTCAGCCCGTGGTAGGCGGCGGTGACTGCCGTGGCCAGGCCTGCGGCCCCCGAGCCGATCACCAGTACATCGCACTCCACAGGGGGCGTTACGCAATCGGAAGCAGGCATGGGGCGAATCTCCAGAGCGGCAGGTGGGTCGACTTATATTTTATAGAACCTGGTTCCACATTCTATGGATTGCTGGCCGAATCGCCAAGTGTAGAATCGGCAGAATTTTTCTACCCGTTCCAACTTCCCGAGAGCCCTATCATGGCCGGCAGTCAGATCGAACGGGCGCTCAGCCTGCTTGAGCGCCTTACCAACGAACCCCGCGGCCAAGCTTTGCAGGCCCTTGCCGAGCAATTGGGCATGCCCAAGAGCGCGGCCCATCGCATGCTTTCCGAACTGAGCCGGTTGGGGTATGTGCGGCAGAACACCGAAACCTTGCGCTATCACCTGTCGACCAAGCTGGTTGCGTTGGGCTTCCAGTACCTCTCGGGCAGTGGTGCCGATATCGTCCAGCCGATTCTCGATCGCCTGGCTCAGGACACAGGCGAACTGGTGCGTCTTGGAGTGATCGAGGGTGAGCGGCAAACCTGGATCGCCAAATCCCAGGGCGCTCGCTCCGGCCTGCGCTACGACCCGGAAATGGGGCGCGATGCGCCCTTGTTCTACACCGCCTCCGGCCACGCCTGGCTGGCCACGCTGAGCGATGCCAAGGCGCTGGCCCTGGTTGAGCAGCAAGGTATTGCCAGCCGTGACGACTTCGGGCCGAACGCCCCGCGTTCCAATGCCGATCTGCTCGAGCGTCTGCGCCTGGCCCGCGAGGCCGGCTATGCCTGGGTGGTCGAGAGCTCCGCGCTGGGCACTTCGGCCCTGGCTGCGGTCATCCGGCATCCACGGGACGCTCACGTGGTGGGTGTGCTGAGCGTTGCCGGGCCCAGCGCGCGATTGTCAGAGGCACGCCTGCACGAATTGGCGAATGGGCTGTTGGCTGCGGCACAGGAGCTGTCTCAGGTCAGCCTGGCGTCGGAGCTGTTCAGCTGAGCGTTGGAACAGCGATGCCGTCTGGGTCCGTCGATTCGTCGCCAATCCGTTATCCATGACTTGAAATATTCCGGAACTCGGTTCTAAATAAGTGGAGAGAATAAAAAACAAAGGATTTCATCGTGACCGTCCCTCTGCAAATTGCCCTGATCGGTGCCGGCACCATGGGCCGACAGCATTACCAGCACCTGCGAGAAATGGATGCAGCGCAACTCTGCGCCATCGCCGACCCCGGTCCTCAGGCAGCCGCCTTTGCCGCTGAATGTGCGGTGCCACATTTCACCGATCATCGGCAGATGCTGGCGCAGGTAACGCCTGCAGCCGTCATCGTGGCCAACCCGAATGCTCAGCATGTGCGCACGGCACTCGATTGCCTGGCAGCCGGTGTGCCCGTGCTGCTGGAAAAACCGGTAGGGGTCGATCTGGACGAAGTGGCCGCGCTGGTAGCTGCCAGCGCCGCCAGCGGCGTACCGGTCCTGGTCGGTCATCACCGGCGGCACAACCCGATGATCAGCCGGGCCCGGCAAGTCGTGCAAAGCGGCGTGCTCGGCCGCCTGACCACGGTGACAGCGTTGTGGCAGCTGCAGAAACCCGACAGTTATTTCGACATTGCCTGGCGCCGCGAACCAGGGGCCGGAATGCTGCTGACCAACCTGATTCATGACCTCGATCTGCTGCGCTACCTGTGCGGCGAAGTCCGCCAGGTGCAGGCCTTCGGCAGCAATGGCATTCGCGGCTTCGGCAACCACGACAGTCTGGCGGTGTTGCTGCAGTTCGAAAACGGCGTGCTGGGCACCTTGACCGGTTCCGACGGTGTGGCTGCGCCCTGGAGCTGGGAGCTTGGCTCGGGCGAGAACCCGGTCTATCCACGCCAGGCCGATCAGCCGTGCTACCTGCTGGCTGGCACTGCCGGTGCGCTGAGCGTGCCGCAACTCAAGCGCTGGCATTACGCCGAACCGGGCGCAGGTTGGCATGAGCCCTTGCTGCAGGTGCAGGAAACCTTTGACTCTGCAGAGGCGTTGCGCGTGCAGCTGGAGCATTTCGTCGAGGTCGCGCGTGGGCACGCCGAGCCGCTGGTGAGCGCAGCGGATGCCGCGCGCACCCTGGCGTTGGTCGACGCCATCGGCGAAGCGATACGCAGCGGATGCGCCTGTGCGCCACGTGCCTTGGGCTAGGCCGGTGGGTTGGCTGACATCCTCGTGCCCTGGCCACCGTCGTCCCTTTCACGCCCCAAGGAACCGTCCATGACCCACCGTATCCTGTCCCTGGCCGCATTGACCGTGCTCGAGCTGTCGCCTCCCGAGATGGTCGAAGTCGCTGCCCGCGCCGGCTACAGCCACATCGGCCTGCGTACCGAGCCGGCTACCGCCGAAGAGCACCATTATCCGCTGCTGCGCGACAAGGCATTGCAACGCCAGACCGCCGCACGGTTGCGTGACACCGGCATCAAGGTGCTGGACATCGAAATCCTGCGGCTCAAGCCATTTACCCGCGTGGCGGAGTTCGAAGCTCACCTGGCCTTGGGCGCCGAGTTCGGCGCGAGCGAATTGCTGGTGGCGGGTAATGATCCAGACCTGCAAAGGGCCAGCGACAATCTGGCCGAGCTGTGCGACCTGGCGCGGCCCTATGGCATCCATCCGCACCTGGAATTCATGCCGTGGACCGACTGCCCGGACCTGGCCAGTGCGATGGTCATGCTCGACAAGGCCGGTCGCGACAATGCCTGCATCCTGGTCGATGCCTTTCATTTCGACCGCTCCAACTCGCGACTCGAAGAGCTGCGGACCCTGCCGGCGCACCGTTTGCGTTATGCCCAGCTGTGCGACGTGGCAGGACCGCGTCCCGATGACATGGCCGAGATACTGCGCCAGGCGCGCCAGGAACGACGTTTTCCCGGAGACGGTGATTGCGACCTGGTCGGCTTGCTGCGGGCACTGCCTGGGGATATCCCGCTGAGCCTGGAGATACCCACGGCGCGCCTGCTGGAACAGGGTGTGAGCGCTTATGAAAGAGCGCGGATGGCCCTCGAGAAAACCCAGGCGTTATTGGCTGGGATGTAGGCCGCGCCTGGCTCAACCCCCCTGCGGCACCTTGCGCGGTGCCATCAGGTACAACCACACCAGGGCAATGAAATACATCGCCGGAATGATCGTGAACAGCACCGTGTAGTTGTTGTTGGTCACCGTCAGGATGTACCCCACCACCTGCGTCATGAACATCCCGCCCACCGCCGCGCACATGCCGCCGAAGCCGAACACCGTGCTCATCATGTGCTTGGGTGTGTAGTCCATCACCACGCTCCAGATGTTGGCCGTCCACGCCTGGTGCGCGGCAATGGCCAGCGAGATCGCCGCCACCGCCACCCACAGGTTGGCCGCGCCAGCAGCAAACACCACGCTGATGATCGCCAGCGCAAACACCAGCATCGACAGCAGCCGCGCCTTGACCGGTTGCATGCCGCGTCCGATCAGGAACGACGACAGCACGCCGCCGCCCACGCTGCCGACGTCGGCACTCAGGTAGATGATGATCAGCGGAATGCCCATCTGGGTGACGTTGATGCCCAACTGGTATTGCTGATTGAGGAACGGCGGCAGCCAGTACAGGTAGAACCAGAACACCGGGGCCGTCATCATGAACGCCCCGGCGAAGGCCCAGGTGCCGCGCATGGTCATGATCTTCCAGAACGGCACGCCCGCTTGTTCGGGCGCTTCCTGATCCTGGATGTATTCCAGTTCGCTGGCCTTGACCCGGGGGTGCTGGTCCGGGTCGAAGTACTTCAGGCCCCAGAATACCGCCCAGGCCAGGCCCAATAGGGCGATGGTGAGAAACGCCGCCTGCCAGCCCCAGACGCTGAGGATCAGTGGCAGCATCATCGGCGTCAGCAGGGCACCCACGTTGGTCCCGGCATTGAAGATGCCAGTGGCCACCGCGCGTTCCCTGGCCGGGAACCACAGCCGGGTGGTCTTCACGCAGGCCGGGTAGTTGGCCGCCTCGGTGAGCCCGAGAATGAACCGGCAGACCATGAAGCCCACCGCCGAAGTGGCCAGGCCATGGGCGCCGGTGGCCAGGCTCCAGAGCAGCACCGCGCAGAAGAACACGCGCTTGACGCCGATCCTGTCGATCAACCGGCCCTGCAGCAGGAAGCCGATGGCGTAGCCCACCTGAAACCAGAAATTGATGTTGGCGTAGTCCATCGCCGTCCAGTTCATCTCCTTGGCCAGAATCGGCTGCATCACGCCCAGCGCGGCGCGGTCGATGTAGTTCAAGGTGGTCGCGAAGAACACCAGGGCGAGCATGCCCCAGCGAGTCTTGCCGACCGCGGCGCCGGCTTTGACCATGTCCCGGAAACCGACTTTGGCATCAGGCGCCTGTTGGGCGCGGGGCAGGGCGGAGCTGTGGGGTTGTGTCATGGTTGGGGCCTTCCGTACAGGCGCGGTGGGCAGGAGCCACCGCCGAACTTCGACTGAGCGCGGCGCAGTCCGATACAGCGGCGTGCACGGTATCAGAGACGTCGCCGTCAGGGGGTGCGCTCGGTGGGGTCAGACAGGTGCGTCTTGGTAGTCTTCGACGCAACCGAAGACGGGTACGGACACGGCGCAGGAGCAGATAGGGGTGTGCATGAGCGATTACCTGGGTTCTTGAAATTCTTATGGGGTGTTGACCGGCGGTGCTGACGGTCCGCGCTCGGTCGATTGGCAAAATGTGCATCGACCAGCTTCACTGTCGGGAACGATGGTGGGCACACGGCCCCGGCGAATCAATCGACCCATGCGGTAATTGGTCGATAATCGCACGCAAAACTAACTGGTTGGTACGTGCTCGGGTAGAGTAGCAAGCTGATACAACCACTTCTTTCATCACGGTTTTGCCTGCTTGCAAGGGCACGGCAGAACTGCAGAAAAAGGCTCGTTTCGAGGCCTCCCCGTAAGCCCTCGAGCAGCCATTGGAGCGTGCCATGCAGCGTTCGATCGCCACTGTGTCCCTGAGCGGTACCCTGCCGGAAAAACTCGAAGCCATTGCCGCCGCCGGTTTCGATGGCGTGGAAATCTTCGAAAACGACCTGCTGTACTACGACGGCAGCCCCCGGGAAGTTCGGCAGATGTGCGCCGACCTGGGCATTGCCATCACCCTGTTCCAGCCGTTCCGTGACTTCGAAGGCGGCAACCGCTCGCGCATGGCGCGCAACTTCGACCGCGCCGAGCACAAGTTCGATTTGATGCAGGAACTGGGCACCGACCTGGTGCTGGTATGCAGCAATACCGCTGCCGACTCCCTGGGCGAACAGCAGATTCTCGTCGACGACCTGCGCCAATTGGCCGAGCGCGCCGACAAGCGTGGCCTGCGCATCGGCTACGAAGCCCTGGCCTGGGGCCGCCACGTCAACACCTACCAGCAGGTCTGGGACATCGTTCGCCAGGCCGACCACAAGGCGCTGGGCGTGCTGCTCGACAGCTTTCACACCCTGTCGCTCAAGGGCGATCCGCGTGCGATAGCCGACATTCCCGGCGACAAGATCTTCTTCGTGCAGATGGCCGATGCGCCCATTCTGGCCATGGACGTGCTGGAGTGGAGCCGACATTTCCGCTGCTTCCCCGGGCAGGGCGAGTTCGACCTGCCGGGCTTTCTCGCGCCGATCATCAAGACCGGCTACACCGGGCCGTTGTCTCTGGAAATCTTCAACGACGGTTTCCGTGCCGCACCGCCTCGGGCCAACGCGGCCGACGGCTTGCGCTCGCTGCTGTACCTCGAGGAAAAAACCCGCAAGCTGCTGGAGCAGGAGGCCACGGCAGTGCCCAATATGGACATTCTGTTCGCGCCCCCGGCTGCGGATGAATACCAGGGCATCGAGTTTCTCGAGTTCGCCGTGGACGAAAGCCTGGGCGCCAAGCTCAGCCACTGGCTGCAGCAACTGGGTTTTGCCAAGGCCGGCCAGCATCGCTCCAAGAACGTCAGCCTGCTGCGTCAGGGCGATATCAATCTGATTCTCAACGCCGAACCCTATTCTTTTGCCCACAACTTCTTCGAATCCCACGGCCCGTCACTGTGCGCCACGGCGTTGCGGGTCAAGGACAGCGCCAAGGCACTGGAGCGCGCCGTGGCCTACAAGGCCCAGCCTTTCCGCGGTCTGGTCGGCCCTAACGAGCGCCAGCTGGCGGCCGTGCGGGCCCTGGATGGCAGCCTGATCTACCTGGTGGACGACGCCAGCGATGGGCCGACCATCTACGAGTCCGATTTCAGCCTCAGTGCGCCCGCGGCGACACCCGGCATGCTCAAGTCCATCGACCACATGGCCATGGCCATACCGCCGGACACCCTCGACAGCTGGGTGCTGTTCTACAAGACCGTGCTGGACTTCAAGGCCGACGACGAGGTGGTGCTGCCCGACCCCTACGGCCTGGTGAAAAGCCGTGCGGTGCGCAGCCAGTGCAGCTCGATCCGCCTGCCGCTGAACATCTCGGAGAACCGCAACACAGCGATCTCCCATGCGCTGTCGACTTATCGCGGCTCGGGCGTGCATCACATCGCCTTCGATTGCGACGACATTTTCGCGGCCGTGAGCAAAGCCAAGGAGGCTGGGGTGGCACTGCTGGACATCCCGCTCAACTATTACGACGACCTGGGCGCGCGGTTCGATTTCGACGACGAATTCCTCAGCGAACTGGCGTACTACAACGTGCTATACGACCGTGACGCCAACGGTGGCGAGCTGTTCCACGTGTACACGGAGCCGTTCGAGGAGCGTTTCTTCTTCGAGGTGCTGCAGCGTCGTGGTGGCTATGCCGGCTATGGCGCGGCCAACGTCGCCGTGCGGCTGTCGGCCATGGCCAAGGCGCGCGCCGGCGGCATCCGTCACGCCAAGCTGTGAAGGCGTGCCCGCAGCGCAGGTGTGCTGCGGGCTTTCCATGGGCGCGCGGCGCGCCGCATAATGGCCGCTGACCAACGACGGCCGTGAGCCCAGCATGACTACGATCTCAGAGGCGGACGCGCAATCGACCGACGTTCCTCGCAAGCCCCGCAAGAACAACCCCGAGAAGACCCGCGAGAACATCCTGCAGGCCGCCATCACCGAGTTCGTCGAGCAGGGTCTGGCGGGCGCGCGCGTGGATGCCATCGCCGAGCGTACGCACACCTCCAAGCGCATGATCTATTACTATTTCAGCAGCAAGGAGCAGCTTTACCTGGAGGTGCTGGAAAAACTCTATGGTGATATTCGCGGCACCGAAGCGAAGTTGCATCTGGACGAGCTGACGCCGGTGGAAGGCATCCGGCGGTTGGTGGAGTTCAGCTTCGATCACCATGATCGCAACGAGGATTTCGTGCGTATCGTGTGCAACGAAAACATGCACAAGGGCGAGTACGTCAAGAAGTCCACGAGCATTCGCGAGTTGAACAAGACCGTGCTGCTGGCATTGGCCGACCTGTTGCGACGTGGTACCGAACAGGGCGTGTTTCGTCCGGGCCTGGATGCCATGGACGTGCATTTGCTCATCAGCTCGTTCTGCTTCTACCGAGTGTCCAACAAGCACACCTTCGGCGAGTTGTTCCAGGTCGATTTCAACGAAGCCACGTTGAAGCTGCACCACCGCGAAATGCTCTGCGAATCGCTCCTGCGCTTCATCAAGGCCCCGTAGCGGCATTTCGCCTGACACACCGCCTTGGCCGCCGACGCGGCTCGCGCCGCTGCTACAAATGCCCCATGTGCGCCGATATCACCCTCTGTAGCAGCGGCGCAAGCCGCGTCCGGCCACACCGCGTTGCGCCTGACACACCGCACCCACCGCCGACGCGGCTCGCGCCGCTGCTACAGACACCGCGATCCCCTGTAGCAGCGGCGCAAGCCGCGTCCGGCCACACTGCGTTGCGCCTGACCCACCGCACCCACCGCCGACGCGGCTCGCGCCGCTGCTACAGACACCGCGATCTCCTGTAGCAGCGGTGCAAGCCGCGTCCGGCCGCACCGCGTAGTGGGTTTTGACTTATGCGTTCATTTCGGCGAAATGCGCCATCATGCGTTCGGCATCGGCTTGCCGGCCGCTGAACAGCTCGAAGGCCTTCACCGCCTGGAACACCGCCATGGTGCCACCGTCCAGCGTACGGCAACCCAAGGCGCGGGCTTCACGCAGCAGTTCGGTCTCGAGCGGAAAATAGACGATTTCGGCCACCCACAACGCCGGGTGCAATGCCGCCTTGGGCACGGGCATGCCTGGCAGCTTGGCCATGCCCATCGGCGTGGTATTGACCAGTCCGTCGGCCTCGGACAAGGCCGCCAGCAGGTCACTGCCCACGCGCGCCGGCTGCCCCGGGAAATGCTGGTTGAGGTTGTCCGCCAAGGCCTGCGCCCGTGCCGGCTCGACATCGAAAATGGTCAGTTGCCCCACACCCTCGAGCAGCAAGGCATGGGCCACTGCCGCACCGGCGCCGCCGGCGCCCATCTGCACTACGCGGTCGCGCTTGGCACCCTGCATGCCGCGGCGAAAACCTTCGGCGAAACCCAGGCAGTCGGTGTTGTGGCCCACCCGTTTGCCGTCCTTGAGCACCACGGTATTCACCGCACCGATCCCGGCCGCTTCCGGCGACAGCTCATCGAGCAGGGGGATGATCGCCTGCTTGGCAGGGAAAGTGATGTTCAAGCCGGTAAAGCTCATGCGCTGAGCGGCAGTGAGCAGCTCTTCGAGGGCGCCGTTGTCGAGCTTCAGCGCATCCAGATCGATCAGCCGGTAAACATAACCCAAGCCTTGCGCGGCGCCTTCACGCTCGTGCATGGCCGGGGTACGGGACTGCTGAATACCGGCGCCGATCAGGCCTGCCAGGACGTTATTGCCGCTCATCAGGTGACTCCATTGTTATTGTTTGTGCAATGGAGATAAATTGTACGAACTAGTTACTTACGTCAAATGGTTTTCGACGATGGCGCAGGGCGCGCCTCAACGGCGCACCAGCAGGACCCCCGATTCCATGTGGTGGGTATACGGAAACTGGTCGAACAGCGCGCACTTGGCCACTTTGTGGGTGTCATGCAGCTGCTGGATGTTGGCCGCCAGGGTTTCCGGATTGCAGGAAATGTACAGGATGTTGTCGAAGCGCCGGGTCAGCTCGCAGGTGTCCGCATCCATGCCGGCCCGCGGCGGATCGACGAATACGCTACCGAAGTCATAGGCCTTGAGATCGATGCCCTGCAAGCGGCGGAAAGGACGCACCTCGTTCAGCGCTTCGGTCAGCTCTTCGGCCGACAGACGCACCAGCGTCACGTTGTCGACTCCATTGTCGTCGAGGTTGTGCAGGGCGGCGGCAACCGACGTCTTGCTGATCTCCGTGGCCAGGACCTTGCGCACTCGGGTGGCCAGCGGCAGGGTGAAATTGCCGTTGCCGCAGTACAACTCCAGCAGATCATCGTCACGCGGGCCCAGGGCCTCGTACGCCCAGTTGAGCATCTTCTGGTTGACCGTGCCGTTGGGCTGGGTGAACGCGCCCTCGGGCTGGCGATAGCGGAAGGTACGGCCAGCGACGTCGAGCGCCTCGACTGCATAGTCGCGGCCGATGACCACACGCTTGCCCTTGGAACGACCGATGAGGCTCACGCCCAGATCGCTCGCCAACTGCTCGGCCGCGCGTTGCCAATGCTCGTCCAGCGGGCGGTGGTAGCACAGGGTGACCATGGCGTCGCCGTCCAGCGTGGTCAGGAACTCCACCTGAAACAGCTTGTTGCTCAGCGCTGCATCGTTCTGCCAGGCGGCCTTGAGGCGCGGCATCAGCTCGTTGATGCGGGTGCTGGCAATGGGAAAGCTGTCGATCAGGATCGGTACATGCTTCTCGCCGGGGGCGAACATCGCATAGTGACGCTGGCCATCCTCGCGCCACAGGCGAAATTCCGCACGCAGCCGGTAGTGCTCGCGCGGCGAATCGAAGACAGCCGGTTCCGGCGCGTCGAACGGCGCCAGCAGCGCGCGCAGGCGCGCCACTTTTTCATCCAGTTGCTGGGTGTAGGAGGAGGGGTCGAGAACAGCACTCATGGATACCAGCCCAGTTTCACAACGAACAGAATGGAAAGGATCACCAGTGCCGAATTCAAGTCGCGGGTACGGCCCGCCAGCAGCTTGATCAAGGTCCAGGCGATGAAGCCGAAGGCGATGCCGTTGGCGATCGAATAGGTCAAAGGCATGGCCAGCGCAGTGACCACCACCGGTGCGGCTTCGGTGATGTCGTCCCAGTCGATCTCAGCCAGCCCCGAGGCCATCAATACCGCCACGAAGAACAACGCCGGCGCCGTGGCATAGGCCGGCACGCTGCCAGCCAGCGGAGCGAAGAACAGCGCCAGCAGAAACAGCACTGCAACCACGATGGCGGTCAGCCCGGTACGGCCACCGGCACTCACACCGGCGGCGGACTCGATGTAGCTGGTCGTGGTGGAGGTGCCCAGCAGCGAGCCGGCCATGGCCGCCGTGCTGTCGGCAATCAACGCGCGGCCCATCTTCGGCATGTGGCCGTCCTTGCCCATGAGGCCGGCGCGCTTGGCAACGCCGATCAAGGTCCCGGAGTTGTCGAACAGGTCCACGAAAAGGAAAGCGAAGATCACGCTCAGCAGGCCGATGTCCAGGGCCCCGGCGATGTCCAGTTGCATGAACGTCGGCGCCAGCGACGGCGGCATCGACACCAGCCCGTTGAACGGGCTGAAGCCCAGCAGGATCGACGCGGTGGTCACCACCAGAATGCCGATCAGCACCGCCCCGCGAACCTTGCGCGCCTCCAGGGCAACGATCAGGAAAAAGCCGAGGATCGCCAGCACCGCGCCAGGCTTGGTCAGGTCGCCCATGCCCACCACCGTGGCCGGATTGCCGACCACGATGCCAGCGCCCTGCAGGGCGATCAGCGCCAGGAACAGGCCGATGCCGGCGGCGATGGCCGAGCGCAGCGGCAGGGGAATGCTGTTGACGATCCATTCGCGGATGCGAAAGATCGACAGCAGGAAAAAGCACACGGCCGAGATGAACACCGCACCCAGCGCCACTTGCCAGGTGTGGCCCATGTGCAGGACCACGGTGTAGGTGAAGAAGGCGTTCAGGCCCATGCCGGGCGCCAGGGCGATCGGGTAGTTGGCGATCAGACCCATGATCGTCGAGCCAATAGCGGCAGCCAGGCAGGTCGCGACGAAGACCGCGCCCTTGTCCATGCCGGTTTCACCCAGGATGCTGGGGTTGACGAACAGGATGTAGGCCATCGCCAGGAAGGTCGTCACCCCGGCGAGTATTTCCGTGCGCACGTTGGTGTTGTGCGCCTTGAGTTGAAACAGCCTTTCCAGCATGCCTGCTCCCTGTGGCGCTTTTTGCGCCGTTGCCGTTGTTGTCGAGTGTTGTAGTGTCGACCCTGATAGCAAAGCACATCCGGGCGGTAAAAAAAGCCGCGCATCATACCAGCAGCACCGCATGGAAACACTCATCAGCTCGTCTGAACGAATGGCGACCGCACAAAGTCGTACCTGCAAACGACGCGACAAGAAAAATGTCGCGCAGCAAGCTGAATTACCGTGAGGTCGACCCGATGAGCACGCTTTCTCCCAGCGCTGGTGCGCAGCCGTACGCCAGCCACAGCATCTCCCTGCAACTCAATGGCCAATTACGTCAACTCGACGTGCTGCCCTGGACCACTCTGCTGGACCTGTTGCGCGAACAACTCGACCTGGTCGGCAGCAAGAAAGGCTGCGACCACGGCCAGTGCGGTGCCTGCACCGTGCTGCTCAATGGCAAACGGGTCAATGCCTGCCTGACCCTGGCGGTGATGTGCGATGGCGCCGAACTGACCACCATCGAAGGGTTGGCGCAGGGTGACCAACTGCATCCGGTCCAGGCCGCATTCATCAAGCACGACGCTTTCCAGTGCGGTTACTGCACGCCTGGGCAGATCTGCTCCGCCGTCGGCCTGATCAACGAAGGCCGTGCCGAATCCAGCGCCGACATCAAGGAATTGATGAGTGGCAACCTGTGCCGCTGCGGCGCCTACAGCAACATTCGCGCGGCCATCGAAGAAGTGGTCGAAGTGCAGGGGGGCGAGCGCTCATGAATCCGTTTACCTACGCCAAGCCTGCAGGCGTCGATGAAGCCGTACGCCTGGCTGGCCCGCACTCGCGCTTCATCGCCGGTGGCACCAACCTGCTCGACCTGATGAAAGAAAACGTCCTGCAGCCCGAGCAGCTCATCGACATCACCGGGCTGCCTCTGCGTGAAGTCGAGGAGACCACCGACGGCGGCGTGCGCATCGGCGCATTGGTGAGCAATGCCGACCTGGCCTGGCATCCGTTGATCGAGCAGCGTTACCCATTGCTCAGCCAGGCGATTCTGGCGGGCGCATCGCCGCAGCTGCGCAACATGGCCAGCACCGGTGGCAACCTGCTGCAACGCACGCGTTGCTACTACTTCTATGATTCGAAGATGCCGTGCAACAAGCGCGAGCCTGGCACCGGCTGCCCGGCCAAGGACGGCCTGAATCGCATTCACGCCATTCTCGGCGCCAGCGAGCAATGCGTGGCCACCCATCCTTCGGATATGTGTGTGGCCTTGGCGGCCCTGGCTGCCGTGGTTCATGTACAAGGCCCGAACGGCGCACGCACCATCGAGTTCGCCGACTTTCATCGCCTGCCTGCCGACGCCCCCGAGCGCGACAACCAATTGGCCGATGACGAGCTGATTACCGCAGTGGAATTGCCTGCCGCCGGCTTCACCGCGCACAGCCAGTATCTGAAGATTCGCGATCGGGCGTCCTATGCGTTCGCACTGGTCTCGGTCGCGGCCGCTCTGGAACTCGACGGCGAGACCATCCGCGACGCCCGCCTGGCGCTGGGCGGGGTTGCTCACAAGCCATGGCGCGACGAGGCGGTGGAACGCCTGCTGATCGGCCAGCCCGCCACAGCCGAAACCTTTGGCAAAGCCGCCGACCTGTTGCTGCAGGACGCTCGCGGCCTGCAACACAACACCTTCAAGATCAAGCTGGCCCGCCGCGCGATAGTCCGTGCCCTGAGCGATGCCGCAAAAGGGGAGATGCAGCCATGAGCACACTTGGCCAACCCATGGACCGCGTCGAGGGTCTGCTCAAAGTGACGGGTCAAGCGCGCTATGCCGGCGAGTTCCCGGAAGACGGCCTGCTGTTCGGCAGCGTTGTCTCCAGCACCATCGCCAATGGTCGAGTGGTTTCCATCGACGCTTCCAAAGCGCTGGCGCTGCCCGGTGTGGTGGCCGTGATCGACCACACCAACCGGCCGAAACTGGCCAGCTACGACGAAAAATACGAAGACGACGACTCCGCCGATGGCTCGCCGTTTCGTCCGCTGTACAACGACAACGTGCTCTACAGTGGTCAACCCCTGGCCTTGGTCGTCGCGGAAAACCTGGAACTGGCCCGCCATGCAGGCTCGCTGGTGCACATCGAGTACGCCCAGGAATCCCACCAGACCGACCTGCGCGCCCAGCTGTCCGCCGCCAAGCCGGCACCCGCCGAGCTGCCCGAGCCACGTGGCGATTTCGCCGGGCAATTCGCAGCTGCGCCGATCACCGTCGACGCGACCTACGACACGCCGGTCGAGCACCACAACCCGATGGAGCCGCACGCCAGCACCGCGCTCTACCAGGCCGATGGTAGCCTGGTCATCCACGACAAGACCCAGAGCACGCAGAACTGCCAGACCTACCTGTCCAACGTGTTCGGCATGGACAAGGAGCGGATCCGCGTCATGGCCGCCTTTGTCGGCGGTGCCTTCGGTTCTGGCCTGCGTCCGCAGTATCAGCTGCCTTTGGCCGTCATGGCGGCCCTGCACCTCAAGCGCTCGGTGCGCGTCACCTTGACCCGTCAGCAGATGTTCACCTTTGGCTACCGCCCACGCACCGTGCAGCAACTGCAGCTGGCCTGCAGTGCCGATGGCAAGCTGCAGGCGGTCGGTCACACCGCGACCGGGCAGACCTCGCGCTTCGAAGACTTCTCGGAACATGTCGTGGAATGGAGCGGCATGCTCTACCACTGTGACCACGTCAAACTGACCTACAACCTGGTGCCGCTGGACGTGTTCACGCCGCTGGACATGCGGGCGCCGGGTGCGGCCCTGGGCATGATCGGCCTGGAGTGCGCGATGGACGAGTTGGCCGTGGCGGCCAAAATCGACCCGGTCCAGCTGCGCCTGGTCAACTTCTCCGACACCAATCAGAACGAAGGCAAGCCGTATTCCAGCAAAGAGCTCAAGGCCTGCTATCAGCAGGGTGCCGAACGCTTCGGCTGGAGCCAGCGCAAGGTCGAGCCGCGCAGCATGCGCCGCGATAACCAACTGGTGGGCATGGGCATGGCCGGTGGGGTCTGGGAAGCCATGCAGATGCCGGCCAGCGCCAAGGCCAGGCTGGACAAGCAAGGCAAGCTGGTGGTGAGCAGTGCGACCACCGACATCGGCACTGGTACCTATACCGTGATGACCCAGATTGCCGCTGCGGCGGCCGGCGTCGCCGCGCAGGACGTGGAGTTCAAGCTGGGCGACTCGTCGCTGCCTACGGCGCCGCTGCAGGGTGGCTCGTTCACCGTGTCTTCGGTAGGCACGGCTGTGCAGCAGGCCTGCGAGGCACTCAAGGCCAAGTTGATCCACGCGGCCAGCCAGGTGCAGCCGGCGTTTGCCGACGCCGATCCTACCCAGGTGTTCGTCGAGAACGGCGAACTGCGTTGCCCTGGCCACCATTTGTCGCTGGCGAACCTGGCCAGCATCGACGGCTCGGACACTTTCGAGGCGCAGGTCGACGCCAAGCCGGACAAGAAGCGCGAAGGCTATGCCACGGCTACGCATTCGGCGGTGTTCGTTGAAGTGGAGGTCGACGAAGACCTTGGCACCATCCGCGTGACCCGTGTGGTCAGCGCCGTGGCCGCCGGTCGCGTGGTCAATCCGAAAATGGCCCGCAGCCAGATTCTCGGCGGGGTGGTCTGGGGCCTGGGCATGGCGCTGCAGGAAGAGACCCAGACCGACCATAACCTGGGCCGGTTCATGAACCACAGCCTGGCCGAGTATCACATTCCAGTGAACGCGGACATCAACGACATCGAAGTGATCTTCGTCGACGAGCCTGACGACATCGTCAACGCCCTGGGTTCCAAAGGCGTCGGCGAAATCGGTATCGTCGGGGTTGCCGCTGCAGTGGCCAACGCCATCTACCACGCTACCGGCAAGCGTGTTCGCGAGTTTCCCATCACGCTGGACAAGGTGCTCTGAGGAACCTGGCCCGGCAGGTGCCTGCGCGGTACCTGTCGGGCCTTTTTGGGTAACAGATAGCCTCTTCAAAGCCCATACCAGAGGAAAGTAAACCGGGTGCGACATCTGGTCGTGCGGCACTAAACCACACGGGCCAAGGCTGCAAACAAGGCTACTCTTTGAAGGTGTCTTCATCCATGTCAACGCCTCGTCTGGCGCGGCATGGCGGCCAAACGGCCACAATCCCTGCGACGTGGACTCCACTAGAACGAAGTCATCAGACCGCGCTCCCCTCGCAGGGGCCGCTGGCATGGGCCGCCCGCCTGCGCCGGTTCACCTGATAGAGGAAGCCCCATGTTCGGTTTAGAGGCAATCGATCTCGCCCGAATGCAGTTTGCGTTTACGGTCTCGTTCCACATTCTGTTTCCCGCCATCACCATCGGTCTGGCCAGCTATCTGGCTGTGCTCGAAGGCATGTGGCTGAAAACCCGTGACGACACCTACCGCGATCTGTATCACTTCTGGTCGAAGATATTCGCAGTCAACTTCGGCATGGGCGTTGTGTCCGGTCTGGTGATGGCCTACCAGTTCGGCACCAACTGGAGCCGCTTCTCCGACTTCGCCGGTGCCGTCACCGGGCCGTTGCTGACCTACGAAGTACTCACTGCGTTCTTTCTGGAAGCGGGCTTCCTGGGTGTCATGCTGTTCGGCTGGAACCGCGTGGGCCGTGGCCTGCACTTCTTCTCGACGATAATGGTGGCAATCGGCACGCTGATTTCCACGTTCTGGATTCTTGCGTCCAACAGCTGGATGCAGACCCCCCAGGGCCATGCGATCATCGACGGCCGGGTGATTCCGGTCGACTGGTTCGCGGTCATCTTCAACCCCTCGTTCCCGTATCGCCTCGTGCACATGTCCATTGCCGCATTCGTGGCCACGGCGTTCTTCGTCGGCGCCTCGGCGGCCTGGCACCTGCTGCGCGGTCGCAACACCCCGGCCATCCGCCGGATGTTCTCCATGGCCATGTGGATGGCGCTGATCGTGGCGCCCGTGCAGGCCTTCGTGGGTGACATGCACGGCTTGAACACGCTCGAGCACCAGCCGGCCAAGATCGCCGCGATCGAAGGCCACTGGGAAAACAAGGGTGACGAGGCCACCCCGCTGATCCTGTTCGGCTGGCCCGACATGGAAGCGGAGAAGACCCGTTTCGCCGTCGAGATTCCCTACCTGGGTAGCCTGATCCTGACCCACAGCCTGGACAAGCAGGTACCCGCGCTCAAGTCCTTTGCCAAGGAAGACCGGCCCAACTCGACCATCATCTTCTGGTCGTTCCGCGTCATGGCCGGACTGGGCATGCTGATGATCTTCGTCGGTCTGTGGAGCGTATGGCTGCGCAAGAAAGATGCGCTGTTCACCTGCCGTCCGTTCCTCTACCTGACGCTGTGGATGGGGCCATCGGGCCTGATCGCGATCCTGGCGGGCTGGTTCACCACCGAGATCGGCCGTCAGCCGTGGGTGGTCTACGGCCTGATGCGCACCGCCGACGCCTCCTCCAACCACAGCATCGGCCAAATGACCTTCACCCTGGTGATGTTCGTCGTGGTGTATTTCGCGCTGTTCGGCGTGGGCCTGGGCTACATGATGCGCCTGGTGCGCAAGGGTCCCAAGGCGCACGAAGACAAGATCAACACCGGTGGCCCTGGTACCCAGCGCACGCCTGCACGTCCTCTTTCGGCTGCCCATGAAGGCACCGAAGAAGGCCACACCGACACCTTGAGCAAGGGGCACTAAGCATGGGTATCGACCTTCCGTTCATCTGGGCCGTGATCATCATCTTCGGCATCATGATGTACGTGATCATGGACGGCTTCGATCTGGGCATCGGCATCCTGTTCCCCTTCATGCAGGACGAAGGCGACCGCGATGTCATGATGAATACCGTGGCGCCGGTCTGGGACGGCAACGAAACCTGGCTGGTGCTGGGCGGTGCGGCGTTGTTCGGCGCCTTCCCGCTGGCCTACTCGGTGGTGTTGTCGGCGCTGTACCTGCCGCTGATCCTGATGCTGATGGGCCTGATCTTTCGTGGCGTGGCGTTCGAGTTCCGCTTCAAGGCTACTGCGGCCAAGCGCCATGTCTGGGACAAGGCGTTCATTGGCGGCTCGCTGGCGGCTACGTTCTTCCAGGGCGTGGCACTGGGTGCGTACATCGACGGCATTGCCGTGGTCGACCGCAACTATGCCGGTGGTGGCTTCGACTGGTTGACGCCGTTCAGCCTGTTCTGCGGGTTGGCACTGATCGTTGCCTACGCGTTGCTCGGTTGCACCTGGTTGATCATGAAAACCGAAGGCAGCCTGCAGCAGGCCATGCACAAGCTGGCGCCGCCGCTGACCTACGGGCTACTGATCGTGACCGGTATCGTCAGCATCTGGACGCCGCTGGCCCATGACGACATCGCCACGCGCTGGTTCAGCACGCCGAACCTGTTCTACTTCCTGCCCGTGCCGATCCTGGTGCTGGCCACGGTCGTCGGGTTGCTGCGGTCGGTGAAGCGCAACGCGCACTACACGCCGTTCCTGCTGACCCTGCTGCTGGTGTTCCTGGGCTATAGCGGGCTGGGCATCAGCCTGTGGCCGAACATCATCCCGCCGTCGATCTCGATCTGGGACGCGTCGTCGCCGCCGCAGAGCCAGGGGTTCATCCTGGTGGGCACGCTGTTCATCATTCCGATCATCCTGGTGTACACCTTCTGGAGCTACTACGTGTTCCGCGGCAAGGTTACCCACGAAGACGGCTACCACTAGTCCAACCGCCGCTGCCCAGGCTGCAAGGCCTGGGTCGGGCAGGAGTAGAAGCATGAGCGAGAAACCGATCGTTACGCACAGCGAAGAGAAAAAGCCTTTGTGGAAACGCCTGGGCTGGCTGGTGGTGATCTATGCCGGCAGCGTCGTCGCGCTGGGCTTGTTTGCCATGTTGATCCGCCTGTTCATGACGGCGGCGGGGATGAAATCCCATTGAATCCCATCAGTGCTGCTCTGGCAGTGCTCATTTTACAGCCCTCCTTGCGGAGGGCTTTTTTTTGCCTGAGGGCATCTGAGTGCCTGTGCAGTGCGCTTACTTGCGTGCGCGCAGCACCACGAACTTGGGCGTGGACGCGACCTGTTCGACGGCCCGGAACAGGCGCGCCAGTTTGCTGTGATAGCCCAGGTGGCGATTGCCGACGATGTACAGGTCGCCGCCGGTAACCAAGGCTTCGCGTGCTTGCTGGAACATCCGCCACGCCAGGAAATCGCCTACCACTTGCTGCTGATGGAACGGCGGATTGCACAACACCACGTCCAGCGACTGCGGTGCCTGGCCCGCCAGGCCATCGCCGGCGCGAACCTCGACCTCACGGCTGCTCAGGGCTGCTTGCCAGTTCTCCCGCGCCGATTGCACGGCCATGAACGATTCATCGACCAGCGTGTAGTGCGCCTCCGGGTTGGCCAGGGCGCTGGCGATGGCCAGCACGCCGTTGCCGCAGCCCAGGTCGGCCACGCGCGCCGAGCCCAGGTTGCGCGGCAGGTGCGGGAGGAATGCGCGAGTGCCGATGTCCAGGCCCTCGCGGCAGAACACGTTGGCGTGGTTGAGCAGCGTCAGCGCAGGTTCGTCCAGCACATAGCGGGTAGGGTAGGGCGATGCCTGTGCGGGTTTTTCTTCATGGGTAGCGATCAACAGCCTGGCCTTCTTGACGGCCAATGAAGGTCGCATCGTGCCGATGTATTTTTCCAGCAGGTCGCCGGCGGCGTGAGGCAGGTGCTTGACCATGCCGGCGGCCACCACCTCGGCGCAGGGTGCCAGATGGCCGTGCAGGCGGATGAGTTGCTCTTCGAGCAGGGCAAGGGTCTTGGGCACGCGCACCAGTACACGGTCGAACGGACCTTGCACATCGGTGCTGGCCGGGATGAGCTCGACACTGTCGAATGGCAGGCCGTTGCGCGTGAGGTTCTTTTCCAGCCCTAGCGCGCCGAGGAACGAATCGCCGCTGCTGATCACTTGCACGACGCTCTGCAGGCTGATGGCCAAAGCGCCGAAGCTGTCGTTGAGAATCAGCACGCGCGCCTGGGCGGGCAGCGGGTGCTCGGCCATGTAGGCCAGCAGGTACTCGTCCGCCGCATCGAACGCCTGCAGCGGCTCGTTGGGTTGATCGGGCTGGCGGATCAGATCGAGTTCAGCGAAGGGCGAGGTCAGTACAGGCATGGCAAAGGGCACGGAAGCGGCAATAAAGCCGCGATTCTACCCGATCGCACGCGTGCCTGTAGGCGCGGTCATCGGCCGCGAAAGCTTTAGCTCATACTGCCTGACCCACCGCATCAACCCTTCGCGGCCACAGACCGCTCCCACAGTGGATCAGCGTGCCCAGGCCGGAACGGTCATCCCTGTAGGAGCGGTCATCGGCCGCGAAAGCCCTACCGCAGCAGCACCCTGTGGGAGCGGGTTCTACCCGCGAAGGGCTCACCGCGCAGCATCAGACTCACTGCGGTGCGACCTTCGCAGGCAGATGGCTCACCGGTGGTCACACAAACCAACGGTGTTTATCTTTGGCGGTTTGCGGGAAAATGCCGGCACTTGAACAACGGAGCGCCTCATGACCGCCAGCGCAGAAAAATTCACTCGCCAGACCATCATCGAGGTCCAGCCGCTGACCCCCAGCCTGTTCACCCTGCGCACCACCCGCGATGCTGGCTTCCGCTTCGTCGCCGGCCAGTTCGCTCGTCTGGGTGTGACCAAGGCCGACGGCACTGTGGTGTGGCGCGCCTATTCGATGGTGTCGTCGCCCCACGACGAGTTTCTTGAGTTCTTCTCCATCGTCGTACCGGGTGGCGAGTTCACCAGCGAGTTGAGCCGACTACGCCCGGGAGACGAGCTGCTGGTGGAGAAAATGGCCACCGGATTCCTCACCCTGGACCGCTTCGTCGATGGTCGCGATCTGTGGATGCTGGCAACCGGCACTGGCGTGGCACCCTTCGTTTCGATCCTGCAGGATTTTCCCGTGTGGGAAAAATTCGAACGGATCAAACTGGTGTACAGCGCCAGACAAGGCCAGGAGTTGGCCTATCGCGAGCTGATCGCTGGGCTTGAGCAACGCGATTATTTGGCCGAGTTCGCCGGCAAGCTGCAATTCATCCCGATCGTGACCCGAGAAACGCTGCCCGGCGCTCTGCACGGGCGCATCACCGACCTGATCCAGAGCGGCGAACTGGAGAAGGCCGCAGGGCTGGAACTGACCCCAGAGCATTCACGGGTGATGATTTGTGGCAACCCACAAATGATCGACGACACCCGGCAACTGCTCAAAGGCCGCGCCATGAACCTCAGCCTGAGCCGCCGCCCCGGCCAGGTCGCCGTCGAAAACTACTGGTAGCAATCGCTCCACCACCTGACCCACCGCATCAACCTTTCGCGGCCACGGACCGCTCCTACAGTGGATCAGTGCGCACCCCGGCCCACCCGCAGGAGCGGTCATCGGCCGCGAACGGCGCGCCGCGTCATACCTGACTCACCGCATCAACCTTTAGCGGCCACGGACCGCTCCTACAGTGGATCAGTGCCCACCCCGGCCCACCCGTAGGAGCGGTCATCGGCCGCGAACGGCGCGCCGCGTCATACCTGACCCACCGCATCAACCTTTCGCGGCCACGGACCGCTCCTACAGTGGATCAGTGCCCACCCCGGCCCACCCGTAGGAGCGGTCATCGGCCGCGAACGGCGCGCCGCGGTATCAGATCTGCGGCCCGGGCGTCGGCGCAGTGGTGACCACGGTGCCCTTGCCGTTCTGCTCCTTGAGCAGGTCGCGGATTTCGCCCAGCAGCAGCTCTTCCTTGGTTGGCGCAGCCGGCGCCGCTGGCTTCTTTTCTTCCTGGTGACGCAGGCGATTGATGGCCTTCACGCCCATGAAGATGGCGAACGCGACGATGATGAAATCGATGACCGTCTGGATGAACTTGCCATACGCCAGCACCACCGCTGGCGCATCGCCAACCGCGGCGCGCAGGGTAATGGCCAGGTCGCTGAAATCCACACCACCGATCAACAGCCCGAGCGGCGGCATGATCACATCGCCAACGAAGGATGAAACGATCTTGCCGAACGCTGCACCGATTATGATACCAACGGCCATGTCGACTACATTGCCTTTGACCGCAAAGGCCTTGAATTCACTTAGCACGCTCATGAGGTTATTCCTTATTACAGATGAGGTTGGTCAACGCATTCCAAATCAGCGAGATGCTTCATTTTTCATGCCTGCTGCAAGGGACCCAACTGCGCCCTAGAAGTTTTGTCAAAGTACAGACTAGACGCTTTTCAGCGCTGCAAGGGCTTGATTTGCCCACTATTCCAGCGCGCTCGATTATCATGAACGCACTTTTCGAACAGGAATTTTCATGGCCAAGGCAAAGCGCATGTACGGCTGCACCGAGTGCGGTGCCACGTTTCCCAAATGGGCGGGCCAGTGCGGCGAGTGCGGTGCCTGGAACACCCTGGTGGAGACCGTCATCGAAAGCGGCGCTGCCGCACCACCCAGTGGCCGCACCGGCTGGACAGGGCAGCAGGCGCAACTCAAGACCCTGGCCGAAGTCAGCATCGAAGAGATCCCGCGCTTCTCGACTGCATCGGCCGAACTGGACCGCGTGCTCGGCGGCGGCCTGGTCGACGGCTCGGTGGTGCTGATCGGCGGCGATCCGGGCATCGGAAAATCCACCATCCTGCTGCAGACCCTGTGCAACATCGCCATGCGCATGCCCGCCCTGTACGTCACCGGCGAAGAATCGCAGCAACAGGTGGCCATGCGCGCGCGACGCCTGGGTCTGCCCCAGGACAAACTCAAGGTCATGACCGAGACCTGCATCGAAACCATCATCGCCACCGCCAAGGTCGAGCAGCCCAAGGTCATGGTGATCGACTCGATCCAGACTATCTTCACCGAAAACCTGCAGTCCGCGCCCGGCGGCGTGTCGCAGGTGCGCGAAAGCGCCGCGCTGCTGGTGCGTTATGCCAAACAGAGTGGCACAGCCATCTTTCTGGTTGGCCACGTGACCAAGGAAGGTGCCCTGGCCGGCCCCCGCGTGCTCGAGCACATGGTCGATACCGTGCTGTACTTCGAAGGCGAATCCGATGGCCGCCTGCGCTTGTTGCGGGCCGTGAAGAACCGCTTCGGCGCGATCAACGAGCTGGGCGTGTTCGGCATGACCGACAAGGGCCTGAAAGAAGTCTCCAACCCGTCGGCGATCTTTCTGACCCGTGCCCAGGAAGAAGTCCCCGGCAGTGTGGTCATGGCCACGTGGGAAGGTACCCGGCCCATGCTGGTGGAAGTGCAGGCGCTGGTCGACGACAGCCACCTGTCCAACCCGCGCCGGGTCACCCTGGGTCTGGACCAGAATCGCCTGGCCATGCTGTTGGCAGTGCTGCATCGGCACGGCGGCATCCCTACCCATGACCAGGACGTGTTCCTCAACGTGGTCGGCGGCGTGAAAGTACTGGAAACCGCTTCCGACCTGGCGTTGCTTGCGGCAATCATGTCCAGCCTGCGCAACCGTCCGCTGCCGCACGACCTGCTGGTGTTCGGCGAAGTCGGCTTGTCCGGCGAAGTGCGTCCGGTTCCCAGTGGCCAGGAGCGGCTCAAGGAAGCGGCCAAGCATGGCTTCAAGCGCGCCATCGTGCCCAAGGCCAACGCGCCCAAGGAAGCGCCGCCAGGCCTGCAGGTCATTGCCGTGACGCGTCTGGAACAAGCGCTGGATGCCTTGTTCGAGTAGCGCGCACGCCGCAGTAGGCTAAGGTTGTTGGGTGTCAGGACTTGCCCTATCGGCGTAGACGCTCCCGCTGTTCCATTGTGGGAGCGGGTCTCTGCCCGCGAAGAGGCCAATCCTGCCTACAAAAACCGCACCCGTCCGAGGCTTCTGACTTATGCCCGTTAGACCTTCACGCGTCACCGCAATCGCTGCAGCCTGCCTGTTCTCGCTGTCGACGCAGGCCGCCGAACTGCCTGCCGCCGATCTCTACAAACAGGCCCAGGCCGAACAACCCAGCTACCTGGAAACGGTCAAGGAACTGGTCTCGGTAGACACCGGCACCGGCCAGGAAAAAGGCCTGGCCACGATCAGCGCGCTGCTGGTCAAGCGCCTCAAGGAGTTGGGCGCCACGGTCCAGACCACCCCGGCCACGCCGTCGGTGGGCGACAACATCGTCGGCACCTTCAAGGGCAGCGGCAGCAAGAATTTTTTGCTCATGGTCCACTACGACACGGTATTCCTGCCGGGCACCGCCGCCAAGCGTCCGTTCCGCACCGACGAGGCGCGTGCCTATGGCCCCGGCGTGGCCGATGCCAAGGGCGGCGTGGCGATGATCCTGCACGCGTTGAAACTGCTCAAGGCCCAAGGGTTCGACAGCTACGGCACGCTCACCGTGCTCTTCAACCCGGACGAGGAAATGGGCTCGGCCGGCTCGAAGAAAATCATCGCCGAACTGGCTGCCCAGAACGATTACGTCTTTTCCTACGAGCCGCCGAACAAGGACGCAGTGACCACTGCCACCAACGGCATCAACGGCCTGATCCTGGAAGTCAAAGGGCGCTCGTCGCACGCCGGCTCAGCGCCTGAAGAAGGTCGCAATGCGCTCACCGAACTGGCCCACCAGTTGGTCCAGCTCAAAGACCTGGGTGATCCCGACAAGGGCACCACCGTGAACTGGACCATGGCCAAGGCGGGCGAGAAGCGCAACATCATTCCGGCCCTGGCGACGGCCGAAGCGGACATGCGCTATTCGGACATCGAAGAAACCGACCGCGTGCTTGCGCAAGGCCAGCGTCTGATCCGCAAGCAATTGATCGACGACACCCAGGTCAGTCTGCGTCTGGAGAAAGGTCGGCCGCCGCTGGCCAAGAACAGCGGGTCGGAGCAACTGGCCGGGGTGGCGCAGAAAGCCTATGCGGCAATCGACAAATCCATCGAGCCGATCGCCATGCGCTTCGGTACCGATGCCGGCTATGCCTACGTGCCCGGCAGCGACAAGCCTGCGGTGCTGGAAACCATGGGCGTGGTAGGGGCGGGGTTGCATGCCGACGACGAATACATCGAACTGAGCAGCATCGCGCCGCGGCTGTATCTGACCTTGTCGATGATTCGCACGCTGTCGGTACCTTGATCCGGCGCAGTGCCGGCGCCCGGCATAGGCGCCGGCACTGCCACGCCAACTTGCTCAACCCCCGGCGCGCCCCGTACTCTGAGGTCCTCACACCGACCATGGAGCGCGCCCTATGAACACTGCAGTGCCGGGCATGGGCCCCGTCAAGGCCGTCATCTTCGACATGGATGGCTTGTTGCTGAATACCGAGGGCATCTACACCGAAGTCACGCAGATGATTGCCGAGCGTTACGGCAAGGTCTTCGACTGGAGCGTCAAGCAGAACACCATCGGCCTGGGGGCCAATGACCTCTCGACCTATATCGTCGAGACATTGGGCTTGCCGCTGACGCCCGCTGAATTCATCGAAGCGCGTGCGCCGCTGATGGCCGAGCGTTTTCCCCATGCGCAGGCGATGGCCGGCGCCGAGGCGCTGGTGCGGCATCTGAAGGCGCACAACATTCCGATCGCCGTGGGTACCAGTTCGTCTCGTGGGCACTTTGCGATGAAAACCACCCTGCATCAGGAGTGGTTTGCGCTGTTCGACACGGTTGTCACCGCCGATGACCCAGAGGTGGGTGCGGCCAAACCGGCCCCCGATATCTTTCTGGTGGCGGCCAAGCGTCTGGGGGTAGAGCCCAAGGATTGTCTGGTGTTCGAGGATTCGCCCTTCGGCGTCACCGCTGCCAAAGCCGCCGGGATGTTCGCGGTGGCCGTACCGGATGCCGCCATGGCGCCGGAGCGCTATCACCACGCCGACGATCGTCTGCAAAGCCTGCTCGGCTTCGACCCCGCCCAGTGGGGGCTGCCGGCTCACTTGGTGTAGCAATACTCGCCGTAGGAGCGGTCATCGGCCGCGAAGGCCCCGCTGTCGTCCTCAAACGTCCAGCAAAGCCCCCAACTCCCGCTCCAGCTCCTCGGAGTCACCCAGGTTGAGCTCGATCAGACGACGCAGATGGCTGATCGACTCCAGACCGATATGGGTGCACACGAAACCCAGTTGACCATTATCGTCATGGGCCAGCTTGACCTCCATCACCACATCTTCCTGCGGCCCCAGCTTCACATCCACATTGAAGGGTTTGCCGGCATCGCCCAGCCAGGGCGACGGCTTTTCAATCAGCAGCCCCTTCAACGACAGATCGAGCAGCTTCACCGGCCAGCGCTCGGTGCCTTGGCGCAACTCGGTCTTGGCATCGAAGGCGATGCGCTTGAAGCGCCGGCGTTCGGTATGGGTTTGCGTCATGATCGGGTCCTCGAGTTTTGCTGGACTATAGCGCAGAGACTCAAAGCCAGCGGCGAACCCGTCGACAATACTGGCGATAAGTCTCACCAAACAGCCCTTCCAGCTGAATTTCGTCGGGCCGGATCACCAGCCAGTTCATCAGGTACAACAACACCGGAAGCAACAGCCACGGCCATAGGCTGCCCATCAGCAACGACAGCGCCACGTAGGCCAGGGTGTCACCCAGATTGATCGGGTTGCGCGACAGCGCGAACGGCCCGTCGCGCAGCAATTCATGGGGTGCGTCGAAATTGCTGGTTGCCGTGCGCTGTCGTTTGAAACGCAGCATGGCCCAGAAGGAAAGGCTCTGGCCGAGGATGATCAACGCCGCCGCCGTGGCGGCGGTCCAACTGTTGACCGGTAGCCCAACAGGCAGTGCATAGCTCAAGGCCATGGCCACGGCGATGAACGCCAGATACAGCAGTGGTGGGGGCAGGGCGGCTTGGACAGGTGGCTTGGGCATGGGTCGACTCGCTTGGGACACCTTTATTGCGACCCATGCAGGGGGTGAGTGTTCCGCCGCGCCCCGACCTTGCGCCCCGCACCGCTCTAGACCAACGTGGGGATGGCCATCGGGCAAAAAATCGCTAGACTCGGTAAGGCTGACACTCATCCACTGAGCTGGAAACAATAATATGAAGAATAATAGCAGTGCGTTCCGCCACGTTCCGTGGCTGATCGTGGCGATCATTGGTGCCTGTGCCCTGGGCGTCGTTGCACTTCGCCGCGGTGAAGCAATCAATGCGTTATGGATCGTCGTCGCGGCAGTGGCCATCTACCTGGTTGCCTACCGCTACTACAGCCTGTTCATTGCCAACCACGTCATGCAGCTCGACCCGCGCCGGGCCACACCCGCAGTGCTCAACAACGACGGTCTGGACTACGTACCGACCAACAAGCACATTCTTTTCGGTCACCACTTCGCAGCCATTGCCGGTGCTGGCCCTCTGGTCGGGCCGGTGCTCGCTGCGCAGATGGGCTATTTGCCCGGCACGCTGTGGCTGATTGCTGGCGTGGTCCTGGCCGGCGCAGTGCAGGACTTCATGGTGCTGTTCCTGTCCACGCGCCGCAACGGCCGTTCGCTGGGCGACATGGTGCGCGAGGAAATGGGCCGCATTCCCGGCACCATTGCCCTGTTCGGTTGCTTCCTGATCATGATCATCATCCTCGCGGTGCTGGCACTGATCGTGGTCAAGGCACTCGCCGAAAGCCCGTGGGGCATCTTCACAGTCATGGCGACCATCCCCATCGCGATGTTCATGGGCGTGTACATGCGCTACATCCGCCCGGGCCGCATCGGTGAAATCTCCATCATCGGCGTGTTCCTGCTGTTGCTCTCGATCTGGCTGGGTGGCCAGGTGGCGGCCGACCCGGTCTGGGCCAAGGCCTTCACCTTCACCGGCATTCAGATCACCTGGATGTTGGTGGGCTATGGCTTCGTCGCTGCCGTGCTGCCCGTGTGGCTGATCCTGGCACCGCGCGACTACCTCTCCACCTTCCTCAAGATCGGTACCATCATCGCCCTTGCCATCGGCATCCTGGTGACCATGCCTGAACTGAAGATGCCCGCGCTGACCCAGTTCACCGACGGCACCGGCCCGGTATGGAAGGGCGGTCTGTTCCCGTTCCTGTTCATCACCATCGCCTGCGGCGCAGTGTCCGGTTTCCATGCGCTGATCTCCTCGGGCACCACGCCCAAGCTGCTGGACAACGAAACCAACGCCCGCTACATCGGCTACGGTGCCATGTTGATGGAATCGTTCGTGGCGATCATGGCCATGGTTGCCGCTTCGGTCATCGAACCGGGCGTCTACTTCGCCATGAACAGCCCGGCCGCAGTGGTCGGTACCGACGTGGTGGCAGTGGCAACGGCGGTCAGCAGCTGGGGCTTTGCCATTACCCCGGAAGCGTTGCAGGCGGTGGCCCATGACATCGGCGAAACCACCATCCTGGCGCGTGCCGGCGGTGCACCGACGTTGGCCGTGGGTATCGCGCAGATCCTGCACTCGGTGCTGCCGGGCGAAAACACCATGGCTTTCTGGTACCACTTTGCAATCCTGTTCGAGGCGTTGTTCATCCTGACCGCCGTGGACGCCGGCACCCGTGCCGGACGTTTCATGCTGCAGGACCTGCTCGGCTCGTTCGTCCCGGCGCTCAAACGCACCGAGTCGTGGACCGCCAACGTCATCGCCACTGCCGGTTGCGTGGCCCTGTGGGGCTGGTTGCTGTACCAGGGTGTGATCGATCCGCTGGGTGGTATCAATACCCTGTGGCCGCTGTTCGGCATCTCCAACCAGATGCTGGCCGGTATTGCCCTGATGCTCGCCACCGTCGTGCTGATCAAGATGAAGCGTCAGCGCTATATCTGGGTCACCATGTTGCCGGCCGTGTGGCTGCTGATCTGCACCACCACTGCAGGCTTCATCAAGCTGTTCGACGCCAACCCCGCAGTCGGCTTCCTCGCGCTGGCCAAGAAGTACAGCGACGCGTTGGCCCAGGGCCAGGTCATCGCACCGGCCAAGAGCGTCGAGCAGATGCAACACGTGATCTTCAATGCCTACACCAACGCAACCCTGACCGTACTGTTCCTGCTGGTGGTCTTCAGCATCCTGTTCTTCGCCTTGAAGGTCGGCGTCGCCGCCTGGGGCAAGAAGGAACGTACCGACAAGGAAGCACCGTTCCAGCCGTTCCCCAATGCGTGATGATCGAGGGCTGCCACCATGTTCAATGACCTGAGCAAGTTGGGAAAATACCTGGGACAGGCGGCACGCCTGATGGTGGGCATGCCGGACTACGACAACTACGTCGAGCACATGCAGACCAAGCACCCGGACAAGCCGATGATGGACTATGAGGCGTTCTTCCGAGAACGCCAGGAAGCCAGGTACGGCGGCAAGGGTGGGCCCAAGTGTTGTTGAGGCATGCCATCTCGTAGAGATGTGTCGTGAGTGATGGCCCTTTCGCGGCCACTGGCCGCTCCTACAAGTGATCGATTATCCCTGTAGGAGCGGCCAGTGGCCGCGAAGAGGCCATTTGCATTTAGAAACTCCTGGAGTTCATGAACTTGTCCGAAGCCGCACCCCCGATTCCCGTCACCATCCTCAGCGGCTTTCTCGGTGCCGGCAAGACCACCTTGCTGCGCCACATGCTCAAGGCCGAACACGGCCTGAAAATCGCCGTGATCGAGAACGAATTCAGCGACGCCGGCATCGACACCCAGCTGCTGGGCGACGAGCCGGTGCAAATCATGACGCTGGCCAACGGCTGCGTCTGCTGCACCATCCACACCGACCTGACCAAGGCGCTGTACCTGTTGCTCGAACGCCTGGACAGCGGCGAGATCGCCTTCGACCGACTGGTGATCGAGTGCACGGGCCTGGCCGACCCGGCACCTGTCGCCCAGACTTTTTTCATTGATGAGGAGCTGCGCGAGCGCTACATCCTGGACGGCATCCTGACCTTGGTGGACGCTGCTCATGCTGGCATTCATCTGGCCCAGACCATCGCCCAGGCGCAGGTCGGGTTCGCCGATCGCCTGTTGATCAGCAAGACCGATCTGGTGCCAGCAACGGTGCTGGAAGAACTGAGCGAGCGCCTGACCCGCATCAACCGTCGGGCACCGATTCGAGTGGTCGAACACGGCCGTATCGATTTAGCGGAACTGCTCGATGTGCGGGGCTTCAATCTCAATGCAGGCCTGGCGTTGCGCCCGGTCAACCAGGGTCCCAGCGTCGACCGCATCGCCAGCCTGGTGCTGCGCACCGACAAGCCGCTGGACATCGACCGGCTCAGCACCTTCATGAATGAACTGCTGGAAGAGCACGGCAAGCAACTGTTGCGCTACAAGGGCGTTTTGAATATCGCAGGGGAAGATCGACGCCTGGTATTTCAAGGCGTGCTGAAACTCTACGGGTTCGATTGGGACACCGAATGGGCCGAGGGGGAGGTGCGCGAAAGCGTGATGGTGTTCATCGCCGATGACCTACCCGAAGCCAAGATCCGCGCCGGATTCGAAACCCTCTGATGCCTGACGCGGCTCGCGCCGCTGCTACAGGGGAGGTGATTCGGCGGTATATGCGGTCCACCTGAAGCACCGCAGAGAGGCCGGACGCGGCTCGCGCCGCTGCTACAAGAAAAATACGGTCCCTGTAGCAGCGGCGCAAGCCGCGTCGGCGGTACATACGGTCCACCTGAAGCACCGCAAAAAGGCCTGACGCGGCTCGCGCCGCTGCTACGGGGGATGTTATGCGGCGTAGACCGGCAGCTTCGCGCAGATGGCCTTGACCTTTTCGCGCACGGCTTCGATCACCGTGTCGTTGTTCAGGTCCGCCAGAATGTCGCAGATCCAGCCGGCCAGCTCCTGGCACTCGGCTTCCTTGAAACCACGGGTGGTCACTGCCGGCGTACCGAAGCGCAGGCCCGAGGTGACGAACGGCGAGCGTGGGTCATTCGGCACCGAGTTCTTGTTGACGGTGATGAATGCCTTGCCCAGCGCGGCATCGGCGTCTTTGCCGGAAATGTCCTGCTTGATCAGCGACAGCAGGAACAGATGGTTCTCGGTACCACCGGACACCACGTCGAAACCACGGTCGATGAACACCTTGGCCATTGCCTTGGCGTTCTTCACGACCTGCTGCTGGTAGGTCTTGAATTCAGGCTGCAGCGCTTCCTTGAAACATACGGCCTTGGCAGCGATGACGTGCTCCAGCGGGCCACCCTGGGCGCCCGGGAAGACTGCCGAGTTGAGCTTCTTCTCGATCTCGGCGTTGGCACGCGCCAGGATCAAACCACCACGTGGACCGCGCAAGGTTTTATGGGTGGTAGTGGTGACCACATCGGCGAACGGCACCGGATTCGGGTACACGCCAGCGGCAACCAGGCCTGCCACGTGAGCCATATCGACGAACAGATAGGCACCGACCTTGTCGGCGATCTCACGGAAGCGTGGGAAGTCGAGGATCTGCGAGTAGGCGGAGAAACCGGCCACGATCATCTTCGGCTTGTGCTCGACGGCCAGGCGCTCGACTTCGTCGTAGTCGATCAGGCCTTGGGCATCGATACCGTACTGGACGGCGTTGTACAGCTTGCCCGACGACGAAACGCTGGCGCCGTGGGTCAGGTGACCGCCGTGGGCCAGGCTCATGCCCAGGATGGTATCGCCCGCCTGCAGCAGGGCCAGGTAGACCGCGCTGTTGGCTTGCGAGCCGGCGTGCGGCTGGACGTTGGCATAGTCGGCGCCGAACAGTTGCTTGGCGCGATCGATGGCCAGCTGCTCGACCACGTCGACGTACTCGCAGCCACCGTAGTAACGCTTGCCTGGATAGCCTTCGGCGTACTTGTTGGTCAGCACCGAGCCCTGAGCTTCCATGACAGCGGGGCTGGTGTAGTTTTCCGAGGCGATCAGCTCGATGTGCTCTTCCTGACGCAGGGCTTCTTGCTCCATGGCGGCAAAGAGATCGGCATCGTACTTGGCGAGTGTCTGGCTACGGCTGAACATGGCGGTCCTCAAGGATCGGGATGTTGGGAAAGGCGAGCATTCTACCCCATCGGCTTTTATCTGGCATATGAAAGGCAGTCACTGCGTGAACAAGCAGGCCTCATGTCCACTGGCACCTCGGCACCTCGGCACCCCGTAGGAGCGGTCATTGGCCGCGAAAGCCACGCCGCGGTTCCACTGATCTACCGCAGGGCGCCGTTCGCGGCCACTGACCGCTCCCACAAGATGGCGTCCCACAGGCGGGGAGAATCACTGAAACAGGAACAGCGCGTCGTTACTGAACTGCGACTCGAAGCGGTGGGCCTGCATCGGTCGGCCGAACAGGTAGCCCTGAACCTCGTCACAGCCATGCTCGCGCAGGAACTCCAACTGCTCGTGAGTTTCCACGCCTTCGGCGATCACCGACAGATTGAGGCTGTGCGCCATGGCGATGATAGCCCGGGCTATCTGCGCATCCTGCTCCCCGGAGGGCAGACCATCGACGAAGGTACGGTCGATCTTCAGTACGTCGATGGGGAATTGCTTGAGGTAGTTGAGCGACGAATAACCAGTGCCGAAATCGTCGATGGCGATGCTCAGGCCGAGGTTCTTCAATATGTCGAGAATCACCATGGCCTCGTTGACCTCGCGCATCAGGATGCTCTCGGTCAGCTCGAGTTCCAGGCACGCCGGTGGCAAACCGATGTTTTCCAGCATGCGGGCAATCCGCTTGCCCAACTGGCCGTCGGCGAACTGCCGCGCGGAGATGTTCACCGACACCTTGGGCACCCGTACCTTGGCCAAGTGCCAAGCCTTGAGCTGACGACACGCTTCGGCCAGCACCCAATCGCCCACGTCTACCACCAGGCCGAGCTCCTCGAGCACCGGGATGAACTCGCCAGGCGGCACCAGGCCGCGCCGTGGATGGTTCCAGCGCAACAGCGCTTCGGCACCGGTCAGGCGCTTGCCGTCGCCGCTGAACTGCGGCTGGTAGTACAGCACGAATTCCTCTTGCTCCAGGGCATGGCGCAAGTCGCTTTCCAGCTCCAGGCGCTCCAGCGCCGTGGCGTTCATGTCGGCCTGATAGAACTGGAAATTGTTCTTGCCGCGCTCCTTGGCGTGGTACATCGCAGTGTCGGCGTTCTTCATCAGTTGGCTGAGCTCGCCGCCATCCTGAGGGCTCAAGGCAATGCCCACACTCGCCGTGACGAAGAACTCGCGGCCTTCCAGCACGAACGGTTTGACCAGGCTGCCGAGAATCTGCTCCGCCACATGGATGGCCTGGTTCAAGGCCAGCTCACGGGTGGCGCGGGGTTGCAGCAGGAGGGTGAATTCGTCGCCGCCCATGCGCGCCACGGTGTCGTCGTCGTCGACGCAACCCAGCAGGCGCGTGGCCATGTCCTTGAGCATGCGGTCGCCGGCGGCGTGGCCGAGCGAATCGTTGATCGGCTTGAAGCGGTCGAGGTCGAGGAACATCAGCACCACCCACGACTGCTGGCGTTCGGCCTGTTGCAGGGCGTTGTACAAACGGTCCTGAAACAGCGTGCGGTTGGGCAGGTGGGTCAGCGCATCGTAGTAGGCCAGGCGGTGAATACGCTGTTCGCTGGCCTTGCGCTCGCTGATGTCGCTGAAGAAGCACACGTAGCTGGCCAGATCGCCTTCGTCATCGAGCACCGCAGTGATGCCGACCCAGGCCGGGTAGTGCTCGCCATTGCGCCGCTTGAGCCAGACTTCGCCTTCCCAGGTGCCACGCAGCTGCAGTTGCTTGAGCACGTAGCGCAGGTGGGCTTCCTGCTGGTCATCCACGGTCAGCATGTTCGGCAGCTGGTCCAGCACCTGGGCCACGGCATAACCGCTGACCCGGCTGAAGGCTTCGTTGGCCTGCACGATGTAGCCCGCCGGATCGGTGATGAGAATCGCCGACGTCGAGTGCTCGAACACCGTGGCAGCCATGCGCAGGTCCTTCTCCGCGCGGCGCTGCTGGCTGACGTCGCGACCCACGCCCAGCATGCCTTCCAGAGCCCCTTGCGCATCCCAGATCAGCACCAGGCGCAGTTCGATGGGAATCTTGCGGCCATCGTTGCGCATGCAGTCGAACATGAAGACCTGGGTCTTGAGATCGCTGCGCAGGGCAGCCAGCTCGTCCGGCACGTGCAACGCCCGACGAACCTGCGCGAGCAGTGCATTGATCCCCGTCATCTGTGCGGGGTTGGCCAGCATGCCCTGCCAACCGTGCTCCAGTACCCAATCTGCCTCGTAGCCCAGCACGCTCTGCACCGAGGGGCTGACGTAGTTGAGTTCCAAGCGGTTGTTGGTCGAGAAGATCACGTCGCTGATGCTCTCGGCGAGCATGCGGTGGCGCTTTTCGCTCTGGCGCAGCGATTCGCTCGCCGTTCTGTGGCTGGTGATGTCGGTGATGCTGAGAATAACCGCACGGTAGTCCTCCGGGTGCTCGGGAAAGCGCACGGTCAGCCACAGGTACTGGTCGTGGCGCTGCTGGTTGACCAGGCGGATCTCCAGCTCCAGTTGCTGTTGGCGCTCCAGCAGCGCAGCGATCAAACGGTGCCCGATGCCTGTGGCCGAGCCGCCTTCGATGAGCTTGCGCCACGCCTGTTCGCCGGTGTCCACCTGCAGTAGCCGCAATGCAACCTGGTTCACTTCAGTGATGCGCAGTGCCTGCAGCAGGTCGTGGCGCATGGCCGGGTTATCCTGCAGCCTCTGCGTAGAATCGGGGTGCCCGCTCAGACCGACACGCTCGAAGAGCGCCAGTACGCCCGACAGGTCAAGCACGCACAGCGCCACTCCGGCGCCCTCGAAGATGTCCTGATAGCGGCGACGCTCTTCGTTGAGTTCGCGCTGGCGGCGGCGCATGCCCAACAGCGCAAGCAACGGTACCAATGACACCAGAAGGCCCAACAGGCACTTGCCCAGCAAGGGCGGCAAGAGCGCCAGACGCGCCTGCCCGGCATCGAACAGGCTGCGCAATTGCCAGTCGCTATGGCTCAGCGGGGTCACCAGCACACTCTGTTCAAGCTCGGTGGCGCTCAGTTCGGAGGCGGCGAACGGGGCAGGGCCGGCGCGGCCAATGATGTGCTTGTCTGCGTGATTTTCCAGGACCCAGCTGGGGTTTTCCTCGCGCTCGACCTGGTGGATGAGGCGGCTGATGACGATCGGGCTCATGCGCAGCAGCCAATAGCCATTGGTGTTTTCGCCAGGCTGACGGATCAGCAGATAGACCAGATCTGCGGCTGTGTTGTTGGTGTAGTAGTGGCTATCACCATCCAGGCGACCTGCCAGTAGCGCAATGAACGGCGCGTCGCTCGCGTCCGGCAGGGTGTCGGCGATAACCCGCGCATCGCCGCTGAGCCAGGCCAGGCTTTGCAGTTCGGGCACCGAGCGGCGGACGCGAGCGAGCGTTTCGGCCCGTTCCCGCGCACTGGGGAAGGGCTGAGTCGTCAGCAGTTGGTTCAGCGCGATCTGCGCATTGAGCGCCATGTTCAGGTTGACGTGATCGGCCAGGTCCGCGCTGTAATCGATGCTGTGCTGGCGCTGGTCGGCCTGGGTACGCTGGAACTGGTCGAGCAGTTGCCAGAACAGCAGCACCAGCAGCATCAAAACCACGAATGCCAGCGCGCCTTTCAACGAACCGTGCAGCGGCGTACCTGACCCTTGGACAGGCGGGCGCAAGGAGGACGGCTGATTGAAATTGGTCAAACTGAAATCCTGCGATATGACAGTCGGGGGCAGGCATAGGCGCGGGCCCCACCGGGGCACGTGAATCATGCGTGTTACACCTCGCACTATAAGCGCTAGCGCCCAAGGCCGGCTAGCGCAGCGTAAAGCCACCGTGCTGCGCCTGACACACCGCACCCACCGCCGACGCGGCTTGCGCCGCTGCTACAGCGCTCGCGGCGCATCCGGACGTTCGTTCTCGCCGCGATCCGCCTGGTACACCGCGTTTACCGCCGACGCGGCTTGCGCCGCTGCTACAGCGCTCGCGGCGCTTCCGGACGTTCGTTCTCGCCACGATCCGCCTGGTACACCGCGTCTACCGCCGACGCGGCTTGCGCCGCTGCTACAGCGCTCGCGGCGCATCCGGACGTTCGTTCTCGCCGCGATCCGCCTGGTACACCGCGTTTACCGCCGACGCGGCTTGCGCCGCTGCTACAGCGCTCGCGGCGCTTCCGGACGTTCGTTCTCGCCACGATCCGCCTGGTACACCGCGTCTACCGCCGACGCGGCTTGCGCCGCTGCTACAGCGCTCGCGGCGCATCCGGACGTTCGTTCTCGCCGCGATCCGCCTGGTACACCGCGTTTACCGCCGACGCGGCTTGCGCCGCTGCTACAGCGCTCGCGGCGCTTCCGGACGTTCGTTCTCGCCACGATCCGCCTGGTACACCGCGTCTACCGCCGACGCGGCTTGCGCCGCTGCTACAGCGCTCGCGGCGCATCCGGACGTTCGTTCTCGCCGCGATCCGCCTGGTACACCGCGTTTACCGCCGACGCGGCTTGCGCCGCTGCTACAGCGCTCGCGGCGCTTCCGGACGTTCGTTCTCGCCACGATCCGCCTGGTACACCGCGTCTACCGCCGACGCGGCTTGCGCCGCTGCTACAGCGCTCGCGGCGCATCCGGACGTTCGTTCCCGCCGCGATCCGCCTGGTACACCGCGTTTACCGCCGACGCGGCTTGCGCCGCTGCTACAGACACTGCAATCGCGTAGCAGCGGTGCAAGCCGCGTCCGGCCCCACCACGATCCGCCTGGCACACCGCGTCATCGGGCGTGCGCTGGTTTGCCCTGACTCCCGCATTCCGGTAGCTTTGAACACCTTGCGGGGGCCCAAGCTTCCATCCTCTATCTCGCACCTTCTTTATCCAGGTTCATTCCATGGCTCAATACGTCTACACCATGCATCGGCTGAGCAAAGTCGTTCCGCCGAAGCGGGAAATCCTCAAGAACATCTCGCTGTCCTTTTTCCCCGGCGCCAAGATCGGCGTGCTCGGCCTGAACGGCTCGGGCAAATCCACGTTGTTGAAGATCATGGCCGGTGTCGACAAGGAATTCGACGGCGAAGCCCGCCCGATGCCCGAGCTCAACGTTGGCTACCTGCCTCAGGAGCCACAGCTCGATCCGACCAAGACCGTACGCGAAGTGGTCGAGGAAGCGGTCAGCGTGATCAAGGACGCCCAGGCCCGCCTGGACGAGGTCTACGCCGCCTACGCCGAACCGGACGCCGACTTCGACAAGCTGGCCGCCGAACAGGCCAAGCTCGAGTCCATCCTCCAGGCCAGCGACGGCCACAACCTGGAACGGCAACTGGAGGTTGCCGCCGACGCGCTGCGCCTGCCGGCCTGGGATGCCAAGATCGAGCACCTGTCCGGTGGTGAGAAACGCCGCGTGGCCCTGTGCCGCCTGCTGCTCTCGGCCCCTGACATGCTGCTGCTCGACGAACCGACCAACCACCTGGATGCCGATTCCGTCGCCTGGCTGGAGCACTTCCTGCACGACTTCCCCGGCACCGTGGTCGCCATCACCCACGACCGTTACTTCCTCGACAACGTCGCCGGCTGGATCCTGGAGCTCGACCGCGGCGCCGGCATTCCGTACGAAGGCAACTACTCGGGTTGGCTCGAAGCCAAGTCCGATCGCCTGGCTGCCGAATCCAAGCAACAGTCGGCTCACGAAAAAGCCATGAAAGAAGAACTGGAATGGGTGCGCAAAGGCGCCAAGGCCCGTCAGTCGAAATCCAAGGCCCGCCTGCAGCGTTTCGAAGAAATGCAGTCGCAGGAATTCCAGAAGCGTTCGGAAACCAACGAGATCTACATCCCGGCCGGTCCGCGCCTGGGTGACAAGGTCATCGAATTCAAGAACGTTACCAAGGGCTACGGTGACCGCGTGCTGATCGACAACCTGTCGTTCGCCATGCCCAAAGGCGCCATCGTTGGCGTGATTGGCGGCAACGGTGCCGGTAAATCCACCCTGTTCCGCATGCTCATGGGCAAGGAACAGCCGGATTCGGGCAGCATCGAAGTGGGCGAAACCGTGCAGCTGGCGTGCGTCGATCAAAGCCGCGACGACTTGGACGGCAGCAAGACCGTGTTCCAGCAGGTCTCCGACGGTTCGGACAATATCCGCATCGGCAACTATGAAATTCCGTCGCGCACCTACGTGGGCCGCTTCAACTTCAAGGGCGGCGATCAGCAGAAGTTCGTCAAGGACCTCTCCGGCGGTGAACGCGGTCGCCTGCACCTGGCGCTGACGCTGAAGGAGGGCGGTAACGTCCTGCTGCTCGACGAACCGTCCAACGACCTCGACGTGGAAACCCTGCGTTCGCTCGAAGAAGCCCTGCTGGACTTCCCCGGCGCGGCCATCGTGATCTCTCACGATCGCTGGTTCCTCGACCGCGTGGCCACGCACATCCTGGCCTACGAGGACGACTCCCAAGCCGTGTTCTTCGAAGGTAACTACACCGAGTACGAAGCCGATCGCAAAAAACGCCTGGGTGAAGCGGCTGCCCAGCCGCACCGGGTTCGCCACAAGAAGCTGGCATGAATGAAAAATGGGGCCCTCTTAGCAGGGCCCCATTTTTTTGTGCAGTGCAGGGGATGTAGGCTGGAGAACGGCGCCGGTGTGTCGCTCAAGGGCCCGTCTGGATACCTGTGACTTCCACGGTCAGGTCACCCGCAGGCCGACGCCATACACGCTCTTCACCCACCTCCGCACCCAGCAGCGCGCGACCCAGCGGCGAAGCCCAGTTGATCAAGCCAACGCCGGCGTCTGCCTGGTCCTCACCGACCAGACACACGCGCTGTTCGGCGCCCTGCTCGTCGGCAAAGGTCACCCAGCTGCCGATCTGTACCTTGGCAGTGGAGGTGACCGGTGCCACCACCTGGGCATGTTGCAGGCGGTGCTGGTAGTAGCGCATGTCCCGGCTCAGGTCGGCCACACGCTGACGGTCGGCACGCTCACCCATCGCCATTTGCTCGGCCTGCAGTATCTGCACTTCAGCGACCCGCGCCTGTAACTGGGCCAGGCCACTGGCGGTCACGTAGTTGGGCTGCGTACTGATCAGTCGCTCCACAGGTTGGCTCGCCTGCTCAGCGGCCTGGTCTTCATTCACGAATGCACGGCTCATGGTCTTCCTCCCTTGAGGGGCGGTACAACTCGCCCAGCTTGCTGTAGGGGAGCCGAGATGTACCAACCGGGAGGCTGTACGTGGATCGCGGTCAAGCCCTACTCCTACAAGAACGGATGCTTGTAAGAGATTGGGCCGCAAAACCGCATCAGAGTTGCATAAGCCGCTTTCGACCGGCTCAGCTGAATCGAGCAGGGCTGCAGGCCGCGAGATCGGTGAAGGTTGCAGCTGCGTTCATTGACCTATCAGTAGTGGTACCACTTCACCTCGAGCATGACCTCGTTGCGCGGCGAGCTCAAATGGCTGAACTCGCGCTGGGCGCTCAGGCGCAGTCCCAAGTTGCGGGAAACTTCCCACTGCTGATTCAGACTCAGGCTGCGGCGCACTTCGCCATTGGTGAAGTAGTCGCCCTTGCCCTCCAGGCTGAAATTACCCAGGGCGTTCTTCCACAGCACACCGCTGTTGAAACCCGCCGCCGGCGTGACGAACTGGGCAAAGTCGTTGTTGTGTTCCACCCGCGCCGTACCCAGGGCAAAACCCAGCAGGTGCTCGCTCAGCTGCCATGTACCGCCGGCACCGCCGTTGACGTGGGACACCAGATTCTCGTCGCCATGCTTGCCCAGCACCCGTTCCAGGCCACTGGTCACCTGCCAGGACAGGGGTTGCAACAGCTCGTTGCGCGGCGTCAGCGAACGGATCGTTGCCAGGTCCAACTGCTGCAATTGCCAGTCATTGCCTTCGTATTGACGCACTTTCAAGCCCAGGATCTCGATCTGCGCGCCCAGCGGAAAGCCCTCGGCGTTGTCGTTGAGGTCGTGATAGGCCATGCGCAGCCCATACTCGGCAAACGCGGTATCGCCGCGGGTACCCACCCCCGCGCTCCAGGTGCGTGACTGATGGCCATCCTCGGGCAAGCCCGGCCGGTCGATGTCCAGCGGTGGCGGGGGATTGCGGTTGATCGCGCGCAGCAACTGGAAACTGCGCTGGGTCCTTGCCGGATCGCGCTCCTGGCCGGTGGCCCGATAGCGCTCGAGGCGAAACGCGGCATCCTGGATCAGCGCCTGCCGTTCCTTGCCCAGCGCCTGAAAACCCTCACTGTCGATCTGCGCCGTGTCGGCAGCGATCCGCTGTACCCACTGCTGCTCGCTGCTGTCCAGCGGCTTGGCGCGTTCGAGCAGCTCGCGCTCGCGAGATGCGCGATAGTCGATCTTCTCGACCAGCCCGGCAGCCTTGACCGCCTTCACCGTGTCGGTGGGAATGGCAGTCAGGGGGAATTGCGATGTCAGGTCCAGGCCTGGCCTGGCCACCTGGAGCAGTTCGAGCAGACGGTACGAGCAGTTTTCATCGAAGAAGAAATAGTCGAACTGCACCTGCTTGAGTTCCCACACGTGCTCGACCATGCGCCCGGTTTCTTCTGGCGTGAGGTTGAGCCGGTACTCCCACAGATCGCGGTTTTCCAGGCTGCGGTATTCGGAAAGCTTTTCCTGGTAGGGCACCAGGGCGAACAGGCCGGGATAGCCGCCGGCCAGACCCTTCCAGGCATAGAGAATGCTGTTGTCACCGCCTTCGACATAGGCGCCGAAGTTGATTGCATAGCTGAGCAACGCAGTGTTGTTGCTTTGCACGTCGGCCTGATCGATGCGCAACAGGGTGTGCCCGAACATCGAAGAAGGACTGTTCAAATACGCCGCCGGGAAGATCAACACCGCACTGTGGGGCGCAACGTCCGAAAACCACTTGGTGAATTCGGCACACTCCACGTTCGGCAGGTCATTCAGACCCAGCTGTTGCCGCAACCAGCGGGTGCGCGCAGGAAACACACACTGCGCATGCTTGTCGCCGGTAGCCGCAGGTGCATAGATCGCCTGCAACGTAGCCTGCAGCTCGGCATCCGGATGGTGCGCGCCATCATCGGCGAGGAAGAATTTGCGGTCATCGACATAGCTGCGCCAGCCGCCGAGCTTGCCGCGCTCGTAGTGGCCGACGGAAATCCAGTAAGGATCGTTGGCCAACTGTTGCAGACGCTGAGCGTCTAGGTGCGGAGCGGCATGCAGCGGGGCGCACACACAGAGTGCCAGGAAGGCAAGGCGTTTGAGCATTGTCGGCAACTAGTTCGGCGAAATCGGAAGGGGGAGATGCCCGCTCCGAAAGGAGCGGGCGGTCGAGCTTAAGCCTGGGTGGCGTATTTGGCCAGACGTGGATCGTTTTTCAGGACCGCGATGGTGTTGCTGTGCACGTCTTCAGCGGTGCTGTCGGCGCTGCTGAAGATCTGCTGGAAGTGCTCGTGGGTAACCGACTGGAAGTAGGCACGGTCTTCGGGAGCGACGCCCAGAACCACGGCGTAAGTGGTCAGTGCTTCGCCTTGGCCCTTGGCCATGTCTTCGGACAGCTCGTCCATCATGCCATTCATGGCAATCCAGGATTTACCGCCATAGGTCAATGCAGCGTTGGTGGAGCAGCCGTTGGTGCCCGAGGTCATGCCGAAGGTGGCGTTGCCCGAGGTGCCGTTGGTGGTGGAAGCCAGGAAGTGCGCCGGAGTGCCGCGCTGGCCTTCGAACAACATGTTGCCCCAACCGCAATCCGGACCGCCGGGCGCTTGCGCCATGGCGTTGATCGAGACGGCGGCGAACAGAGTACCCAGCAGAATCCGTTTCATAGCGTTGTTCTCTTTTTTGATGTGCTTACCAAGGGTCTAAGTGCCTGGGGATCCAGGACGGGCCGGTTATTTGGCCAGCCGCGTAACTTGGAGTTTAGGCAAGCGTCGCAGTTCCGCACGAAATGAGTAACTTGCAGCCTTCAGCGTCCAGCCCCGCTGCAGCTTGCACCGTCGCCACAGAAGCGCCCAGAATGACCGCATCTGCCCCACCGAAGTAAGGATGCCCGATGCCCGATTCCGTAGCTGCCAGCCTGCGTCTTGCACCCGAGGCACTGACCCGCCCGTTTTCCGCTGAACAGTTCAACTTCACTACCACCAATGACCTGGAACCCTTCCGCGGCGTCCTGGGCCAGGAACGCGCCGTCGAGGCCTTGCAGTTCGGTGTCGCCATGCCACGCCCCGGTTACAACGTATTCGTCATGGGCGAGCCCGGCACCGGCCGCTTCTCGTTCGTCAAACGCTACCTGAAGGCCGAGGCCATGCGCCTGCAGACCCCGGCCGACTGGGTCTACGTGAACAACTTCGATGAGCCGCGCGAGCCCCGCGCCCTCGAACTGCCGCCCGGCAGCGCAGGGGCCTTCATCGGCGACATCGGAGTGCTCATCGACAACCTGCTGGCGACGTTTCCGGCGGTGTTCGAGCATCCGTCCTACCAGCAGCGCAAGAGCGCCATCGACCGTGCCTTCAATCAGCGCTACGACCGCGCACTGGATGTGATCGAAAAACTTTCGCTGGAAAAAGACATCGCGTTGTACCGCGACAGCAGCAACATCGCGTTCACCCCGATGCTCGACGGCAAGGCCCTGGATGAAGCCGAGTTCGCCCAATTGCCCGAGGCCGATCGCGAGCGCTTCCATACCGACATCTCCAATCTGGAAGAGCGCCTCAACGAGGAGCTGGCCAGCCTGCCGCAGTGGAAACGCGAGTCGAGCAACCAGTTGCGTCACCTCAACGAAGAAACCATCACCCTGGCCCTGCAGCCGTTGCTGGCGCCGCTCTCGGAAAAATACGCCGAGAACGCTGCAGTGTGCGGCTACCTGCAGGCCATTCAGGTCAATCTGCTCAAGACCGTGGTCGAACAGCTGGTCGATGACAGCAAGGCCGATGCCCAGGCCCGCAAGCTGCTGGAAGAGCAGTACAGCCCAAGCCTGGTGGTGGGTCATCATCAGAGCGGTGGCGCGCCGGTGGTGTTCGAACCACACCCGACCTACGACAACCTGTTCGGCCGCATCGAGTACAGCACCGATCAGGGCGCGCTCTACACCACCTACAAACAGTTGCGCCCCGGCGCCCTGCACCGGGCCAACGGTGGCTTCCTGATCCTGGAAGCCGAAAAGATGCTGAGCGAGCCCTTCGTCTGGGACGCGCTCAAGCGCGCCTTGCAGTCGCGCAAGCTGAAGATGGAATCGCCATTGGGCGAGTTCGGCCGGTTGGCCACCGTCACGCTCACGCCGCAGATGATTCCCCTGCAAGTCAAAGTCATCATCATCGGTGCTCGCCAGTTGTACTACGCGCTGCAGGATCACGATCCCGACTTCCAGGAGATGTTCCGCGTACTGGTGGACTTCGACGAAGACATCCCCATGGTCGACGAGAGCCTGGAGCAGTTCGCCCAACTGCTGAAGACGCGCACCTCGGAGGAGGGCATGGCGCCGTTGACCGGTGACGCCGTCGCGCGTCTGGCCACCTACAGTGCGCGTCTGGCGGAAAATCAGGGGCGGCTGTCGGCACGCATCGGCGATTTGTTCCAGCTGGTCAGCGAGGCGGATTTCATCCGTCACCTGGCCAACGAAGAGCGTACCGACGCCGGCCACATCGAGCGTGCGCTCAAGGCCAAGGCCACGCGCACCGGCCGGGTCTCGGCGCGCATCCTCGACGACATGCTGGCGGGCATCATCCTGATCGACACCAGCGGCGCCGCGGTCGGCAAGTGCAACGGCCTGACGGTGCTGGAAGTGGGCGACTCGGCGTTCGGCGTGCCGGCGCGCATCTCGGCCACGGTGTATCCGGGCGGCAGCGGCATCGTCGACATCGAACGCGAGGTCAACCTGGGTCAGCCGATCCACTCCAAGGGGGTGATGATTCTCACCGGTTATCTGGGCAGCCGCTATGCACAGGAATTTCCCCTGGCCATTTCCGCCAGCATCGCCCTGGAGCAATCCTACGGATACGTGGATGGCGACAGTGCGTCGCTGGGCGAGGCCTGCACCTTGATCTCGGCGCTCTCGAAAATGCCGCTCAAGCAGTGCTTCGCGATCACCGGTTCCATCAACCAGTTCGGCGAAGTCCAGGCGGTAGGCGGAGTCAACGAGAAGATCGAGGGTTTCTTCCGCCTGTGCGAGGCCCGCGGCCTGACCGGCGAGCAGGGCGCGATTATTCCGCAGGCCAACGTCGCAACCTTGATGCTCGACGAAAAGGTCCTGCAGGCGGTACGTGACGGCAAGTTCCATGTCTATGCCGTACGCCAGGCGGACGAGGCGCTGAGCCTGCTGGCGGGCGAGCCAGCCGGCGAGCCCGACGAGAACGGCGCGTTTCCCGAGGGCAGCATCAATGCCCGCGTCGTGGAGCGACTGCGGGTGATCGCTGAAATGATCAGCGAGGAAGACCTCAAGGAAGCCGAGAAAGAGCACGCGCTGGAAGAACTGGTCGAGGTCCGGCCAACGGTGTAGGTGCTCGCGGGGCCACCCAGCGCGGGTCGGCCCCTCTGCGGCGTCGTGCAGGTGTCACCCGGCCAGGGGGGGCGCCATCAATTGCAGGAAACTGACCTCTGCGAGCGGCATGCGGCTGCGACACACCGTCGCACGTCGTGCTTTGCCATGGCCGTGGCTATAATCGTCGCCAATTTCCACCACCCTGTGAGCCTCAATGGAACGCTTCATCGAAAAAACCATGTACGCCTCGCGCTGGTTGCTGGCGCCGATCTACGTTGGACTGTCCTTGGGTCTGCTGGCGCTGGCGCTGAAATTCTTCCAGGAAATCTTTCACGTCCTGCCCAACATCTTCGCCATGGCCGAATCGGAAGTGATTCTGGTGCTGCTTTCGCTCATCGACATGGCGCTGGTTGGCGGCCTTCTGGTGATGGTGATGATTTCCGGCTATGAAAACTTCGTGTCGCAACTGGACATCGAAGAAGGCGTCGAGAAGCTCAGCTGGCTGGGCAAGATGGACTCCTCTTCCCTGAAGATGAAAGTCGCCGCGTCGATCGTGGCCATTTCGTCCATCCATTTGCTGCGTGTGTTCATGGATGCCAAGAACATCGAGCCGCAGTACCTCATGTGGTACGTGATCATCCACATGACCTTCGTCATTTCGGCGTTCGCCATGGGCTACCTGGACAAACTGACCAAGCACTGATTGCACCTGTGGCACGGGCGCATACGGCCCGGCCTGCTGAAGTACGGGCCTGCAGTGTGCTAGTCTGCTGGCCCTTTTATCCGGGCGCGCCCTTCATCCCCGCATGAAGATTGCGGCGCGGCCCCGCAGCGGAGCAGTGTTATGTCCGAAGTACAATTGTCGACCGACGAAACCCGCGTCAGCTATGGCATTGGCCGTCAACTGGGCGGCCAACTGCGCGACAATCCACCACCTGGCGTCAGTCTGGAAGCCATCCTGGTCGGCCTGACCGATGCATTCCGTGGCCATGAAAGCCGTGTGAGCGAAGAAGAGCTGAACGCCAGCTTCAAGGTGATCCGCGACATCATGCAGGCCGAGCAGCAGGCCAAGGCCGAAGCTGCGGCCGGCGAAGGCAAGGCGTACCTGGCTGAAAATGCCAAGCGTGCCGAAATCACCACCACCGCCAGCGGTCTGCAGTACGAAGTGCTGAGCACAGGCGAAGGCAGCAAGCCGGCCGGTGACAGCACCGTGCGCGTTCACTACCACGGCACCCTGACCGATGGCACCGTGTTCGACAGCTCCTACAACCGTGGCGAGCCGGCCGAATTCCCGGTCAACGGCGTGATCGCTGGCTGGACCGAAGCCCTGCAATTGATGCCTGCCGGCAGCAAGTGGCGTGTCCACGTACCAAGCGAACTGGCCTACGGCGCCCAAGGCGTTGGCAGCATTCCGCCGCACAGCGTGCTGGTGTTCGACGTGGAATTGCTCGAAGTCCTGTAACCCGCCAGTGGAAACGCGATCCCTGTAGCAGCGGCGCAAGCCGCGTCCGGCCTATCCGCGTATCTCCAGATACACCGCACCCACCGCCGACGCGGCTTGCGCCGCTGCTACAGGTGGCCGGTATCTACCGCCGACGCGGCTCGCGCCGCTGCTACAGGTGGCCGGCATCTACCGCCGACGCGGCTTGCGCCGCTGCTGCAGGTGTCCGGCATCCACTGCCGACGCGGCTTGCGCCGCTGCTACAGGTGCCCTGCATCTACCGCCGACGCGGCTTGCGCCGCTGGTACAGGTGCCCCGCATCTACCGCCGACGCGGCTTGCGCCGCTGGTACAGATGCATCGCATCTACCGCCGACGCGGCTTGCGCCGCTGCTACAGGTGCCCGGCATCTGCCGCCGACGCGGCTTGCGCCGCTGCTACAGGTGGCCGGCATCTACCGCTGACGCGGCTTGCGCCGCTGCTACAGGTGCACTGTATCTACCGCTGACGCGGCTTGCGCCGCTGCTACAGGTGCACTGTATCTACCGCTGACGCGGCTTGCGCCGCTGCTACAGGTGCACTGTATCTACCGCCGACGCGGCTTGCGCCGCTGCTACAGGTGCACTGTATCTACCGCCGACGCGGCTTGCGCCGCTGCTACGGACGCTGCAATCCTGTAGCAGCGGCGCGAGCCGCGTCCGGCTTCAGCGCGGTGTATCAGTGCAACTCCCCCATGGGCCGCAGTGCCCTTGCGTAGCAGAACAGGAAGAGGTTGCGCACCACCTCCTTGAGCACTCCAGGTTCGCTCGAACTCAAGCCATGCAGGTCGAGGTCGCCCTGGTCGCGCAGCTCATCCAGAGCATCCTCGCCAAGCACCGCACAGACTTCGCCTGTCTCGCGATGCAGGATGCGCAGGTAGGGATGTGGGCGGTCCAGCCAGGCGTCGATCAGATAGGTCATGGGAATTCTCCTTGAGGGCATTCAATGAGAATAATTCTTATTCATATAATAGCAAGCGACTATTTGCCTTGCGCAGGCATTGCACCTGTGGAAGTCAGGCCGGGCGCCTTGTGAGGGCCCGGACCGCTGGTCGGGCGATGCCTCAGACCTTGCGCACGAACTCGGACTTGAGCTTCATCGCGCCGATGCCGTCGATCTTGCAGTCGATGTCATGGTCGCCATCACACAGGCGGATGTTCTTGACCTTGGTGCCGACCTTGACCACCAGCGAAGAGCCTTTGACCTTGAGGTCCTTGATTACAGTAACGGTATCGCCGTCGGCCAAGGCATTGCCCACCGAATCCTTGATCGTCAAAGCATCGCCGTCGGCACTTTCGTCGCTCGTGGCCGACCATTCATGGCTGCATTCGGGACAGATCAGCTGAGTGCCGTCTTCGTAGGTGTATTCGCTGTTGCATTTGGGGCAGGGCGGCAGCGTGCTCACGAGATTCCTCGGGGGTGGTGAATAAAGGCGCGCAGTATATAGGGTTTTTGCCGCAAGAGCCCATCGGCGCCGAGCTGCCATGCCAGCTGCGCCTTCATCGGGAGTATGGTTGTCTGGAAGCAGGGCTTCTGTGGCAGCCGGCGTTGCCCGCAAGAGCCCACCGCTAACCCACCGTAGAATCAGACCCTTGTGGGAGCGGGCTCTGCCCGCGAATGGCCCACCACCGAATCAGTGCGTACGCGCTACCGCAAATTCACTCAGCTCGACCAGGGCATCCCGGTACTGGCTGGCAGGCAGTGCCTCCAGCTGAGCAATGGCCTTGGCCACATAATCGCGTGCCAGCTGCGCGGTGTAATCCAGCGCGCCGCAATCCTCGACCGCAACACGGATACGTTCCAGATCCTCGATCCCGCCTTTCTGGATCGCCTGGCGGACCAGCGCTGCCTGCTCGGCGGTGCCTTCACGCATGGTGTAGATCAGCGGCAAGGTCGGCTTGCCCTCGGCCAGGTCGTCACCCACGTTCTTGCCCAGGGTTTCGGCGTCGCCGCGATAGTCGAGCAGATCGTCGACCAGCTGGAAAGCAACGCCCAAATGATCGCCGAACGTGCGCAGTGCTTCACACTGTTCGGGGCTGGCACCGGTGAGAGCCGCGGCGCTGTGTGCCGAGGCCTCGAAGAGCATCGCGGTCTTGCCGCGGATCACTTCCATGTAGATTTCTTCGGTGGTGCTGGCGTCCCGCACCTTGGACAGCTGCAACACTTCGCCTTCGGCAATGATGCGCGTGGCGTGCGAGAGGATCTTCATCACTGACATCGAACCCAGCTCGACCATCATTTCGAACGAGCGCGAATAGAGGAAGTCGCCCACCAGCACGCTTGGAGCGTTGCCCCACTTGGCATTGGCGGTGGACCGACCACGGCGCATGCCGGACATGTCGACCACGTCGTCATGCAGCAGGGTCGAGGTGTGCAACAGCTCGATGGTGGCTGCCAGCAGACGCAGGTCGTCGCTTTGATGGCCCAATGCTTTGCCGGCGAGGAGCACCAGCAGCGGCCGCAGGCGCTTGCCCCCAGAGGAGGTGATGTAGTCGCTGATCGTCGATACCAACGGCACGCGCGAGGTCAGCTGCTGCTTGATGATCCCGTCGACGGCGCTGAAATCGTCCGCCACCGCGCGGTAGAAAGCTTGGGGTTGCATCAGCGAGAGTCGCTCCAGAAGGGTTGCGCGGCATGCTAGGACGCGGGTCGGGGTGTGTCAAGGCGCGTCCATGGCCCTGCGCGCCCGTGTGCAGGGCCGGCACGGCCCGGTATGGCCCGTGAAAGGCGTTCTGCCAGGTCCGCCACGCCGATGAGGCGACTGGCGGCCTCTTGTCAGAGGTTCGCCGCTTGCGTACAATCGCGCACCCTGAACTTCCTGGGCAGCACCTGCCTTACGCAATTGCATTTGGGGCGTTCCAACCCATGCAGCCATGCCAGCCGACACTCTACTTATAAAGAGCTGGGTGAGCAGGATTATCGGAGAAATACCATGTCGTACGCAGTAATCGTTACCGGTGGCAAGCAATACAAGGTCGCCCCAGGTGAATACCTGAAGATCGAGAAACTGGAAATCGCCACCGGCGAATCCGTTACCTTTGATCGCGTTCTGTTGGTCGCCAATGGCGACGACGTGAACATCGGCGCTCCAGTGGTTGCCGGCGCTACCGTTGTGGCTGAAGTGATTTCCCAAGGTCGTCACGATAAGGTCCGCATCATCAAGTTCCGTCGTCGTAAGCACCACATGAAGCGCATGGGCCACCGCCAGTGGTACACCGAGATCAAAATCACCGGTATTCAGGCTTAATTTCAGCCTAATTCCTCACTAGGAGAATTGACTCATGGCACACAAAAAAGCTGGTGGTAGTACCCGTAACGGTCGCGACTCAGAAGCCAAACGCCTTGGCGTGAAGATGTATGGCGGCCAGGCTATCATCCCAGGCAACATCATCGTGCGTCAGCGCGGCACCCAGTTCCACGCCGGCTACGGCGTTGGCATGGGCAAGGATCACACCCTGTTCGCGAAAGTCGCAGGCGTGATCAAGTTCGAAGTAAAGGGCGCCTTCGGTCGTCGTTACGTGAGCGTTGTCGCAGCTTAATCGCGACGTCGCTGGAGAAGCCCTGTCTTGCGACGGGGCTTTTTCGTTTTTGGAGTGAGTCTCTTGCAAAGGTTTGCATGGGCTGTCGGTACGAGAGTCATTGACGGGTTTGCCGCGCTCATTTTCGCAAGAGCCTTACGTTTCAGTTTCATTAGCTCGTCCCTGCGGCGAGAGGCGTATTTTTCATGAAGTTTGTAGATGAAGTATCCATCCGCGTGAAAGCGGGTGACGGTGGCAACGGCTGCATGAGCTTTCGCCGCGAAAAATTCATTGAGAATGGCGGCCCCAACGGCGGCGACGGTGGCGATGGCGGCTCGATCTACATGATCGCCGACGAAAACCTAAACACTCTGGTCGACTATCGCTATACCCGCCACTTCGATGCCGAGCGCGGCGCCAACGGCGGCAGCACCGATTGCACCGGCAAGAAGGGTGAAGACATGGAGCTGCGCGTACCGGTAGGTACCACGGTGATCGACGCTTCCACCCAGGAAGTGATCGGTGACCTGGTAAAGGCCGGTCAGCGCCTGCTCGTGGCTCACGGCGGCTGGCACGGTCTGGGCAACACCCGCTTCAAGTCCAGTACCAATCGCGCGCCGCGTCAGACCAGTCCGGGCAAGCCGGGTGAGCAGCGTGACCTCAAGCTGGAAATGAAAGTGCTGGCCGACGTCGGCTTGCTGGGCCTGCCCAATGCTGGCAAGAGCACTTTCATCCGCTCGGTCTCCGCAGCCAAGCCCAAAGTGGCGGACTACCCGTTCACCACGCTGGTGCCGAACCTGGGTGTGGTCAGTGTCGATCGCTGGAAGAGCTTCGTGGTGGCCGACATTCCCGGTCTGATCGAAGGTGCGTCCCATGGAGCCGGCCTGGGCATTCGCTTCCTCAAGCACCTGGCGCGTACGCGCGTGCTGCTGCACCTGGTCGACATGGCGCCGCTGGATGAAACCAGTGCTGCCGATGCTGCCGAAGTGATCGTCAACGAGCTGGTCAAGTTCAGCCCGTCGCTGGCCGAGCGCGAGCGCTGGCTGGTGCTCAACAAGTGCGACCAGATTCTGGAAGAAGAGCACGAAGAGCGGGTCAAGGAAATCGTCGACCGCCTGGAGTGGGAAGGTCCGGTCTACGTGATCTCGGCCATCGCCAAGGAAGGGACCGAGCGCCTGAGCCGCGACATCATGCGCTACCTCGAAGACCGCGCCGATCGCCTGGCCCGTGACCCGGCCTACGCCGATGAACTGGCCGAGCTCGACCAGCGCATCGAAGACGAGGCTCGCGCCCAGCTGCAGGCGCTGGACGACCAGCGTGCGCTGCGCCGCAGCGGCGTGAAGAGCGTCCACGACATCGGCGATGACGACGACTGGGAAGAAGAAGACGCCGAAGACGGTCCGGAAATCATCTACGTCCGCGACTAGTGCGTATGGGTGCAGGTCCCGCTCCTGTAGGAGCGGTCTGCGGCCGCGAAGGGCGCACCGCGGTGTGCCTGGCACTCCATGGTGTTTTCTTCGCGGCCGATGACCGCTCCCACAGTGATCTCCAGTGTTAAACTAAGCGCCGCTCACTATGAGCGGCGTTTTTGTTTTTCTACCGGGCAAAGGTTGGCAGATGATGCGGAGCAAGGTGACGGGTGCGCAACGCTGGGTCGTGAAGATCGGCAGTGCGCTGCTGACCGCGGACGGCAAGGGTCTGGATCGCGCGGCGATGGGTGTCTGGGTCGAGCAGATGGTTGCTTTGCACAATGCCGGGGTCGAGTTGGTGCTGGTCTCTTCGGGGGCTGTAGCGGCCGGCATGAGTCGTCTTGGCTGGGTCAAGCGCCCCAGTGGCATGCACGAGCTGCAGGCCGCCGCTGCCATCGGCCAGATGGGTCTGGTGCAGGCCTGGGAGTCGAGCTTCGCCGAGCATGGCCGGCATACCGCGCAGATCCTGCTGACCCACGACGACCTCTCCGATCGCAAGCGCTACCTCAATGCGCGCAGCACGCTGCGGACCCTGGTCGAGCTGGGCGTGGTGCCGGTCATCAACGAAAACGATACCGTGGTCACCGACGAAATCCGCTTCGGCGACAACGACACCCTGGCGGCGCTGGTGGCCAATCTGGTCGAGGCGGACCTGCTGGTCATCCTCACCGATCGCGACGGCATGTTCGATGCCGATCCGCGCACCAACCCCGATGCGAAGTTGATCTTCGAAGCGCGTGCCGACGACCCGTCACTCGATGCCGTTGCTGGCGGCACCGGTGGCGCGCTGGGGCGCGGCGGCATGCAGACCAAGCTGCGCGCTGCGCGCCTGGCGGCTCGCTCCGGGGCGCATACAGTGATTGTCGGTGGCCGTATCGAGCGCGTGCTCGATCGGCTCAAGGCCGGCGAGCGCCTGGGGACACTGCTGTCGCCCGAGCGTGAAATGCTCGCTGCGCGCAAGCAGTGGCTGGCCGGGCATCTGCAGACTCGCGGCACCCTGGTACTCGACGAAGGGGCCGTGCAGGCCCTGACCGGTGGCCACAAGAGTCTGCTGCCGGTGGGCGTGAAAGTGGTTCAAGGCAGTTTTCGGCGGGGCGAAATGGTGGTGTGCGTGGCGCCCGATGGCCGCGAGATAGCGCGCGGCCTGGCCAACTACAGTGCGCTGGAAGCCCAGAAAATCATTGGTCAGTCGTCAGACGTTATCGAGCGCCTGCTGGGCTATATGGCCGAGCCCGAGCTGGTGCACCGCGACAATCTGATCCTCGTTTGATCCCTACAGGAACGTTTCGATGAAAGTGCTCAAGGCCCTCGCGGCTGCCATGTTGTGCCTGCCGATGCTGGCCAGTGCCGAGGAAATCGGCCAGGTGTCCACGGTGTTCAAGGTTGTCGGTCCCAACGATCGCATCGTCGTTGAGGCGTTCGATGATCCCAAGGTGCCAGGGGTGACCTGTTATCTGTCGCGCGCCAAGACGGGCGGAGTGAAGGGTGGTCTGGGCCTGGCCGAAGACCGCGCGGAGGCGTCCATCGCCTGCCGCCAGGTCGGGCCGATCCAGCTGCCGGGCAATTTGAAGGAGGGCGAGGAGGTGTTCAAGGAGCGCACCTCGCTGGTGTTCAAGACCATGCAAGTGGTCCGTTTCCACGACAAGAAGCGCAACGCCCTGGTGTATCTGGTCTACAGCGACCGGATGATCGAAGGCAGCCCGCAAAACGCCGTGACCGCCATCCCCATCCGCCCCTGGACCGAATAACCGCACGGCCACAGACCACTCCCACGGAAGAATGCACAGCCTCTGTGGGAACGGTCATCGGCCGCGAAAAGGGCGCCGCGGTGTGTCAGGTAAGCCACGTCGCACCCTTCGCGGCCACGGACCGCTCCTACGGAAGGCATGCACAGCCTGTGTGGGAACGGTCATTGGCCGCGAAGGGGGCACCGCGGTGTGTCAGGCAAGCCGCGTCGCGCCCTTCGCGGCCACGGACCGCTCCTACGGAAGACATGCATAGCCCACAGTAGGAGCGGTCATCGGCCGCGAAAAGGGCACCGCGGTGTGTCAGGTAAGCCGCGTCACACCCTTCGCGGCCACGGACCGCTCCTACGGAAGACATGCATAGCCCACCGTAGGAGCGGTCATCGGCCGCGAAAGGGCGCCGCGGTGTGTCAGGTAAGTCACGTCGCACCCTTCGCGGCCACGGACCGCTCCTACGGAAGACATGCATAGCCCGCCGTAGGAGCGGTCATCGGCCGCGAAGAAAACGCACGGCGATACCGGCACATTCACACAGGCACAAAAAAGCCGACCCTGAGGTCGGCTTTTTCTACATCGTACAGCTGATCAGGCAGCAGCAGCCTGGTTCAGTGCTTTGATGTGGCCATTCAGACGGCCCTTGTGACGAGCAGCTTTGTTCTTGTGGATGATGCCTTTATCGGCCATACGGTCGATAACTGGCACGGCCAGAACGTAAGCAGCTTGTGCTTTTTCTGCGTCTTTTGCGTCGATGGCTTTGACTACATTCTTGATGTAGGTGCGAACCATGGAACGCAGGCTGGCGTTGTGGCTGCGACGCTTCTCAGCCTGTTTTGCACGTTTTTTGGCGGAAGGTGAGTTGGCCACCGTCGAGCTCCTCGAAAGACTTTTTGAAATAGCAAACAAATAAGGCCGCGAATCATGCCCATCAACGAGTTGGTTGTCAAGGGTACGTGAGACGATCCGCTAAGTGGTTGGACGGGTGTCGAAGTGATTCACTTCTGGCCCGCGACCTGTACACTCGCGAAGTTCTGGCTCTGCCTGCTGATGCGGCGCGGAGTATCGCACACCTGGGCCGGATATGGGCCTGCTCTTCGTCCATGGGCATGAAAAACTTTCGATGAACCTACTTAAATCCCTGGCCGCGGTCAGCTCCATCACCATGATTTCGCGGGTGCTGGGCTTCGTCCGCGACACCATCATTGCGCGCATCTTCGGCGCGGGCATGGCCACCGATGCCTTTTTCATCGCGTTCAAGCTGCCCAACCTGCTGCGCCGGATCTTCGCCGAGGGTGCCTTCTCCCAGGCGTTCGTGCCCATTCTCGCCGAGTACAAGAGCCAGCAGGGCGAGGAGGCCACGCGCACCTTCATTGCCTACGTCGCCGGCCTGCTGACCCTGGCACTGGCGCTGGTCACAGTGGCCGGGATCCTCGCTGCGCCCTGGGTGATCTGGGCAACCGCCCCAGGCTTTGCCGATACCCCGGAAAAATTTGCGCTCACCAGCGATCTGTTGCGGGTGACCTTTCCTTATATATTGCTGATATCGCTGTCGTCCTTCGTCGGTGCCATCCTCAACACCTACAATCGCTTCTCGGTGCCGGCCTTCACGCCCACGCTGCTGAACGTGTCGATGATCCTGTTTGCCCTGTTCCTCACGCCCTATTTCGATCCGCCGGTGATGGCGCTCGGCTGGGCCGTGCTGGCGGGTGGGTTGGCGCAATTGCTCTATCAATTGCCGCATCTGAAAAAGCTCGGCCTGCTGGTTTTGCCACGGCTGAGCCTGCGTGATACCGGCGCGCTGCGTGTGATGAAGCAGATGCTGCCGGCAATTCTCGGCGTATCGGTGAGCCAGATTTCGCTGATCATAAATACCGTGTTCGCCTCGTTTCTGGTGGCCGGCTCGGTGTCCTGGATGTACTACGCCGACCGCCTGATGGAGCTGCCGTCGGGGGTATTGGGCGTAGCCTTGGGCACGATCCTCCTGCCGACCCTGGCCAAGACCTACGCCAACAGGGACCGCCATGAATACTCGCGCATCCTCGACTGGGGGCTGCGCCTGTGTTTCGTGCTGGTCCTGCCGTGCGCGGTGGCCCTGGCGCTGCTCGCCGAGCCTTTGACGGTGGCGTTGTTCCAGTATGGCAAGTTCACCGCGCTGGATGCGGCCATGACCCAGCGCGCGCTGATCGCCTATTCCATCGGCCTGCTGGGCATCATCCTGATCAAGGTGCTGGCGCCTGGGTTCTACGCCCAGCAGAACATTCGTACGCCGGTGAAGATCGCCATCTTCACTCTGGTGGCGACACAGGTCTTCAACCTGATGTTCATCAGCCATCTGCAGCACGCGGGCCTGGCGCTGGCCATCAGCCTGGGTGCCTGCCTGAACGCCGGGTTGCTGTATTGGAAGCTGCGTCAGCAGGACCTGTTCCAGCCGCAGCCGGGCTGGACCGCTTTTTTGTGCAAGCTTGGGGTGGCTGTGCTGGCCATGGCCGCTGCCTTGCTGGTGCTGCTGCAGTACATGCCGGCATGGGCCGACGGGCAGATGCTCGAGCGTTTCCTGCGCCTGGGGCTGTTGGTGTTGACAGGCGTGCTAGTGTATTTCGGAATGTTGTTGGCCATGGGCTTCCGCCTCAAGGACTTCGCTCGCCGCGGGCTGGCGTGATCCTCGAGCGCGCGGGCTGCCCTTGGCCGCCAGCGGTTTTATGCTTTAGCGAACATCCATGCACGCTGTTGCCTGTCGTCGGCGCGTCGGTATGGTTATAATCGACCACTTTATGAGCAAGAAGCGCGTTATGCAGCTGGTTCGAGGCCTTCACAATCTGCGGCCCCAGCATCGGGGCTGCGCTGCCACCATTGGCAATTTCGACGGTGTCCATCGTGGCCACCAGGCTATTCTGGCCCGGCTGCGCGAGCGTGCCCGCGAGTTGGGCGTGCCCAGTTGTGTGGTCATCTTCGAGCCCCAGCCGCGTGAATACTTCAGCCCGCAGACCGCGCCGGCACGTCTGGCCCGGCTGCGCGACAAAGTGCAGCTGCTGGCCGACGAGCAGGTCGATCTGGTGCTGTGCCTGGCCTTCAACAAGCGCCTGAGCCGGCTCAGTGCATCGGAATTCGTCGACACCATCCTGATCGACGGCCTGGGCGTGAAACATCTGGAGGTCGGTGACGACTTCCGCTTCGGCTGCGACCGGGCAGGGGACTTCGACTTCTTGACCCAGGCCGGGAGCCTTCAGGGCTTTACCGTCGAGTCGGCGCAGACCGTCGAAATGGATGGTGTCCGCGTCAGCAGCACCCAGGTCCGCAAGGCTCTGGCTGCGGCCGATTTCGAACGTGCCGGACAGTTGCTCGGCCGGCCCTTCTGCATCGAAGGAAGGGTCCTGCATGGGCAGAAACTGGCCCGCCAACTGGGCTGGCCCACTGCCAATGTGCAACTCAAGCGCCGTCGCGCGCCGCTCACCGGGGTATACCTGGTCAGTGTCGACATCGACGGCAAGACCTGGCCAGGAGTCGCCAACATAGGCGTGCGGCCAACCGTTGCAGGTGATGGCAGTGCCCACCTGGAAGTGCATTTGCTGGACTTTGCCGGTGACCTCTATGGCCGGCATTTAACGGTGGCGTTCCACCACAAGCTGCGTGATGAGCAGCGTTTCGCCTCGCTTGAGGCGCTGAAGTCGGCGATCGATGCGGATGTCGCCGCCGCGCGTGCCCACTGGGCCAAGCCAACCGCTTAAATTGAAGAGCCTGAAATGACCGACTACAAAGCCACGCTAAACCTTCCGGACACCGCCTTCCCAATGAAGGCCGGCCTGCCCCAGCGCGAGCCGCAAACTCTGCAGCGCTGGGACAGCATTGGCCTGTACCAGAAGCTTCGCGAGATTGGCAAGGACCGTCCCAAGTTCGTCCTGCACGACGGCCCGCCCTATGCCAACGGCAATATCCACATCGGTCATGCGGTCAACAAGATCCTCAAGGACATGATCACCCGTTCCAAGACCCTGGCCGGCTTCGATGCGCCGTACGTGCCGGGCTGGGACTGCCATGGCCTGCCGATCGAGCACAAGGTCGAAGTCACCCACGGCAAGAACCTGGGCGGCGACAAGACCCGCGAACTGTGCCGCGCCTATGCCAGCGAGCAGATCGAAGGGCAGAAGGCCGAGTTCATCCGCCTGGGTGTGCTGGGCGATTGGGCCAACCCGTACAAGACCATGAGCTTTCCCAACGAGGCCGGCGAGATCCGTGCCCTGGCCGAAATGGTCCGCAACGGCTTCGTGTTCAAGGGCCTCAAGCCGGTGAACTGGTGCTTCGATTGCGGCTCGGCCCTGGCCGAGGCCGAAGTCGAGTACGCCGACAAGAAGTCGCCGACCATCGACGTCGCTTTCCCGATCGCCGACCAGCAAGCGCTGGCCGACGCCTTCGGCCTGCCAGGCCTGGAGAAGCCTGCCAGCATCGTGATCTGGACCACCACCCCGTGGACCATCCCGGCCAACCAGGCGCTCAACGTCCATCCCGAGTTCACCTACGCCCTGGTCGATGTCGGCGATCGCCTGCTGGTGCTCGCCGAAGAACTGGTCGAGAGCTGCCTGGCGCGCTACAGCCTGCAAGGCACGGTGCTCGCCACTACCGTGGGCGCCAAGCTCGAGCTGATCAATTTCCGACATCCGTTCTATGACCGCCTGTCGCCGGTGTACCTGGCCGACTACGTCGAATTGGGCGCGGGCACCGGTGTGGTTCACTGCTCGCCTGCCTATGGCGTGGACGACTTCAACATCTGCAAGCAGTACGGCCTGACCAACGATGACATCATCGGTCCGGTGCAGAGCAATGGCGTGTATGTCGAATCGCTGCCGTTCTTCGGCGGCCAGTTCATCTTCAAGGCCAACTCGAACATCGTCGACAAGCTGACCGAAGTCGGTGCGTTGATGCACACCGAAGTGGTCAGTCACAGCTACATGCACTGCTGGCGGCACAAGACCCCGCTGATCTACCGCGCTACCGCGCAGTGGTTCGTCGGCATGGACAAGCCACCTGTCGAAGGCGACACCCTGCGCGAGCGCGCGGTGAAAGCCATCGAAGAAACCAAGTTCGTCCCAGCCTGGGGCCAGGCGCGCCTGCACTCGATGATCGCCAACCGTCCCGACTGGTGCATCTCGCGCCAGCGCAACTGGGGCGTGCCCATTCCGTTCTTCCTCGACAAGGCCACCGGTGAGCTGCACCCACGCACCGTCGAGCTGATGGAAGAAGTAGCCAAGCGCGTCGAAGTCGAAGGCATCGAAGCCTGGTTCAAGATGGACGCCGCCGAGCTGCTGGGCGATGACGCCGCCAACTACGACAAGATCAGCGACACGCTGGACGTCTGGTTCGACTCGGGCACCACCCACTGGCACGTGCTGCGTGGCTCGCACCCGATGGGCCACGAAAGCGGCCCGCGCGCCGACCTGTACCTGGAAGGTTCCGACCAGCACCGCGGCTGGTTCCACTCTTCGCTGCTGACCGGCTGCGCCATCGACAACCACGCGCCGTATCGCGAGTTGCTGACCCACGGTTTCACCGTGGACGAGAACGGCCGCAAGATGTCCAAGTCGCTGGGCAACGTCATCGCCCCGCAGAAGGTCAACGACACCCTGGGTGCCGACATCATGCGGCTGTGGGTCTCGGCCACCGACTATTCGGGCGAAATGGCCGTGTCGGACACCATCCTGCAGCGCAGTGCCGATGCCTACCGTCGTATCCGCAACACGGCGCGCTTCCTGCTCTCCAACCTCAGCGGCTTCAACCCGGCCACCGACCTGCTGCCGGCCGATCAGATGATCGCCCTGGACCGCTGGGCGGTCGACCGTGCGCTGCTGCTGCAACGCGAGCTGGAAGAGCACTACGGCGAATACCGCTTCTGGAACGTCTACTCCAAGGTGCACAACTTCTGCGTGCAGGAGCTGGGCGGCTTCTATCTGGACATCATCAAGGATCGCCAGTACACCACCGGCGCCAACAGCGTTGCACGGCGTTCCTGCCAGACCGCGCTGTACCACATCAGCGAGGCGCTGGTGCGTTGGATCGCGCCGATCCTGGCGTTCACCGCTGACGAGCTGTGGCAGTACCTGCCGGGCGAGCGCAACGAATCGGTGATGCTCAACACCTGGTACCAGGGCCTGAGCGAGTTGCCCGAGGGCTTCGAGCTGGATCGCGCCTACTGGGAACGCGTGATGGCGGTGAAGACCGCAGTCAACAAGGAAATGGAAAACCTGCGCGCGGCCAAGGCCATCGGCGGCAACCTGCAGGCCGAAGTGACCCTGTACAGCGAAGACGCGCTGAACACCGACCTGTCCAAGCTGGGCAACGAGCTGCGCTTCGTGCTGATCACCTCGGGTGCCACCTTGGCACCGTTCACCCAGGCTCCGGCCGATGCGGTGGTCACCGAGGTCGTCGGCCTGAAGCTCAAGGTGGTCAAGTCGAGTGGCGTGAAGTGCGCGCGTTGCTGGCACTTCCGTGACGACGTGGGCGTGGACCCCGAGCATCCGGCAATCTGTGGGCGCTGTGTCGACAACATCAGCGGTGAAGGCGAGGTGCGCCACTATGCCTGATTCGTCGGCGTCCTTCGGTCGCTACGGTCACTTGAAGTGGCTGTGGCTCAGCGTGCTGGTGATGGTGCTGGACCAGGCCACCAAGTTCTATTTCGACGGCACGTTGCAGATGTACGAGCAGATCGTGGTCATCCCAGACCTGCTCAGCTGGACCCTGGCCTACAACACCGGCGCCGCCTTCAGCTTCCTGGCCGACAGTGGCGGCTGGCAGCGCTGGCTGTTCACCCTGATCGCCGTGGTGGTCAGCGTGGTGCTGGTGGTCTGGCTCAAGCGCCTGGGGCGCAGCGACACCTGGCTGGCGATAGCGCTGGCCCTGGTGCTGGGCGGCGCGGTCGGCAACCTGTTCGACCGTGTCGTGCTCGGCCATGTGGTCGACTTCATTCTGGTGCATTGGCAGGATCGCTGGCGGTTCCCGGCGTTCAACCTGGCCGACAGCGCCATCACCGTCGGTGCGATCATGCTGGCGTTGGATATGTTCAAGAGCAAGAAAACCGGAGAAGCGGTGAATGACTGAGCAGCGCATCAGGGAAAACACTGAAGTGACCTTGCACTTCGCCCTGCACCTGGAAAACGGCGACACCGTCGACAGCACGTTCGACAAGTCGCCGGCGACCTTCAAGGTCGGCGATGGCAACCTGTTGCCGGGTTTCGAAGCCGCCTTGTTCGGCTTCAAGGCCGGCGACCGACGTACCGTCAAGGTGCTGCCGGAAAACGCTTTCGGCCAGCCCAATCCGCAGAACGTGCAAATCATGCCGGCCTCGCAGTTCGAGAACATGGAGCTGTCCGAAGGGTTGCTGGTGATCTTCAACGACGCGGCCAACACCGAGCTTCCGGGCGTGGTGAAAGCATTCGACGACAATGAAGTGACGGTAGACTTCAACCACCCGTTGGCAGGCAAGACCCTGACCTTCGAGGTGGAAATTCTTTCGGTCACAGCCCTTTAAGGGCACCGAGGCAAGCATGCAAATCAAACTCGCCAATCCCCGGGGCTTCTGCGCGGGTGTGGACCGAGCGATCGAGATCGTCAACCGCGCCCTGGAAGTCTTCGGCGCACCGATCTATGTCCGCCACGAAGTGGTGCACAACAAGTTCGTGGTCGAAGACCTGCGCAATCGCGGCGCCATCTTCGTCGACGAACTCGACCAGGTGCCTGACGACGTCATCGTCATCTTCAGTGCCCACGGCGTTTCCCAGGCCGTGCGCCAGGAAGCGGCCGGGCGCGGCCTGAAGGTGTTCGACGCGACCTGTCCGCTGGTCACCAAGGTGCACATCGAGGTGGCCCGCTACAGCCGCGATGGCCGTGAGTGCATTCTCATCGGCCACGCCGGGCATCCGGAAGTAGAAGGCACCATGGGTCAGTACGATGCCAGCAACGGTGGCGCCATCTACCTCGTCGAAGACGAGAAAGACGTTGCCAACCTGAATGTGGTCAACCCTGAAAACCTTGCCTTCGTGACCCAGACGACCTTGTCGATGGACGACACCAGCCGGGTCATCGACGCGTTGCGCGCGCGCTTCCCGGCCATTGGCGGGCCGCGCAAGGACGACATCTGCTACGCCACGCAAAACCGCCAGGACGCGGTCAAGATCCTGGCCGACGAGTGCGATGTAGTACTGGTAGTGGGCAGCCCGAACAGTTCCAACTCCAACCGGCTGCGCGAGCTGGCCGAGCGCATGGCCACCCCGGCGTACCTGATCGACGGCGCGCAGGACATGCAGCAGGGCTGGTTCGACGGCGTGCAGCGTATCGGTATTACCGCTGGTGCCTCGGCGCCCGAGGTGCTGGTGCGCGGTGTCATCGAGCAACTGCACGCCTGGGGTGCGACCGGTGCCGACGAGTTGATCGGTCGGCCGGAGAACATCACGTTCTCGATGCCCAAGGAGTTGCGGGTGAAGACGATTACTTGAGTGACTTGCGGCACTGATCGTCGCGATTGCGCACGTAGCTCTTGTCTATCCGAAGCCTTCCGACCCAACTGATGACGAGGCGCACGCGCGCCTTGTCGTTGGTGTCGCACACGGATAGCTCTCCAGGGTTGCCGCTGCCATTTACTCCCGCAACGGCGCCGAAGGTGTTGAAACGCACTTCCTTGCGCATCCAGTGATTACCCTCAATCCTGATCGAGCCATCCAGTACGCGCCTGCGCAAGACAACCTCCGGTCCGCGGCGCAACCCGCGCATGTCCGGCATCACCTGCCAGCCCCAGCCCCAGCCCTTTTCTGCCGCCCGGACCACTATCGGGGTATGCCGCACGACCGCTTCGGTGCGAGCCATTTTCAGGGTCGCGACCAGCTCGCCCACGATCACCTGACGCCGCTGCTCCTGTAGCATCGCGCGAAACCCCGGGATCCCTACTGCGGCCAGAATGCCGACCACCGCCAGTACCATTACCAGCTCCACCAATGTAACTCCCTTGCTGTACATGCCAACCCTCCCTGGGTTTCCCTGCAATAGGCGCTGATCCCTCTAGAACAACCGTATATCCTGTGCGCGCACCGAACCGCGCGAGCGCTGGTTTATAGTCAGTGCTCTTGGGGGAGACGTCCAATGCGGCATGGTTACAAGGGGTTTACGCTGGTCGAGCTGATGGTCACGGTGGCGGTGCTGGCAATCCTAGTGACGGTCGGTATTCCCTCATTCGTTAACCTGCTCAACAACAGCAAGGCTGACACTGAAGTGGGTGACGTGGTGCGGGCCTTCAATTATGCGCGACTCGAAGCGATAAACCGGGGAGTGCCGACTCAAGTGCGCACCGAAGCAGGCAATAGTTGGACTGGAAGGCTGACTGTCGTCATCAATACCGGCGCGACTGCCCCCACGGCAGCTGGCAGCGCGCTGCGGGTGATCCCGGCCATGAGCAGCGCGGCTGCATTGAATACCCCTAACATCGCCTACATCGAGTTCAACAACATGGGTGCATTGACCTACCCTATATCGGCGCTGAACATCACCTATACCCAAGGTGCGGTGACCCGCAATTTTGCGGTTTGCGTCAACGGACGCGTTGTTGCGAGCGGCACATGCTGATGAGCTGCCGGCGTGCGCAAATTGGTGTCAGTCTGATCGAGGTACTGATTTCACTGTTGATCCTGGGTATCGGCATTCTCGGGGCTGCGGCCTTGCAGTTGAACGCGTTGAAATATACCGACAGCTCGACGATGAACAGCCAGGCCAGTTTCATTGCCTATGACATGATGGATCGCATGAGAGCCAATCCAGATGTCAGCTACGCACTGGGTAGCATTGCCAGCGCACCCACCACGGGCGACTTGAACACACCGCGTACCCAAGACCTGTTCGACTTCGCATTCAATATCAGGGCTATGGGCGGAACCGATGGCTCTATTCTGATCAATGGCAGGGTGGTAACGGTTACCGTCACCTGGGACGACTCCCGGGCAGGCGTAGCACGTACCGCCAACCAAACCACTTCGGGCCAAGCAGCACTCCAGACCTTCACATTGACGAGCCGCGTAGCGGGTGATGCGGTGACGCCATGAAAAAATACAGTAAGGGTCTGGGCCTTATCGAGCTGATGGTGGCAATGGTGCTTGGTCTGGTCGTGGTGTTAGGTGTGACGCAGATTTTCATTTCAGCTAAAAACACCTATCAGTTGCAGAATGCGGCGGCCGTAATGCAGGAAGATGCTCGCTACTTGTTCAGCCGTATGATCCAAGACATTCGTATGGTCGGCATGTTTGGCTGTATCGACCCTAGCAATGCTTCGTTCGTGGATACTACCGTAGGCCAGGCTTTCAGCCTGGCAGCCGTACAACCTATCCAGTATTCGAACAACACGAGCAACGGTACCGTTCTTACGCTGCTTACTGGGGACGTGGGTAACAGTGGCGGCACTCCAACGTACATGATTGTCACCGACTGCAAGACTTTAGCGACCGTTTACGCGGGAGCTCAGGCTCCGACCAATCAGGCGTCAACTAATCTGGGACTTCTTTCGATGCCGGTGCGTCAAGCGATCTACACCTTTCGCAATAGCCAGATATTCACCGGCCCTGCCGCCAGTCAGCAGGTTCTGGTAAACAACGTCGCTGGCTTCAGCCTGACGTTCGGCGTGGCAGCCAGCGCCGCTGATGCAGGTATCTTGCGGTATACCGCAGCACCGACGAGCGCCGCATTGATTCGCAGTGTACGCATATCGCTGGTGCTGACCGATCCTAGCAATCGAGTCAGGAACCAGACTTTCAACGTAGTCGCGACATTGCGCAATCGTATTCATTGAGTCGGGCGCACCCATGTATAGATCGTTATCGACGTTACAGATACGGCCTCAGCGGCAAAGGGGAATGGCCCTCATCGTTAGCCTGATTTTTCTGCTGTTGCTGACCATGATTGGCATCTCGTCAATGCAGAACGCCTCACTGCAGGAAAAAATGGCGGGGAGTGTCAAGTTTCGCAATGAATCTTTCCAAGTCGCGGAAGCGGCATTGCGAGCCGGCGAGAATGCGGTGTCTGCGAACAATTACGTACTCGCTGTTTGTTCAAGCATTGCCGCCTGTGCTCCTCCAAACGCAGCGGTTGTCACTACCGCTGGCGGTAACGGCAATGTTGTGTGGATCGCAGTAGCGGGGACCACCGGCCTCTACGCGATTCAAAACATTGGCAGTACGGCCGCGCCGATCAATCCGCCATCAGGCTGTCAGTCGGCGTCGACCACTCTTTATCGAATAACCGCCATCGGTTTTTCCGGCCCGAGCCGGTCCGTTGTGGAGAGCATCTATGGCAAGTGTTAACCGCTGGAGGCAAGTGTTGCTGGGGATGGCGGTCATTCTCTATGCCACGACCCCGGTTTATGCATTTACCCCGTCCCAGCTACCCTTGCTCAGTGCTGCAGCGGTGCCACCTAACGTGATGCTGCAAGTGGACAACTCTGGCAGTATGGATACGGTCATCTACGATGCCGGATACAACCCTTCGGCAGAGTACGGAGATGTGTATTTTCCCGTACAGCGTTGCGCGCTAGGCATCTTCTGTTCCTATAGTGCAGGCAACGTAGTGGGTGGCGGAGGCGATTACGCGTTCTACGGCAGCTTGAACCAGAACTTCTGCTCTGGAACCCAAGTGAGTTTTTACCGCAACAGCGGCGCTGTGACATGTCTATCGCTGCCCGATCCGGCACTTAATGGCGAGACGCGGTATCCAACAAATTACCTCGCCTATCTGGTCAGACAGGCCAACGCTGGTGCTCCAGTCACCGTCACCAACTCCACGCGTATGAGAACAGCCATCGCCGTTGCCAACAATCTGGTGGACGCCAATCGCACGCTACGTATCGGACTGGCGACATTCAATCCGCCGCAAACCACTACGCGTCCCACTGACCCTGGCCCCAGCGGTAAAATTCAGCAGAAAGTCGATGATATCTCCAGCACCACCACCGCCGGTGTCACCAACTATAACGCGCTCAAAGCCGCCATTTCTGGGCTCTCGGCCGAAGCCAACACCCCGCTGGCCGAAACCTATTACCAAGTCACTCGCTATTTCCGCGGCCTGACGCCGGATCCGCGCTATACAGGTGCGCCGGCTATCTTCACCAGCCCTATTCAATATCGATGCCAGCGAAACGCTGGCGTGGTTATTACTGATGGCTTGCCAACCTACGATCGAACATTCCCGGCTGACCCAGACGACCCCAATGGTCTGTTGCCCAACTGGGACCAGAGCACTGGCGATGATGGCACCAATCCACCAAGCGACGGTGAGGGCGGTACGCTGTATCTGGATGACATCGCGCAGTTTGCCTACGATATCGACATGCAGACTTCCAACAGCAATCCACCAAAGGATCTGGCGGGTAAAAGCTGGGACACCGACGGATTCGTGAAACAGAACCTGCGCACTTATACGGTGGGTTTTACCGCCGACAACGCGATGCTTTCCAAAGCTGCCGTTAATGGCCTGGGCAAGTACTACCTCGCCACCGACTCTGTGACGCTGTCCACGGCATTGACCGCTGCGCTAAGCGACATCAGCTCCAAGTCCGGTTCCGGCGGCGCGGGGGCCTCTAGCTCTTCCACATTGGTCACGGGCACCTACTATTACCAGACCTTATATGACCCGATCGACTGGCGAGGCATCATTCAGGCATTTCCATTCACCAGTACGGGAGCCGTGGGCACTACGTCGGTCTGGACCACAAACACCACCATGAGGATAGGTTCGGGTACGACAACGTATCAATCGTGGAATACAGCATCCAATGCTGCTATCGCCTTGCTTTACGATAATTTTTCGCCAGCGCAACAAGCGGTGCTCAACACCGGACTGCCGGCGAATATCAGGGGAACAGATCTGGTCGAGTGGAGCAAAGGCACAAATAGGACCGGACTCCGGGTGCGTAGCGTGCTGCTGGGGGATGTGATCAACTCCCCTTTGACCTATGCCTCGGCCACGGATCAGACAGCTTCCGACCTGGTGGGAGACAACAGCTACACCGAATACCTGGCTATCAAGGGTGGCACCAATGGTATGACGCCGTCGTTGGTAGTCAATGCCAACGACGGTTTCACCAATATCATTACAGCCAGTTCGGGAAGCCGCCGTTACGCCTACCTGCCATCGACTGCGTTGGCGGGTCTTTCGACAGTGGCTGACACAGGCTATGTCAACGGTACCTCGCACCGTTTCCTCAACGATGGACAGATCACGATTGCCGACGCGCAACTCTCTGGTACGTGGAAAACACTGATACTCGGCGGGACCGGAGGCGCAGGACGAGCTTTCTACGCATTGCAATTGTTCGATAAGAACGCCGGCAATACGATTCGGCCGTTGTGGGAGATCCGAGCCCCTGATACGCCGAATGCGGGCAACGCCCTTAACGATCTGGGATATGCGTATGCCAAGCCAGAGGTGGCGCGCTTGCCAGACGGGACATGGGCGGCATTCATCAGCAACGGCTACGGCAGTAACTCAGGTGTGGCAGCGCTCTATGTCTTCAATCTTGCGACGGGCGCGTTTATCACCAAATTGCTGGTGAACACTACGGATACCGATAATGGTCTGTCGTCCGTAAAGCTAAGGGTTAATGCATCGAATTTCGTGCAGTCTGCCTATGCCGGAGACTTGAAAGGGCGCATGTGGAAGTTCGACCTCAGTAGCCCTGCGATTGCTAATTGGGGACTGGCGTTTTCCGGCCGGCCGCTGTTCACTGCGCCCGGCGCGGCCACTACCGTGCCTGCTGCGGCTGCAACCGAGTCTATTACCGCCCAACCCTTGCTGCTGGACCAAAGTACCAGTGGCAAGATGGTGTTCTTCGGTAGCGGCAAATTCAACGAGACGGCTGATAAGACATCATCTGCAACGCAGCGCTTCTACGCCGTATGGGACTCTGATGGCGGGGCGGGCAACTACACCATCGCTAACCTGCAGCAGCAATCCATCACCGGAACCTTCACGGCAAATGGCGATACCTATATGACTACCAGCGAAAACACGGTGAACTACACCTCGCAGAAGGGCTGGTATCTGCCATTGGTATATGGCACCACCATGGTGGGTGAGCGAGTGATCAATCCGGCGGTCTACACCTTGGGAAGGATATTGTTTACTACCGCAGGTGTGGACTCCAAGGATCCTTGCTCGACCCAAGGCTTTGGCAAGTTCATCGAGCTGGATGCAACCTCAGGCGCAATGTTGAATTATCCTGTTCTGGACACCAACGGAGACGGCAAAGTGGACGGCAGTGATTTGCGTTCAAGCGGCATGCTCATCGGCACTGGCATCCCTACTCTCAATGCACTGGTCGACGTGGATGCTACTGCCAATGCTGCAGCCAGCCAGCGCAAGGTGCTCAATGATTCGGGAGGCAATATCAGGGTGCTTGTCGAGAAAGGTGCGTCGGGGGGTGGCAAAGGCCGCATCATGTGGCGGCAAATACAGTAAGGGAATCCAAATGCTCAGTGTTCAGAAAGGCTTCACCCTGATCGAGCTGATGATCGTAGTTGCTATCATCGGTATTCTGGCGGCCATTGCCTATCCCAGCTACACGGAATACGTGAAGCGTACACACAGGGTAGAAATAGCCAGTTTATTGGCCGAAGGAACCCAGGCGATGGAGCGTTTCTATTCTCGAAATGGCACCTATGTAAATGGTCCGGTACCCGCGGGCAACAACTGGTATAGCGTCGCCAGTAGTGCGGTAACCGCTACCACCTTCATATTCACGGCCACGCCTGCGGCGGGGACGATGATGGTGGGTGACAAGTGCGGCAGTTTTGTCGTCACCCAGACTGGCGAACGCACCAACACCGGTATGGCTGCCGGCAACACCTCTGCCACCTGCTGGGGCCGTTGAGCCTTCTTTGGAATCGTTTCATGTCTGACCATGTGTTGGTTGTCGGCGGCGGCGTGATGGGCCTGCTGACGGCCTACAACCTTGCTGCCCATGTGGGTCGCATTACCCTGATCGACCGCAGCGCGGTCGGCCAGGAGTCTTCCTGGGCCGGCGGTGGCATCGTTTCACCGCTGTATCCCTGGCGCTACAGCCCGGCGGTTACGGCGTTGGCGCATTGGTCGCAGGATTTCTATCCGCGCCTGGGGCAGCACCTGGCCGTCGATACGGGCATCGACCCGCAGGTGTACACCACCGGTTTGTACTGGCTGGACCTGGACGATGAAGCCGAGGCGCTTGTATGGGCACGGGCCAATCGTCGGCCGCTGGCGGCAGTGGATATTTCAGCCACCTACGAGGCGGTGCCGGTGCTGGGGCCCGGGTTCGGGCGCGCGATCCATATGGCCGATGTCGCCAATGTGCGCAATCCGCGCTTGGTCAAGGCGTTGAAAGCGGCGCTGAACGCCATGCCCAACGTGACGGTGCGCGAGCAGTGTGAAGTGCAGGGCTTTTTGCTCGATGGTCAGCGGGTGGTCGGCGTGCGTTCGGCGCAGGGGGAGGTGCTGGCCGACGAGGTGGTGCTGACTGCGGGTGCCTGGAGCGGTGAGTTGTTGCAGACCCTGGGCATCGGTTTGCCGGTTGAGCCGGTGAAGGGGCAGATGATCCTGTACAAATGCGCCGCCGACTTTCTGCCGAGCATGGTGCTGGCCAAGGGGCGCTATGCGATTCCCCGTCGCGATGGGCATGTATTGATCGGCAGCACGTTGGAGCATGCGGGCTTCGACAAGACGCCAACGGTAGAGGCGCTGAACAGCTTGAAGGCCTCGGCGGTCGATCTGCTGCCGGCGCTGGCCGAGGCCACACCGGTGCAACAGTGGGCAGGGTTGCGTCCGGGGTCGCCGGAGGGGGTACCGTTCATTGGTGCGCTGCCGCGGCATCCGGGTTTGTGGTTGAACTGCGGGCACTACCGCAATGGGTTGGTGCTGGCGCCAGCGTCGTGTCGCCTGCTGGCCGACCTGCTGCTGGGTCGCGAACCCGTGATCGATCCAGCCCCCTACGCCCCGCAAAACCGAATCCCCCTGTAGCAGCGGCGCGAGCCGCGTCCGGCCCGGCCGCGGTCATTCAGGCACACCGCATACACCGCCGACGCGGCTTGCGCCGCTGCTACGGGGATCGCGTTGCCGCGTCCGGCCTCGCCGCGTTCATTCAGGCACACCGCGCACACCACCGACGCGGCTTGCGCCGCTGCTACGGGGATCGCGTTGTCCTGTAGCAGCGGCGCGAGCCGCGTCCGGCCTCGCCGTGTTCATTCAGGCTCACCGCGTACACCGCCGACGCGGCTTGCGCCGCTGCTACGGGGATCGCGTTGTCCTGTAGCAGCGGCGCAAGCCGCGTCCGGCCCGGCCGCGGTCATTCGGGCATACCGCGAGCACCGCCGACGCTTCTGTTCGGGCACACCGCGTGCATCACCGATGCGTTCAATCACGCGCACCACACAAACCCTGTAGCAGCGGCGCAAGCCGCGTCCGGGTTTGACGCGGTGGCAGAGGATCAATCCAGTCCAAGCTTCTTCAGGCGATAGCGCATCGAGCGGAACGACATGTTCAGCCGCTGCGCCGCTGCCGTGCGGTTCCAGCGGGTTTCTTCCAGTGCTTGCAGGATGAGCTTGCGCTCCACGCTTTCCAGGTAGTCTTCCAGATTGTCGACCTGGGCCAGGCTAGGTTCGCCGGCCTCGGCATTGACTGCCGTTTCGCTCAGGCGCAGGTCGCTTGCCTCGATGCGATCGTCTTCGCACAAGGTGTAGGCCCGCTCGAGCATGTTCTCCAGTTCGCGCACGTTGCCGGGAAAGCGGTAGCCCTTGAGGGTTTCCAGGGCCGCCGGGGTCAACTGCGCCGGTGGCAGGCCACTCCCTTGTGCCAGGCGCGCCAGCACGCTTGCAGCCAGCAGCGGAATATCTTCACGGCGCTCGCGCAGGCAAGGCACGCGAAGCTCGATCACGTTGAGTCGGTAGTAGAGGTCCTGGCGAAAGCGCTGGGCCGCTACCTCGGCTGCGAGGTCCTTGTGGGTCGCGCTGAGAATACGCACATCGACCACGTTTTCGGTCTGTCCGCCCACGGCGCGCACGGCCTTTTCCTGGATGGCGCGCAGCAGCTTCACCTGCATGGTCAACGGCAGGTCGGCCACTTCGTCGAGAAACAGCGTGCCGCCATTGGCCGCCTGAAACAGCCCTGGCTTGTCTTCGGTGGCGCCGGTGAAGCTGCCCTTGCGATGGCCGAAGAATTCGCTCTCCATCAGCTCGGCGGGGATGGCCCCACAGTTGACCGGAATGAATGGCCGATCCGCGCGCGGGCCCTGCTCGTGAATCAGCCGGGCGACCAGTTCCTTGCCGCTGCCCGACTCGCCGCTGATGTAGACCGGCGCCTGGCTGCGTGCCAGCCGGCCGATCTGCTTGCGCAGCGCCAGCATGGGTGGCGATTCGCCAAGCAGGCGCTGGTCGATGCTCGGTTCCTTGCCAACAGGGGCGGGCGCCGGCATGCGCAGCGCGGTGCCGACCAGCTCGCGCAGGCGCGGCAGATCGACCGGTTTGGTAAGAAAATCGAAGGCGCCGGCCTTGAGCGCATTGATGGCGGTGTCCAGGCTGCCGAACGCAGTGATCATCGCCACCGGCACCTGCGGATAGCGTTGCTGGATGAACTGCACCAGCTCAAGACCGGTGCCGTCGGGCAGGCGCATGTCGGTCAGGCACAGGTCGAACGATTCGCGGCCCAGCCATTCGCGGGCCTCGTTGACGTCGCGTGCGCTGCGGGTTTCCAGTTTCATGCGGCCGAGGGTGATCTCCAACAGTTCGCGGATGTCCGGCTCGTCGTCCACGATCAGAATTTTTTGCCTGGCGCTCATAGTCATCCCTGTTTGCGCGGGTGGGCGAAGGTGATGCGCATGCAGCTGCCCCCTTTTTCACGTGCTCTGTAGTCTAGGTGGGCCTGATTGCTTTCGCACAGCTCGCGGGAAATATACAGGCCCAGCCCGGTGCCGTTGCTTTCGGTGGTGAAGAAAGGCTCGAACATGTGCTGCAACTGATCGGCGGCAAAGCCCGGACCATCGTCCAGCACCTCGAGGATCGGCAGGCCGTCGGTCGGCTCCACGAAAAGATTCAACCAGACCTGCGCGCGGCCCTGTTGCTGGGCGCTGTAGCGCATACCGTTTTCCACCAGATTGTTCAGCACCTGAGTCAGTTGGTTGGCATCCATGCGGGTTTCCAGGGTGCCGTCGCTGACGTACATGTGCAGTTGCTGGCCCGGGCGCGCGGTGGTGCGAAAGTCACTGACGAAGTTTTCCAGCCACGCCTTGAGGTCCAGCGGGTGCGGTGCGCTGGGGCGCCGGCGCGACAGCTGCAGCACGTTCTCGATGATCAGGTTCATGCGCTTGCATTGATCCTGAATGATCTGCGTCAGACGCCGGTCGGCCACCGGCAGGTCTTCGGACTCCTGCAGCAGTTGTCCGGCATGACTGATGGCGCCCAACGGGTTGCGGATTTCGTGGGCGATGCTGGCCGTAAGGCGCCCGAGCGCCGCCAGCTTGAGTTGCTGGGCCTGCTGTGCGATCTGCGACAGGTCTTCGAGAAACACCAGGGTCTGCTGCTGTTCACCACCGCGACGCAGGGCGATGAAGCTGGCCTGGATGGACGGCCCGGTAGGGGAGAACTTGAGGCTTTTCACGCGCAGGGCTGGGTTGGTCTGCCACTGCAGCAACCGTTCGATCAGGTCGGGTGAGTGGACGGCAATCAGCTCGCCATTGAGTGTCATGCGGCCGAAAAGGCCCAAAGCGCCCTGGTTGGCCAATTGCACCCGCAGTTCGGTGTCCAGCACCAGAATGCCGGTGCGCATGCGCTGCAGAATCAGCGCGTTCAGGGCTTCCAGGCTGGTGACGTCACTGGCGCGCTGCTCGGCCAGGTTCTCGCTGGTGCGCAGCAGTCGACTGAGCCCTTGAACCACGAACCACACGGCGAAGCAGAGGACACCCAGGGTGCTGGCCTGCAGGTAGTCGTTGGCGGCGGTGGGCCGCGAGATGCTCAGGTAGAAGGTCAGGTAGATGATGCCGATGGTGGCCAGCGCGGCGATCAACAGGCCCAGGCGGTTGCGCAGGAGCAGATTGCCCATGGCCACCGAGGCGATCATGAGGTTGCCGATACCGCTGGGTGTGCCGCCGCCGGCGTAGAACAGGCCCGCGAGCATGATGACGTCGGCGGTGGCCAGGCTGAACACCGGCAAGACCCGGCGCGGGTTGCCCATCAGCACTACGACCAGGATGTTCAGGATCAGATACAGCCAGCTGCCGGCGCGAAACAGTTCGCCATCGGCCACTTCCAGCAGGCGGTTGTCCATGTTGCTGGAAATCAGCAGGACCAGCGACAGGCCGATGGTCAAGCGGTAGAGGTGGTACAGGCGCAGCATCCGCTGCGCCTGGGCGCCGCCGAGAAACTGCGCTTCAGCGGGCACCGTTGCCGGGCCCTTGCTCCAGGTGCGGCTTGCTGCAATACCAGTGGCTGTCGCGGCGCAGCGCGCTGTCTTCTGGCAGATGCACACCGCACTGGGCGCATCGAACCATGCTCAGCGATGCAGGCTTGTCATCCTGGCGAGGCGCGCGCGCCGGGTTCTTGAATTTGCGCCACAGCCAAATGGCGGCGAACACGACGGCGATCCAGAAAATCAGGCGAATCATGGGATGGTCAGCTTTGCCAGGGGAGATGGCGCAGTGTAGGAGCGCGCCCGATGCGGAGCAAGCAGCGGTGATCGCTGTTACGCCCGTGGGAGCGGTCATCGGCCGCGAAAAGGGCGCTGGGGTGTGTCAGGTATACCGCGGTGCGCCGTTCGCGGCCACGGACCGCTCCTACAGGGTTCGCGGACGCCGCCGATCTCCTGTGGGAGCGGTCATCGGCCGCGAAAAGGGCGCTGGGGTGTGTCAGGTATACCGCGGCGCGCCGTTCGCGGCCACGGACCGCTCCTACAAGGTTTGCGTGCAGCAAAAAAAAAGGGGCCATCAGGCCCCTTTTTTCCAATGCAACCAGCTTCAGTCGAACAGACCGAAGGTGGCGTAGCTGAACCACGAACGGCTCTTGCCTTCTTCGGCGTTTGGCTGCTGCTGGTCGGCGGTGCCGCCGTCTTCAGGCGGCAGCAGTTCTTTCGGAATGGCGTCGCGCGCTTCCTGATACTGACGCTGCACATCCTGGTTGGCGCGGGTTTCGCCCGGCGGCAGCGGGTCGGTGTTGTTGCCGATCCAGCCCAGGGTGGCCTTTGAAATCCACGAGCGGTTGTCCGCTTCATCCTGCTGGGGCACGAACTTGCCGTCTTCCAGGCTCGGGTGATCCGGGTAGTTGGTTTTCAGGGTGTCCAGGCTGGTCGCGGCCAGGTCGTCCAGGTGCAGACGCATGTACGCTTCGGTCATCACCGCCAGGCCGTCGCCGACGGACGGCGTTTCCTGGAAGTTCTCCACCACGTAACGGCCACGGTTGGCAGCAGCGACGTAGGCCTGACGGGTCAGGTAGTAGTCGGCCACGTGGATCTCGTAGGACGCCAGCAGGTTGCGCAGGTAGATCATGCGCTGCTTGGCATCGGGCGCGTAGCGGCTGTTGGGGAAGCGGCTGGTGAGCTGGGCGAACTCGTTGTAGGAGTCGCGGGCAGCACCCGGGTCACGCTTGGTCATGTCCAGCGGCAGGAAGCGCGCCACCAAGCCACGGTCCTGGTCGAACGAGGTCAGGCCCTTGAGATAATAGGCGTAATCGACGTTCGGATGCTGCGGGTGCAGGCGAATGAAACGCTCGGCAGCCGACTTCGCCGCTTCCGGCTCGGAGTTCTTGTAGTTGGCGTAGATCAGCTCGAGCTGCGCCTGGTCGGCATAGCGGCCGAACGGATAACGCGACTCCAGCGCCTTGAGCTTGGCCGTGGCACTGGTGTAGCTATTGTTGTCCAGGTCGGCCTGCGCCTGCTGGTACAGCTCGACTTCGCTGAGGTTTTCATCGACCACTTCCTTGGTCGAAGAACAGGCCGCGGTGAATCCGAGGATGGCGATCAGCAGCAGGTGTTTCACTTGCATGGCGGCTAGCGTCCCTATAAACGGCCGCTGTCTCGGGCGTGGCCGTCCTGTTATGATGAGCACCCCGTGGAACCACCGGGGCAAAAGACGCCGTATTTAACCACAAGCGTGCAGCCGAAACCAAAGGCTGTGCCGCCGCCTAGTCCGAGCATGTCCGAGATCATACAACTTCGCGCAGAGGTACCGTCCGATTTGGGCGGACAACGCCTCGACCAAGTCGCCGCCCAATTATTCGCTGAGCACTCGCGCTCGCGCCTTTCCGCCTGGATAAAAGAGGGCCGCCTGACCGTGGACGGGGGCGTTCTGCGCCCGCGCGATACCGTGCATGGCGGTGCCCTGCTCGAGCTCAATGCCGAACAGGAAGCCCAAGGTGAGTGGGTGGCCCAGGACATCGACCTGGACATCGTCTACGAAGACGACCAGATCCTTGTCATCAACAAACCGGCCGGCCTGGTGGTCCATCCGGCCGCCGGCCACGCCGACGGCACGCTGCTCAATGCATTGCTGCACCATGTGCCGGACATCATCAACGTGCCGCGTGCCGGCATCGTCCACCGCCTGGACAAGGACACCACCGGCCTGATGGTAGTGGCCAAGACCATTCAGGCGCAGACGCAGCTGGTGACACAGTTGCAGAGTCGCTCGGTCAGCCGCATCTATGAATGCATCGTGATCGGCGTGGTTACCGCAGGCGGCAAGATCAACGCGCCGATCGGTCGGCACGGCCAGCAGCGCCAGCGCATGGCGGTGATGGAAGGCGGCAAGCAAGCCGTCAGCCACTATCGCGTGCTCGAGCGTTTCCGCTCCCACACTCATGTGCGGGTCAAGCTGGAAACCGGTCGGACCCACCAGATCCGCGTGCACATGTCGCACATCAACTTCCCGTTGGTGGGCGATCCGGCCTACGGCGGCCGCTTCCGCATTCCACCTGCGGCCAGCGCCACCATGGTCGATGCGCTGAAAACCTTTCCGCGCCAGGCCTTGCATGCGCGCTTCCTCGAGCTGGATCATCCGACGACCGGTGAGCGTATGGGGTGGGAATCACCTCTGCCCGACGACTTCGTCTGGCTGCTGTCACTGCTCAAACAGGATCGCGAGGCCTTCATCGGGTGACCACCTTCGCGCAGGGCCTGCTGTTTCCCGACTGGCCGGCTCCGGCGTCGGTGAGGGCCTGCGTGACCACCCGTGCCGGCGGCGTCAGCCCGGCGCCGTATGCCAGTTTGAACCTGGGCGCGCATGTGGGCGACGATCCACAGTGCGTGGTCCAGAACCGCCTGCGTCTGACTGCCCACTTCGGCATCCTGCCGGCCTGGCTGAACCAGGTGCATGGTATTCGTGTGGTCGAGGCCGACCCGAGCCGCGTGCTCGAGGCGGATGCGAGCTGGACCACCACCCCCGGCATTGCCTGCACCGCCATGACTGCCGATTGCCTGCCTGCGTTGTTCTGCAACCAGGCAGGTACCCGTGTGGCGGCGGCCCATGCCGGGTGGCGCGGGTTGGCGGCCGGGGTGTTGGAAGCCACCGTCGATGGTTTCCAGGAACCGCCCGAACAGCTGATGGCCTGGCTGGGGCCGGCGATCGGTCCGCGTCGGTTCGAGGTCGGCGCCGAGGTGCGTGAGACATTCATCGCGACTCATCCGCAAGCAAATGAGGCGTTCGTGCCGGGTGCTGCGCCTGGCAAGTTCCTGGCTGATATCTACGCCTTGGCGCGCATTCGCCTGGCGGCAGCAGGGGTGACAGCGGTATATGGCGGGGGAATGTGTACCGTGGAAGATGAGCGGTTCTTTTCCTACCGCCGCGCGTCGGTCACGGGGCGGTTTGCTTCACTGGTTTGGCTGGAATCGTAGTTTTGTAGCTTCGCAGCGGAGGGCCTCTTCGCGGGCAGAGCCCCGCTCCCACAAAGGGCCCCTGACTGACACAACCTCCCTCGATCTGCAACCCCCAACCTTGAATCTTCACCAACACCCCCCATCTAACTGTCATCCCCGGCAGGTTTTCTTTATCAGGTGTATCCATCGCTCCGGCCTGCCCTTTTTCAGGAAGGTGACTCATGCGTATAGACCGTTTGACCAGCAAGCTTCAACTCGCGTTATCCGACGCACAATCCCTGGCCGTTGGCATGGACCATCCGGCCATCGAACCGGCGCATCTGATGCAGGCGCAGCTCGACCAGCAGGGCGGTTCGATCCGTCCTTTGCTCATGCAGGTGGGCTTCGACGTCAACAGCCTGCGCAAGGCGCTGAGCAAAGAGCTCGACCAGTTGCCGAAAATCCAGAACCCGACCGGCGACGTCAACATGTCCCAGGACCTGGCGCGCCTGCTCAACCAGGCTGACCGGCTGGCGCAGCAGAAGGGCGATCAGTTCATCTCCAGCGAGCTCGTACTGTTGGCCGCCATGGACGACAACAGCAAGCTGGGCAAGCTGCTGTTGGGGCAGGGCGTCAGCAAGAAAGCGCTGGAAAATGCCATCAGCAACCTGCGCGGTGGCGAGGCGGTCAACGACCCCAACGCCGAGGAGTCGCGCAAGGCCCTGGAAAAATACACCGTCGACCTGACCAAGCGCGCCGAGGAAGGCAAGCTCGACCCGGTGATCGGTCGTGACGACGAGATCCGTCGGACCATCCAGGTGCTGCAGCGCCGTACCAAGAACAACCCGGTACTGATCGGCGAACCTGGCGTGGGCAAGACTGCCATTGCCGAAGGCCTGGCCCAGCGCATCATCAATGGCGAAGTGCCCGATGGCTTGCGCGGCAAGCGCCTGCTCAGCCTGGACATGGGCGCGCTGATCGCCGGCGCCAAGTTTCGCGGCGAGTTCGAGGAACGCCTGAAGTCGCTGCTCAATGAGCTGTCCAAGCAGGAAGGGCAGATCATTCTGTTCATCGACGAACTGCATACCATGGTCGGCGCTGGCAAAGGCGAGGGCTCGATGGATGCGGGCAACATGCTCAAGCCGGCACTGGCCCGTGGCGAGCTGCACTGTGTAGGTGCCACCACGCTCAACGAATACCGCCAGTACATCGAGAAGGACGCCGCCCTGGAGCGACGCTTCCAGAAGGTGCTGGTCGAGGAGCCGAGCGAGGAAGACACCATCGCCATCCTGCGTGGCCTCAAAGAGCGTTACGAGGTTCACCACAAGGTGGCGATCACTGACGGCGCGATCATCGCGGCAGCCAAACTCAGCCATCGCTATATCACTGACCGCCAGTTGCCCGACAAGGCCATCGACCTGATCGACGAGGCGGCCAGCCGCATCCGCATGGAGATCGACTCCAAGCCCGAAGTGCTCGACCGCCTGGAGCGCCGTCTGATCCAGCTCAAGGTCGAGTCCCAGGCCTTGAAGAAAGAGGATGACGAGGCCGCGATCAAGCGTCTGGAAAAACTGACCGAGGAAATCAACCGACTGGAACGCGAATACGCCGACCTGGAAGAGATCTGGACCTCGGAAAAAGCCGAAGTACAGGGTTCGGCGCAGATTCAGCAGAAGATCGAGCAATCGCGTCAAGAACTGGAAGCAGCACGTCGGCGCGGCGACTTGAGCCGTATGGCCGAGTTGCAGTACGGGGTGATCCCCGATCTGGAACGCAGCCTGCAGATGGTTGACCAGCACGGCAAGAGCGAGAACCAGTTGCTGCGCAGCAAGGTGACCGAGGAAGAAATCGCCGAGGTGGTTTCCAAGTGGACGGGGATTCCCGTGTCGAAGATGCTCGAAGGCGAGCGCGACAAGCTGCTGAAGATGGAAAGCCTGCTGCACCAGCGCGTGATTGGCCAGGAAGAGGCCGTGGTTGCGGTGTCTAACGCAGTGCGGCGCTCGCGTGCCGGATTGTCCGATCCCAACCGACCCAGCGGCTCGTTCATGTTCCTCGGCCCGACCGGTGTGGGCAAGACAGAGCTGTGCAAGGCGCTGGCCGAGTTTCTCTTCGATACCGAAGAGGCAATGGTGCGCATCGACATGTCCGAGTTCATGGAGAAGCATTCTGTCGCTCGCCTAATCGGTGCACCACCCGGGTACGTAGGCTATGAAGAAGGCGGCTACCTGACCGAAGCGGTGCGTCGCAAGCCGTACTCGGTGTTGCTGCTCGATGAAGTCGAAAAGGCTCACCCGGACGTGTTTAACGTGCTGTTGCAAGTGTTGGAAGATGGCCGTCTGACCGACAGCCACGGACGTACCGTGGACTTCCGCAACACCGTGATTGTGATGACCTCGAACCTGGGGTCGGCGCGTATCCAGGAGCTGGTCGGCGACCGCGAGGCGCAGCGCGCGGCGGTCATGGATGCGGTCACCAGCCATTTCCGTCCCGAGTTCGTCAATCGGATCGACGAGGTGGTGATTTTCGAGCCACTGGCGCGCGACCAGATCGCCGGGATCACGCAGATCCAGCTGGCACGGCTGCGCAGCCGTCTGGCCGAGCGCGATTTGAGCCTGGAGCTGAGCGATGAGGCGCTGGATAAGCTGATCGCGGTGGGCTACGACCCGGTGTATGGCGCGCGTCCGTTGAAGCGTGCGATCCAGCGCTGGATCGAGAACCCATTGGCGCAGCTGATTCTCTCGGGCAAATTCCTGCCAGGGACTCCGGTGCAGGCGTCGGTGGTCGATGACGAGATTGTGTTTGCTTGAGTGATGAGTGGCAGTGAGGGCCTCTTCGCGGGCAGAGCCCGCTCCCGCGGGCGCTCAAGTCATTGTGGGAGCGGGCTCTGCCCGCGAAGAGGCCCTCACTAACCCACCCCATTGATTTACCGTTGCATTTTCGTTTCAAGGCTTGTAAAGTGCGCCCCGCTGTACGTCATCCCGCAGGACCACTGGCTTCACCCGGTTCTGAAAAAAAGTTGCAAATCAGTGTCTTGAAAGCGATTTAAAGGGTTGACAGAGGTTTTTAAGATTGTAGAATAGCGCGCCTCAGAGACATGAACGCAGCGATGCGAACGGGTCGAAGAGTTCAAGGCGGTAGTGATACAGGCTTGAAGCTGCAGCAGTTGTAGATGTACTGAAATTGATAGTTCCGTGATAGCTCAGTCGGTAGAGCAAATGACTGTTAATCATTGGGTCCCAGGTTCGAGTCCTGGTCACGGAGCCAAATTTCATATCGGGGTATAGCGCAGTCCGGTAGCGCGCCTGCTTTGGGAGCAGGATGTCAGGAGTTCGAATCCCCTTACCCCGACCATATTTGGGTCGTTAGCTCAGTTGGTAGAGCAGTTGGCTTTTAACCAATTGGTCGTAGGTTCGAATCCCACACGACCCACCATTTTTGATTCCGGTTCGCTGGATCGAATCTTAAAAAGCCCCACCGATTAACACCGGTGGGCAGCAGAAAAGGCGCCTTCCGGGTGCCTTTTTTGTACCGGGGTATAGCGCAGTCCGGTAGCGCGCCTGCTTTGGGAGCAGGATGTCAGGAGTTCGAATCCCCTTACCCCGACCATATTCATGAAAAAAGGCGCCTGTCATGGGCGCCTTTTTTTTGCTCTCGATTTCATGCCATTCCACCCCAGTCTCTACGGGTACCCCGTGGGAGCGGTCATTGGCCGCGAAAGCAGCTCTGCGTGTTGTCTGCTGCACCGAGGTATCTGTTTCGCGGCCACGGACCGCTCCTACGAAGCCACCTGTAGCAGCGGCGCAAGCCGCGTCCGGCCGCACCGCGGTGTGCCAGACACACCGCATCGCCGGTGACGCGGCTCGCGCCGCTGCTACGGGGATTGCAGGCAACGATGGATCAATGCAGCTTCAATCGCGGCTCGGTGCCGCGGCCAATGCGGCTGCCCAGCATCAGCATGCCGGTGCGGAACAGGCCATACAGCGCCGCCTGGTGCATCCGGTACAGCGACACGTAGAACATGCGCGCCAGCCAACCTTCCAGCATGACGCTGCCGGTCAGGTTGCCCATCAGGTTGCCCACCGCCGAAAAGTGCGAGAGGGAAATCAGCGAGCCGTAATCCTTGTAGGTGTACTCCGGCAGCGCCTTGCCTTCGATGCGCAGCTTCAGCGACTTGGCCAGCAACGAGGCCTGCTGGTGGGCTGCCTGCGCGCGCGGTGGCACGTTGCGGTCGGTGCCCGGCTGCGGGCACGCCGCACAGTCGCCGAAGGCAAAGATGTCGTCGTCGCGGGTGGACTGCAGGGTCGGGCGTACCACCAACTGATTGATGCGGTTGGTTTCCAGGCCATCGATCTCCTTGAGGAAGCCAGGCGCACGAATACCGACTGCCCACACCTTCAAGCTGGCGGGGATCACCTGCCCGCTGCTGGTCAGCAGGCTGTCGGCAGTCACCTCGCTCACCGCGGCATTGGTCAAGACCGTCACACCGAGCTTCTCCAAGGTCTGGTGCACCGGCTGACCGATGCGCTCCGGCAACGCCGGCAGCACCCGCGGGCCGGCTTCGATCAAGGTGATGCGCATGTTCTCCGGCGCGATGCGGCCCAAGCCGTAAGCCGCCAGTTCCTTGGCCGCGTTGTGCAACTCGGCTGCCAGCTCGACACCGGTAGCACCGGCGCCGACGATGGCGACGCTGATCTGCGCACGGCTCTCGTCGTGCCCGGCGTGGGCGCGCAGGTAGTGATTGAGCAGTTGCTGGTGGAAGCGCTCGGCCTGCTTGCGGGTATCGAGGAACAGGCAATGCTCCGCCGCGCCTTGCGTGCCGAAATCGTTGGTGGTGCTGCCCACCGCGATGACCAGCGTGTCATAGCCGATGCTGCGCGCCGGGACCAGCTCAAGGCCGGTTTCCGGATCGAGGGTGGCGCTCAATTGGATCTGCTTGGCCGCGCGATCCAGACCGCTCATGCGGCCAAGCTGAAACTCGAAATGATTCCACTTGGCCTGGGCCACATAGTTGAGCTCGTCTTCAGACGAATTCAGGGAGCCGGCGGCCACTTCATGCAGCAGTGGCTTCCAGATATGGGTCAGGTTGGCGTCCACCAGCGTGACGCTGGCCGTACCGCGCTTGCCCAGGGTTTTGCCCAGGCTGGTGGCCAGTTCCAGGCCGCCGGCGCCGCCGCCGACAATAACGATGCGATGTGTCATGGAAAGCTCTCATAAGGTTAACGAATTCGGGTGTCTGCGAGGGGGGCGAGCGCAAGGCAGCTCATAGCTCCACACCTTCGAACAGATGGATCGACAAGCCCTGCTACGGCTGTCCCCAGGGCAAGGAGCAGCTGCTCGACTTGCAACCGAGGCGCGCACGGGTGACCGCCGATCAATGGCGAGAGTCACGTGGCAGGGCAGGCGACCCTGAACAGGTAGACGTTTCAGACGCTGGCAAGGCTACAGGGTTCCTGACAGGCGGTGCGGGCGAGAGCGCTTTGTATCATCCGCACGCCCCCTGCGCCATGACTGGTAAAGGGGTGGATTCACAAACTGATGCCCACATCGAAAACGATGCTGCGTCCCAGGTTGTTGCGCAGGAAGTCCGGCGCATCCGGATGCGCGAACAAGACTCGGGCAAAGGTGGGGCCGACCAGCGACAGCGAGCGCCAGCCTTGGCGAAGGAACTCGGTAGGCGGTGGAAAATGGCTGTTCAGGTCCAGGGCTTCGCGCTTCAGGCTGGCGAAGGCAATGATGTCTAACTCACCAAGGTCCAGCCCGCGTTCGCGGTAGTTGTGGGCTTTCTTGCGCAGGGTCGGCGCCAGCCGCTGCAGCAGCTCGGGAGCGCGGATGCGTTTGGGGCGTGCCTCGCGACGGACCAGTTGGCTGAGGGAGAAAGCGCTGCGGCGGCGCTGCAACTCCTCGCGCCATTCATCATTGAGCCGGCGCCCCTCGTCGAGCACGAAGAACACTTCGAAACTGGCTTCACGGAACAGCACGTCCGGCGGCTCCTGGCCGGCGGGGGTGAACTCATCGTCACGGTAGGCGATGTTCAGGCCCTGCAACAGGCGCTCGCACACCCAACGCTCGCGCTCCCACTTGCGCGCATTGGAGAGGAAGGCATTGGCCTGTTCGGCCTGGCTGGTGAGCAAACGCAGGTAGTCGGAGTCATCCATGGCCCTAGCTTAGCCCGCCTGTGCGACGAAAAGAATAACGGCCGACGCTTCAAAATCGCTCGGCGATGGGTAAGGATGGGATTTTCCCAGGAGCTGCACCATGCCCAGCATCAAGATCACCTCCGGCGGCTACGAATTCTTGGCCGAAACCCATCCGGATGCACCACAGACGGTGGATGCGTTTCTCAAGCTGCTGCCGTATCGGCAGAAGATCATCCATGTGCGCTGGAGTGGCGAGGCGTGCTGGGTGCCGCTGGGTGAATTCCAGTTGCTTCGCGGTGACGAGCCGGTCGGGTTCGAGAACCACACCAGCCACCCGTCGGTGGGGGACGTGTTGTTTTATCCCGGGCCGTACAGCGAGACGGAGATCCTGCTGGCCTACGGGTCCTGCTGCTTCGCCAGCAAGATGGGCCAGTTGGCCGGCAATCACTTTCTTACCGTGGTGCAGGGCAAGGAAAACCTCCGCGCCCTGGGCGTGAAGACCTTGTGGGAAGGTGCGCAAGAGGTGGTGTTCGAATTGGCATGATCGCCCTGTAGATACCCTGCGGGGGCGGTCCGTGGCCGCGAACCAGACACCGCGTTGTGCCAGACAATCCGCAGAGCCCCCTTCGCGGCCGATGACCGCTGCCACAGGTACCCGATATCCACTGTAGGAGCGGTCCGCGGCCGCGAACCAGGCACTGCGGTGTACCAGACAATCCGCAGAGCCCTCTTCGCGGCCGATGACCGCTCCCACGGGTACCCAATATCCACTGTAGGAGCGGTCCGCGGCCGCGAACCAGACACCGCGTTGTGCCAGACAATCCGCAGAGCCCCCTTCGCGGCCGATGACCGCTGCCACAGGTACCCGATATCCACTGTAGGAGCGGTCCGCGGCCGCGAACCAGGCACTGCGGTGTACCAGACAATCCGCAGAGCCCTCTTCGCGGCCGATGACCGCTCCCACGGGTACCCAATATCCACTGTGGGAGCGGTCCGCGGCCGCGAACCAGGCACAGGTGCAAGCACTATTGCCTGGTGCCCGATTGCCTCAATGCCCGCGCGGTGGCAGGTCCTCGCTGAACAGGTCGTCCTCGGCATCCGGGCTCACCGGAATCTTGTGCTCCTCGGACGCCCAGGCGCCCAGGTCAATCAATTTGCAGCGATCGGAACAGAACGGCCTGTTCGCATTCGCTGCCGTCCATTCCACCGGCGCCCCGCAAGTTGGGCAATCAACGGTCAAGGGTTGGCTCATTCTCGGCCTCCACGCAAAGTCAGATAAAAAGCATGCAGCCGCTCGACTTCCGAATGCAGCCAGGCCAGATCGCGGTCGTTGACCAGCACATCGTCCGCCAGCGCCAGCCGCTGCTCGCGGCTCGCCTGGGCTTTTAGAATCGCCTGGACCTGCTCGGGCGTGGTGTGATCGCGCAGCAAGGTCCGCGCAACCCGCACCGCCTCCGGCGCATCCACCACCAGCAAGCGCTGGGTGGTCCGATACTGCCCCGACTCGACCATCAGCGGCGACACGAACACCGCATAGGGCGACGTCGCCGAAGCCAGCGACCGAGCGATTTCCTCGGCGATCAACGGATGCAACAAAGCCTCGACCCAGCGCCGCTCCTGCGCATCCTCGAAGATCACCTTGCGCAACGCTCCACGGTCGAGGCTGCCATCGGCCTGCAACAGCGCCGCACCATAGCGCTGCACCAGCGCCGCCAGCGCTGGCCGCCCCGGCTCCACCACCCAGCGCGAGGCCTGGTCGGCATCCACCACGTGCACGCCCAACTCGGCAAAGCGTTGCGCCGCAGCGCTCTTGCCGCTGGCAATGCCACCGGTGAGGCCCAGCACCCAAGGTTTATCCACAGCTGTTGTCATCGGAACCCGGCAAACTGCATGTATGAAGTGGTTATTTGATCACCCCACAGCAATGCAATCCACCCCGCGATGGCCAGATAAGGCCCGAACGGGATCGGCGTACTGGTTTGCGCGTTGCGCATCCGCAGCATCAACACCCCCAGCACCGCCCCCACCAGCGACGACAACAGAATGGTCAGCGGCAATATCTGCCAGCCACCCCAGGCCCCGAGCATGGCCAGCAACTTGAAATCGCCGTAGCCCATGCCTTCCTTGCCGGTGATCAGCTTGAACACCCAATACACCAGCCACAGGCTCAGATAACCCGCCACCGCGCCCCACAGCGCATCGTAGAGATTGGTAAACAACCCCTGGCCATTGACGATCAGCCCCAGCCAAAGCAACGGCAGCACCAGCACATCCGGCAGCAACTGGTGATCGGCATCGATCAGACTCATCGCCAGCAAGCCCCAGGTCAGCAGCAAGAATGCACCGGCCTGCCAGCTCAACCCGAAGTGATACACCACAAAGGCACTCAAGATGCCCGTGGCCACTTCCACCAGCGGATAACGCAGGCTGATCTTCGCCCGACAACTGGCACACTTGCCCCGCAGCATCAGATAGCTCACCACCGGGATGTTCTCCCAGGCGCGGATCTTGTGGGCACAGTGCGGGCATTCGGAGTGGGGCAGGAGCAGGTTGTACGCCGCGCCTTTTGGTTCTGGCGGCAGGCCAAGCATTTCCCGGGACTGCGTGGTCCAGTCTCGGTCGAGCATGATGGGCAGGCGGTGAATGAGGACGTTGAGGAAACTGCCGATGATGAGGCCCAGGAGGAGGGCGCAGAACATCAGGGCCAGCGGGCTGACCAGGAATTCGAGTAGGAGCATGTTAGACGACGGAGCCGAGTTGGAAGATAGGGAGGTACATCGCAATAACCAGGCCACCGACCACCACGCCCAGTACCGCCATGATCATCGGCTCCATGAGGCTGGTGAGGCTATCGACCATGTTGTCGACCTCGGCTTCGTAGATGGTTGCTACGCGGTCGAGCATGTCGTCTAGGGCGCCGGATTCTTCGCCGATGGCGGTCATTTGGATGGCGAGGGTTGGGAATGCTGCGGTTGACCGCATTGAGACATTAAGCTGAGTGCCTGTAGAGACATCAGCGCGTATTTGATTTACAGCATTCTTGAACACAATGTTGCCGGTCGCTCCAGCAACTGACTCCAACGCTTCAACCAGGGGTACACCAGCAGCAAAAGTCGTGGATAGAGTTCGCGCATATCGCGCCACCGAAGATTTATAAAGAAGGGGGCCGATAATAGGTAGTTTAAGAAGTGCTCGGTCTATACCATTTCGCATTTTCTCGCTTTTTTTGTAAAGGGCTTTAAAAGCAAAAAAAGAAGCTGCTAATGCTACGATCAGGATGAACCACCATTTTTGCACTATTTCGGAAAAGTTTATTACCATTTGAGTGAACGCTGGAAGCTCTGCACCAAATCCTGCGAAGATAGATTGGAATTGCGGGACAACCTTTATCAGCAGTATTCCCGATACGATGATGGCCACAACGACTACCGCTATCGGATAGGTCATTGCTTTTTTTATCTTCGCTTTGAGTGCCTCCGTTTTTTCTTTATAGGTTGCTACGCGGTCGAGCAGCGTTTCCAGTGCACCAGCTTGCTCGCCAGCATTCACAAGATTGCAGTACAAATCGTCGAAATAGTCTGGGTGCTTTTTGAGGGAAGATGCTAGGCTATTACCCGCTGCAACGTTCTGTTTTATGTCTTCAACAAGCTTACGTAACTTCGGATTCTCTAGGCCCTCAGCGATGATGTCGAAGGATTGCAATAAAGGAACTCCAGCTCTCATCATCGTTGCCATCTGCCTTGTAAATAAAGCAATAGCTTGTGGTTTGATTTTGCGACCGTTGCTAAATAGCGAGGAGTTTTTCTTGCGGATCTTACTAGGCGTTATACCTTGCTTGCGGAGCTGCGCTTTTATCAAGGCAAGATTATTGCCAGTGGTTTCTCCCTTCAATACATTACCCTTCCGGTCAACGCCTTCCCATAGGTATGTATTGGTTTTTAAGGTTTTTTTAGTCATGGCTAGTCCTTGGTGATCCTGTTGATTTCTGCCAGACTGGTGATGCCCTGCATGACTTTCGCAAGTCCTGACGTGCGCAAGTCACTAAATCCTTCAAGCCGCATTTGATCGGCGATTTCAATAGCGTTACCAGATTGCATTATTAGGCGCTGCAGCTCTTTTGTATTTTTCACAACCTCGTATACACCCAAGCGACCTTTGTAACCGCCGTTGCACTGATCGCATCCCTTAGGCTCATAGATTTTAAAACTGCCTATTCTAGCTAGGTCGAAACCCTCTTCAGCTAAAGTTTCGCTTGGGATCTGGGCCTCTGTTTTGCAAACATTGCAAAGCTTTCTCGCGAGGCGCTGAGCAATGATTAAATTCACCGATGTTGCAATGTTAAAGCCAGCAACACCCATATTTTGTAGGCGTGTTAACGTTTCGGCAGCGCTATTGGTGTGCAACGTGGACAGTACCAAGTGTCCAGTCTGAGCGGCCTTGATAGCAATTTCAGCCGTCTCTAAGTCTCGTATTTCACCTACCATAATTACATCTGGATCTTGCCGTAGGAAGGAGCGAAGGGCCTGCGCAAAGTCCAGGCCTTGCCTTGGATTAACATTTACTTGGTTTATTCCTTCCATATTTATTTCCACTGGGTCCTCGGCGGTGGAGATATTAATATCAACTGTATTGAGAATATTCAATCCTGTGTAAAGCGAAACCGTTTTACCTGACCCTGTTGGTCCGGTGACCAGGATTAGTCCTTGCGGTTGGCGTAGCGCCTCAAGATATAATTCTTTCTGGTCCGGTTCATAGCCTAATGCATCAATGCCCATTTGAGCGCTTGATGGATCTAAAATGCGCATTACGATTTTCTCACCCCAAAGGGTGGGAAGAGTGTTAACGCGAAAATCAATAGCTTTAGTTTTAGATATGCGCATCTTAATACGGCCATCCTGGGGCTTACGCCTTTCGGATATGTCCAAACTTGCCATAACCTTTAAACGTGCGGCTATGCGTCCTGCTAGGTTTATAGGCGGGCGGGCGACCTCTTTCAACATTCCATCCGTACGAAGCCTAACCCGGTAGATTTTCTCATATGGTTCGAAGTGCAGATCAGATGAACCACCGCGAATGGCATCTAAAAGCATCTTGTTCACGAACCGAACGACTGGCGCATCGTCAGCGTCTTGACCTTGGCCGACAATGTTATCATCCCGACCGTCAGGTGTAGTGTCCACGTCGACACCATCGAGATCTACGTCAGCCATTTCTTCAAGTCCAGTTGTCCCGGATTCGAAAAACTTCTCGATGGCATTTGTGAGCTTGTCATCTTCGACAAGAATTGCTTCGGCTGTTAGACCAGTACTAAACTGAATATCGGTTATGGCTTGCTGGTTCGTAGGGTCAGATATCCCCACAAAAAGCTTGTTCCCGCGTCGCCATAATGGAATCGCGTGGTGCTGTCTTAATAGTTTCTCGCTAACGAGTCCTTTTGGCAGGGAGTCAAAGTCAATTAACCCCATGTCTAATAGAGACAGACCGAATTGCTCTGAAGCGACTTCGGCAATTTCGCGGCTTTTGGCCAGTTTATGCTGTACGAGGTAATGAACCAGCGATGTCTTGTTCCGATGCGCTTGCTTATAAGCCTGCTGCGCACCTTGCTCAGTAAGCAGAGCGCTCACGACTAACTGTTTGGCCAGTCCTGTAAGGACAAGATCGTTCATGGTAGGCCCCGGTTTGCTATAATGGGTGTTTTATAACTCAGTGCGGGCTTGATGCCAAACCCTGTATGCACATGTGACAAATAACGTCAGTTTCGGACGCAGATGGTAAGGGCTGGGATTTGGTTTTCTTGGCGCCGACGAAATGTCTGGCGGCTTTTAGGACGGCTTTGGCGCGGCTTGGCATAAAGACTGCCGAGAATTTTTGGTCAGTTGTGCACGCCTTACGGGGATCAAAAAATGTACCGACAGTCTGGCTTCACATTGATAGAATTGATGATTGCTGTGGCGATCATTGGGGTTTTGGCGTCAATTGCACTTCCCATCTATCAGTCTCATGTTTGTAGAGCTCAAGTAGCAGCAGCACTTGGCGAGATAAGCGAAGGAAGGATTCAGGCGGAAACTCAAATTAGCGATGGTCTGACCAAGACATTGACCAGTGCGGGTGATATAGGCCTACGGGAGTCAATTCGTTGCCCTTCCCTAGCGGTGGACGTTGGATTGAATGGAGTTGCTTCGATCGCTTGCACCATGGCTGGTAACGATGGGGTGGCAGGTTATAAAATAATTTTCTCGAGAGGAAATGAAGGCAAATGGACTTGTGCTAGCGATGTTAATGCCAAATACCTCCCGGCCACGTGTGCCAAAATATGAATGGCTGGTCCGCCATTACAATTTGCCGCATTGCGTTTATTGAGTCGGGCCAGTTGGAGCTTTTTACGGAAGCTTCGGCTCAAACTGCAGGTGGTATTGAAGAGAAGTTGCGTCTAGTATGCCGGTATAGCTCAGTTGGTAGAGCAGCGCATTCGTAATGCGAAGGTCGTAGGTTCGACTCCTATTTCCGGCACCATTTTTCAACCAAAAAAATTACCATCTTGCCTCCCATGCCTAATTCTAGGGCTTCCGCTAAACAAATCTAGCGATGGATTTAGACGTTTGTCATTCAGTCCGGTGATTCGCACATGTGTCTCAAGGTGCCTTATGCCGCTCAGTCGGCATAGCGCATAGGCATTGCGCTAACGAAGGTGACAAAAAACGTCATTTTTTGACGGAATTATATCTGACACATCTTCATCCGCACTGTCCTGATCCAAGATTTAGCGGTCTCGAAGGTTGGCATGGCCGTTGCAGAAGCTACCCTGTGGATCTCGCCATTGCTATAGGAATTAAATCATGAAATCTGTCCAAAAAGGCTTCACCTTGATCGAACTGATGATTGTTGTGGCAATCATTGGTATTTTGGCCGCGATCGCTTTGCCGGCCTATAGCAATTATCAAGCTCGCGCTAAGCTTGCTGCGGGTTTGTCTGAAGTCAGCTCCGCAAAAACTCAGGCAGAAGTTATTCTGAACCAAGGCGGCGCAGTAGCTGACGCTGCAGCGTTAAACCTCACGGATTCTACAAACTGTGGTTTTAGCGCGAAGCTTGCAACAGATGGCACAGGTACTATTGCTTGCACCATCAAAAATGCACCGACCCAAGTTAATGCTGCCGTTATCACTTGGACTCGTGTCGCTGCCGGTACTTGGGCCTGCGTTACTACGGGCGCAGCTTCTAAGGATCTCGCACCAAAATCATGTCCACAAGCGTAACTTGATTCGAGTTATATAGGAGGCGTGTTTTGCTCTGGAGGTACAAGTAGAAGTGCTGCTTGTACCTTTTTATTTTAATTGACTCTTGCTTTTCCATATCCTTTTTTTAACCTTGTTAATCGTCTTGAAAAAGAGCTTCCTCGTTGTGGCGTATATCCACATCTATGGCAAAGTAGTCATTGGTCTAGTTGTTTGTCTTGTAAATCATACGGTTGTTGTTCGTCTGGGCTTTGTGTCGGAATGTACTGACTATAGATGCATTGAAACGTTTGCTTTGGCTGGCGGTCAAGTCGGACCGAATGCCTTATTTCCTATTGTCAGTATGGTCCGTACTCTTTAGCAGCTTTCTCTAATGTCTAGTGAAGCTGATAAAAGTAAGGCCCCAGTCCCACCCTAGCCCTAGCCCTAGCCTTGGTCTTATCATAAAATACGACAGGCCCGAGTGTAGCCACATCCAAATCGACACCCACGACCTAGCACTGATGATGGCCCTCTACGACCCCGTCCTGACCATTCTTAGCCTCATTCGTATGCCCAACGAAAACGACGGTGACCCGGCTGGCACTGGCTGTCAGCACCCTGGCCACTGATAGCCGCAGTTGTTCGTCCAACTCCCGTTCAACGGCCTCCCGGCCACTTGGGGCAACGGCATGCAGGTCAGCTTTGCGGCGCAGTCGCAGCAGCAGGTGCGGGACGTATGGCAGGCAGCTTTGGATAACGGCGGTATGGACGAGGGGGCGCCGGGTTTGCGGCCGCAGTATTCAGAAGACTACTACGGCGCCTATTGCCGGGACCCGGAAGGCAACAAGTTATGTTTCGTTCACGCATCGGATATGGCCAGTTCAGCTTAAGTCCGACGCGAGTTGGCCAGGCGCGCGACCCCAGCCGTCAGCAGTACCGCCAGCACCACGCCTGTCGCCACGGCGGGCAGTATGCCCAGTTGCACTACCATCTCCTGCAAGCTGAGGTAGAAGCCGATCACGCCGACGGCGCCAATCGCGTTGCCTCTGACAATCGCCGCGAGTTCCTGGCGTCCGCCTTGCACATGCGCAAAAACCGCCAGCGGCCAGGCGATGATCGGAATGGGCGCCAGGTAGCCGCTGACCACGGGGCCCAACCACTGCGCCCCCGCGGTGATCAGTAGCAGCAGCAGGGTAGCGGTCAACATCCGCATGGGGATGATCCAGCTGGGTAGCGCGACCGGGCGCGCCAGGGGTTTGCCATTGTTCGACGTCACCCGAATCAGCACGACCACCAGGCACAGGGTAATGGCGATGGCCGCAAGGGGTGATTCCAGCCGGTTCATCAGTAGCGCTGTGGCAACGTAGAACACCACGGCGGCCAGGCATCCGAGCACCACTGAAATGCGGCGAGTCACCGCAAGATAGAACAGGTAGGTCGCCTGAATCGCCGCCACGCCCGCCAATGCACCGGGCACTGCCATCGCCACGAACCCTGGGCCTTGTTCGAGGCTGAGAAACAGCATCACCACGGCGGAGGTCACCGGAAGCCCTGACAGCAGCCCGCCAACGTGTGTGCCCCAGCGTTTGGCAGCGATGGAGATGAACAACATGAGCAGCGGCGTGATGAGTAACTTGAGGTAGAAAACAGTCATGTACGTGCGTCTTTGTTTTTAGTCCATACGTTGTACATGATTCGACGTTGGGCTTTTATTCAATCGGCACCGGGAATGGCGATTGTTTGCCTCGACCTGTATCGTTTTCGCCCTGTATGCCGACAGCCTATTAGCTCGCCCCTGACTCTGGGCAAGGATGCCAACCGTGAAATACTTCTTCATCATTCTGGCCAGCTACACCTCGGTCTATCTGTGTGTATCACCGTTGCTCGATGCGCGCGTGCAGGACGTCATCGAAGGCCTGGAGATGCGCCGCCGGGCGGCGGACATCGAGGCCTACATCGAACACGTGATCCAGGCGCTGAATCGCAGCAAACTCGAGTATGCCCTGTTCGGCGGCACGCTGATTGCGGCATTGGTCAGCGCCGGTGTGTGGCTGCTGGGCGATTAGGCGGGATCGTTGAACGAGGCGCGCAGGTCGGCAACGTCCCGCACGCTTGGCTCGGTCACTCGGACTGTTTGTCCTGTTCGCTGAACTCCACCGCCAGTGCTGCAGCTTCGACATCGCTGGTGCGTATGTGCAGTTGTCCTTCGCTGTCCTGAACCTGAAACACCGGGTCCACGCCTTGCGCACGGTATGGCTCAGGGATGTCATTGCCTTCGAGTTTCTTGACTGAGATGGCCATGGTTTTTCCTCCCAAAGAAGCTGTGACCGGCGCCCTCGGCCAAGGTGCAGTCCGAAGCGTTGCACAGGAACTTACCTTGCCTGCAGTGCCTCGAATCTCTACCTATCATCAGAGGCTTCCTACCATGACTACACGCGATGAAATCCAGCCAAAAGCCCCGACCCTCGATGAGAGCGGCAAGCCGGTGAACGTGGTTGAGCGCGATATCGAAAATGAAACGCCGGCCACCGAAGGCGTCGACAAGGTCATCACGCCCACCTCCATCAAGGAGAAAGAGCAGGATGCCGAGACCTTGCAGCGCAAGACCGCCGAGATCGAACGCAAGATCGCCGACGGTCGTTGATGTCGTGAAAAAGGAGAAAAGTGCAGCTAACCGTCCGTTCACATCCGTTTCACGCGGCATTTACATTCTCGGGCGTAATGTTGACCTTGCTCCTTCTTCAAGCCCGCTTTCCTCCCCGTCGGCGGGCTTTTCTTTGTCTGCGATTTGGCGTTTCGCCCAGCCAGGCCTGCTAACCTCACCTATTCAAGCGTCGACCCGAACCAGGCGTTGGCGCGTTGCAGTGGCCATGACCACTGCCTTCCAAGGAGCTTGACCCCACCATGACCATTTCCCTGCGCACACGGTTGTTGACCGTGCTGATGTTCGCCACGCTGCTCAGTGGCTGCGGCGTCAATAACATTCCGCAATATGACGAACAGGTAAAATCGGCCTTGGCTCAGGTGGAGAACCAGTACCAGCGCCGTGCCGACCTGATCCCCAATCTGGTGGAAACGGTGAAGGGCTACGCCAAGCAGGAGCAGGACACCCTGACTCGAGTGATCGAGGCGCGCGCCAAGGCCACGTCGATCCAGGTCGATGCCAACACGCTGGACGATCCGGCCAAGCTGCAGCAGTTCGATCAGGCCCAGCAGCAACTCAGCGGTGCCTTGAGCCGTTTGATGGTGACGGTCGAGCGTTATCCTGACCTGAAGTCGAACCAGAACTTCCTGGCGCTGCAGTCGCAGCTCGAAGGCACTGAAAACCGTATTGCGGTAGCACGTCGCGACTTCATTGCCTCGGTTGAGAAGTACAACACCGAGATCCGTACCTTCCCCGGCAAGCTGTGGCAGATGACCATGTACCGTGATCAGAAGGTTCGCGAGAACTTCAAGGCCACGGCACCCAATGCCGAGCAAGCGCCGAGCGTGAAGTTCCAATGAAGCCATGGCGGTGCCTGCCGCTGTTGATGCTGCTGTGGGCCGCCACGGCCGCAGCGCTGGAGTTTCCAGCGCTCAGCGGTCGGGTGGTGGACCAGGCGGGCCTGCTCGACGGGCAGACCCGCAGCCAGCTCAGCCAGATGCTCGAGGCACACGAGCAGGCCACTTCCGAGCAGGTCGTGGTAGTCACCGTGCCGGACCTGCAAGGCACGGACATTGCCGATTACGGCTATCAACTCGGGCGCGCCTGGGGCATCGGCCAGAAAGGCAAGGACAATGGCGCCTTGCTGATCGTCGCCAAGGCCGAGCGCAAGGTGCGCATCGAGGTCGGTTATGGCCTGGGAGGGCAACTGACCGACGCGCAGTCCTCCATCATCATCAATAACGTGATCGTGCCGTCGTTCCGCCAAGGCGATTTCGCTGGCGGCATTCGTGCGGGCGCAGCGGCCATGTTGCAGGTGCTGGGGGGCGATCCCCTGGCCGAGCCGCAGCGCAGCAATGCGCAGGATCAGGGCCACGACCAACAGCGTCTGCCGTGGCCGGCCTTCTTGATACTGATCATCATCGTGATCGTAATGATTCGCGGCGGTGGCGGAGGGGGGCGCGGTGGCCGAGGCGGCGGTGGTCGCTCGGTACTCACGGGTGCGGTGCTCGGCGGCCTGCTGGGCGGCGGTCGTGGCGGCGGTGGTTTCGGCGGCGGCGGTGGCGGTTTTGGTGGCGGTGGCGGCGGCTTCGGCGGCGGGGGTGCATCGGGTGGCTGGTAAATCGAGCAGGTACGCAGCATGACATTACTGGACGAAAGCGCGCAGAAGCGCGTGGCCACGGCGATTGCCGAGGCAGAACTGCACACCGACGCCGAGCTGGTCACGGTGCTTGCACCGCAATCCGACGACTACACCTACATCCCGTTGCTATGGGCGGGGTTGATCGCATTGCTGGTGCCGGGTCTGATCAACTATTACCCCGGGTGGCTGAACGCTCATCAGTTACTGCTGGTGCAATGGGCAACCTTCATCGTGCTGGGGCTGCTGTTTCGCATTCCGGCCCTGACTACGGCGTTGGTACCGCGCCGGGTGCGGCATTGGCGGGCGGCGAACATGGCGCGTCGGCAATTTCTGGAGCGAAAATTGCATCACACCCAGGGCGCAACGGGGATGTTGATCTTCGTTTCGGAGGCAGAACGGTACGTGGAAATTCTGGTGGACGAGGGGATTTCCAGTCGTGTCGGGGATGACACCTGGAACGCGATCGTCGAAGCGTTCACTGCGCGGGTCAAGCGCGGTGAAACGATGGAAGGTTTCGTCGGCTGTATCCAGGCGTGTGGTGAGGTGTTGCGAGAGCACGTGCCGGTCACCCATCCTCGTAACGAGTTACCGGATCGGTTGGTCGTACTGGGCTGACCGTTCGGCCAATCAGACGGATCTAGCGAGGCTATGAGCTGTCGAAGTGGCAATGCGCTATCATTCGTTCTTTGCCCACGGAGCCTCGTATGAGCTCGATCATTTTTCCTCAGCCATTCAAGGCGGTGGGTTGTTCCGATTGTCGAAACCTGGATGCACTGGGTTTCGACTTCACCATGGCGTTCCAGCCGATTCTCGACGTGCGCAGTGGCAAGCCCTGGGCGTATGAGGCGCTGGTGCGCGGCATCAACGGCGAGTCCGCGTTCAGCATTCTGAGTATGGTGAACGACGGCAATCGCTACCGCTTCGACCAGGCCTGCCGGGTCAAGGCCATCGAACTGGCCACCCGCTGGGGTTTGCTCGACTTGCCCGACTGCCTGCTGAGCATCAATTTCCTACCCAAGGCTGTCTACCGCGCCGAGACGTGCATTCGCGCAACGCTAGAGGCTGCCCGGGAATTCGGTTTCCCTCTGAATCGGCTGATGTTCGAAGTCACCGAAGGTGAGCGTGTGGATGATCCGGCACATCTTCAATCGATTTTCGCCGAGTACGAGAAGCAGGGCTTCACCACGGCAATCGACGATTTCGGCTCGGGGTATTCAGGCTTGAACATGCTGGCGACGTTCCAGCCCAATGTGTTGAAAATCGACATGGCGTTGACTCGCGCGCTGGATCAGGACGCTGTACGGCAAGCCATCGTGGCGGGGATCGTGCTGGTGGCCGGCAAGCTGAACATCACGGTGGTGGCCGAGGGCGTCGAAACCGTTGGTGAAAGCGCGGCCTTGCAGGCATTGGGTATCGACTTGCAGCAAGGCTACCTGTTCGCCCGTCCCGCCATCGGCGAGTTGCCGCTCAAGCGTTGACGCTCAAGCCTTGAAGTGTCTGGCAGGCTGATCAGTCGGCACGGTTTGTCGACTCGTAATGCAGATAACTGGCGAGTGCCTGTTTGGTCAGGTCATTGAGCGTAATGCTTTGCCGATTTGCCGCGATGCTGGCCGCCAGATGCAGTTCGTGGCCAATGCGCACATTGAAGGAGCCCTTGCAGGAAATCTCCGGCGTGACCTTCAAATCCGCGCAGGTCTCCAGATAGTCATCCACTGCGGCCTGAAAAGCGGCAATCAATTGCGCAACGGTTTGCCCTTCATAGCTGATCAGCGCCCGAATGAACTGTGCTTTGCCATACAGGCAGTCGTCTTCCGGGCTTGCTTCGATCGATCCGAAGTAGCCGCGGTGTTGAAGCAGTTGGTTCATGGCAGCAAGCCTCCATTTTTCAATTGCGCGATGATCTGGCGGCGGATATAGGGCTTGATTTCACTACCCGGATGAGGGCGATGAAGGCTGATCAACGCTGCGGGATTACCATTGTGAAACTTCACGCGGCTGCCGCTTCCCTGGACTGGCTGAAAGCCGAATCCCTGCAGCAGGCTCACCAGTTCAGGCCATGTGAACTCACTTTCCTGCGAAATCAGTTTGGCGACCAGCTTTCCATGCCTGGACATTACCACTCCTTTCCTGCAACTGAATTTAGTTGCTATCCATTTTCAAGTCAATGTGTGCTGCCCAGCTATGTGTAGCGCAGGGCCGGGTTTTCGGACAAATGGAAGTGATACGAAGGGTGTGCCCAAGTGCGGGGAGGCGCAGAGACCGAAGGTGAGCGCGAATCGTAACTATCGGTGACCGAGCTCACTTGGAGAGTGAGCGCGGTCAGGAGTGCATCAATCTTCGAGAATGAACGCGAACTTGTCGTCGATCAGCATCTTCAGGTAGTCGTCGAAGCTGTCGGCGATGACCACGTATTCGTCCGGGTCGTGGACGAAGCGGATGACCTGGCCTTTGGTGCCTTTGCCGGTGGGGTTGAAGTCGATGAACAGCGTGGACGTGCCACCGTTGTTCATGCAGTGCGAGAAGCACAGGCGCTCGCCCAGGCTGACGTCGGCGTCGATGCGTCGATCGACCATTTCCGGGTTTTCCAGGAAGAAGTCGTCGTAGATGTCGGCGATGCTTTTGTCGTTGGCGGCGCGGTCTTCGAGGATCTGCTCGACCGAGCGCAGGTAGTACGGGTATTCAGCGATGTCCGAGCCCAGGATGAGCACCGAGACTTCACCTTTTTCGTACTTCTGCCAGTGCGTGCCGTTCACCTTGGCAAGCAGTTGCAGCAGGCTGTCCGGGCAGTCAGGGTAGACCTCTTTGAGGGCGTCCAGTTGGGTGGGCGAGGCGCCGGTGGCGAACGCGAGTTCGTCAAGGCTGGCGGCGGGCAGGGCGGCTTTGAGGCCTGAGTGGAACTGTTCGACGATGCTCAAGGCTGCTTCCTTACACGGGTTTTGTTTGAGCACCATTGGGCGATTTGTAGGGGGGAGTCAAGGGAATTTACTGTTCGGGGGAGATGTGGGGGGCTTGGAAGAGGGTAGAAGGCCAATGGCCTCTTCGCGGGCAGAGCTCGCTCCCACAGAGCTCCGCTCTCACAGAGGCCTGCGGGGTGTCAGCGCCAGCGAACGGTATAGTGCGCAGGCACGTCGCTCATCTGTGGCTGGAAGTGGGTGTTGGAAATCACGTGGGTCTGTACCTCGCCGGCGGCGTCATGCAATTCGATGCGGTCGCCTGCGCCGGCATTGAGCGTCACCTCGTAGATCAACGCCTTGTTGGGCTCCAGGGACGAGTCGAAGGGGCCGAAGCGAGTGCCGTCGATGCGAATGATGTAGACCTGGTAAGCGCCTTGGGTGGATGTGCTGGTCACTGCGAAAACTCCATACCTTTGCTGGTCGATATCTATGTGGGCTGTCACAGGCTCAGGCGCATGGACAGGTCTACCGCTTTTACATCCTTGGTCAGGCTGCCGATCGAAATGTAGTCCACCCCCGTTTCGGCAATGCTGACCAGGGTCGAATCATTGATGCCGCCACTGGCTTCGAGTTTGGCCTGGCCAGCATTGATGCTCACTGCTTCACGCATGTCGGCGAGGCTGAGCTCGTCGAGCATGACAATGTCGGCGCCCGCTGCCAGGGCTTCGCGCAACTCGTCCAGGCTTTCGACTTCGATTTCCACCGGCTTGCCCGGCGCGATGCGCTGCGCCGCCGCTACTGCCTGAGCCACGCCACCGCAGGCGGCGATGTGGTTTTCCTTGATCAGGAAGGCATCGTACAGGCCGATGCGGTGGTTGTGGCAGCCACCACAGGTCACCGCGTACTTTTGCGCCAGGCGCAAGCCAGGCACGGTCTTGCGCGTATCCAGCAGCTTGACTTGGGTATGGGCGACACGCTCGGCGAAATACCGTGCGCGAGTGGCCACGGCCGACAGCAGTTGTAGAAAATTCAGCGCGCTGCGCTCGCCGGTCAGCAGCGACCGCGCCGGGCCTTCGAGGTGAAACAGGGGTTGGTTGGGCTGGGCCTGCTGCCCATCCACCACCTGCCAATGCACCGCCACGCGCGGGTCGAGCTGGCGAAACACGGCATCGACCCAGGCGCTGCCGGCAACGGTGCAGGCATCACGGGTGATGATGCTGGCCTTGGCCAGGCGTTCGGCCGGGATCAATTGTGCAGTGATATCACCGCTGCCCACGTCTTCGGACAACGCACGGCGCACGTTGGCTTCGATTTCAGCGGTCAGATCGGCAAGACGAAGGTTGGACATGACGCGCTCCATCGGCAAAGTGGCCGGATTATAGGATACTGCACCGCTTGGAGCGAAGCCCTGTAGTCCGCGCCTTCACGCGGTGTAAAAAGCTGTGCATTTGGTCGGCTGCTGTGAGCTTTCGTACATATTTAGGGTCAATCTCTTACTTAGCCCCGTGTTCGCTGAACTGCTTGCCACCTTGGTAGTCAGAGATCACTGTCGGTGAGGTCAGGTAAATGACGTCACGTGGTTGACAGGGATGTCGACGCTCTATTTCTCTTGGTGGGGGTCTTGATGGCGAACGATGGGAAAGTGATTTCACTGAACAAGGCTGCCGCCGATCACGCGAGTCAGCCTGCCAGTGTGCGCCTGCCTGTCGTCCTGTTGCAGGTGCGCGACAAAGCCGCGCTGCAACTCAAGCAGGCCCTGCAGGTGTTGTTCGATAACGCCGACGATACGCTGTTCGAGATGGCAGACCGGGCGTTGAACAACGTCGATCAGAATACCTTCTTCGAAGCCATGCGCGACCTGCGCCTCAAGCGCAAGAGCATCGAGCGCGGCTTCCTCGAGAAATTCTACGAAAGCTTCGTGCGCGTGGGTCAGTACGACACGGTCGAGGCCAGCGCGCCGCCGCCGCTGAGCTACGACAAACTGGCGCTGGTGCCCAACGATGAGTTGGAACGCACGGTGGCACTGGATGCCATGGTGGCCAAGGTCCTCAGCCGTGACAGTTTTGCCCTGGGCCAACTGACCACCCGCCTGAATGTACTGCTGACCCGCCGCCTGGACGATTCCACCAACCCGCTAGGGCCGGTCATGTTGTGCGACTATTTTCTCCAGGCCGGGCGCAGCCTGGGTGTGGAGATCAAGGTCAAGCTGATCATCCTCAAGCTGTTCGAGAAATACGTCCTTACCGATACCGATCAGCTGTACGCCGAGGCCAATCAACTGCTTATCGCAGCCGGAATCCTGCCCGAGCTCAAGGCTGCGCCTGCGCGTCGCGCCGCCGATCGCTCCAGCGACCGCCCGCGTCCCGCTGTTGCCGAGCCGGAAACGCGCGCCGAGGCGCCGAGCAAGTCCGCTCAGCGCGATGAGAATGTGCAGGAAGCGTTCGGCGCCCTGCAGGACTTGCTGCACGACCTGCGTGGCAGCATGGCGCCGAAGATGGAGCCGCCGAGCGAGGCCATGCCGATCTCGACCAGCGATCTGCTGCGCCTGCTGTCCCACTTGCAGCAATACGTGCCCCAGCAGCCGCCACAGAACGACTACGATTTGCGTCAGCAGCTTGAACAGCTGCTGACCCGCGTCAGCGTCAAGAGCGGCAAGTTTCGCGTCGTGGGGGTGATGGACGAAGACGTCATCAACCTGATTGCCATGCTGTTCGAATTCATCCTCGACGATCGCAATCTGCCCGACTCGCTCAAGGCTTTGATCGCACGTCTGCAGATTCCCATGCTCAAGGTCGCAGTACTGGACAAGAGCTTTTTCAGCCGGGGTGCGCACCCGGCCCGGCGGCTGCTCAACGAAATCGCCTCGGCGGCGATGGGCTGGGGCAGCCGCGACGATTACCAGCGCGACGCGCTGTACCTGCGCATCGATCAGATCGTCCAGCGCCTGCTCAACGATTTTGTCGACGACACGTCGCTGTTTTCCGAGCTGTTGGTCGATTTCCTGGCCTTCAGCAACGACGAGCGTCGCCGCAGCGAGTTGCTCGAACAGCGTACCCGTGATGCCGAGGAGGGCCGTGCTCGTGCGGATCTGGCGCGGCATCTGGTCGAGAAGGAACTCAACAGCCGTCTGCTGGGGCGCACGCTGCCGCAGGTGGTGATCAACGTGCTGCAGGACGCCTGGAGCCGCGTGTTGCTGTTGGTGTGCCTGAAACACGGGGCCAATTCGTCCGAGTGGCAGGCAGCCCTGTCCACGGTCGACGATTTGATCTGGAGCGTCGAACCCCACGACGACCCGGACATGCGCATGCGTCTGCTGGAACTGGTACCGGGGCTGTTGAAGTCCCTTCGCGACGGTCTTACCAGCACCGCGTTCGATCCGTTCGCCACCAGTGAATTCTTCAGCCAGCTGGAGGTGCTACATGTGCAGGCGTTCCAGCGTGATCTGGCGAATGTCGAAGGCGTCACGGCCGGTGAGGAATCGCTGGTGCAGGTGGTCGAAGAAATCGTGCTTGCGTCTCCGGGCGAAGCTGCCGACAGCGAGGCCCAGGTGCGCTTGCCCGATGATGATCCAGGCTTGCTGCAGGTCGACAAGCTGCGCGTTGGCAGCTGGGTGGAATTGCAGGAGAACGACGAGTTCAAGTTGCGCTGCAAGCTGACCGCGATCATCGAAACTTCGGGCAAGTACGTGTTCGTCAACCGCACCGGCATGAAGGTGCTGGAGAAGACCCGCATGGGCCTGGCGATCGAGTTCCGCCGCGGCACCGTGCGGGTGCTCGATGACACTCTGCTGTTCGATCGTGCACTGGATTCGGTGGTCACCAACCTGCGCAAGCTCAAGGCACACTGACCGGCGACGCGCAGGCTGTCTTCCTGCGCGTGAGGGTTCATACTGGAGCGCCTTGATTTCAGGCAGGACTCCAGATGCGGTTGATCTCATGCGCTTGAATGGCCTCACAGGATGGTCCGACGGCGTTCGCCATTGCCCCTCGCCCAATTTCAATGAGCGTCCCGACGGCGAGGTCTCGCTGTTGGTCATCCATAACATCAGCTTGCCTCCCGCGCAGTTTGCCACGGGCAAGGTGCATGAGTTTTTCCAGAACTGCCTGGATCACACCGAACATCCCTATTTCGAAGGGATCTCCCATCTGCGCGTGTCCGCACACTTTCTGATCGAGCGTGACGGTACGGTGACGCAATTCGTCTCCTGTCTGGATCGCGCATGGCACGCTGGCGTGTCGTTGTTCGATGGCCGCGAAAACTGTAATGATTTTTCTGTAGGCATCGAACTGGAAGGCACTGATGATCAACCCTTCGCCGATGCCCAGTATGCAGCGCTTGTCACCTTGACTCGGCTGTTGCTCGAGCGCTTTGCGGCATTGAGCGTGGAGCGCATCTGCGGCCACAGCGACATTGCCCCGGGCCGAAAGACCGACCCCGGCCCCTGTTTCGACTGGGTACGCTACCGTGCCGCATTGCTGAATGAAGAGGATGCACGATGATTTTTCTGGTGCTGCTGCTGGTCCTGCTGGCCGAGAAGTTTTCCGGGCTGCGCCAGCGCGTGCAACGTGACGGTTTTTTCCTGGGTGAACTGCATCGGCTCGAAGCGCGGCCAGGGCTGGCGCGCGAGCCGTGGCTGGTGCTGGGGATCGGCGTGGCGCTGCCTGCGCTGCTGCTGGCGTTCGTGCTGTATGCGCTGCAGCCGGTAGCGTATGGCTTGCTCGCGCTGCCGGTGCATCTGCTGGTGCTGATCTACAGCCTGGGCCGGGGAGACATCACTGTTGGCCTGGGGCCGTTCCGCGATGCCTGGCGCCGTGAAGACACCCAGGCGGCGGTGCATGTGGCCGAACGCGACATGGGAGTCACTGCCGACACCGGCGCCAGCCTGCTGCAAAGGGTGCAGGGGCATCTGTTGTGGGAGGCCTATCAAAGCTTTTTCGCAGTGATTTTCTGGTACGCCGCCTTGGGTCCGGTTGCAGCGCTGGTCTATCGGCTGGTGGCCCTGGTGGCCGAGCAGTCTCGGCATCCTGCGGTAGCCCTGCGGGCGCAGCGGCTGCGTCACGCACTGGACTGGCTGCCGGTGCGCCTGCTGGCGGCCAGTTTTGCCCTGGTCGGCAACTTCGTGGCAGTCAGCCGGGTGATGCTGCACGAAGTGCTCAGCTGGGAAATCACCGCCGCGGCCCTGATCGATCGCGTCGGGCGGGTGGCCGGTGACGTTCCGGCGCCGGTGGTAGGGCAGGTGGGAGTGGAGACGCTGGACAGCCTGTGGCAGATGGTCGTGCGCGCAGGGGTGTTGTGGTACGCGGTTTTGGCGGTGTGTTCGGTGTTGGCGTGATTCTGCAGGGTTGATGGTGTTGACCGCCGACGCGGCTTGCGCCGCTGCTACAGGGTTTGCGGGGGTCACTGCGTATCCGGCCAACCAAACACCGCATTGGCGTTCCGGGTGCTGGCCGCTGCCAGGGTTGCGGCGTCGGTGCCCATGATGCGCGCCAACGCTTCGGCAATGTCCGGCAGATGCTCCGGGCTGTTGCGCACACCCGGATGCATGGCAGGCGCCATGTCCGGCGAGTCGGTTTCCAGAACGATGGCCTCCAGCGGTAAACGCGGCAGTACCTTGTGCATGCGCAGCGCCTGCGGCCAGGTCGGCGCGCCACCCAGGCCCAGCTTGAAACCCAGCTTCAAATACTCGCGTGCTTCCTCCCAACTGCCGGCGAATGCATGAATGACCCCTGCGCGTGGCAGCTTGAAGCGCTTCAAGGTCGCGATCACGGCAGCATGACTGTGGCGCACATGCAGTAACACTGGCAGTTGCACATCCACGGCCAGTTGCAGCTGCGCTTCGAACAACGCCTGCTGCCGATCGCGATCCAGGTCCTTGAGGTAGTAATCCAGGCCGAACTCGCCGATTGCACACAGCTTCGAGTGTCCGTGCAAACGCTCAAGCCACTCGCGCAAGGCAGTCACATGCTCGGGCCGGTGCTCTTCGAGAAACACCGGGTGCAGGCCCAAAGCCGCATACACCCGCTCATCCGCCAGCGCCAGGTCCCACACCCGCTGCCAGTTGGCTTGATGCACACCCAGCACCACCACCCGTTCCACGCCGTCTCTTGCCGCGTTGTCCAGCACGCGGGCGCGATCGGCATCGAAGTCGGGAAAGTCCAGGTGGGTATGGGTGTCGATCAAGCGCGCCATCAGGCCTCGTGAATCCTCTGTTTGAAGGTCCGGGCCAAGGCATTCACGCCGGGCTCGTACTGCTTTTGTTCCACAGCGGCGAGTGCCAGTTCCAATGCCTTGCTGGCGATCATGTTGTGCTGCTGGGCCATGGCGTTGACCGGCAGCGGCAGGAAGTCCAGCAGTTGGGTGTCGCCGAACGTGCCCAGGTGCACTGCCTGGGAATCCAGCGGCCGCTCCTGCAGCACATCGAACACGCCCTGCAGCAGCACGTAGGAGGTGGTCACCAGCGCATCGGGAAGGTGGCCGAGCTTGTCGAGCAAGGCCTGCATGGACTGCTGGCCCCCTTCGCGACTGAAGTATTCGCTGTGCTCGACCAGCACCGTGCCATCGAAATCGGCCAGCGCAGTATTGAAGCCTTCGGTTCGCGCCTGGCTGATGCTCAGTTCCGGCCGTGCGCCGATCAAGGCGATGTGGCGAGGCTTGGGCAACAGCAGGCTTTGCGTCAATTGCAGGCTGGCGTTGCGGTCATCGCTGATCACCGAGCAGAACTGCGCCGGGTCCATCATCCGGTCGATGGCGATCACCGGCGTGCCCTTGGCCTGCAATTCACGGTAACTGTCGTCGCTGGCCGGCAGGCAACTGGCAACGAACAGCGCGTCGCAACGTCGGGCGCGAAACAGTTGCAGCAGCTGCAGCTCGCTGGCGGCATCGTCGTCGGAGCTGGCGATCAGCAGCTGGTAACCATGGGCGCGGGCACCTTGTTCGAGTAGCTTGGCGATGCGCGCGTAGCTGGGGTTTTCCAGGTCCGGCAGGATGAAGCCCAAGGTACGCGTATGCCGACTGCGCAGCCCGGCTGCCTGGGGGTTGGGGGTGAAGCCCTGTTCCTGGACGATGGCTTCGACGCGCGCCACCGTCGCCTTGCTGATGCGCTGTTGAGCGGCCTTGCCATTGATGACGTAACTGGCAGTGGTGACCGAGACGCCAGCCAGGCGAGCAATATCGCTGAGTTTCAACCGTTGATTCCTTAGTGTCGTCGCGCCGGTGCCGAGGCATTGGAGCGCGCTCATTCATCGTTTGTCGGGTGGCGCCAGGCTAAGTTCAGGCAACGTAACCGACAGGTTGGACTTCAATCATCGAAGATTATCGAGTAACGTGCGCTGCATTCTAGATTAAACGTTTCAGCCTGCGTGTTTCCTGCCGTAAAACATCTCTTGTCGAGGTCTCATCCTTACCCTCGGCAACGCAGGCCGGACCCATCAAGAGTACAGAGCGCGCACCTCGATGCTCTATGCTCACACTTCACAACAATACCTCAGCGCGCTGCCGCCGCTGTAAAGGAGAGAGGCAATGCTGGAGCTCACTATAGAGCAGATATCCATGGGCCAGAGCGCCGTGGATAAACCCGCCGCCCTGCAATTGCTCGCCGACAAACTGGTTGCCGATGGTTTGGTGGCCGAAGGTTACCTGGCCGGCCTGCAAGCGCGTGAAGCTCAAGGCTCGACCTTTCTGGGCCAAGGCATCGCCATTCCCCACGGTACGCCCGATACCCGTGACCTGGTGTTCACTACCGGCGTGCGCCTGCTGCAATTTCCCGAAGGCGTGGATTGGGGTGACGGCCAGAAGGTCTACCTGGCCATCGGCATTGCCGCCAAGTCCGACGAACACCTGCGCCTGCTGCAACTGCTGACCCGCGCGCTGGGTGAAACCGACCTGGGTGAAGCGCTGCGCCAGGCCACCGATGCACCCGCGCTGCTGAAGCTACTGCAAGGAGCGCCGCAGGAATTGGCGCTGGATGCGCAGATGATCGGCCTGAGCGTGATGGCCGAAGATTTCGAGGAACTGGTCTGGCGTGGTGCGCGTTTGCTGCGCCAGGCCGACTGCGTGAGCAATGGTTTTGCCGCGCTGCTTCAGCAGGTCGAAGCCTTGCCGCTGGGCGATGGCTTGTGGTGGTTGCACAGCGAACAGACCGTGAAGCGTCCGGGCCTGGCCTTCGTCACTCCCGACAAACCCCTGCGCTACCTGGGCCAGCCGCTGACCGGGCTGTTCTGCCTGGCCAGCCTGGGCGAAGCTCACCAGGCCTTGCTCGAACGCCTGTGCGCGTTGCTCATCGAAGGCCGCGGCAACGAATTGGGCGCTGCCACCAGCACCCGCGCCGTGCTCGAAGCATTGGGCGGCGAGCTGCCTGCCGATTGGCCCAGCGCACGCATCGTGCTGGCCAACGCACATGGCCTGCACGCACGCCCGGCAAAGATCCTGGCGCAGTTGGCCAAGAGCTTCGAAGGCGAGATCCGCTTGCGGGTGGTCGAGTCCGGCGGCCTCGCGGTGTCTGCCAAGAGCCTGAGCAAGCTGCTCAGCCTGGGTGCGCAGCGCGGTCAGACCCTGGAACTGGTCGCCGAGCCGAGCATTGCCGGCGATGCCTTGCCGGCGTTGCTGGCGGCTATCGAGGAGGGCCTGGGCGAGGAAGTGGAACCACTGCCAAGCGTGACCGAGGCTGCTCCTGTGCAGCCCACTGTGACCAAGGCGGCCAAGGTCAAGCCACAGGCGCCACGCACGGGCGCGCAGGTGCAGGGTGTTGCCGCTGCCCCCGGGATCGCCATGGGCCCGGCGCACATCCAGGTGCTGCACGATTTCGAATTTCCCCAGCGCGGCGAGTCCGTGGCGCTTGAGCGTGAGCGCTTGCAAGCCGCCCTCGGCCAGGTCCGTCAGGACATCGATGGGTTGATCCAGCGCGCCCAGGCGCCAGCCATCCGCGAAATTTTCGTCACTCACCAGGAAATGCTCGACGACCCGGCCCTGACCGATGAAGTCGCTGCCCGCCTGCAGCAGGGCGAAAGCGCTGCCGCGGCCTGGAACACGGTGATCGAAGCGGCTGCGGTGCAGCAGGAATCGTTGCAGGATGCCCTGCTGGCGGAGCGCGCAGCCGATCTGCGCGACATCGGCCGCCGCGTGCTGGCGCAGCTGTGCGGCGTGCCCACGCTGGAAGAACCCAAGCAGGCCTATATTCTGGTGATGGACGAGGTCGGCCCATCCGACGTTGCCCGGCTGGACCCGACACGCGTGGCCGGGATTCTCACCGCCCGTGGCGGTGCCACTGCGCACAGCGCCATCGTGGCGCGTGCCCTCGGCATTCCTGCCGTGGTCGGTGCAGGCGAGGCGGTGTTGCAGATTGCCGCTGGCACTGCGCTGTTGATCGACGGCCAGCGCGGCCTGCTGACCGTGGCCCCGGCGCCCGAGGTGCTGGAACGGGCGCTGGCCGACCGTGACCGTCGCGAGCAGCGCCTGCAGGCGGCTGCCGAGCGACGCATGGAAAGCGCCGTCACCCTCGACGGGCACGCGGTGGAAGTGTTCGCCAACATCGGCGAAAGCGCCGGTGTCGCCAAGGCCGTGGAGCAGGGCGCCGAAGGCGTTGGCCTGCTGCGCACCGAGCTGATTTTCATGGCCCATTCGCAAGCCCCGGACGAAGCGGTGCAGGAAGCCGAGTACCGCCGCGTGCTCGATGGCCTGCAAGGTCGGCCGTTGGTGGTGCGCACGCTCGATGTGGGCGGCGACAAGCCCTTGCCGTACTGGCCGATCGACAAGGAAGAAAATCCGTTCCTGGGCGTGCGCGGCATTCGCCTGACCCTGCAGCGCCCCGACGTGATGGAAGGCCAGCTGCGCGCACTGCTGCGCGCCGCCGACAACCGTCCGTTGCGGATCATGTTCCCCATGGTCGGCAGCCTCGAAGAGTGGCGCCAGGCCAAGGACATGACCGAGCGCGTGCGCCGCGAGATCCCGGTCAAGGACCTGCAGCTGGGCATCATGATCGAGGTGCCGTCGGCGGCATTGCTGGCACCCGTGCTGGCCCGCGAGGTCGACTTCTTCAGCATCGGCACCAACGACCTGACCCAGTACACGCTGGCCATCGACCGTGGTCACCCGACCCTCTCGGCCCAGGCCGATGGCCTGCACCCCGCGGTGCTGCAACTGATCGACATCACCGTGCGTGCGGCGCACGACTACGGCAAGTGGGTCGGCGTGTGCGGCGAACTGGCGGCCGATCCGCTGGCGGTGCCGTTGCTGGTTGGCCTGGGTGTGGATGAATTGAGTGTCTCGGCGCGCAGCATCGCCGAGGTCAAGGCGGGGGTGCGCGAGCTGACGCTCAGCCACGCGCAACAATTGGCCCGGCATGCGCTCGGGCTGGGCACCGCTGCGCAGGTACGTGCCCTGGTGGAGAAATCTTGATGGCACGCATCCTGACCCTGACGCTCAATCCGGCGTTGGACCTGACCGTGGAAATCGACGGACTGGAACTGGGCGAAGTCAATCGCAGCAATGCCTTGCACCGGCACGCCGCCGGCAAGGGCCTCAACGTTGCCCAGGTGTTGGCCGACCTCGGCCATCAGGTGACCGTGAGCGGCTTTCTGGGCGAGGCCAACCCGCAACCGTTCGAGGCCTTGTTCGCTCAACGCGGTTTCACCGATGCGTTCATTCGCGTACCGGGTGAGACGCGCAGCAACATCAAGCTGGCCGAAAGAAGTGGCCGGGTCACCGACCTCAATGGTCCCGGGCCGGTGGTCGACGACCAGGCCCAGGCCGCTCTGCTGGCACGCCTGCACGACATCGCAGCGGGCCATGATGCTGTCGTGGTGGCCGGCAGCCTGCCGCGTGGGGTGAGCCCTGAATGGTTTCAGGCACTGCTAGAACAGCTTGCGCACATGGGCTTGAAGGTAGCACTCGATACCAGCGGGGCTGCCTTGCGCGCGGGCTTGAAGACGCGTCCATGGCTGATCAAGCCCAATACCCACGAGCTTACCGAGGTGCTCGGCAGTTCCGTGGAAACGCCGGCCGAGCAAGCGGCTGCGGCGCAGCGCCTGTTGGCTGACGGTGTCGCCAATGTGGTGATCTCGCAGGGCGAACGCGGCGTCAATTGGTTCGCCGCCGGCCTGGCATTGCAGGCCTTGCCGCCTACCGTCGAAGTCGCCAGCACCGTCGGTGCCGGAGACTCGCTGCTGGCCGGGTTGGTGCACGGTCTGCTCAGCGAGCAGGCGCCGGAACACAGCCTGCGCACGGCCACGGCGATCGCCGCCATGGCGGTGACGCAGATCGGCTTCGGAATCAGTGATGCCGCGCACCTGGCGCGGCTTGAAAGCGGCGTCAGCGTACGTCCGCTGACAGAACAATAAGAGGGTTGAAGATGAAACTAGCTATTGTCACCGCGTGCCCCAGCGGGCGGGTGTCCAGCGTCTTGAGCGCACGTCTGCTCGACGCTGCGGCCCGTCGCCAGGGCTGGACCACCTTCGTTGAAGTGTTCGACCCGCAACACCCGGAACTGCGCCTGAGCGCAGCCGATATCGAGAACGCGGATTGGGTGCTGGTGGTCAACACCGGCGCCATGGACCTGAGCCGCTTCGTCGGCAAGCGTCTGTTCCAGAGCAGCCCGGCCCACGCCCTGCAGGACGTCGACGGCTTCCTGCGCCAGGCCGCCGATCAGGCCAAGCCCTATGCCGCGGCACCGGCAGCCGCCGCGGCCGCGTCGCGCGCGCCACGGCTGGTAGCGGTCACCGCCTGCCCGACCGGGGTGGCGCACACGTTCATGGCGGCCGAGGCATTGCAGCAAGGCGCCAAGCAGTTGGGTTATGAACTGCAGGTGGAAACCCAAGGTTCGGTGGGTGCGCGCAATCCGTTGAGCGTGCAGGCCATCGACGAAGCCGACGTGGTGCTGCTGGCCGCCGACATCGAAGTGGCCACCGAGCGCTTTGCCGGCAAGAAGATCTATCGCTGCGGCACCGGTATCGCTTTGAAGCAGGCCCAGGCCACGCTGAACAAGGCCTTGGCCGAAGGTGAAGTGGAGTCCACCGGCAACGCTGCCGGTGCGCCCAAGAAGCAGGAAAAGACCGGCGTGTACAAGCACCTGTTGACCGGTGTGTCGTTCATGCTGCCGATGGTGGTGGCGGGCGGTTTGCTGATTGCGCTGTCGTTCGTGTTCGGTATCGAGGCGTTCAAGGAGCCGGGCACCTTGCCAGCGGCGTTGATGCAGATCGGTGGCGAGGCGGCATTCAAGCTGATGGTGCCACTGCTGGCGGGCTACATCGCTTATTCCATCGCTGACCGTCCGGGACTTGCCCCGGGCATGATTGGTGGTTTACTGGCGAGCACCCTGGGTGCGGGCTTCATCGGCGGTATCGCGGCCGGTTTCATCGCCGGTTACGCGGCCAAGGCGATCAACCGCTATGCGCGCCTGCCGGCGAGCCTGGAAGCGCTGAAGCCGATTCTGATCATTCCGCTGCTGGCCAGTCTGTTCACCGGTTTGGTGATGATCTACGTGGTGGGCAAGCCGGTGGCCGGCATGCTTGCTGGCCTGACCACCTTCCTCGACAGCATGGGTACTACCAATGCCTTGCTGCTGGGTGTGCTGCTGGGGGCGATGATGTGCGTCGACCTGGGCGGACCGATCAACAAGGCGGCGTACGCGTTTTCGGTAGGGCTGCTGGCCTCGCAGAGCTACGCGCCGATGGCCGCGACCATGGCCGCCGGCATGGTGCCGCCGATTGGCTTGGGCCTGGCCACGTTCCTGGCCCGGCGCAAGTTTGCCCAGACCGAGCGTGAGGCCGGCAAAGCGGCATTGGTGCTGGGGCTGTGCTTCATTTCCGAAGGCGCCATACCGTTCGCTGCCAAGGATCCGCTGCGAGTGATCCCGGCGAGCCTGGTCGGTGGCGCGTTGACCGGCGCATTGTCGATGTACTTCGGCTGCAAGCTGATGGCGCCCCACGGTGGGCTGTTCGTGTTGCTGATTCCCAACGCGATCAACCATGCCTTGCTGTATCTGCTGGCCATCGTTGCCGGGGCCTTGCTGACTGCGGTGGTGTATGCAGTGATCAAGAAACCTGAGGTCCAGGAAATTGCCGTAGAACCGGTCAAGGCCTGATCCCGTAGCAGCGGCGCAAGCCGCGTCCGGCCTCACTGTGGTGAACCAGATACACCGCATGCACCGCCGACGCGGCTCGCGCCGCTGCTACAGGGGGCGCGATCGGCCTGGATGGGGCGGGCACGCCGCATGCGGTGTGCGGTTTCATCGGGGTGAACAAGATACACCGCATGTACCGCCGACGCGGCTTGCGCCGCTGCTACAGGGGGCGCGATCAGCCTGGATGGGGCGGGCACGCCGCACGCGGTGTGCGGTTTCATCGCGGTGAGGCTGATACACCGCATGTACCGCCGACGCGGCTTGCGCCGCTGCTACAGGGGGCGCGATCAGCCTGGATGGGGCGGGCACACCGCACGCGGTGTGCGGTTTCATCGCGGTGAGGTTGACACACCGTAACCCCCTGTAGCAGCGGCGCGAGCCGCGTCGGCGGTATACGCGATGGTTCAGTAGACGTCGCGGCGGTAGCGGCCGGTTTCGATCAGGTCGTCCAGGCGTTCGCGGCCCAGTATCTGCGTCAGCACTTCATCCACGCCGCTGGCCATCCCCTGCAGGCTGCCGCACACATAGATCACTGCGCCATCCTCCACCCACTGCAGCAACACCTCTCCCGCCTCGCGCAACCGATCCTGCACGTACACCTTGTGCGCCTGATCGCGCGAAAACGCCAGATCCAGCCGCGCCAGGTCACCGCTTGCCAGCCACCCCAGCAACTCATCCGCGCACAGGAAATCATGGTTCCGGTTACGTTCGCCGAACAGTAACCAATTGCGCCGCTGACCTTGTTCAATGCGGCCCTTGAGCAAGCTGCGCAACCCGGCCAGCCCCGTGCCGTTGCCCAGTAGAATCACCGGTACCGGTTCCTGCGGTAGATGAAAGCCGGCGTTGCGCCGCAAGCGCAGGCTGACCGCGCCGTGCAGCTGGGCGTGTTCGGTCAGCCATCCCGAGCCCAGCCCGAGGCTGCCGTCGACGTGGCGCTCCTGGCGCACGATCAATTCCAGCCGGCCGTCGCTGGGCAGCGAAGCAATGGAATACTCACGTGCAGCGATGGGTATCAGCGCATCCACCAGCGCCTGTGCATGCAGACCGACCAGGTGCCCGCGACTGGCCGGCAGCTGACGACTGGCCAACGCCTGGCCAAGCGGCTCTTGCAGACCATCGACCGCAACCATGGCTGACGCTTGCAGCCCCAGCCCCGACAAACACTGGTCGATGGCCGCGCAGCTGTTGCGCGGCAGCACGTCGACCAGATCGCCAGCCTGCCATTGGGCGTCGCCATCATTGTGCAAGGCAATGCGATAGACCGCCGCGCCTTCACTCCCCGGATTCAGCAGTTGGCGTTCGATCAAGGTCCACGGGCTGAACACCGGTGCCTGCCACACGGCCTGGGCGACGCCCCCGGTCAGCCCGCTCAATTGCTGCTGCCAGTGCTGCAAGGCTGCCGGGTCGGCGTTGTCGACCTCGATCGAGGCAAACAGCGGCTGGGCGCCACGGGCATCGAGCCATTGGTCCAGACGATGAGCAAAGCCACAGAACTGCTGGTATTGCCGGTCGCCCAGTGCCAGCACCGCGTAGCGCAAGCCGGGCAGGGCACAGGCACTGCCGAGCACCTTGCGCTCGAACCCGCGCGCGGTGTCGGGTGCCTCGCCGTCGCCGAACGTGCTGACCACGAACAACGCCTTGTCGGCCTGCTGCAGCTGCGATTCATCCACCTCGCCCAAGGCGCGGACACGCACGTTTTGCCCAGCCGACTGCAGTTGCCCGGCGGTTTGCCACGCCAGTTGCTCGGCGAAACCGCTCTGGCTGGCGAACCCGATCAACCAGCCGGCCGACGCCTCGTCCTGCTCATGCAATGCGCCGCGAGCCAGCCGCACCTGGCGCTTCTTGCGACGTCGATCCAGGTACAGCAGCCAGCCTGTAATGAGGAACAACGGCATCGTCAGGCTCGCCAGCATCATCAGGATACGACCGCCCAGGCCAAAATAACTGCCCACATGCAGGGCGTAGATGCTGGTCAGCAGTTGCGCCTTCAGCGACTTGTCCTCATAGCGCTGGATGTCCTTGACCTGACCGGTAGCGGGGTCGAGGCTGAGCAGGCCGAAGGCACGATCATGGGGCGAATCCGTGCGCAGGTAGAACACCGTCGCCGGCAGCCCGACATTGCCCGGAATACGCATGTTGACCACGCTCAACCGGGGGCCGACCGCGCCCTGGATGCTGGCCCACAGCGCGTCGTAATCGACTTTGGGCGCCACATCGGCAGAAGACGCGGTACGCCGCTCCATGCGCTGGGCGGCGGGGTTGTCGGAGAGCATTCTGTTCACTGCGTTGCCGAACCACTGGTAAGACCAGGTCAGGCCGGTCAGGGCCGCCAGCAGGTAGAACAGCAGGCACCAGGTGCCGAACACCGCATGCAGGTCCCAATTGAAGGCGCGACCCTTCTTGGCCCAGTCCAGGGTCAGCCAGGTGCGCCATTGCAGCGCCTTGCGCGGCCAGCGCAGATACAGGCCGGAAAGACAGAAGAACACCAGCATCAAGGTACAGGCGGCGGTGATCTGCCGGCCCGTCGCGCCCATGGCCAGGAAGCGATGCAGATCCAGCATCAAGTCGAAGAAGCCTTCGCCGACCACTTCGCCCTGCAACTCCCCGGTGTACGGATCGAAATAGGCCGAAGGCCCTCGACGTTGCCCTGGCGGCGGGGTGAACGACACCCGTGCGGCGCTGCCGTCGACCAGATCCACGCGCAATGCGGCAACCTTGCTGCCTTGCCGCTGCTCGAGGATGTCCACCAGCTGCGCGGCAGGGAGGATGCCGCTATCGCGAATCTGCACGTTCAGGGTCTGCGGATTGAGCGCGCGCAGGATTTCATCCTCGAACGAATAGCTGGCTCCGGTGATACCCATCAGGGCCAGCACCAGGCCGCCGGTGATGCCGAAAAACCAGTGCAACTGGAAGAGGACGTTCTTGAACACGAATCACCTTGAGCGGGCCGATCGAAAGGAGGGCAGACGGCATTATGCAGCACTGGCTGAGAATCAGTCTCAGGCGCACCGATTCTGATCATTGCCGTTGCGACGTGAAACGCCCCGCGTCGTCGAAACGAGCGGGGCGCAGCAACCGACGCGCAGTGGCTAGAAGTGGAAGTTGGTGCTCAGCAGCGCCGTCCGTCCCGCCGCCTGATTGGCGAAATGGGTGCTGAACGCCTTGTCGTAGTAGGTCTTGTCGGCCAGGTTCTGCACGTTCAACTGCACGTCGAAATGCTTGTTGATCTTGTAGCTGGCCATGGCATCCAGGCGCACGTAGCTGTCGACCATGGTGGTGTTGGCGACATTGCCGAACACGTCGTCGACATAGAATGCGCCGCCGCCGATGGTCAGCTTGGGCGTCAGGTTATAGGTGGTCCACAGGCTGGCGCTGTTGTTCGGCGTGTTGGGCATCTGATTGCCGTCGTTGGCCGCGCCCAGCGGGCCGTTGTCGACCACGCGCGCCTGCAGGTAGCTGTAGCCGGCGAACACCTGCCATTGCTCGGTAAGCTTGCCGGACGCCGACAACTCCAGGCCATCGACGCGGGTCTTGCCGGCGTTCTCGTAGGCAAAGGTGCTGGTCTGCACGCGGGTGTTTTCTTTCTCGGTGCGAAACAGTGCGGCGGTCAGCGACAGGCGCTGATCGAGCAGGTCCCATTTGGTGCCGACTTCGTAGTTGGTGGTTTCTTCGGGCTCAAGATCACTGCTCAGCAGGTTGCCTGCGCGATCCGGTGCGCCGCCCAGCGGGTTGCCTTCCATGCCTTCGCCCACCAGCGAACCGGGTGGGGTGGCGGAGGTGGCGTAGGACACGTACACGCTGCCGTTCTCGGCGGGTTTCCACACCAGCCCCAGTTGGCCAGTGACGAATTCGCTGGTGTCCTTGCTCTTGGCCGTGGTGGCACCGGCGGCGGTGAAGGTGCGGTAGTCGGTTTCGAAGTGGTCGTAGCGCAGGCCGGCGTTCACCTGCCATTGCGGACTCAACTCCAGCGTGTCGAACACGTAGATCGCCCGCGTTTTGCTCGAGGTGTCGGTACCGGCGTAGTTGCGGGCAATGGCGCCGCTCCACGGGTCGTCCGGATTGGGGTTGGCCAGCGACGTGCAGTTGTAGCCGCTGGAAACGATGCTGCCAGGTGTGCAGTTGGTGCTTGCGCCGGCGGTGCGCGGCGTGGTGTCGGTGTTGACGGTGTAGGAACTGCGGTCACTGTCTTCGCGGCTGAATTCGATGCCGGTGGAGAAGCTGTTCTTCAACCCGCCGAGGTAGAAATCACCGAACAGATCGGTCTGGTTGGTGGTGGTCGCGGTGTTGCCGACGCGGCTGTTGGCGCGGCGCCAGACACTGCCGTTGTTGACGTTGCGCTGGCTGTCGTCTGGCTGGGTGAGGATGTAGTCCTGCATGGTGTTGCCATGGCGCAGGGTGTTCTTCACGGTCAACGCGTCGGTGAGGTCGTGCTCGATGGCGAAGGTGGCGATGTCGCTGCGCGTCTTGCGGAAGTCACGGTCGCTCAGGCCATAGAAGTTGTTGCTCCTGCCGCCGTCCTCAGGCTTGTCCGGATTGGCCGAGGTGCGGCCGGCGTTGCCCGCCGCCGGAATGCTGTAGGGAATGCCCGAGTCGGGCAGGTCGTCGCTCTCCAGGTGGTAATAGTCGAGGAAGATCCGCGTCTCGGTGCCCAGGCCGAAGGCCAGCGACGGGGCAATGCCCCAGCGGTCGTAGTCGACCTGGTCGCGGCCGGCCACGTTGCTCTGGTGGCTCATCAGGTTGAGTCGCCCGGCGGCGCTGTCGCTGAATTGGTAGTTGCCATCCAGGGTATAACGCTGGGTCTGGTCCGAGCCCCAGGTGAAACCGCCATCCAGTGAGTCGCCCAGATGCGCTTTCTTGCTCACCAGGTTGATGGTGCCGCCCGCAGCGCCACGGCCGCCGATGGCCGAGTTGGGGCCTTTGCTGACCTCGATGGATTCCACGGCAAAGATTTCCCGGCTTTGCGCGCCGGCATCGCGTACGCCGTCCAGGTAAGTGTCACCCTGTGCATCGAAACCGCGAATGAAGGGTCGGTCGCCCTGCGGGTTACCGCCTTCGCCGGCGCCGAAGGTGATGCCCGGTACCGTACGCAAGGCGTCCTGCAGATTGAGCGCGCCGGTGTCCTTGATCACCTGTTGCGGCACCACGGTCACCGAGCGCGGCGTATCGACCAGCGGCGCGGTGTACTTGGCGGACGAGGCGCGCTCGACCTGATAGGACGTCGGCTCCTGAGCGTCGCCGGTGATGCTGGTGGCGCCGAGCGATACCGAAGCGCCCTTGGCCTCGTTGGCCGGCGCGGCCTGTGCCGTTGGCGCGGCGCAGGTAGCGCCCAGGGCCATGCCGATGGCAGAGGCCAGCAGCCGTGGCGATGAGACAGGAATGAAGTGGTGTTGGCGCGTCATGGTAGAAACCTTCCCCAAGGTTATGAGGCGGCGGAGCATAATGTAACTGCATATTTGTAGCAATTGCGAAATATTGCTATTCGAGAGCCGTTTACATTCTTTACAATTTCGTCGGCTGTTTGTCTGCGTTCCTGGACATACGCGCTTGTGTTCCGGCAATGGGAATCAATACCATTGCTGCCCCTCGGCTTGCGGTGACTTTCCATGCTCCTACACATTCCCGGATTGTTCGCGCGTGACGAAGTGCTGCGCATTCGTCAGGCCCTGGAACAGGCCGATTGGGCGGATGGGCGGATGACGGCAGGCCATCAGTCGGCCAAGGCCAAGCACAACCTGCAACTGCCCGAAGGCCATCCGCTGGCGATGGAGATCGGCGCAGCGCTGCTCGAACGACTTTGGGCCAACCCGTTGTTCATGTCGGCGGCATTGCCGAACAAGGTGTTTCCACCGCTGATCAACTGCTACACCGCAGGCGGAAGTTTCGATTTTCACATCGACAATGCGGTACGCCAGGCCAAGGGCAGTATCGAGCGCGTACGCACTGACCTGTCCTCGACCCTGTTCTTCAGCGACCCGCAGGACTACGACGGCGGCGAACTGGTGATCCAGGACACCTTCGGCACCCGTGAAGTCAAGCTGCCGGCCGGAGACCTGCTGCTGTACCCGGCCACCAGCCTGCACAAGGTGCGTGCGGTCAGCCGCGGCGCGCGCTTCGCGTCGTTCTTCTGGACGCAAAGCCTGGTGCGCGAAGACAGCCAGCGGGCGCTACTGTTCGAGATGGACGGGGCAATCCAGCAGTTGAGCCGCGACGTCCCCGAGCACCCCTCGCTGATTCAACTCACCGGCACCTACCACAACCTGCTGCGGCGCTGGGTGGATGTATGAATGCCGACTTCAGCCTGCGCCGCCTTGAGGTGCTGGACAACGAACAACTGCAGGCGATGCTCGCTGCCGAACCGCGCAAGGCTGCCCAGGCGCTGGTGATCGCCGCAGGGCAGGGCGTGGTCGATGCCCAGGCGCTGCTTGGGCAGATTCTGCTCGACGGCCGCGGTATCGAACGCGATGCGGTGCTTGCACTGAAATGGTTTGCCATCGCGGCCCGCCGGGGCCATGCCATGGCGCACAACATGCTCGGCCGCTGCCACGAACACGGTTGGGGCTGCGAGGCCAGTGCCGAACGTGCTGTCGGCCATTACCTGCACGCTGCACGGGCCGGGCTCGATTGGGGCCTGTACAACTTGGCCAATCTGCTGGGTACTGGACGCGGCGTGGCACTCGACCACCCACGAGCGTTCGCCTGCTATCTGCAGGCGGCCACCATGGGCCACGCCAAATCCATGAATCTGGTAGGCCGTTACCTGGAACAGGGGCTGGTGGCGGGCGCCGATCTGCCCAGGCCGCAGGTCTGGTACATGCGTTCAGCGCAGGCAGGAGACTTCCGCGGGCAGTTCAGCCATGCCGCGATGCTGGCAGAGGAGGGCGACGTCGATACCGCACTGATCTGGCTGCAGCGGGCGCTTGACGGAGGGAATGCAAATTTCCTGCGCAGCAGCATGAAGGTGCTGGAGCAGGCCAGACAGCCGGCCATCAGGGCGATGGCCAGCCTCTACGCACAGCGCTTGCAAGCGCTGGAGCAGTAGAGTCACGGGCAGCCCCAAGGCTGCCCGCAAGCCTCAGGTGCATTCAGACGTAGAACGATTTCAAAGGCGGGAAGCCGTTGAATTCCACCGCGCTGTAGCTGGTGGTGTAGGCACCGGTGGACAGCCAGTACAGGCGGTCGCCGATGGCCAGGTTCAACGGCAGGCCGTACTTGTAGTGCTCGTACATGATGTCGGCGCTGTCGCAGGTTGGCCCAGCGATCACCACCTCTTCCATCTCGCCTTTCTTCTCGGTCCAGATCGGGAACTTGATGGATTCGTCCATGGTTTCGATCAGCCCGCTGAACTTGCCCACGTCGGTGTACACCCAGCGCTCTACCGCGGTACGCGACTTGCGCGCCACCAGCACCACTTCACTGACCAGAATGCCAGCGTTGGCGATCAGCGAACGGCCCGGTTCGAGGATGATTTCCGGCAGTTCGTCACCGAAGTCTTCCTTGAGGAAACGGATGATTTCCTCGGCATAGGTTTCCAGGCTGTTGGTGCGGGTGATGTAGTTGGCCGGGAAGCCACCGCCCATGTTGATCAGCTTGAGAACGATGCCGTCTTCTTCCTTGAGGCGTTCGAAGATCACCTTGACCTTGGCGATCGCCGCGTCCCAGACGCTGATGTCACGCTGCTGCGAGCCCACGTGGAAGGAGATGCCGTACGGCACCAGACCCAGGTCGCGCGCCAGGATCAACAGGTCCATGGCCATGTCGGTCTGGCAGCCGAACTTGCGCGACAGCGGCCAGTCGGCCGTGGTCGAGCCTTCGGTAAGGATCCGTACGTAGACCTTCGAGCCCGGCGCGGCCTTGGCGATGTTGCGCAGGTCGGCTTCGGAGTCGGTGGCGTACAGGCGCACGCCCTTGTCGTAGAAGTAGCGGATGTCCTTGGACTTCTTGATGGTGTTGCCGTAGCTGATGCGCTCCGGCCCCACGCCCTGGTTCATGACCTTGTCCAGCTCGTAGATCGAGGCAATGTCGAAGCTCGAGCCTTTGTCGCGCAGCAGGTCGATGATTTCCACGGCCGGGTTGGCCTTGACCGCGTAATACACCTTGGCAAATTCGAAACCGGCGCGCAGGTCATCGTAGGCCTTGCTGATCATGGCGGTATCGATAACTACGAATGGGGTTTCTTGCTTGTCGGCGAACGCCTTCATTTTGTTGAAGGTATCGGGTGCGAAGTAGTCTTCGACGTTGATCGACATGCTAGGGACTCCTGGTGGCAAACGTCGTGAATATAAATGGGCTCAAATGACCATCCTCCGTATCCCCACTTTGGTTCGCCTACTTCCCAAGGCATGTCGGGCGAAAGCAAAAAGGCCACGGAAAGCTGCTTTCCGATGGCCTGTTGTCTCGTCGTCAGTACTTGAGCCGGATGGATCGTTTCCAGCATGGACGGTCGGCGCGAACTTTAGGGCGTGGAAGGCTTTAGAGCAACTAAAAATGTCGCGTTTTCGTACGTTGCTCGATTGCTGGCACTGCAACCGCTGCACACTCTTGCAGCGGTTCCCTTTTAACCGACCCACATGACCGCATGATGTTCCCGAGGGGCTGGCCCGTCGGTCACTCCTTCACGTTCATGAATTCCTTGGCCCAGCTCACGTAGCTCTCCGGATGGGTGTAGGTGTGGGTCAGTTCGGTGGCGCTCAGATCGGTGCTCTTGCTGAACTGCTGGCGCTGTTCGCGCAGCGAGTCGTAGGTCGCCTTGATCGCTGCAAAATAGGCGCCGTGACCGTCCACCACCACGCGCACACCCAACGCCGCCAGGCGTGCGTCGTCGTGCAGCGCAGGGTTGCCGTAGGTCACCAGCATCAGCGGCACACTGAGGTTTTCGGCAATCTGTTCCAGATGCTCGAAGTCCTTCACGCCGACCATGCAGATGCCATCGGCGCCAACGGCCTGGTAAGCCTGGGTGCGGCTGATCACTTCCTGGGTCGAGAGCACCCCGGCGTGGGTCCGGGCGACGATGGTCAACTCGGGATCGACCCGCGCTTCCAGCGCCGCGCGGATCTTGCCGACCCCTTCGGCCACCGAGATGAGGTCGGTGGAGCGGCGACCGAACTGCGCCGGCAGCAGGGTATCCTCGATGGTCAGGGCACCGATGCCGGCGCGTTCCAGTTCGACCACGGTACGCATCACGTTCAGCGCGTTGCCATAGCCGTGGTCGGCGTCGGCAATCACCGGCAACTGCGCCACACGACCGATGCGCGTGGCCTGCTCGGCGAACTCGGACAGGGTGATCAGGGCGAAGTCGGGGGCCGCCAGCACCTGCAGCGACGCCACCGAACCGCCGAGAATACCGACCTCGAAGCCCAGGTCGGCGGCAATGCGGGCAGACATCGGATCGAACACCGAAGCGGTGTGATAACACTGTTTTGAAGCAAGCAGCTCACGGAACTGGCGACGCAGGGCCGTGTGGGAAACTTTGGGCATGATCGCTCCTGATTCTGGCGAAACCCCAATGCCTCATGCGGAGGGTTTCTGGAACTTTATCGATTCTTCATGGGTTTTTAGTGACTGGCGCCAGTTTATCACCGCACGGGTGAAGTTGTATTCGTTGGCGCCATTGCGCCGTGCCTGATTCGCCTGCGTCGGCAACTGGCGACGGCGCACGCAAAATGGCAGAGTGTCCGGCCATGCCTGCCTGCCAACGGAATCCCCATGGCCACTCCCACAACAATCGCCAACCCCGCGCCAGGCGCTGCACAGACCAGTCCGCTGGTGATGCGCATCCTGGGTGCCTGCGCCCTCGCGCACCTGGTCAACGACCTGATCCAGGCGGTGCTGCCGTCGATCTATCCCATGCTCAAGGCCAGCTACGGGCTGACCTTCACCCAGGTGGGCCTGATCACCCTGACCTTCCAGGTCACCGCGTCATTGCTGCAGCCCTGGATCGGCTTCTATACCGATCGCCATCCCAAACCACTGCTGTTGCCTGCCGGCATGGTCTGCACATTGATTGGCATCATGCTGCTGTCCATGGTCGGCAGCTTCCCGATGATTCTGCTGGCGTCGGCGCTGATCGGCATTGGCTCCTCGACCTTTCACCCGGAAACCTCACGGGTGGCGCGGCTGGCCTCCGGTGGTCGCTTCGGCCTGGCGCAATCCACCTTCCAAGTGGGCGGCAATACCGGGTCGGCGTTCGGTCCACTGCTGGCGGCGGCCATCGTCATTCCGTTCGGGCAGGGGCATGTGGCCTGGTTCGGCCTGATCGCGGTGTTCGCCGTGGCGCTGCTGTATGCCATCAGCCGCTGGTACCGTGGCCATCTCAACCAGTTCAAGGCGCGCGCCGGCCAGAGCGCCAGCCACGGCCTGTCCAAGGGGCGAGTCAAGGCCGCGCTGGTGGTGCTGGCACTGCTGGTGTTCTCCAAGTATTTCTACATGGCCAGCTTCACCAGCTACTTCACCTTCTACCTGATCGAGAAGTTCGACCTGTCGGTGGCCAGTTCGCAGTTGCACCTGTTCCTGTTTCTCGGCGCAGTGGCGGCCGGGACCTTTTTCGGCGGGCCCATCGGCGACAAGATCGGCCGCAAGGCGGTGATCTGGTTTTCCATCCTGGGGTCGGCGCCGTTCACCCTGATGCTGCCCTATGTCGACCTGTTCTGGACCAGCGTGCTGAGCGTGGTCATCGGCTTCATCCTGGCGTCGGCATTTTCCGCCATCGTGGTGTATGCGCAGGAATTGGTGCCAGGCAACGTAGGCATGATCGCCGGGGTATTTTTCGGCCTGATGTTCGGTTTCGGCGGCATCGGCGCGGCGCTGCTCGGCCATCTGGCGGACATTCACGGCATCGAGTACGTGTACTGGCTGTGCTCGTTCCTGCCCTTGTTCGGCATCCTGACGATCCTGCTGCCGAGCACCAAGAAGGCGGTATAGGATAGCGCTAGCGGGCGCGATGCTCGGCCGGCTGTGGACGGCCGAACAGGTAGCCCTGGAAATGCGAGCAGCCTTCGGCCTTGAGTCGCATGAACTGTTCGTCGCTTTCCACGCCCTCGGCCGTGACCTGCATCTGCAGGCTGCGGCCCATGCCGGTGATTGCGCGGATGATGGCGATGGCCTCGTTGCTGTCACCCATGTCGTGCACGAATGACTTGTCGATCTTGATCTTGTCGAAGGCAAATGCGCGCAAGTAGCTGAGGGACGAATAACCGGTGCCGAAATCGTCCAGGGCGATGCGCACACCCAGGGCTTTCAAGCGCTGCAGGATACTGATGTTGGCCTGGTTGTTGTCCAGCAGCACCGATTCGGTGATCTCCAGTTCCAGCCGTGCGGCGTCCAGGCCCGACTCGCTCAACGCTGCCTGTACCAGTTCCACCAGGCCATTGTTGCGAAACTGCACCGGCGACAGGTTGACCGCCACGGTCAGCTCGCCCGGCCAGCGTTGCGCTTCGTGGCAGGCTTCGCGCAATGCCAGCGCACCCAGCTCGTGGATCAGCCCGGTTTCTTCGGCGATGGCGATGAAGTCCAGCGGCATGATCATGCCGTGTTGCGGATGCTGCCAACGCATCAGCGCCTCATAGCCGATGATCCGTGTGTCGCGCTTGTCGATGATGGGTTGGTAATACAGATGCAGCTGTTTGTCGACGATGGCCTGACGGAGATCGCTTTCCACCGTGCGGCGCTTCTGCGCCAAGGCATCCATGCGTGGATGAAAGTATTCGTAGCGATGGCGGCCATTGCGCTTGGCCTCATACAAGGCCATGTCGGCGCAGCGCAGCAATTCCTCCGGCGTGTTCTGATCCCTAGACGCCAGCGCAATGCCCACGCTCAGGCCCACGCAGAGGCTGTGGCCCTCGATCAAGAAAGCCGGCTCGATCGTGTCGATCAGGCGTTGCGCGCTGAGCTGAGCGTCTTCACCGTTCTTGAGTTCGGGCAGAATCACCGCGAACTCATCGCCGCCCAGGCGCGCCAACGTGTCCTTGACCCGCAGCACGTCGCGCAGGCGCGTGGCGATGGCGCGCAGCAGACGGTCGCCGAACTCATGGCCGAGGGCATCGTTGACGTTCTTGAAGTTGTCCAGGTCCAGGCACAGGGTCGCCGTCACGCGGTCGCGGCTGGCGTCTTCACGCAAGGCCTCGTCGAGACGTTGGCGGAACAGCGCCCGATTGGGCAGCCCGGTCAGGCTGTCGTGGTGAGCCATGTGGCGAATGCGCGCCTGGGCAGCGTTTTCGTCGGTGATGTCTTCCACGATCAGCAACACGTAACTGCTGCCCAGTTCCTTGCCGCGTATGGTCACCGTCTTGCTGCGCAAGGTCCGCAGGCCTAGCAGGGTGTGCTGCTGGCTCTGGGCATGGTGCAACCCCTCGGTACGCACGCACTGGTCGGTCAACCTGCGCAGATAACCGCTCAACGCCGGCGCCAGGCACTCTTCCAATTGCCGACCGATCATCTGCTCACGGGCATTGCCGAACAGCCGCTCAGCCTGCAGATTCACCAACAGGATCTGCCGTGAGACGGCGTCCTGCACGATCACGCTGGACGGAATATTGGCGATGACCGAATCGAGAAACATCGATAACGAGGCCATCTCGGCGCTGTGACTTTCCGCCAGGCGCTTGGCTTCCAGCAGGCTCAAATCCCGCGCACGCTTCTCGCTGATGTCGCGCGTGACCTTGGCGAAGCCGAGCAACTGGCCCCGGTCGTCATGGATGGGCTCGATCACTACATGGGTCCAGAACAGCGTGCCGTCCTTGCGCACCCGTTGGCCTTCGCATTCGAAGCGCCCCGCCTCCAGCGCCGTCGCCAGGCTCTGCGCCGGCAAGCCCCGAGCACGGTCCTCGGAAGTGTAGAAGCACGAAAAATGCTGCCCGACGATCTCCTCCGTACGATACCCCTTGGCGCGCTGCGCCCCGGCGTTCCAATTCGAAACGATGCCCTGCGGCGAGAGCATGTAGATCGCATAGTCCACCACGCCCTGTACGAGCAGCCTGTACATCACATCGGAATTTTCGTTCATGGGGTGGCGTCTGCTGGGGGGAACTACGGCGCGGTTGAAGGCAGCGGGTGGTCACCAGGGCGCGGTAAGCCGTGCAGGTGTCTGGTCCACAGGTTGTCGGCTGGCCATGCGCTATCTTTAACAGGTCTGGTTGTACGTCAGACGATCACATGTCGCGCATTGATTTGAAATGTATATCCATTAGGTATATACATTGTCTGGCGATTGACTGCAGATTCACGATTTGAAGCGAGGTACACCCATGGAGCAAGGTTCTGTCTTCTTGAGCAACAAAAGCCAGGCCGTTCGTTTGCCCAAAGCGCTGGCGCTGCCCGAAGGCGTCAAGCGAGTCGACGTGGTCGCCATCGGCCGGACACGCATCCTTACCCCTGCCGGCGAGTCATGGGATAGCTGGTTCGAGGGTGAAGGTGTGACCAGCGACTTCATGCTCGATCGAGAGCAGCCAGCCATCCAGGAGCGCGACGGATTCTGATGCTGAAATTCATGCTCGATACCAACATCTGCATCTTCACCATCAAGAACCGTCCCGAACACGTTCGTGCTGCCTTCAAGCGCAGCCACGGCCAGATGTGCATCAGTAGCGTCACCCTGATGGAACTGATCTACGGTGCCGAGAAATCCTTGCACGTTCAGCGCAATCTAGAAGTGGTGGAGAGTTTCGCCGCGCGGTTGGAGGTGCTCGATTACGACAACGGCGCCGCTGCTCACACTGGGCAGTTGCGTGCCGAGCTGGCTCGATTGGGTACGCCAATCGGCTCCTACGACCACATGATCGCAGGACACGCTCGCTCCAGAGGGCTGATCCTGGTTAGCAACAACACAAAAGAGTTCATGCGCGTGCCTGGGCTTCGGATCGAGGACTGGGCAACGACTGATGCCTGAACGCAAAAGCCCCGTATCGCAGGGCGATGACGGGGCTTTTGAGATGTGCGTGAAGCGGTGTGGCGGGGCGGCTCAGACGTTAAACCGTCTATATCTGTCTATGTGCTTGTTTATTAACGATTAATTGATAAAAAGACAATTTTGTACTCGATTTTATACTCATCTGCCACTTCTCTGCTTCATTCGGCCACCAGATAGCACCGAATCATTCCCATGTAGTATCGACCGATAACCGCTGATTCGCGTCAGACGAACCATTAGGCGTCCGCACGTCACTCGGTGGTCGACGCGTGGAAGGACAAAGTATCGCTAAAGCACGGTTGACCCTCCCGGTTGTTACTACGGCCTAGTGCAGAGGTTAGCTACGTGACTGAGATGACGGACGCAGATGTGAATGCATTATGGTGCGAAAATGTGGGTTTCCCGGCAAAATCAATTGTTGAGGCATCGGACTGTGGCCATGCGTCGTTTACCGCCTCGTCCTGGAGGCTCAGAACGCACCAGCAGGTCCTCGCCGGTCCAGGGGGACATCCTGGTATAGGGGTGTCCGGAGGCAATTCAGAGGTTCGTGGCCATCATAGCCATCTTTATGGAAGATTTTTAGATGCCTGATTAAACGCGATGCTACTCATCGTCAAAAGCTCTCCTGTCTCGCTTCACTATACGGGCATGGCAGAGACACGGAACGGTCATGACTACGAGATGGAATCAAGGAGATTAAAATGGTCGACCAATCCTCTATTCCAGAAGATGCTAATTCTTTAATCAAAAAAATTGATGACCTGATAAGTTCAATTGCAAATAATGACTCACTTGTCAGAGGAAAGTCTGTTCGCTCGAAGCTCTCAAAACTAGTTGATGAGTGTAACGCTCGACACCTCAGAGCTAAGACAAAAATTGAGAGCTTTGAACTGTTGGCATTTACCATAAATACAGAAGCCGTGCTACAGCATCTGAACCAGGATATGAGAAGTGACTGGTTCGTAGATGCGATCCAGCATCGAGATTTATTTGAGAATAAATCATCGCTTAGTGATACTTTGAGAATGCTGTTGTCAGCTGATAACGGTAGATATTTGGGAGGCGATAGAAAGATTTATGACATACCCAAAAAAGGGCTCGGAATCCGATACTCATTAGAGACGGATTTTTATGATCGATTCATATACCAAGCAATCTGCTCCTATTTGATGCCTTTTTTCGATCCCTTACTCTCCCATCGGGTTTTGAGTCATCGCTATAATAAGCACAGAACATCCGAGCGATACATATTTAAAAGCAGGATTGAGCTTTGGAAAACCTTTGAGGGGGTAACAAAGACGGCGCTAAAAAACAATCAGAGCCTACTGGTCACTGATCTGTTGAATTATTATGAAAATATTACTGTTGCTTCGATAAAAAGCGCATTCGAAGAGCTATTGCCGAAAGTTAACGCGACAGGTCCAGAAAAATCTTTGATACGAAACGCTATACATACGCTGTGTGAGCTTTTAGCTAGATGGAGCTATGATGACCTTCATGGGCTTCCCCAAAATAGAGATGCATCATCCTTCGTCGCTAACATTGTGCTTAATTCTGTTGACCAGGCCATGGTCACAATGGGGCATGACTATTACCGCTATGTGGATGATATTAGAATAATATGCACATCACCGCGCTCCGCGAAAAAAGTTCTAACGGAGCTCATTAGTCAGCTCCGAACGGTCGGTATGAATATCAACTCCGGAAAGACTATAATACTTACTAAGGATAATTCAGACACGGAAATAGCAGAGCACTTTCCCACAACCGATGATCGCACCATGACGATTGATACCATGTGGCGCTCTAGGAGTCGAAGAGTCATCGCTCGCTCTGCAAAATATATTTACGATCTTCTAAAGGAATGTATAGATAATAGGCAGACGCAGTCCCGACAGTTTCGGTTTGCTGTGAACAGACTCATACAATTAGCTGAATCAAACCTGTTTGACGTCCATAACTCTGTAGCTACAGATCTCAAAAAATTGCTAATTGAAACGTTGGAAGAACATGCTGCATCAACAGATCAGTATTGCAGAATACTCGGAGTGTTAGCACTCAATGAGAATGATCTAGATCAGATTTCCCAGCACCTTAGTGATTATGAAAAATCTATACACTCTTGGCAAAATTTCCATCTGTGGTTGCTGCTTTCAAAAAAATTGTATAAGTCTGAAAGCCTGATAGAACTTGCACTTGATCGGATTCGCCTTGACCTACTCCAGCCCGAAATTCCCGCAATATTTATATATCTTCGCTGCGTAGGCAAGAGTGTGTTGCTAGTGCCGCTGATAGAAAGGTTCAGCTCAGCCTGGCCCTATTACCATCAGCGAAATTTTCTACTGGCAACTAGTGACCTAGATAGGGATACCCTTAAGCCACTGATCCCTGAGTTATCCATTAAACTCAAGGGGACAGTTGATCGAGCTCGATCACACTATAATAATGGCTTGCCTCTTCTTGATAGGGAGCCGCGAAGCCCACTAGACCTATATGAAGAAATAACTCCCTATGATTAGAGCAAAGAAAGTGCTTATGTTTGTCCGGGATTATACTGACTCAGGAAATGATAAGTTTTTCTTTTGGGGAGATAGCACGCTGAGTAGTGTTACTATTCAGCAATTGGTGCTCGAAGAAGCTGAAATAGTTTGCCATGATTATTGGCTGATAGCTCCAAGGATATTTGCGTCTGCTCGTAGATTGCCGAAAACTGTAACCGATTTGGAGGAACTTAGAATAATGTCCTCAGGCGTAAAGGGTGATCGTGAAAAACGAGAAAAAATAGATATTTCGAGTGCGCTTCAAGATTTCGCTGATAGCGAGGTGATTAAATCATACATTGATATATTTCAGAAAAAATCTCCAATTGACGAGGTTATATTGCAGACGATTGGGGAAGCTCTATTCAATCTATCGGTGAAGGCAGAATTAGTTGCTAAAGATAATAATGAATGGGCAAGGTATACAACAGTGGAGCGCCCTGTTGCTGACTACCTGATTAGTTCCGCAGCGGCGGGAATTGCAATTGACACGACAAGGCTTCGGATTCATAAAGAGAATATCGAGTTCGATTATTATATGGCTCTGAAGCAGTTCTCCGCAAAATACGACGTACCCCTTGAGCTGCCATCAAATGACGACATAATTCGCCGGCTTGAACCTATGGGTTACGATTTTTTGGGCGTAGATGTTGAGTATGTACTCAACTTTGTTCCGATGAATGATAACTTCGCGATCGATCTCCTAAAATTGAGAAAAATCGCAAAATCTCGAAGTGTTCTCAACGCTATCCCGCTGAGCCAAAAAAGAATTTATCCCATAGTTGATTGCTTCGGCTCCATTACATCGAGAATTTACTTTAAAGATCCGTCTCTGCAAAATCTAGCAAAGCATCATAGAGATATACTTGTTCCCGATGAAGGCCGCGCTTTTTCTTATGTGGACTATGAGCAATATGAAGCGGGAATTATGGCTGCTTTATCCGGCGACGAGAAGTTGTTAGAATTGTATGCGGATGGCGACCTTTATAAGCAGGTGGCCAAGGATATATTTGAAGGTGAGGGCCGGCGAAAAGAAGCCAAACGGCTTTTCCTCTCTTACGCCTATGGTATGAAAAATAGACATCTAATAGATGCAGCTTTCGGGTATGGCGCTGATCGGCGTGCAACCAAAGCCTTTTTCAAGCAATTCTGCAAATTTGAAGAGTGGAAAATTTCCGTCCATGATTCATTTGGTACAGATCAGAGAATCGGCACAGTACTAGGTAATTACCTCAAGCGAGATCGAACGGATCCTCTAACAGACAAAGAAAAGCGATCTGCTGTGAGCCAGTTAGTGCAAGGTACAGCGTCTTTAATTTTCAAGAAATCCTTGATGAAACTTCGGGACGAGGCGGGGGCAGGCTTAAAAGTTCCTATGCATGATGCTGTCCTATTCGAGCACTCACTAGAATTCAACCCTCAAGTTGTCGCCGATTTATTTTCGAGCACGATGACTGACCACTTTAGTGGCAAGATTATCGGTAAGGCGTCGCTTAGCCCTTTCTCATCTAAATTAAACTCATGATTCTACTTCGGCGTTATCCAGTTTTCGAATAGCTTTAAGGACTGAGCATATCTGTTCTGAGTGAAAGCCGGGTCAAGGGCCGCCGCACCGGCTCGTCGGGCTTGCCCGTCGAACGGAGCGCCGGGGCGAAGCCTTCACCCTTGATGCGGTTGGAACGACCCAAGCCTATGCAAGGAAGGTGATGGGCGCTCTTCCCATCACCTTCCCGCCGCGTCGCAAGGCAGACTTGGGCGTCCAGAGGGGCAAGGCCCCTTTGGCCCGAGCGGAGCGGATGGCATTGTCTCGGCGGGATTTTCGAGACGCGGCCTCACGAGCCAAAAACTGATCGGCAGCGTATTCCAGTGCCGCCCAATAGGCTGAATCTAAGATCACCAGTTCGCCTTGGACAAACTTATGCGCAATCATGCCTCCACCCCTGGAAGCCAAAGCCCACGCTTCACAAACTGCTTGAATGCGCCTTCGACGTACAACGTTCCGGTGAGTACCTGCCAAGCTCGATAGCTCCACTTGATAGCAAGGATCGAGAAAGGCACTGCCATCGACAAGATGCTGATGCAGGTCATCGCCATGCTGCCTGTTGCGAGGCTGTACAAGGCGATCAAAGGACAAAGCGCAGCTAATACCCAAAACATCCGAGATTGTCGTGTGTGTGATTTAATCAAGCCCATCTGCTCTTCTTCACTCATGCCATTGAGGCGGGCACGACCCTTTTTACTAATAAGGGGAATCAGCACCTCATTGATTGAGTTTTGATCGCGCTTGGTAAAAACGCCGAAGCCACAGCCACCCGAACAAGTCCATGGGTAAATCGCATTTTCGTCTGGTTCTGCGTCTTTGTGAACGAACATCACCCCCTTGTCGCACACAGGACAATGCGGGTTCCTGATCGTGTTCACCAAGTCTTTTAAATGTTGGTGGTTCGTTGAAATACTGCGCCACCCAAAGATCGAAAGAGGCATGGAAACGCACATGAATTTTGCAGCCTTCTTTGCAGTTTTCACAATCTTCATTTCAAAGCACCTTACTCGCACGACGGCGACGTTTCACAGAGATATTGGACAGAACTTTTTCAGCTACAGCGATAAGCACCGCCATGATGTCCTGAGAGGGGAGTTCTTCTACCTTGCATCCTTGTTTCATGGTTCCGACTTCCGGGGTCAGTGGTACAAATTACCGGCCCGCAGGGGCCGGATAATTACAGCGACGGATCGCTGTCACCCTTATTATTTGGGGTTGCTGGTTTCGCGGCTTCTACCGTCTGATCCCACCATTTTTTCATGAGCGCTACCGTGTGGGGCGTGAGTTCTTGCAGCACAGGCTCATCAGCCGGCAGCACTCGGATATGTTTACCGCTTAACCAATTTTTAGACAGATCGTAGTAATGCAAAACAAGCTTAGTGATCGTATCTTGTGGAGCATTTTTTAATACTTCCATTGTGCTCATGGAAATAATCGAAAGGCTAGATATTGCATAGTTTGCTTCTTGTATTGTCACCAATAGATTAGCGTTCTCTTTTTGCAATGCGGCATAGCCAGCCTTCCATTTATTGTTTACCTGAATCCATTGGCTATTTGCGTCTTCAAACCCTGCGTCATAACCTTCATTATGCCCCTTTTGATAACCCTGCCTGCGGCCAATAATTACCCCAGTGGTTTCTGCGTTAAAGTCATAAGACATAGTTACAGTCCCCTTTAAGTAATAATCGGCTTGTCATTGTTAACGTTGCCATCTCGGCCACTAGTCTTTGGTGAAGTTTCAGAAGCAAACGATCCGCCACCAAATCCGATAGGCCCATCATCATCAGCCCCGGACGGGGCGACCCCCTGCGGGCCTGAACTAAGTAACTTAGATGCACCGCTCTGGCCACTACGGCCACCACCATCACCATCACCAACTTTATGTTGAAGGCCAGACGTCCCCCCACCGGGAATTGGCTTTTTCCCGCCACCGGTAGAGCCATTGCCCAAGCTGCTTGGCCCAAATTTTTCTGTGTTGCTTCGCATCTCACTAGTGGCCTGTGTCGATCCCATAGAATCGATGCCGATGCCGATCCATTTCAAGACCACATCTGGCAAAGTCTGCGACAACCCAAAGATCATGTAGATAACAGGCAGCAATAGCAGGCCATACATGATTAACCAGTTGCGCCATTGGAAGAACTCAACAAACCAGCCCAAAGATTCCGCACTGGTCACATTGGCCGCGTGCATTGCCCAAAACGCTTTACTGATATACAGCAGGATTGGATTTGCTATTGCCATCGCTGCAAACAAACCGAAAACGATCAGTACAGGTCTAGCAAACAGCGATAACAGCATTAAATAACCTTGTATCTGCGAACCGACAAAAGAACGCTCTGGCGTCATGTGCATCAGCGCCCAAAGTGGCGCAGCCACAACTGCTTGCAGAACACCAAGAACCCACCCGACCACGGCAATAATGAAAATGGTGTAGGGCAGAGATGGCAGAAAAACACCAAAGTAAAATGCTAGTATTCCTACCCAGCTAGCAACTTCAACAAGTGGCTTTAGGAAATTATAGACAACCCATTCAAGCAATGTGTCAGCCAACGGAGTTGCATCAATACTAGTTCCGAAAAATGATACTGACCCAACCCCAGCAGCTACCGCTTTAGCGCCTGATAGCGCAGTATGCACGATGCGATTTGTTGTGATGGCGGATGCCTGCATAAGTGCCAGAACATCACCAGTCGTCTTGATCCGCGCAATTGCATCAACATCACCGTCTGTACCAATTAGCGTGGCCGTAACTCGCTCCATACCCCAGCCGATAAAGTTGCTCATAATGCTGTCGCCACGACTACCCAAGGTATCGATGTTCAAATCATCCAGCGATGCCGGCGCTAAAGCCGCTTTAATGTCTGCTGCATTGGGCGTGACGGGCTGCTTATAGTTTGAGCCATCAAGCGACTTGCTAATGATTGCCTGATATACAGTCTGATAGCTGTTTAACGCTAACTGGCCCCCCGGGCCTCTAGGCAGCATGTTCAGGTTCGGCTGCGTTGCAACCGCAACAGGCTCTGCAAACATAGCTCCCATCTCTTGCCGAATTCCAGAGAGGCGCTGATAAAAACCCCCAGCCATCGCCCAACCGTCTTTAGTCACATCCTCGACGTACTTCGCCATTATTTTTTGTAGCGTCTTATCATTCGTCATTTGCGACGTTAGATTTTGAGTAAGCGTATTTTGGGCTTGATTGATAATGGAGTTAAAGCGGTCACTCTTAACAGCATCCCATCCGGTCTTGGTTATATCCGTGGGCCAGGTGTTAACCCATGCATCAATATCGGCCATCACGTTGTTCATGGCGGCGATCTTGGCGTTAAGCGTGGCATGGCGTACTGCCTGCATCGCGGCCTTGTTGCTGGTAATCGTAGCAGGATCGAAAATTGAACTCGTAGAGGTTGAGGTCGTCACCAGTTCCGCAGGGACGCTAAAGCTATAGACCTTAATCGACCCACAAATTGGGGTGCCACCGCCAAGGTTGGTGGCCGCATTTCTATCTTTGATGAGGTAGATCGCAGCCTGTCGTCCTATGCCGTCCTGTACCTTGGAGTCAGGCTTGGAAAGCGCCTGTACAGCGGTAGGCTGGTCAAGCGACCTATAAATTGCATTGAGGGATCGGGCGCACCAGCTCGACGCCAAATAGGCTTGGCCGAACTGGCGAATGTCGTACAACGGATAGTTGGGGTTCGGCTTCGCGCCACTACCAAATCCAAGCTGGCTACTCACGCTGCTGAGCGAGCCGTTAACAATCCCGTTCTCCACACCGGCTTTGAATACGCCGTTGGCAAAACCAATCCCCCAAAGTCCAATTGTCAGTACGATGATCTGGATAATCGAATAACCGCTTGAAGCGGGCAGTAAGACTCCACCACCGAACACGATGCGCAGCGGAGTCCAAAGCGAACTCCATGCCTTGCCCATCGCTTCGCCCTCATTAGCCGTGTTGGCGACCCCGACAATGGCGATATACGAAACGAATAAAGACGCCAGTATCAGCAGACCAGAGTTGTACTGCACGAACATCGAGGCCAGCACGTTAGAGCTGGTAGTAACAGTTTCAGGGTCATTGCCTTGTGCCAAAGCGTCAATGACCGGCCCAAAGACTGCTTTAAGCACTCCAACACTTGCGTCTGAGCAACTGCTCGCGCCGTCCGTTGTGTCACACGGTGAAAAGGGCATTCCTGCCATCTGGAAAATCTCGCGGGGGAATTCACGAGAGAGTCTATAGGCCCACTGCATCCTTTAAAAGGCAGGCAAAAATGGGACATGGACTATAGTCCATCTATTATGGACAACGCCCTATCAACTCATTGTTTTTAAAATAGAAAATATATTTTTTAGTACTGAAAATATTTCTAATAGGCGATAAATAATAATGTTTATTTAACAAGGTCTGTCACGTAGACTCCAGCATCCCGAAATTTGCCAGCAGATACGGTGAAAAGTGAGATTCAAGCTCAAGTATCAAGACAATAAAACATTAGGTATCCAGTACATTGGCAACCCCGTAGCTTGCGTACGCCTTCTCGATGAAACGACCGAGAGCGGCAACCAAAAGCAAAGCTATGTCTGCACGATCAGCCGATGGGATACCAAGCTGCCAGAACACGCAGTCCAGTTGCTGACAAAGGTTGAAGTCGAGGAGTGGAAGGCATGGAAGGCAGCCCATGATGCTGCGTTCAGACGTAAGCAGCTCGAAGCATCACTGGATGCCTTACCTCTTACGTTGAGCTATGCAGCTACCGCCTTGACTGAGGAAGCGTGTACCGTCGATGAGGCACAGAAAACCGCTATTTGGTTGGCCCTGGACGCATTCAATCGTGCCATGGTGAAAGCTGGAATAGATCGTCCTACAAGGGGGCGCGGTCGGCCATCTTCGACAAAATTGGCTTCCCCAGAAATAGGAATGCCCATAATGCCGAACCTAGAACAACTTGGCTCCCCGCTTGAGTGTGCCTATCGGGGGATAGTGGAACGCTACAAAGCGTTACAGGCACGCTGCGTCGCCGAAAAATCAGATACTGATTAGATGCCTTAGAATCTTTTACCTAAGACAGCAAGCCGCTCTTTCATCAATTGGCCGTCACGCCGCATTTCTGCACGCAGGTCGTCCAGCTCCTCTGGGGTGAGCGAATAATACAGCGACCTCGTGGGTGGTTCTTCAGTTGTGCGCTGCCCATCGACCCCGTCCGGGTCGAACTGCTCTCTATCGAATGTCATACCGCATACCTCTACATATTCAAAATTCGCATGGCACTCACGCCCCCAAGGATCATGCACCCACAAGTCACCAAAACCGTCCCGAACGACGTAATACGCGCCGGGGTCGTTACGAACCACGAGCGGCAAGACATCGTCGAAATCTTGCGTTTCCGGGTTGAACCGCCACACGTACTTCATTCTATCGAGCATGGTGCCACCCTCACATATCCAAATCCGGCGAGTCCCTGTTCAATGAGTTCTGACGCTCACGCTCTTGCTCTTCCTTACGCTGCTGCAACCGCTGAGCTTGGGTCTGCCGTGCTGCTCGCTGATCGTCCTGATTCGGTGCTGTTGGCTCACTATCCACGTGCGTATTCATCAACGTTTGCCTCGCATAATCGCACTTTTCTGTCCAAGCATTTACTGATGAACCATGCGTTTTTAAAGCCTGACTCCAAGCATCGTCTCTTAACTTAATAGCGTCGGGATGATCGCTGTTCAAGTGATCGCGCCGAGCCTCGGATGGTCGCTCTACGTTCTTGCCAAAATCATTGTCCCACTGCATGGCCTTGCCCTTCGCCATGTGTTGGCCAATGAAGCCGACCGCCTTCTCCAGGTCTGGCCGCTCACCCCATGACTCCCGGTATGTGCAATCCAGCCTGGACCGATACTGAGCCACATCAGCCTCGACAGCATCCATCTCAACATAATCACGGACTGGCCGAACCGGTGCTGGCGCTGATAGAGCCTGGTGGGCCTCATCTCGCGCCATAGCGGCCTGCCAGGGCGCTTTGTTGGCATCGTGCTGACGGATAGCATCGAGCTGCTTTTGATCCTCCACGAAGCGCTGACGCTTTTGATCAATGTCTGCCTCTATTGCTTCTTTGCGTTGCTGCTCTAACTCAGGATTGGCAAACCGCACATCCAGCCGTCGCTTCACCGCCGTCGCAAGCACTCGATCCATGAATTCCTGGCCACCGTGTACCGCTACAGCGCCGAACTTTTCTTTCGCCAGCAGCAACCCCATCTCGATACTATCTGCATCGTTTCGACTGTCCTTGTTGAAGGTGATGCGCCGTCCTTCATCACGGAACGCCAGCCGGTCATTTACCGAATAGTTCACCGCACCAGTCGAACGATCAACAGCCCACGTAACGCGCGCCGAAAGCCTTGCAGGCCTAGCCGGGTCAAGATCGCTATCCGAAGTAGTCGTGAAGTAGGGTCGCCGTACGTCCGCGACATCTGGCTCTTGCGGATGTTTGCCTGTGCGTTTTTCTGCGTAGGAAAAGCCTCGAAGTTGCGCTATAGCTGCTGAATCGCCAGCCTCAGCACAATCTGCAACCCATTCCCGATAAGAAGGATGTTGCTCTTTTCGTAAACTGGCATTTTCAGCTTTAAATATGACTTTTAATTCGTCTCGTTTGGCCGCAGCGGTAAACGCTGCGACCGACAGAAGTGCTCTGCGATGGTTGCCGTCTAGCCCACTTCGACGGATGCCTTCGCGTTCTGCCCTAAGTAGATCGGTGAGGGCCTTACGCCGCAACTTCTGGGTGCGGGCTAGCTCAACCTTAGCCGGAGCTTTCATCGCCTTCCACTCAACGACAGAACCTTCATATTTGGCGCGCAACTCTGCGCGTTCTTTGGCGCGCTTCTCGCGGTTGTCGGCACGCTTGGTTGGATCGCGCAATGGGCGATGTTTGCTGTAGGTCTGATTCTCTAACGCTTCCCGGTCAAAATACCTGGTTTTAAGTGGCTCGTATGGGCCAAGCTGCTTTATGAGTTTTCCCCCACCCAACCCCATCTCAGATGCCTTGATCGGAGCCTGGGCGAGATCACTTACCGACGCCACGTAGAAAGCGTTGTTTCGGTCATTTGCTGGTCTCAACTCAAGTCCATGAGTGGCAAGTATCGTATGCAGCTCCTGCCACGAAGCTTTCGCGGATTCCATTAGCGCCTTGGCATCATCTTTGGGCGGTCCTTTGGCATAGCTCGCTAACGACTCATTACCACTGTGAACTTCAAGCTGCCGGGCCTTCTCTGGCAAATCAGCGCGACTCCCTTCCCGTGCCTTGAGCCGGTGTGCCGCACTCGTATAAGTCCAATCTATAGACTTCTTACCGTCAACCTCTTTGACAGAAAAAGGCCCATTGTCGTGTTTCCACCCTTGGTCAATTTCGATCTGCCGCATTGCCTTATCCAATGTGAATTTCGAATACGACATTTTCGGTACTCGGTGTCTATCTGGATGAACCTTATTCACCATGATATGCAAGTGCGCATTGTCGGTATCACGGTGTATGGCCGACAGATACTCATGACCGTTAAGTCCAATAGCAGCGAGCGCAAATTTACCCGCATCAAAAGCTTGATCATCGGTTGGGCAGTCTCCTTCTGACCAGCTCAGAACGAGGTGCATTACCGGATCTTTCGTGCGCTTACTTCGAACCGAAGTACCCCACATTTCAATCCATGCGGTGTCCTCAGAAAGGCAGTTTGTTTGCACTGCCACAGCTCCTTCAGTGACCTCACCGGTCTCAGGATCAATACCATGCCGAAAACTATTTATGTACTTGGATAGACTACGGAAGCTTGTCTTTCCATCGCTTCGTCGGGCAACGATCTTAGCGATCATCGCTATCCACTTCCTCGACGTCAGGCGCTATACGTTTGAGTGCCCTTGTTGCCTCGTCAACGGCATTCTTAAACGCAATCAATAACTCAGATGTTTGCTGTGAATGCGCACCACGGCTGCTATTAAATAAATCTTTTTGCAGTCCACCTAAACTACGAAGCTGAGCTGCAAACGTCTTTATGTCTGCACAGATGATGCGATCTGATTGGTTCCTTATGCGGCGACTCAATCCAGCACAACGAATAAACATCGACAACGATATGCCTGCATCCTCAGCTTTAGCTTTCAATGCATCTGCCTCTTCGGGCAAACAGCGAGTGTGAACGACCACAGTTCGTTTCCTTGTATCCGAACCAGAACGACCATTGACCATAACAAACTCCGACTCTAATGGCCGCACGGCGGCAGGGGCCTCGGGGCGGAGCCCTGAGCAGGGCAGGTTAGGGGGGATGACGAGCGAAGCGAGGAAGAGCTCCGGTGAGATACCAGCACGAAGTGCGCGGTAGCTCAAACCACACCCTGTCCTCGATCATCATGACTTCCACGGAGAAGGTAGCTTGGAGTTTTTATATGGTCAAATACGGCTCGGCGCCTAGAGAAAGTACGTACTTACACAATGTTCGCACCATGATGCCACAGAGTTGCCACAGAGTTGCCACAGAGTTGCCGCAATATGTACACAATCTTACCATGCAGTTACCACATTGCTACCACATTGCTACCACAATGGTTACAGGCTATAGCCACAGAGTTACCAGCTTGTTAGCACAGTCTTACCATACTAGTACCACTATTTTTTGGCACGATATATGGGTCGAAATTTTTCGGTTTTTTCATAAAATGACTTGGCGCGTTGAGGCGCTATACAAAAAAGCAAAGGGCTTTTTGAAGGGGAAGGTTGATCAGCCTTCAGAACGGGCCGTGGTTTCCGATCCGCCGCATAGGGGCTTTGCCCCTCTGGACTCCCCACACTCGCCCGCGTGGCGTCGGGAGCCTGGGATAGAAGCGCTCCCAGTCACCCTAGCGAAGGCTATTGGCCTCGAACGCGTCAAGGGGCCGAGTCCTCGCCCCTTCGGTGCTGCGGGCCGCACCAACCCCTTGACTCGACCATTAGACTTCAGACATTTTCAAGATATGATGAGCGACGCGTAATGAAAAAGTCAGTATAAAATTAAGAGGGGGTTGCGGTGCAGATTTTGACAGTTTCAGATTTTGAAAAAGTGGCCGTTAGATATTCAACTTTGTTCTATTCAAGATCTCTCAAGGATGGTCCGAAAAATATCGCGTATTGGATATCAGTTTTTTTCTTTGTGCTAACAATATTTTTTATGTTCTACAGTTTGGTTGAGTTAGCGTTAGGGCGGGATGCGAACACAGGCCTAGCAATGATAGCTGTTCTTTTTGAAATCGTCGGTTTGGCAGTTTGGATTGCTTTTTATGAGCCTGCTTACAGATATGACAAGCTAAAAAGGTCAGGCTTAAATATTTCCGATGTGCTTTGTAAAAAACAAGATAGAGAAATTATCAAAGGCATTTGGCGTAAAAAGAATTTATCTGTCCCGCCTGATAAGTATTTTGAGTTGGCCAAGAATTTGTATGAGGTTCAGGGTATGCTCTCCGAGTCTAGAAAGAATAAGCAGCTGGGCGATCGTTTTTTGAGTAGCTTTTTCAGCCTTAAGCCGTTTCAGACCTTGCTTTCAATTCCAGTTATATTGGCTATGATAAATTTCGCATTTAAAATACCTGGCGTGGAATTCAAAGTGTCGAATATTAACCTCTCGGTTTTCATGATAACTGCTGCGAAATATTCGCTCACCCTTTTTCTTATTTCACTAACTCTAGTTTTGATTGTTAGGTTGTTGTTGACGATGTCTATAGGTGTTTTCGAGCTGGTTAGTGAAACCTACAGAGGCAAATGCTCAGATTTGACTAAGAGAAGGTTTGTTAGAGCTTTGCTTGAACGAGCCGACTTGGTGGGGTGAGTGTGGCGTGCTGATGTGATCTATGCTCGTAGTGTCCGAAAACTTACGATGTATGACTTGGCTCACTTTGGTTGATCTAATTTGGCTAATAACAATTAGTTTGTGTTTTGGGTATCTGGATGGTGCATTTTTTGAAGGTTTTCTGTGGAGTTTTCGAGAGCGCCTATCTAAGGTAGGACCCAAGTGAAAAGCGCTCTCTGAATTATTTGTTAGGTATTTAACTCTCTCCGAGTAGCCGATTTGTGAGTGAGTGCAAAAGCAGATTTTGGAGAATTGGCAGTGGATGTGAACTGTTTGACTATCAGGTCGACTACCATCCGCGCATCATGAATCAGTGTTTTTTGCGCAATGGCCTGGACGAGCGCGTTGTGGACGTCGATCCGTTTGCTAGGCGGGGTCTCCGACAAATCGAACGGCGTTGCCCCCTAGTGTCGTGTTTTCTTTTACTACTTTCTGTTTAGGTTGGTAGTTGGTGTTATCTACAACGCTTCCCGATACGGTATCCATCCCATATTCATCAGGTATCGCAGAGGTATCATCGTCCGAGCGCGGCATAGCCTTGTCTATCCAAGCTTGCTTCTCTCTGTTAGTTAATCGAGAGTTCGAATTAGTGACGAAATCCTCTTTCCACTCGGGCGGAACGTTCATGTATAGGAATTTCAAAATGCCTATGGATGAACCATCCTCATGTTCTCTCTTTAAAGACTCTCCGGCTTGCGGCCCCTGCGGGACCGCAGATATCTGATGTACACCGGATTGCACCCCCAGAGCGCGACTATTTGCAGCCTGGCTCGGAGTGGGTTGTGGGGAAGCTGAATCGACTTGGCCACGTGTCCCAGGCGCAGCCTCGGCAGGCCTGAGAACTCTCACAGTGGCCGGTTGTGATATTTCCCTGAGAATGCGCTTGTAGCTGGCCACCGTTCTCACCGAAACGCCGGCGAGAGTCGCTATCGCAGAACGGACCAGTGCCTTGCCCTGGTCTTGAAGCTGCCTGCAAGCAGCGCGTATTTTGGATTCTGTGGCTTTGTGCCGCAGCTCATTAGTGCGCTGCGCAGCCAGGCTCTGCCGCTCTGTGAGCGACAGGCTGCCATCGAGCTGCATTGCGCCTCGATGGCAACGACGATCACCGGTGTACCGATCCCACGTCCAGCGACCTACGGATTTGACCGTGGAGCGTATCGACGACAGCGGCAGGTTTTCCGAAAAACCCTGTTTGAGAAAGCTGTTGTGGTTGTACGCATACGCATCGAGCGAGCGCATGAACGACTCGAACGACCCCAGCTCACGCTCGCGATTGACGATGCTGTACGCAAAATAGCGCAGTTGCTCGAACAGGATGCAGTGCCGCGAATGGCTGACCTGATCAAGCTTCGGACCTGTGGCCCAGGGTTTGACTGTCAGCTCCACCGCGTTCGCCAGTTCGCCCAGTTCATACACGTGGCTGTGAAATTCGGTCGTCTCCCACCAGGGGTGACCGGGTGTTTTGGCCACCGGGCCACCGTGGTAGTCCATGTCCGCGTCGAGGCGAGCCGCAAACGCGGTATAGATCGCTTTCATGTACTGAATCGGCTTGGCCCGTGCGTTCTCTGTGGTGCACACGGACGGCACGGCATAGAACAACTGGGAATGGCCGCTTTTGCGGTTACGCACCATCAGGTTCGGCGCGGGCAACCCGGCATCGTCCCAGGCCAAGGCGTTGGCATGGTCCAGGTCGAACACCAGCCAGGACACCATGCCGAGGCGATTGACCTGCATATAGGGATAACGCAGCGCGTATTCACGGGGACGAACGCGGGTCGCGGTTTTGTCGTCACTGCACCGCGCCATGTACGGCGCTTCCAGCAATAATCGGTTGAGCGCAGTGCCGTCTTCGAAAACACGCGCCGGAGGCATGTGGGTGCTGGTGGCCAGCGGATCGACCTTGGCCGAGGGTGAGGTCGAGTGGGCAAGACTGATCGCATTGTCGTGGATCATGCTTCACCGCCTTGGCCAGCAGGTTGGCCAACGGCGTGAAAGGGTGTGACACAAGGGGTCAACTGGCGGGGCAGGGTGCTGTCATCAAGGACGCACAGCCGCTGGAGAATTTTTTCCATAAGTCCACCGTTCAGCGGCGAACTGAAGACTTCACTTTTGACGGCTTGAAGATTTCCTGCCTTGTCCGCGCTCGTAGCTTGGGTCTCAATACCTGAGACGGGTTGTGGTGATCCCACCAGACATACACCCAGACGACCATTTTCTGACGGTCAAACCTAGCGAGGTCTGCTTCCTGGAGGCGTACTATTACTTGAAGCGATTGGTCCGCTCTCCAGCCGATTTCTGCTCCAGTAATAAGAGGACGTATTGAGTAGATTCCAGTGATATTGCTCACCGGACCAGCCAGAAGGTGCTGAAGTGCCACCTTATCTTCTGTCGTGCAATTGCAAGGCTTCGGTGAGTGCCAAAAATTTTGATCATTGATCGTGCGCTGTCGGCCCATCTCAGCTTCTCCCTTGCGTGGTATTGCGGGCTGCTGCACGGGCCTCCAGCCAATGATCAATCTCGTGCTCAAGAAAACCGATTACACGTCCGCCTCCGATGCTGATCGGTTGCGGAAAGTCATCTTGTTTGCACAGCCTCCACAAAGATGTCCGGCTGACAGCAATTTTTGAGCAGGTATCTTGGATACGAAGAACTCTCACGGCACACCCCGAAACGTTGTGGAATCGTGGCCATGGTCATTTGATCTGCCGTCTGGAGCACGGACATCATTTGTTCCTTTTTCGATGATTTTTTGTCCGTGCACTGAGAATTTGGCGAACCCTCACCCGGTATATGGCATGCCTACGGTTCGCTATCTCAGGACTGTTGCGATGGCTACTGTGCCGGCGACGCACCGTCCCGATAGCACTTAATATTCGGGTAGGTCGCTGTAGAACGCCGTTCGCACGTTTATGCTGCCGACCTTGGCGGGCCAGGCTCCTCTAATATTCTTAAATCAGAGGGAATATGGCTTCGAGCAACGGGAAGCAGTTGGGTACACGAACAGCAGCTTTGGGTCGAAGCAGCCGCGCGCGCTCAAGGCCTTTTTAAAAGCGCAGCGCCGTGTGCTGGAAGATGCTCGGCGACGCTAGGTTATTCAGGAAAGTAGTGACTCAGTGAGGACATAATTGGTGATAACGTATTTCTTACATTGGTAAGTAACGGCCATAACCGACAATGGTACGCATGCGCCGCCGGGGGACGTGGTGTCAACGAGCTGACGAACAGCCATAATCCTTCACGATTTCTAGCCGATAGCTTCAAGACCAGGCCTCTGGCCATCTTGCAGTGGGAAGTCCTATGCGGCTCAGAAATATAAACCTCGCTCCACGCGCCACCTTGTTTTTTTCGGCCATCATTTTGCTGGTCGTGGTCTTGGGCGTCATCGCCATACTGCAGATGGGCAAGCTTCGCGATACGGAAAAGGATGTCGAACTGAATTGGCTACCCAGTATTCGGCAAACCGCGATGATGAACTCCACCGTCCTTCGCGTCCGGTTGGAGACCCAGCGGGCCGTTGCCGATCCTCAAACCGTTCAGCAGACCATCGTCAAATTTCCTGCCTACCGGAAAGCCATGAAGGATGCGGTCTATAACTATGAGACCCTCATTGCGAGTGACCAGGAGCGACAGTTGTTCTTGGCCGTGAAAAAGTCCTACGACGATTACGCAAGCCAACTGGATCTGCTGGAACCTTTGTTGAAGGCAGGCGACACCGCTTCGATTGTCAAACTCGTCGCTACCGGTATACGTCCCCTCACGAACCAAATGGAAACTCAGGTCGAGGAATTAACACAATTCAATAACAAAGGCGCTGCGCTTGCCGGTGTTCAAGCGACGCAAGTTTATGATTCAGGTCTTTACATCGTCATCGGCCTGATTATCTTCGTCGCGCTCCTGACTCTTTGTTTGGCAACTCTTCTAACCAAAACGATTACGTCGCCCATCGGGAGCGCCCTTAGCGTCGCCGAACGCATTGCCTCAAGCGACCTGACGAAGGAGGTTGAGGTAAGCGGTACCGACGAGGCAGGCAGGCTTTTGAGCGCGTTGGCCACGATGCAGCAGAACCTTCGAAGCACGATCATGCAGATCGCTGACTCCTCATCCCAACTGGCTGCCGCCTCGGAAGAAATGACCGCGGTGACTGAGCAATCCAGCCTTGGCCTAGTGTCGCAGAATGATGAAGTAAATCAGGCTGCAACTGCTGTCACCGAGATGAGCGCTGCAGTGGACGAGGTAGCACGCAATGCCGAATCAGCTTCCGAAGAGTCCAGGAAAGGTCAGGGCTATACGGAGGTTGGTTTGGAGCGTGTATCGCAGACGCTTAAGTCCATCGAAAAGCTGTCGAGCAACGTGCGCGACACCAGCGAGCAGATCACTGGCTTGTCCAATCGTGCACAGAACATTTCCAAAGTGGTTGAGGTGATCAGAGCCATTGCTGAGCAGACCAATCTGCTTGCGCTCAATGCCGCGATCGAGGCCGCTAGGGCGGGTGAACAAGGCCGAGGCTTCGCAGTCGTTGCCGACGAAGTTCGAGCCCTCGCTCACCGCACGCAAGTGTCTACGCAAGAAATTGAGCAGATGATTCAGGCCATTCAGAACGATTCTGACCAGGCCGTGAAGGCGATGGCCACCAGCAGAGAACTGGCTGCAGAATCCCTAAGCGTCGCAGGCGATGCCAGCAGTTCGCTTGACCAGATCGCGACAGCTATTACGGGCATCAACGAGCGTAACATTCTCATCGCCACCGCTTCGGAAGAACAGGCGCACGTCGCCCGGGAAGTCGATCGCAATCTGGTTAGCATTCGCGAGCTGGCCTCCCAAAGTTCTGCAGGTGCAAGCCAGACTGCAAGCGCTTGCAACGAGATGTCGAAGCTTGCGGTTAATCTGAATCAGCTGGTCAATCGTTTCAAGGTTTAAGGTATTCACGTACGTCAGCGGACTCGTCCGATGTCCTTGGATATCGGACCTAGACTGTCTGGCGATATACCGTCCTCCCTGAGCCTGAGCCTGAGCCTGAGCCTGCAGGGATTGCACAGTCTATTGGCTATTGGGTTGATCGGCTGTTTGTGTTTTGTGGGGTGGGTGACGTTGCGGGCCCGTGAAGATGTCCCGTAGGATCATTGATCTGAATTGTCTTCCCATGCTGCCATCCATCCGCACCTGGATCTGCTTTGGGGATCTGAATATCGGCTCGTTGAGCTTTGATTGCCGACTTGACGATTCCCAAGCGTTGGTTGCGTTGTTGCTGCATTGCGGGATCAGCCTGGCCGTCAGCTGTGATCCCCATCATCAGTTGTGGAACACCTAGGGGAAGTGTTTTGTCTTGATCGGTGTGCCAGGTGTGCCACGTCTTGCCATAGGTATGAGCCAGTCGCTCCACCCGGTCAGCAATACACGTCGTGGGCTCGCTGGTAATGACGGCTGCCGGGCTTCTGTCCTATCAAATAATCAGCACGCGCTGAGGAGAGGAATATGAAAGGTTTTCTGGTGACTTTCTTTACTCAACAGAATCGTCGCTATCAGGGAAAGATGCTCGGCGACTGGGTCGTTGATTTGGCGAAAGAAATGGGACTGCGGGGTGCGACCCTGTCCACAGGTATCGAAGGCTTTGGGCATACCGGCCGGCTGCATTCCTCGCATTTTTTTGAACTGGCGGATCAGCCTACCGAAATTCGTATGGCCATTACCGAGGACGAATCTGAACAGTTATTCAAGCGATTGGAGCTTGAACATATCTCGTTGTTTTGCATAAAAACCCCAGTCGAGCTGGGCTTCGTCGGAACAGAGGTCACCTAGTTTGGCCCTCTTTCATAAGCGGTGACTCGAAGACGCCTTCGCTTGCCTCGTAATCCGAAACACGATTTTACATTTTGGACAGACCTAGCTAAGCTCGGCGCATTGGAGATGGCATTCCTCCATTAACCAACCGCTGCGCCCGTAGCAGCTGATGATGCCTACAGAAACCTGATCAATCAGGTCTGTAGGCGTTCGCGCTCAGATTCCCTTTTTGGTCAGGCCCACTTACTTTTTTGTGGCTGGCCAAATGTCTAAATTTCGACGACCTGAACAACTCGACTTACTGCCCTATATAGCGAAATGGCTTGCGCTTGCAGGTCTTGTAGCTCTTTTGGCAGGCTCTGCTTCTGCGTTATTCCTCCTTTCCTTGGATCATGCCACCCAGTGGCGAGAAACCCATCCTTTGGTGATCTGGCTCCTGCCAGTGGCTGGCTTTGCTGTGGGACTTGCATATCACTTGATAGGCAAACCCGTTGATGCCGGAAACAACCTGATCATCGATGAAATCCATGATCCTAAGAAGATCGTGCCTTTGCGCATGGTGCCGATGGTGCTGATTGGAACCGTGGTTTCCCACCTTTTTGGTGCATCTGTGGGACGTGAGGGGACGGCGGTGCAAATGGGCGGTGCCCTTGCCGATCAACTGACGCATGTCTTCCGTCTGCGCCGCGAAGACCGTCGGGTGATTCTCATGGCCGGTATCAGTGCTGGCTTTGCGTCCGTCTTCGGCACCCCTCTTGCCGGGGCTTTATTCGGACTTGAAGTATTGGCCATTGGACGTATGCGTTACGACGCGCTTTTCCCTTGCGTGGTTGCGGCAATCGTTGCTGACCAGGTGGGGCAAGCCTGGGGCGTGGTTCACACGCATTACGTCATTGGCGAAGTGGTTCCGGTGCAGCTGTGGAGCGTCATGGCTGTGGTGGCAGCTGGGATTATCTTTGGCCTTACCGGCCTGCTATTCGCGACTGCAACCCACAAGCTCGGAGCCTTCGTTAAGCGGCTTATCACCTATTCACCATTAAGACCCTTCGCCGGCGGCCTGCTGATCGCAGTCTCAGTGTGGGCGCTCAGTAGTAACCATTACATCGACGTTGATAAGTACATCGGGCTAGGCATTCCGAGCATCGTCCAATCCTTTCAAATGCCAATGGCCCCTTGGGATTGGCTTGGAAAGATGGTGTTCACCGTTGTCTCCTTGGGCACTGGATTCAAAGGCGGTGAAGTGACACCGCTGTTTTACATCGGTGCCACCTTGGGGAATGCGCTGGCTCCCGTCTTGCACCTTCCCTTCGGCATGCTGGCTGGTATCGGCTTTGTCGCCGTCTTTGCCGGTGCAGCTAATACGCCACTGGCAACCATCGTTATGGCCATGGAGCTCTTCGGGCCCGAAATTGCTCCGCTTGCAGCCATTGCCTGTATCGCAAGTTACCTCGTATCCGGACACACCGGGATCTATCACGCCCAGCGCGTCGGCCACAGCAAGCATCACCGTCCTCTTCCGGAGGAAATCCGGCTCTCTGATATCAAGCAATTTCATGCTCAAAGTGAATCCGCCAGCGAGCGGAAAGTGACTCTTGCGGGGGAAGAGAAATGATTGAACATCACCAAGATCGCCTGACAGCTTTGCAACTCTATTTTCCTGGCGCTAGCCGGGCTCGCGTGACCAGCTTCTGGCACCACCTAAGCGCACTTGCACTAGCCCAGCACCTCCTTAAAGTTGCTCAAAAAGCAAAAATTGAGCAGATCATGCTCAAGACGATTTCTGCAGGTTATTTGCCAGGCTATCGCATCTCCCATCATCACCCGGAGCTTGGCGATATGCGTCATCCCCAGTGTCTGGAATTGCTAGATACAGAGGACAAGCTGCGCGCATTCCTGCGCGACCACGCTGACGAGTTACGCAAAGTGCGAGCAGTTCTTCTCTTATGTGAGTTACCGCTCACTGACGCGTCGTAATTCAGTTTGAAAACAGCTCGGAAATGAAGAGGTAAGGCCGACCGAAGCGTCGGTCACTCGCGACATTAGAGGATGTAGCTATGAACGGCTTTCAACTGACGTTTTTCACCGAACAGAGTACCAACTACCAGCACCTTCCACTGGGAGAGTGGTTGGTCGAGTTCGCCAAGCGAGAGGGCGCGTTGGGTGCGACGTTGGTGAGCGGTACAGAGGGGCTAGATCATTTGGGGCATTTGCATACGGCGCATTTCCTCGGCGGTGCCGACCATCCCGTCACGGTGACTATATCCACTGATGAAATTGGGTGCGACAGGTTGCTGGAGGCATTGGCCAAGGAGTCGTTTTCACTGAGCTATATCAAATTGCCCATCGAATACGGTCGAGTGGGCCAGGCGAAAAACTAAAAAACGCACCTTGTTGGACAACCAATAAAAAGGATAAACGCCATGTACCGAGTTTATAACCTACGTCCACAGCCAGCCCCCGCTAACTGGGCTCATGACAACAGGCAGCTCCTCGTAGGACTGGTTTTTTGGTCGCTTTTTCTGGCGGGCATCGCAGACAATCAAAAGATTTCGAGCGAGGGGTGGTACGTCGTCACCCCGCTCGAAGGCGCATTAGTCACGATGCGTATGCCCAGTGAAAAGTCCTGCAAGGCCGACGTAGCCCAGACCTGCGTACCGGGCTACGAGCTGAGAGCACAGCAACATTGAGCGCGATGGCGGTTGGCAATCCAAAGATGAGATCGCGAAATGGAGCTCACCGACGTCGGCTCATCAAAATCATTTTAGAGAATTGGGAGACCACATGAGCGCAGTGACGCTGAGCATCGTATTCGGGCTTGTGATGGGCAGGTTTTTCACAGGATCCGTCTATGAGTTCGCCGCGCTTTTCATCGTAAGCGTTGGAGTGTCCTTGCTGACCTTTCATCTGCTAAATCAAAGGCGCGTCAGGCTACAAGCCCAGACGGCGTATTGCTGCTCTGTAATGGTTGCTTCAAACCAAATGATGGAGCTTTTCCAGATGGCAAAAAGAGGGCAGTTCATGCCCTTGGTGGGAGAGATTCCTGAACTAATTATTGGAGGCTTCTTGGTTCCCGCAATTGCGGTGTCGGCAGTGCAGCTGTTCAGGATACTCATGGAGAGCTGACGTCCGACATAGAGGCCTCTCAACGGATTCAAATGGTTAATGACGCTCCCGAATCGTTACTTGGAGAAGATCAATGAAAACGCAAATCCAGGCCATTCATGCACGTGAAATTCTCGATTCACGCGGTAACCCTACCGTTGAAGTCGACGTCACCTTGGAGTGCGGCGCCATGGGCCGGGCTTCAGTACCGTCCGGTGCCTCTACAGGCGCTCACGAAGCAGTTGAGTTGCGTGACAAAGATACACAGCGGTACTCCGGCAAGGGAGTGTTAAAGGCCGTTAGCAATGTGAATACCGAAATACTTGAGTCTCTGAGGGGCATGAATGCGATTGACCAGGAACAAATTGATCATTTTATGATTAAGCTGGATGGAACCTCTGATAAATCCAGGCTTGGAGGAAACGCGATCTTGGGCGTGAGCCTCGCCGTTGCCAGAGCGGCGGCTTCTGCGCTGAACTTGCCCTTGTTCCAATATCTGGGCGGCGAGCAAGCAGCAAGAATGCCCGTCCCGATGTTCAATATTCTCAATGGAGGTGTCCACGCCAACTGGCAAGGCCCTGACTTTCAGGAATTCATGATTGCACCTACAGGGGCTGGCAGTTTCAAGGAAGCCTTGCGATGGGGCGCCGAGGTGTACCACGAGCTGAAAGCGGTGCTTAAGGACGTCGGCTATTCAACTGCGGTCGGAGATGAGGGCGGCTTTGCGCCGGCACTCAAGAAAAACTCAGACGCCATTGAGCTGATCATCAAGGCAATCGAAAGGGCTGGTTACGCGCCTGGATCTCAGATCGAGATCGCTATCGATCCAGCATCCAGCGGCTTCTATGAAAACAGGCTTTACCATCTGCGCTCTGAGGGTCGTAAGGTCGATGCTCAAGAGCTGATTAGTCTCTATTCCTCCTGGGTCGACAAGTATCCGATTGCGGTACTGGAAGATGGCCTCGCGGAAGACGATTGGTCAGGTTGGAAGCTATTGAATGCTGCTCTGGGTGACCGGATCGAGTTGGTTGGAGATGACCTATTTGTCACCAATGTCGAACGGATTCAGCGAGGCATCACAGAAAACGTCGCCAATGCCGTATTGATCAAACCTAATCAAATCGGAACGCTGACTGAGACCAAAGCCGCCATCGAAATGGCCTATGGGGCAAATTGGGGGGCGATGGTTTCTCATCGTAGCGGGGAGACGGTGGACAGCTCCATCGCTGATCTGACTGTCGCGATGGGGACTGGCCATCTCAAGACAGGAGCTCCATGCCGGGGGGAGCGGGTCGAGAAATACAATCAGTTTCTGCGAATAGAAGAGTATCTTGGCAGCCGTGCGTTTTATGCAGGACATGATGCATTCGTGCGCTGACGGCCTATCGCCGGTAAACCTGTTGGACTGGTGACCGTAAAAAAACGAACCACGTATAGCTGTTGGCAAAAACGTCAGTGGCATTGGCCTTTCCTAGACGCTTGGAGATATGAGCATGAGCTACACGGATATTCCAGCTGGTAACGCGATCCCCGATGACTTCTTCACCGTTATCGAGATTCCTGCAAACCACTCGCCGATCAAGTACGAGGTGGACAAGCCAAGTGGACAGATCTTCGTTGATCGCTTCCTCAGCACGCCGATGTTCTACCCGGCTAACTACGGGTTCATTCCAAATACCTTGAGCGATGACGGCGATCCTTTGGACGTCCTCGTGATTTGCCCTTACCCGGTATCACCTGGCGTTGTCATCCGCAGTCGCCCAGTAGGTGTGATGTACATGACGGACGAAGCTGGTGCGGATGCCAAGGTAATCGCAGTGCCTCATGAAAAACTCAGCTCTATGTACAGCAATGTAAAGGAATGCTCTGACCTCCCTGCGTTACTCCTCGCACAGATTCAGCACTTCTTCGAAAACTACAAAGCGTTAGAGCCGGGTAAGTGGGTGAAAATGGGCCGCTGGGGGAGCGCAGACGAAGCGCGGGAAGATATTCGTAAATCGGTAGCGGCCTATAACCTGAAGAAGGAGGCTTCCAAGTAGTGTTACTCAATCAGAAGAGCGCAGAGCAGGAAATTTCTCTGAAGGCAAGAGAAGACTTTTTGCTGCTGCCGAAAACTGCTGAATTGACGCGCTGGGTAATGGCCCAGTCCACGGGCGAAAGAACATTACCGTATTTCGATCCACTGGATGGCGGCGTCTTCGCAAGGGTATTGATCTTGTTGGAATCGCCCGCTCGAACGGTCAGTCTTCCACGGTATGTCTCAAGAGACAATCCGGGGCCTGCACAACGCAACCTGAAAGGTTTCATTGAGCAGGTTGGACTGGCACGTCACAAAACCGTCCTTTGGAATTTGTACCCTTGGTTACCAGATCTCGATAAGCCCAAGGGTCCGCTCCGCAGAGCGCAAATTGAGGAAGGTATCGAGATGCTGATCACGCTACTGACGCTTTTCCCTGATCTCGTCACTATCGTGTTTGCCGGACGTGTTGCCCAGAAAGCCATACCGCGTGTTCGGCTCGCCTTCCCTAATTTTTCATTGCTGGAAATGCCACACCCAAGTCCCCTTTCTGTTTGCACTCACCCGAATGTTAGGCAGCGCATTTTGTCCACACTGCGTCACGCCAAACAGTCGATCAAGTAGCCAAAGGCTCAGGTTTTGCTCGCCTTGCTCAGCGAGTGGATACACGGCGAGACGAACAAGTTGCCGCGATAGGCACCAGCCAGGGTTTTAGCCGCGACGATCATCCACATGACAGTCAGCATCAACACCAGCACCACGCCAAAGAAGCTAAAGAACGTGAGGTGCAGCATAGAGCCCAATTTGAGGGTTGTTACGGCGTACACTCCCAGCGGAAAGGTGAAGCCCCACCAGCCGAGGTTGAAGGGAATGCCCTCCCTGAAGTAGCGCCCGGTAATTAGCAGCGCCAATACCATCCACCACAATCCCAGCCCCCAGAACAGCACACCACCGATCAAGCCAATGCCCTCGGCTACGCCGCCGATGCTTGCCATTCCATGAGCAGCAAAGATTGCTGGAGCATCGTTGCCCAGCAGCAACATCCCCAAAGCCCCGGTACCGATCGGCCCTAAAGACAGCCAGCTCGATGCTGCCATGCTTTCATGAGGTAGTTTGTGCAGCGCCATGCGCAGTAACAGGATCACCAGTATGCTCAAGGCGACGGGCACCGAGTAGGCCCACAGCACGTAGCTGGTGATGAGCATGGTGAACTGTGCGCTCGCATCAGCGAGGTGCGGAGCCAATAGACCGCCACTGGCGGCAGCCACCTCAGCCGCAACTACTGGCAGCAGCCATACCGCTGTCATCTGATCAATGCTGTGCTGCTGGCGAGTAAACATCATATACGGGATCAGCACCCCGCAGGCCAATGCCATGGTGACATCGATCCACCACAACACTTCGGCTAAAGCGACTACCCCACCCCCCCAGCGTGGCAAACCATAAAGGAGAAAACCGTTGATGATGGTCGCCAATCCCATGGGGATAGTTCCAAAAAACATCGATACAGTGGAGTGGCCGAAGATCTGTTTGGCCTCATCGAAGAACAATACCCAACGGCTCGCGTACATCAGCGTAAACAGGCAAAACAGCACGATATTAAAAAACCACAAGGCTTCCCCTAACGCTTTGGGCCACTGCGCAACAAAGGGCAGTTGGCCCAGAGCCAGCGCCAGAATCCCGGTGCCCATCGTGGCGGCGAACCAGTTGGGTGTGAACTGCCGGATCGCTTCTCGTGGATTGGACAAAGCCGCCAGTGGATGGCTGCCGCCCATTATAGCTGCGAGTCGTGTCTCACTCATTTTCGCGCTCCCGCTTCAGTGTGCCTTCGATATGACATGGTTGAAGTATAGCTTGATGGGAATAGCGGTAAAAACGGATAGTATAGGTTTATATGACCTATTAAGAAGGTAGATTACTTGAAGCTAAGCCTACGCCAGCTACAAATTTTCTGCGCCGTCGCGCAGCACGGTAGCACCACCAGCGCCGCCATTTCGGTGTCACTGTCCCAATCTGCAACCAGCGCCGCACTGAACGAGTTGGAAAGCGCCTTGGATACCAGGCTGTTCGACCGTGTAGGCAAGCGTTTAGTGCTGAACGATAACGGCCATGCCTTACTGCCTCAAGCCAGAAGGATGCTTGAGAATGCACAACAGATAGAGGCCAGTTTCTTACCCGGCCATGCCGGGCTGAAGACACGCTTGCGGGTAGGATGCAGTACCACGATAGGCAATTATGTTCTGCCATTGATTCTCGGTGAGCTACGTCAATCAACACCACATTTGAGGGTCGATGTCGACATGGCCAACAGCATGGCTATCGCAAGAAGAGTCGCTGATTTCGAGATTGATATGGGCCTGATCGAGGGGCCTTGCCACCTGCCCGAACTCAGTGCCGAGCCTTGGCTAATTGATGAGTTGCTTATTGTCGCAGGCCAACGGCACCCCTTGGCACTAAAGCAGCAGGTCACACTTGATGATCTTCGTACCGCTGAATGGCTACTGCGCGAGCCAGGTTCTGGTACCCGTGAAGAAGTCGAACAATTGCTGCTGCGTCATTTGCACGATCTCGCCGAAACGCGCCAGATCGGCAGTTCAGAGGCCATCAAGCATACCCTCGCACAAGGCATCGGCATCAGTTGCCTGTCCCGCTGGGTCGTTCGGGATCTACTGGCCTCTGAAGTCTTGGTTGAACTGCCGCACGCGTTGCCTGCACTGACCCGACGTTTTTTTCTGATCCGCCACCGGGACAAATACATCTCGCCTGGGCTTGAGCGATTCTGGGAAAAATGCAGTCAATTCGTGAGCCAGGAATAGCTGGACCTATTTATAAAACAGGTAAGAGCTACCAAAACAAGTTGTTTCCGGAATTTATCAACGACGCATAAAGTCAACTCATTGCCCTGCAGCGATGAACGAGTTGTATATGCCAAGGCGCGACTGGGTGCCTTGCTTACCCTATGAGGAAATTCTGATGAATGTGATAAAGAAAACCGTCACAGCCCTGACGTTGGGTGTTGCGTTGGCCGCATCGATGAGCGCGTGGGCCGCGCAAGATCGCTGGACGTTTGACGGCGATATTCACAACAACTCGCTGGCCGTCAGCCCTGATGAAACGACGGCGGTGGTCTCTTACAGTCAGCGTCCAGATGTAGTGGTTTATGATTTGAAAACCGGTAAGGTTCGCCAGGTTCTCACCGGCTACGTCACGCCGCGAAATATTGTGTTTTCGCCAACTGGCGATGTGTTCTACCTCTCCGACAGCAGTTTGGGGGTCGTGCGCAAGATTGACACCAAGACTTTAAAAGTGATCGCAAATATTCCGTTGGGCGCAGGTGCTTTTGGTACCACACTCAGCAAGGACGGAAGCCTGCTCTACGTCAACAATGAAGCGGCCAGCACGCTGTCGGTCATTGACCTTGATCACCAGCGGCCAGTAGCTGTGGTACCTGGCTTCTCCCAACCGCGCCAGGGCATCCGAGTAAGTCCTGACGGCAAAACCGTCTATGTCACCAACTTTCTTGGGGACAAAATTACCTTGGTCGACAGCAAGACCAATACGATTGAAGGTGAGATCACTGGCTTCAACAAGTTGCGCGCCATCTCCATATCGGCGGACGGCAATACGCTGTACGCGGCTAACAGCGGCAGTAACAGCATCGCAGTTGTCGACACTCAAAAACGCGCCATCACAACCACCGTCATGGTTGGCAAAGACCCCTACGGCGCAGCCCTCACTCCAGACGGGCTGCACGTCTACTCGGGTAACCTCGGTGACAACAGCCTTTCAGTGATCGACACCAAAACGCTGAAAGTGACCACCACTGTGACCGGTTTGAAGGCACCCCGCCAGGCCATTGTCTTCACCAAAGACAAGTCGAAGGCGTATGTCCTCAATGAGGACTTGAGTATCTCCACAGTCGATCTCGCCAGCAACAAGGTGGTGTCGACGCTCAAGGCCGACTGATTGAACAGCGCAGGCCTTCATGGGGGCCTGCTGATACTCCACGACCAAGTGAATAATAATGAGTGAAAATGATGAGTCCTGGATGATGGATCGCCGTCGCTCATTGAGATGAGCCAGTGATGCGTGACCGTGAGCGTCGCTTTGCTCAATTGAGGAAGGCATAGGGTCCGGGGGGGGGGGGAGCCCAGCATTCCAGCAAAAAATGATATCGGGACGTTTTTTCTACGGAATCGAATTAACCTGTTTGTGGCTCGTCTACTGTCTGATCGCTTGCCGTTTCAAAAGCAGGTGGGTCTTTTAAAAATTAAAAATGACCAAAGGAAATACATATGTTCAAAAAGATGATTCTCACCGTCGCTGTTGCCGCCAGCTGCATGTCGGGTTTGGCGCTCGCCGATGCGCCAGTCAAGCTTGCTGAAACGGACAAGGGAAAAGTACTCGTAGACGTGAAAGGAATGACTCTTTATACCTTCGGTAAGGACACCTCGGGCAAGTCGGTCTGCAATGGGCCATGCGCTTCAAACTGGCCACCTTTACCGGTATCCGCAGACGCGAAAGCGGGTCATGATTACTCTGTCGTCACTCGAGACGATGGCACAAAACAATGGGCATACAAAGGCATGCCACTTTACAGCTGGGTCAAAGATACCAAGCCAGGGGATACAACCGGTGACGGCGTCAACCAGGTCTGGCACGTTGCCAAGCCGTAACGTCAAATAATTAATAGGCTGGCTTACGCCACTGGCTTCGTCAGTGGCGCAAACCAGAAGAATACACACCTGATATTTTCGCCAACATGTAGCCGCCGCGCCTCATAAATCTTTGATGGATCATTTCAACGAAAAATGGGGCCGAGGTACGGTACACCTTGGACGTATTCCCGTAACGCCAGCCTGAGGATTTCGTTTGGCCGGGAGTCTGTGACGATGCGCATGGTGGTTCCATCCAGCCGCTAGTGGACCGATATTCTGAGGCAACGCCAATTAGAACGGTAGGGCATCGTAGATATGCGGGCGAAGGTCTGCTTATGGCCGAAAGCTGCCGTTAATAAGCCGACCAACAGGCGTCGCTTTATTGGTTGGTGCGCATAGCTTACAACTCAAACAAGGGTATGGTTTTGGGCGTATCAAACCGGCCCGCACAGCGCTACTTTCAGCATCTAACAAACGTACGCTGAGGAGTCGAAACAGTGGAGACTGAACGAGGTGTTGAGGAATGGAACGGTCGATGGTCGATCGTTGCCGGACGTGCTGTATGCACTGGCTGCATGGAAAGCCAAGCGCTGGAAGACTGCGAAAGCCCCTTTCTACATGCCGACACCTGTCCAGCCAGCGATGTGGAAGGTCATCATCCAAGGGGCAGCGTTGCACCACATCCTCGGCAGTGCGCGTGGGTGAGCTGCCGCTTAGGCCTCGATCACTTCAATTAATACTTCACTTTATAGGTGGGTGAATCCTCCGGCCGGTTCTCCCGCCGATCGTAGATCTTGGTCGTGCTGATGTTGGCATGACCCAGCCAGGCCTGGACCTTGGCGATATCGGCTTCATGCTCCAAGGCGTTGGTGGCTGCCGTTGCTCGGAGTCCATGAACCCCAAGGCCTTCGACCTCAATCCCAGCCATCTTCGCGTAGGCCGCCACCACGGTGTAGATGCCGTTGGCCGTAATGCCGGCACCGGTCAACTTGCCGCGCAGTGGGATGAAGACCGGCACCTTCCTGTCCGCCAAATGATGCCCTGAGCTCTCCAGGTACTGGTGAATGCGTCCAGCCGCCACCGGGTGCAACGGCAGGTAGCGCACCTTGCCGCCCTTGCCATGCACCTTCAAATGCTGAATTCCGCGGCGATCCTGAATGTCGCTCACCTGCAGCAGCGCCGCTTCTTCGCGGCGCAGCCCGTGATAAAGAAGAACAGCCAATAGCGCCCGGTCGCGTTGCCCTTTGAGGGTCGTTTCATCCGGGGCTTCGAGCAGCGCTTTGGCCTGGTGATCGCCCAATGCCGGAGTCTTGCCTTCGTTGCTTTCGATCTTCGGGCGTTTCACGCCGTGCACGGGATTGCCCCCGGCGATCGCATTGCTCTCCAGGAGGTGATCAAAGAGGCTGGCCAGCGCCGCCAATTTGCGCCGGATTGTGGCGCCCGCCAGACCGCGATGCTCGAGCTGAGCGCGCCAAGCCAAAACATGTGATCGGGTGACGACGCGAAATTCATCGGCCGAAGCCAATCCGACAAAACCGCAGAAGTCTTCCAGGTCATTTTGGTAGGCACGTCGTGTCCGAGGATTGTCCAGGTTGGCAAACCACTCGACCGCGGCCGGAACTTGGGCCAGCGTCTGAAATTCGACCGACGTGAGCCGACGCTGATCATTCTGATGGGCACTGGTCAGTTCCTGCATATATTTCTCATCATTGGCTCACCGGCGATCGTTGGCCACGTCTTTGGTCACGAAAGCAACGTCAAGTATGGAAGCCGCCTTCGAAACCGATAAACGGCAATAATTGGTGATAACCCATTTTATCGGCAGTTATCTAGAGCAGTACAGGTTCGCTAAGGTAGTGGTTACCGGTATCTGAAAGAGCTGCTTCTGGCCGCTTTTGTTAAAAAGTCGGCTTTCTCAATTTCAAGAATCTGATAAGTGAAGGACCCAGTTTTGCTTGCTGTTACGTGAAATCTGGGGCCGAATGACCTATGCGATGTTTAAAGATTTCAATCTCATGCGGGTAATCTCCGCTTTGAGAACTGGTTTTGGTGATACACAAATTGCCCTTTTGAGCGGGCCCTCAGGTTGCGCGAGCCATGAGTTCGGATCTGCGCCTGAACGCTATCGCTCACGCATGAGCTATGGTTGGTTCAAATAGGTGAGCTGCCAAGATCTGCAAGTGGGTCTCAGACCGGACGAAGGCCCTTCACTCGCAGGGTGGAGGTAGAGTCTCCTTTGGAATGAAATTGGGTAGCTCCGCAAGCAGCTTTAACGAGTCACTTACGCTTGTCTTGAGCGAAATTTCATAGTGTTCGCACTCCTCATAAGCGTCATCCGCGGTGCCATAGGTATGGACAACAGCATGTTGGGTAATTTTGCGTAATGATCGAAGTGCAGTGTTCGCATGTGTGAACGAGCGTGCCGAAGGTGTTCCCGAAAACTCAAAAATGGCTGCCAAACAGATCACAGCGTCAGATGGCACCGGAAGCCGCCTGTTTTTGCTTTCCGATCCACCATTTGCTACCTGTACGTTGGACCAGCCCATCGAGTGGCATAGGCGGACGAACTCCAGCGATGTCCACCGTTCAGCAGCCTGAGACCGACGGCCACGACTTCGCGCACTGGAAGCGCCATTGGCAGCTTTTTGGATGGCTTCCAACTCTTGGATTTGGAGCCGCTCCATGATCGATAAGTGCGGTGAAGGGGTTAAGCAATGCTGCCGAAGGGTCTCCTCAGTCTCACCGCTTTGGCGATTAGTGATATGTATTAACGCCTCAATTCCATCTGGATCCAGCGTTTGTAGTGCGATCTGAAGGTCTGAGCATGCACGTGCAATATTTTGAAGCGCAGGACCTCTAGCTTGCTTCAACTTCTCATGTTCTTTTAGTCGGGTGTAGTCGGCCGCAAGTTGTAATATTTGCATGCAGAATGGCTGGAGTTGGCCAATGGTGGGCAATCCGGCTTCACGACGTTTGTAGGCGATCCCGGCCACGATATTGATCAACTTAGCCTCTTGCTTGCTCAAGCTGCTGGCAAAACCCTCGGGTAGATATCGCGGCTCGTTCATTCCTTACTCCAGGCGTCAAGGTGATCTGCCCAATCCTGCATCATCGAGCGTCGTTCGTCGAAGTATGTCGCATGGTTATAGGCTCGACGAACGTTGTTCTGGTCAGCGTGAGCAAGTTGAGCTTCGATGGCATCGGGTCTGTATCCGAGCTCATTTAGCCGAGTACTGCCAGTCGTCCGCGTACCATGGGGGCTGTATTTGCCGCTCCACCCTAACACCTTCAAAGCCTGACGCATCGATGCGACGGCCATTGGCATTTGCCGATTATCTCGGCCGGGGAATAAATGCGTCCGGTTGCCAGTGATGCCGTTAAGTACGTTGAGCATTTGGATTGCTTGGTGGGGCAGGGGAACAATGTGTTCCTTTCGTGCTTTCATTCTCCGTGAAGGTACTCGCCAAATCGCTGCTTCAAGATCAAACTCCTCCCATTCGGCTTCGGCTACCTCGCTGGGCCGCCCTAGCGTCCACCACATCAGTCGGATGCAGTAATTGAGCTGGAAGCTGCAACGGTGGTTGTCAAAATCACGTAATAGCTTGCCGATCTGATCCGTGGTTAGGGCAGTCTTATGCTGTGTTTTGTTGGTGGGTAGTGCTTTACGAACCGGCCAGACTGGATCGCTATCGGCTCGGAGCGTGGCGACGGCATATTCAAATACCGCAGACATGGTGCGACGAGCCTCTGCTGCTACGCTCGGAGCGCCGCGCTTGAATGTTGACTGGAGGATGTTAAGTATCTGAGCTGAGGTAACCTCGCGGACAGGAAGTTTTCCAATGTTGGGAAACACCACTCGCTCCAACATATCGAGGCGTCGATTTTTGGTGATGTCCTCCCAGTCTTTGGTCTGCAACCACTCTTTGGCTATGACATCAAACGTATTGGTCGCTTCGTTTGCTTGCCTAACCCGGTCGAGCTGCCTTTGGCGGGCTGGATTTACGCCCTCCTTGACCAGCTTGCGTGCCGCTTCACTTCGTTCTCTTGCTTCTGACAGCCTCACGGTTGGGTAATCGCCTAGTCCGATCATGCTGGACTTGCCATTCAGCGCAAAGCGATACCGCCATGCTTTCACGCCTGTAGGTTTGACCTCAAGGTACAGACCACGTTGGTCATTGAGCCGATATAGCTTTTCCCTCGGCTTGGCGCTGCGGCAGTGGGCATCGGTTAGCAAACTCAGGTCTCCGTGGGCTGAGAACCCACTGTACTCACCGCTTTGGTGCTTGGCAAATTCCTGTACTCAGAAACCTACTCACCTTTTGGATGGAACCGGCAGAAACAAAATGGGACGTTCTGAAACAGTAAAACCGCGCAAAGGCGCGGTTTTACTGGGGGTCGATCAATTTCTCGGTGTTTCAAAAAACACCCTGAAACTTAATATGCCGATCAGACGTTGAAGCGGAAGTGCATCACGTCACCGTCCTTGACGATGTATTCCTTGCCTTCCAGGCGCCATTTGCCCGCTTCCTTGGTCCCGGCTTCGCCGTTGTACTGGATGAAGTCGTTGTAGGCGATGACTTCGGCGCGAATGAAGCCTTTTTCGAAGTCGGTGTGGATCACGCCGGCGGCCTGTGGTGCGGTGGCGCCGATCTTCACGGTCCAGGCGCGGACTTCCTCGACGCCGGCGGTGAAGTAGGTCTGCAGGTTGAGCAGTTCGTAGCCGGCGCGGATCACCCGGTTCAGGCCGGGCTCTTCCAGGCCCAGGGCCTCGAGGAACATGTCCTTCTCTTCACCGTCGTCGAGCTCGGCGATCTCGGCTTCGATCTTGTTGCACACCGGCACCACGATCGCGCCTTCTTCTTCGGCAATCACCCGTACCACGTCCAGCAACGGGTTGTTCTCGAAGCCGTCTTCGGCAACGTTGGCGATGTACATGACTGGCTTGGTGGTCAACAGATGGAAACCGCGCACGACCGCCTTCTCGTCATTGCCCATGGTGCGCATCAGGCTGCGGGCCGGCTTGCCCAGGGTGAAGTGGGCAATCAACTGCTCCAGCAGGCCCTTTTGCACCACCGCGTCCTTGTCGCCGCCCTTGGCGTTGCGCGCAACCTTCTGCAGTTGCTTCTCGCAGCTGTCGAGGTCGGCGAAAATCAGCTCCAGGTCGATGATCTCGATGTCGCGCTTGGGGTCGACGCTGTTGGAAACGTGGATCACGTTCTCGTCTTCGAAGCAGCGCACCACGTGGGCGATGGCGTCTGTCTCGCGGATGTTGGCGAGAAACTTGTTGCCTAGCCCTTCACCCTTGGAGGCGCCGGCCACCAGGCCCGCGATGTCGACGAACTCCATGGTGGTGGGTAGCACGCGCTTGGGATTGACGATGGCAGCCAGTGCTTCCAGGCGCGCATCGGGCATCGGCACGATGCCGCTGTTGGGCTCGATGGTGCAGAACGGAAAGTTCTCGGCCGCGATCCCGGATTTGGTCAAGGCGTTGAACAGGGTGGACTTGCCGACGTTGGGCAGGCCGACGATGCCGCAGTTGAATCCCATGGTGAATCCCTCTTCGAAGAGTCAGGCCTTTTGGCTGTGCAGGTTTTTCATCGCGCGATTCCACTCGCCGGCGAAGATATCCGGCAGCACACCGAGGGCAAAATCGATACTGGCATCCAGCTTTTCCTGTTCGGCGCGCGGGGCGCGGCCAAGAACGAAATTGGACACCAACTTGCTGTCACCCGGGTGGCCGATGCCAAGCCGCAGACGGTGAAAGCCATTGTCATTGCCGAGCTGCGCGATGATGTCGCGCAGGCCGTTGTGCCCGCCGTGCCCGCCGCCCAGTTTGAGCTTGGCGACGCCGGGGGGCAGGTCGAGTTCGTCATGGGCCACCAGGATCGCTTGCGGCGGTATGCGAAAGAAATTCGCCATCGCTGCGACGGATTGACCGCTGCGGTTCATGTAGGTGGTGGGGATCAACAGACGAACGTCATGGCCCTGATGGCTGAAACGCGCCGTCAGGCCGAAATACTTGCGATCGGCTACCAGGTTCACACGATGTGCCTGGGCGATGCGCTCAACGAAAAGAGCCCCTGCGTTATGCCGGGTCTGTTCGTATTCGGGGCCGGGGTTACCCAGGCCAACGATCAGTTGTATGGCGGTCACGGCAGGGGCTCTTCCTTGTCGAGTCGTGGACGGCACCCGAGGGTGTCATCCACAGCTCGGCGCGCGAGTAAGATTACTCGGCAGCGCCTTCTTCGGTTTCTTCGTCGGCAACGATACGCGGAGCGTGAACGTTGGCAACTGCCAGGTCGGTACCATGAGCCAGTGCCACGAACTCGACGCCTTGCGGAGCCTTGAGGTCGGACAGGTGGATGATGGTGCCGATTTCAGCGTCAGCCATGTCGACTTCGATGAACTCAGGCAGGTCTTTCGGCAGGCAGGTCACTTCCAGCTCGGTCTCGGTGTGCGAGATCTCGCCGCCTTTCTTGACAGCCGGTTCCTGGTTCATGAAGTGCAGAGGCACGATGGCGGTCAGTTTCTGGCCGGCGATCACGCGTACGAAGTCAGCGTGCAGGACGTGACCCTTGGCTGGGTGACGCTGCAGTGCCTTGATCAGGACGTTCTGCTTGGTGCCACCAACGTTCAGTTCGATCACGTGGCTGAAGGCAGCCTCGTTTTCGAGCAGCTTGGCAACTTCCTTGGCCAGCATGCTGATCGACTCAGGGGCTTTTTCGCCACCGTAGACAACAGCTGGTACCAGGCTGGCGAGACGACGCAGGCGGCGGCTCGCACCTTTCCCCAGGTCGGAACGCGCTTCGGCATTCAAAGTGAAATCGTTCATGTGTTTCTCCAAAATAACCACGTTCGCCCAGCGTTTGCGACCAGCGCCAAGGCGATACGGGCAAAAAAGCCCCGGCCCGACAAGAGTGTCGGGCCGGGGCGCTTTTCGTCAGAACGGTATTCGCGAAGGGCAGGGCCCTCAGCGGAACATCGCGCTGATCGATTCTTCGTTGCTGATGCGACGCATCGCTTCGGCAACAACCGGGGCGATATCCAGTTGACGGATACGCCCGCAGGCTTGTGCGGCTGCGGAGAGCGGGATGGTGTTGGTCACCACCAGCTCGTCCAGCACGGATTTCTCGATGTTCTCGATCGCACGACCCGACAGGACCGGGTGGGTGCAATAGGCGAACACCTTGGCCGCGCCATGTTCTTTCAGGGCCTTGGCCGCATGGCACAGAGTGCCGGCGGTATCGACCATGTCGTCGACCAGGATGCAGGTACGGCCTTCGACATCACCGATGATGTGCATCACTTCGGAGTGGTTGGCCTTCTCGCGACGCTTGTCGATGATGCCCAGATCGACGCCCAGCGACTTGGCCACGGCGCGTGCACGCACCACGCCACCAATGTCGGGGGAAACGATCATCAGGTTCTCGAAGCGCTGGTCTTCGATATCGTCCACCAGAACCGGAGAACCGTAGATGTTATCGACCGGAATATCGAAGAAGCCTTGAATCTGGTCGGCGTGAAGGTCGACGGTGAGTACACGGTCGATGCCCACTACGGTCAGCATGTCGGCGACGACCTTGGCGCTGATTGCCACACGGGCAGAGCGCGGACGGCGGTCTTGACGAGCGTAACCGAAGTAGGGGATCACGGCGGTGATTCGCGAAGCCGAGGAGCGGCGGAAGGCATCAGCCATCAGCACCAGTTCCATCAGGTTATCGTTGGTCGGCGCACATGTAGGCTGGATAATGAAGACGTCTTTACCGCGAACGTTTTCATTGATCTCGGTGCTGATTTCACCATCGGAAAACTTGCTGACGGAGACATCACCGAGAGGGATATGCAGCTGACGCACAACGCGTCGAGCCAGATCGGGGTTTGAATTCCCCGCAAAGACCATCATCTTGGACACGCGCAGTACCTGCCGGCTGAGGGTATACCTGGATGAGTATAGGAAAATGGCAGGGGCGGCTGGATTCGAACCAACGCATGGCAGGATCAAAACCTGCTGCCTTACCGCTTGGCGACGCCCCTGTAGCTTGAAACTTCCGAGTGCCCAGCACTCGTTTCCTGTTACAGACTCTCTGTTACAGACTCTGTAGCTTGCGATGCAACATCGAAACGTTGCTTCCCTTTGCCACGAACCCTGTAAGGGTGTCTGCAAGAAGGTGCGAAACTCTATCAGCTTCCGCTTTGCTTGGGAAGGCCCCAAACACACAACTTCCAGTGCCTGTTAGTCGAGCTTCAGTGAATTTGCCAAGCAAATTCAGTGCGTTACGTACATCCGGGTAACGACGCTCCACTACGGGCTGGCAGTCATTACGACTGTTTCCCTCAAGAACGGGGCGCACTTTAATGGGCGCCGAGTCACGTGTCAACAACGGATCCGAAAAAATTTCCGCTGTACTTACAGAGACTTGCGGCACAAGCACGAGATACCAGGGCTGTGGCAGTTCGACCGGGGTCAGTTTCTCGCCCACGCCTTCGGCGAAGGCCGCGTGGCCGCGTACGAACACCGGCACATCGGCGCCCAGGGAAAGCCCCAGCTGCGCGAGCTGATCTTCACTGCAACCGGTCTGCCAGAGGTGGTTCAAGGCGAGCAGGGTGGTGGCGGCATCGGAGCTGCCACCGCCGATACCGCCGCCCATGGGCAGCACCTTGCGCAGCCAGATGTCGGCGCCCAGCGACGTTCCGGTCAGTGCCTGCAGCTGTCGCGCGGCCTTGACGATGAGGTTGCTGTCGTGGGGTACGTCGGCTATCTCGGTATGCAGCCGCAGCACGCCGTCGTCGCGCAGGGCGAAATCCAGTTCATCGCCGTGGTCGAGAAACTGGAACAGGGTCTGCAGCTCGTGATAACCATCCGCGCGCCGGCCGAGGATGTGCAGCATCAGGTTGAGCTTGGCCGGCGCCGGCAGGGTCAGTACGGGGTTCATGGAAGTGCCTGCGCTCATGTCACTGCCCCAGCCGGCGCGGCTGCCAATCCTTGACCACCAGGGTCACGTCCAAGTCCTGGCCATGCAGCTTGATCCGCTCGGGCAGCCAGTAGCCATTCTGTTCGGTGTAGCTCAGGTATTCGACTTTCCAGCCATCCTGCGCCAGTCCCGCCAGGCGACTGTCACCGTCGAGGGTCAGCTGGCTCTTGCTGTCGGGAGCGGGCAGGCCGCGCACCCACCAGGACAGATGGGACACCGGCAGTTTCCAGCCCAGTTGCTGTTCGAGCAACTCCTCGGGTGTGGCAGCCTGGTAGCGACCCTGATTGGCCACCTCCAGGCTGACATCGCCCGGACGCCCGGTCAGACGCGCTGCGCCGCGCCCCAGTGGGCCGGACAGACGGATGTCGTAGTAATCCTGGCGCTGCAGCCAGTACAGGGTGCCGGAACCGGAATCCTTGGGCGCACGGATGCCGATCTTGCCGTTGATCTCCCAGCCGTCGAGCTGGGTGAGTTGTTGTTTGTGCACCTGCCACTGTTGTGGGTTGCCTTGGCCCTGCAGGGCTTCGCGGGAGCCCATGCCGGCACAGCCGGTGAGCACGGCGATGAAAGTGGCAACCAGCAGGTGACGCATCATGTAGGAGGTAGGACGCAAAGACATGGATTAAAGATTCTCTGAACCGGTCAGGCGCAGGATGGTGCTGCGCAGGACAGGGCTGTCGGGTTGTTCTTGCAGGGCCTTGCCCCAGATTTTGCGCGCTTCGCGCTGCTTGCCGCTGGCCCACAGCACTTCACCCAGGTGAGCGGCCACTTCGTGGTCGGGAAAGCGTTCGAGCGCGTCGCGCAGATAGCGCTCGGCGGCGTCGAGGTTACCCAGGCGGTAATTGACCCAGCCCAGGCTGTCCAGCACCGCGGGATCTTCCGGGTTGATCTGGTGTGCCCGCTCGATCAGGGCGCGGGCCTCCTCGAAGCGAGTGGTGCGGTCGGACAGCGTGTAGCCCAGCGCATTGAGTGCCATGGCATTGTCCGGCTCGCGCGCCAGAATGGCCCGCAGGTCCTTTTCCATTTGTACCAGGTCGTTACGCTTTTCAGCCAGCATCGACCGGGTGTACAGCAGGTTCAGGTCGTCCGGATTCTGTTTGATGGCGTTCTGCAGCACCAGCCAGGCAGCTTGGGTCTTGTCGTTGTTGGCCAGAGTTTCGGCTTCGATCAGGTACAGCTGGATCGCGTAGTCGGGCTGGGCATCGCGAGCCGCGGCCAGGCGCCGCGAAGCCTCGTCGGCGCGGCCGTTGGCGATCAGGATATCGGCTTGACGCAGCTGCGCGGGCAAATAGTCGGTACCGACATCTACCTGGGCGTACTCGTCGAGCGCTGTCTGTGGATCGCCGCGCTCTTCGGCGATCCGGCCCAGGTTCAAGTGTGCCGAGTCGACATGGCTGCCGCGCTCCACCAGTTGCTGGAGGTAGTTGTAGGCTTCGTCCCAGGCCTTGCCTTCGAGGCAAACCAGGGCCAGCGAATAGCGCAGTTCGTCGTCGTCCGGGTATTGCTGAACGAGCATCGCGAACTGCAGCTTGGCGTCGTCCATGCGGTTCTGTTCGACCAGCATGCGCGCGTAGGTAAGGCGCAGGCGCTTGTCGTCGGGAATTTTCTTGAGGTTTTTTTCCAGCAGCGGCATGGCTTCGCTGCCGCGATCCAGCGCGGCGAGCAGGCGGGCGCGCAGCAGGATGGGGGCGATTTCACCTTCCTGGGGTGGGTTGTCTTCCAGCAACGCCAGGGCGCCTTCGGTATCGCCATCCTGTTGCATCAGCAAGGCCTTGCCGAAGATCAGTTGGCCGTTGCCGGGGTACTTGCCCAGCAGGCGATCGAAACTTTGCAGCAAGCCGCGCCGGGTACTTTCGTCGGTGTCGGCCGCCGACAGCGCGAGAAAGTCGAAATGGGTGTCACCCTGGCCCTGCAGGACCTTCTCCATGTACACCAACGACTCGTCGTATTTGCCATTGCGCGCCAGCTGAATGGCGGCGGCACGCTGCGCGTCGAGGTCGGCGGGGGCGTTTTTCGCCCACAACTGCGCGGTCTCCAGCGCTGGCTGATCGGCGCCCAGGTATTCGGCGATGCGGAAGGCGCGCTCGGCAATGCCCGGATCCTGGGTCTTGCGGGCCTGGGTCACGTAGTTGCCCAGGGCAAGATCGAAACGATCGCGCTGCCCGGCCAATTCTGCGCTGAGCAGGCTGAACACGGTTTCCTCGCTGAACGAGCCGTAGACCTTGGGCGACTCGTCCGGCGCAGGCGCTGGCTGCGCCACAGGAACCGGGGTCGCCTGCTCTTTGGCTGGCCATGACTGGCAGCCCTGCAGCAAAGCGAAGGCGAGGAGCAACGTGGAGGTTCTATTCATAGAGGGGATTTTGGCGGCTTACCTGCGGTCGGATCATCATGACACAAGCCACAGGTCAAACCCATAACTCGAGGTTGCCTATTAGGACAATAGATAGCGGTGGTTGTTCTGGGCCGGACGAAGTAGGACAATTACCGGCTTCTCGACATCATCAGCGACCTTGAATGGCCTTTCTCGCCCTCGGTATCAACCATAAGACTGCTTCGGTAGACGTGCGCGAGCGCGTGGCGTTTACTCCGGAGCAGCTGGTAGAGGCCCTGCAGCAGCTTTGCCGGCTGACCGACAGCCGTGAGGCAGCGATCCTCTCGACCTGCAATCGCAGCGAGCTGTACATCGAACAGGATCACCTGGCTGCCGATGCCGTGCTGCGCTGGCTGGCCGATTACCACCGCTTGAGTGTCGAAGAGCTGCGCGCGAGCGCTTATGTGCACGAAGAAGATGCGGCTGTTCGTCACATGATGCGCGTGGCGTCCGGGCTCGATTCGCTGGTGCTGGGCGAGCCGCAGATTCTCGGGCAGATGAAATCCGCCTACGCCGTGGCCCGCGAGGCCGGCACCATCGGGCCGCTGCTGGGGCGTCTGTTCCAGGCCACCTTCAGCGCTGCCAAGCAGGTGCGCACCGACACCGCCATCGGTGAAAACCCGGTCTCGGTGGCGTTTGCCGCCGTCAGCCTGGCCAAGCAGATTTTCAGCGACCTGGCGCGCAGCCAGGCCTTGCTGATCGGCGCCGGTGAAACCATCACCCTGGTCGCACGCCACCTGCACGAGCAGGGGGTCAAGCGCATCGTGGTGGCCAACCGCACCCTGGAGCGCGCCAGTACCCTGGCTGCGCAGTTCGGTGCCCATGCCGTGCTGCTTTCCGATATTCCCCAGGAACTGGTCAACAGCGACATCGTCATCAGCTCTACCGCCAGCCAGTTGCCGATCCTGGGCAAGGGTGCGGTCGAGAGCGCACTCAAGTTGCGCAAGCACAAACCCATCTTCATGGTCGATATCGCCGTGCCGCGCGACATCGAACCCGAAGTCGGCGAACTGGACGACGTCTACCTCTATACCGTCGACGACCTGCACGAAGTGGTTGCCGAGAACCTGAAAACCCGCCAGGGTGCCGCCCAGGCCGCCGAAGAACTGGTGAGCGTGGGTGCCGACGATTTCATGCTGCGCCTGCGCGAGCTGGCGGCCGTGGACGTGCTCAAGGCCTACCGCCAGCAGGGCGAGCGTCTGCGCGACGAGGAGTTGCAGAAGGCCATGCGTCTGCTGGCCAACGGCAGCAACGCCGAAGAGGTACTCGCGCAACTGGCCCGAGGCCTGACCAACAAGTTGCTGCACGCACCCAGCGTGCACATGAAAAAGCTCTCCGCCGAAGGCCGCGTCGATGCGCTGGCCATGGCCCAGGAACTCTTTGCCCTCCATGAGGGCTCAACGGATAAGCCGCCGCAATGAAAGCGTCACTGCTCAACAAGCTGGACACGCTCCAGGACCGATTCGAGGAACTGACCGCCTTGCTGGGCGACGCTGAAGTCATTTCCGAGCAAACCCGTTTCCGTGCCTATTCCAGGGAATACGCCGAGGTCGAGCCCGTGGTGCTGGGTTACCAGCAATGGGCCAAGGTGCTGGCTGACCTGGAGGGCGCGCAGGCGTTGCTCAAGGACAACGACCCGGACATGCGCGAGATGGCTGCCGAGGAAGTGCGCGAAGCCCGCGAGCAGCTGGCGCAACTGGAAAGTGCGCTGCAGCGCATGCTGCTGCCCAAGGACCCCAATGACGGTCGCAACGTGTTCCTCGAGATCCGCGCCGGTACCGGCGGCGATGAAGCGGCGATCTTTTCCGGCGATCTGTTCCGCATGTATTCGCGCTATGCGGAACGCCGTGGCTGGCGCCTGGAAATTCTTTCCGAAAACGAAGGCGAGCATGGCGGCTACAAGGAGGTCATTGCCCGCGTCGAAGGCGACAGCGTCTACGGCAAGCTCAAGTTCGAGTCCGGCGCGCACCGTGTCCAGCGCGTGCCGGAAACCGAATCCCAGGGTCGCATCCACACCTCGGCCTGCACGGTGGCAGTGTTGCCGGAACCGGACGAGCAGGTGGCCATCGAGATCAACCCGGCCGATCTGCGGGTGGACACCTACCGGTCCTCCGGCGCCGGTGGCCAGCACGTCAACAAGACCGATTCGGCGATCCGCATCACCCACCTGCCGACCGGCATCGTGGTGGAATGCCAGGAAGAACGCTCGCAGCACAAGAACCGCGCTCGTGCCATGAGCTGGCTGTCGGCCAAGCTCAACGATATGCAGAGCAGCGCCGCGGCCAATGCCATCGCCAGCGAGCGCAAGCTGCTGGTCGGTTCGGGCGACCGTTCCGAGCGCATCCGCACCTACAATTTTCCGCAGGGCCGGGTAACCGACCATCGTGTCAACCTGACCTTGTACTGTCTGGATGAAGTGCTGGCCGGCGGCGTCGATGCAGTGATAGAGCCGCTTCTGGCTGAATACCAGGCCGATCAGTTGGCCGCGTTGGGTGAATAGAACATGACCATCATTGCCAGCCTGTTGCGCGCCGTCGAACTGCCCGATTCCCCGACCGCGCGTCTGGACATCGAGCTGCTGCTGGCTGCGGCGCTGGGCAAATCGCGCAGCTACCTGCACACCTGGCCCGAGCGCATCGTGCCCAGCGATGCCGCCAATGCCTTCGCCGCCTTCATCAAGCGTCGCCAGGCGGGCGAGCCGGTTGCCTATATCCTGGGGCAGCAGGGGTTCTGGAAGCTCGACCTGGAAGTGGCCTCGCACACCCTGATCCCGCGTCCCGAAACCGAGCTGCTGGTAGAGGCTGCGCTGCAATTGCTGCCGGCCCGCTCGGCGCGGGTACTCGATCTGGGCACCGGTACGGGCGCGATCGCCCTGGCTCTGGCCGGCGAATGCAGTGCCTGGCAAGTCACTGCAGTCGACCGCATTGCCGAAGCAGTGGCCCTGGCCGAGCGCAACCGTGTGCGCCTCAACCTGGGCAACGCCCGGGTGCTCGAGAGTCACTGGTTCAGTGCTTTGCAAGGTGAGCGTTTCGACCTGATCGTCAGCAACCCGCCCTACATTGCCAGCACCGACCCGCATCTGCAGGCCGGCGACGTGCGCTTCGAGCCTCCCAGTGCGCTGGTGGCCGGCGAAGACGGCCTCGACGATCTGCGCCTGATCATCGGCCAGGCACCTGCACACCTGCATCCGGGCGGCTGGCTGCTGCTCGAACACGGCTACGACCAGGCACCGGCGGTGCGTGAGCTGCTGGCCCAACACGATTTCGAGCAGATCGAAAGCCGTATCGATCTCGGCGGTCACGAGCGCATCACGCTGGGGCGGTTGCTGTGCTGACCGATCAGGAGCTGCTGCGCTACAGCCGGCAGGTGCTGCTGTCGCAGGTCGACATCCAGGGCCAGCTGAGGCTCAAGGGCAGCCGCGTACTGATCGTCGGCTTGGGTGGGTTGGGTTCGCCGGTGGCGCTGTACCTGGCTGCAGCGGGCGTCGGCGAGCTGCATCTGGCCGACTTCGACACGGTCGATGTGACCAACCTGCAGCGCCAGGTGCTGCACGACAGCACCTCGGTGGGTAGCAGCAAGGTCGATTCGGCCATTGCCCGGCTGGGCGCCATCAACCCCGAAATCGCCCTGGTGGCGCACCGCGCCGCGTTGGATGAAGACTCGCTGAGCGCAGCGGTTGCCGCCGTCGACCTGGTGCTCGACTGTTCCGACAACTTCGCCACGCGCCAGGCAGTGAACGCCGCCTGCTTTGCCGCCGGCAAGCCGCTGGTCAGTGGTGCCGCGATCCGCCTGGAAGGGCAGTTGTCGGTGTTCGACCCACGGCGTCCGGAAAGTCCCTGCTACCATTGCCTGTACGGCGAAGGCAGCGATGCCGAGCTGACCTGCAGCGAGGCCGGCGTGGTAGGCCCGCTGGTCGGGCTGGTGGGCAGCCTGCAGGCACTGGAAGCGTTGAAGCTGTTGGCGCAGTTCGGTGATGTGCTGGTGGGTCGGCTGCTGTTGATCGACGCCTTGGGCACTCATTTCCGCGAAATGCGGGTCAAGCGCGATCCCAAATGCCCGGTCTGTAGCACGCGGCATGTCTGAAGCGCCTGTCGGCGTGTTCGATTCCGGCGTCGGCGGCTTGTCGGTGCTTGGCGAAATCGAACGGCTGCTGCCTCGCGAATCCCTGCTGTACGTGGCCGACACCGGCCACATTCCCTATGGCGAGAAATCCAGCGAATTCATCCGTGAGCGTTGTGCCACGGTTGCACGGTTCTTTCACGGGCAAGGTGCCAAAGCGTTGGTGCTGGCCTGCAACACGGCCACGGTCGCTGCAGTGGCGGATCTGCGTCAACGCTATCCCGACTGGCCCATCGTTGGCATGGAGCCTGCGGTCAAACCTGCCGCAGCAGCGACCCGCAGTGGTGTCGTCGGTGTGTTGGCTACCACCGGCACCCTGCGCAGCGCCAAATTCGTGGCACTGCTCGACCGCTTTGCCAATGAAGTGCAGGTCATCACCCAGCCGTGTCCCGGACTGGTCGAGCTGATCGAAACCGGCGACCTTGACAGTCCGGCGCTGCGCCTGTTGCTGCAGGGGTACGTGCAACCGCTGCTGGACGCCGGTTGCGACACCCTGATTCTGGGCTGCACGCACTATCCGTTCCTCAAGCCCCTGTTGGCCACCATGGTCCCGGCCAACGTGGCGCTGGTCGATACCGGCGCCGCCGTGGCGCGTCAGCTGCAGCGATTGCTGAGTGCAGGAAACCAGCTGGCGGAGGGGCCGGCGCAGCCCGCGCAGTTCTGGACCAGTGGGTCGGCAGATATTTTTAGAAATGTCCTACCGAAGCTGTGGAAATTTTCTGACAATGTGCAAGTATTCACGTTGTAAAAAAAATGTGAAAAAAACGGGGTGTAACACTGAACTTACGTTCCAACTCCGATTCCATAGCTTGTCCATTTTTTCGACAAAAATTCTTACAACTGCATTCGGTAGGATGTTTCTCATGAAGAGACTGTTCAGTTTGGCTGCGCTTGCAGCCTTGATGTTGGGGCAATCGGTGACCGCGAACGCGGCCGACCTATCGTTTTCCGCGGGCGAAACGGGCGAATCGTCCCAGGTCTATCGCATTGGCTTGCAATCCAATTGGGACAAGAGCTGGTTCCAGACCGACGTCGGTCGCCTGACCGGCTACTGGGATGCTGGCTATACCTACTGGGATGGCAAGGACTTCAAGGACAACCACAGCCTGTCGTTCGCGCCGGTATTCGTCTACGAATTCGGCGGCGGGTCCATCAAGCCTTACATCGAAGCCGGCATCGGTGTCGCCGCCTTCGCGCACACGCAGATCGAAGGCAACAAGCTGGGTTCCTCGTTCAACTTCGAAGACCGTATCGGCTTCGGCGTGCGCTTCGGTGGCGGTCACGAGCTGGGTGTGAGAGCGATCCATTACTCGAACGCCGGCATCAAAGAGCCGAACGATGGTATCGAAGCCTACACCCTGAACTATCGCATGCCGCTGTAAGTTTTTTCTCGGCCAGCATTGGCCGTCGCGCGGGCAGGGTCCTCTGTCCGCGATTGCTTCAATCCTTCTTTCCTACTTGGCTTTGCGTGGCAGGTTCTTGAATGCCGCCAGGGCGCGTGCGCGTCCTTCCTTCAGATCCACGATCGGGCGGGGATAGTCGTTCTGCTTGAGTGCATCACCTGACGGCGCATGGACCTGCTTGCGATCCAAGCCTTCCAGCTCGGGCAGCCATTGCTTGAGAAACACGCCTTGTTCGTCGAACCGCTGCGATTGGCTCACCGGGTTGAAAATCCGGAAATACGGCACCGAGTCGGTACCTGTGGAGGCACTCCACTGCCAGCCGCCGTTATTGGAGCACAGGTCACCGTCGATCAGGTGCTGCATGAAGAAACGCTCGCCTTCGCGCCAGTCGATCAGCAGGTTCTTGCTCAGGAACATCGCGGTAATCATGCGCAGGCGGTTATGCATCCAACCGGTGGACACCAGTTGACGCATGGCCGCATCGACGATGGGAATGCCGGTGCGCCCCTCTTTCCACGCCTGCAGCTCGCTGGGCGCCTTGCGCCAGGGCAGGGCGGCGTACTCCTCGCGAAACGGCCGATGCATCGAAACGCGCGGATAGCCAACCATGATGTGCCGGTAGAACTCGCGCCAGATCAGCTCGCCGATCCAGGTTACGGCGCCGACGTTGCCGCTCTCGAATTCACCGCGATTGCTGTTGAGCGCCGCATGCAGGCACTGGCGCGGAGAAACCACGCCGGAAGTCAGGTAGGCCGAGATCTGGCTGGTCCCAGGGTGCGCGGGTAGATCGCGCTCGACCTTGTAGTCTTCGATCGGTTGGTCGGTAAAGGTGTCCAGGCGCTTGTGCGCTTCTTCTTCTCCGGCCGGCCAGAGCTTGATCAGCGACTTGTCGGGGGCGGCGAAGCCTTTCACCTGATCAGGCACTTTGTCGGCGGCAATGTGCACCGGTTTCTGCGCACGGGGCTTTTTTACCAGTGCAGGGACTGACTGGTGCAGGCGTTCGTAGCAGACCTTGCGAAACTGGCTGAAGACCTGGAAATAAGTACCGCCCTTGGTCAACACGCTGCCGGGTTTGAACAGCGCTTGATCCAGATAGCGGTGCAGGGGAATGTCCACCTTGGCCAGGGCCGCCTCTACCGCCTCGTCGCGGCGGTTCTCATTGACACCGAACTCGTCGTTGCAATGCACCGCTTCGATCTTGTGCTCGGCGCACAGGGCGCTGATTACCTTGGGTGCCTTGTCCCAGGTGTCCGCTTCACGCAGCAACAAGGGGATGTGCAGGGCCTTGAGGCTCGCGCTCAGTTCCTTGAGATTGCGCAGCCAGAAGTCGACCTTGTTCGGTGAGTCGTCGTGTTCCAGCCATTGCCTGGGGCTCAGCAGGAACACGCCCAGGGTCGGGCCTTGCTCGCAGGCGGCCGCCAGGGCGGGGTTGTCGTGCACTCGCAGGTCGCTGCGCAGCCAGATCAATTGCATGAAAGCCTCGTCATTCGAATTCAGGGTTGCCGGTCGGCCAATACGCCAGACGCCTGCAGCATCTGCTGGGCGTGCAACGGATCGGTCGCCAGGTGCAGATCGGCAATGGGAGAAGGGCCGTCGCCCGCGGCGGCACGGTGAATGAGCACGGCCGAGCCCACCAGCCATTTGGGGCACGTGCAACCGACCAGCAACCGCCCCAGCGCCGCGAGGTTGAGGGCCTTGTCGGCGTACAGCACCAGCGCGCGTGCCTGAAGCTTGTCGCAGGCCAGGGCCAGCTCGCCCGCCGGCAGCGGCGCGTCGAACACCTGCACCGGGCAATCGCTGCTGCTGATCAGCCAGGCCCCCAGCCACAGGTACGGGTCCGGAGTGATGTCCGCTTGATTGACCAGCACCACAGGTGCGCCGCTCAGTTGGCGGTTGTTGTGATAGAGGCGGGCACCCAGTTTGCTGCGCAGCCAGCCATGGAAGAACACACGTTGCATCTGCGCCCCGAACTGGCCGGCCCAGCGCTGCTCCAGATCGGTCAGCAGCGGCAGCAGCAAGTGCTCGCACAAAGTGGCAGGCGGATACAGGGCCATCGCTTGATTGAACAGATCATCCAGCTGACGCTCGGCCATATCGGTGATGGCCTGGATCAATGTCTGGCGCAGCTGCTGCCAATCGTTCTGGACTTGCGGCCGGGCATCGCGAGGAGCGTCGAGCAGTTGCTTCACCTGGCTGACTGCCACGCCTCGGTTGAGCCAGGTCAGCACGTGCTGGATCCGCGCAATCTGTGCGGCGTCGTACAAACGATGGCCCTTGGCGGTGCGGTGAGGCACGATCAGGCCATAGCGCCGTTCCCAGGCGCGCAGGGTAACCGGGTGCACACCGGTTTGCCGGGTGACTTCGCGGATCGGCAGCCAGTCGGTGCCGTTGGCGTCAGATGGCATTGCGCAAGCTCAGGTTTTCCGGGTGTGGCTGCAGGTAGGTCTGCTGGGCAATGTAGGGGTCTGGATGGATGCGGAACAGGTGTTTGAGCAGCGTCATCGGTACCACCAGCGGCACGATGCCCTCACGGTACTGATTGATCAGTTGTTGCAGCTCTTGCTTGTCCTGCGCATCGATGTCGCGCTTGAGGTAGCCGCTGATGTGCTGCAGCACGTTGCTGTGGGTGCCGCGAGTGGCGCAGCGCTTGAGCGCCTGCATCAGTTCACTGAAATACTGCGGGCCGATCTGCGCGGCATCGCCGCGGCCCATGCTGCCCAGCAGCTTGCCCAGGACCTTGTATTGCAGCGGGTTGTTGGCCATCAACTGATATTTGAAGCGCGAGTGGAATTCGGTCAGGGCACGTCGCGTCAAACCTTCCGCCAGCAGCGCTTGCCATTGGGCATAAGCGCCAACGCGCACAAGGAAGTTTTCCCGCAGTACCGGATCGCACAGACGACCTTCTTCTTCCACCGGCAAATCCGGGTGGCGTGCGCAGAATGCCTGGGCATAGATGCCGCGGCCGCCTTCGCGTTGAGGAGCGCCGTTGTCGCGATAGATCTTCACCCGCTCCAGGCCACAGGACGGCGACTTCTGCATGAAGATGTAGCCGCAGAGATCGGTTAGCTCACCAGCCATTCGTTCGCCGTAGGCCGCCAGAGGCGCGGTAACGTTGATGTCGGGATGCACGGTGCCCACCGCCTGGGTGTGATCCTTGTCGCCGACCAGACGAATCGGCTCGCGCGGCGTACCCAGGCCAATGGCGACTTCGGGGCAGACCGGGACGAACTCAAAATGCTCGACCAAGATCCGGCTGCACCAGCGCGATTCCTTGTGCCCGGCGTTGTAGCGCACGGGTGCACCGAGCAGGCAGGCGCTGATACCGATCTTGGGTTTGCTGACGCTGGGCTCTTGCATGACGGACCTCTTCTGAAACCTGTACATACTGACAACGCTGTACAGCATAGTTTCATCTTAGGTCCGTATTTGTACAGGTCAAATGCTTTGTACAGAATTACAGTCATTGGCAGGGTGTCACTGCCAGCCCATCTTCCAGCTCTGCATATCCTGCAGGGCCTGCCACGGCAGACGTTCGGCACGGTGGGTGAGAACCGCCTGCAACTCGACCTCCAGCACGACGCCTTCGTCATCGCAGAACACTTCGCTGACCAGGAAATGCTTCTCGCGGTTCACGGGGCGCACGGCGGTCCATTTCGACAGCAACAGCTTGCGCGGATTGAGCCGATGCCGGGCATTCATTGCAAGTGCTCGAGCAAGCGCCGCGCGGCTTCCTGGCCACTGAGCCAGGCGCCTTCGACGCGGCCTGACAGGCACCAGTCGCCGCACACGTACAGGCCCAGGTCGGGGTCGGCCAGCGCACCCCACTCATGGGGGTGAGCCGGGCGCGCGTAGAGCCAGCGATGAGCGATGCTGAAACTTGGCGCAGGCATCGGGCAAGTCACCAGCTCGGCGAAGGCGCCATGCAGCTGTTCGATCACTGCCTCGCGGGACAGGTCGATGTGCTGCTTGCTCCACGCGCTGGTGGCGTGCAGCACCCAGGTGTCGCAGCTGTCTTCGCGACCGGGCTTGCTGCCGCTTCGCGCCAGCCAGTCCAGTGGACTGTCCTGCACGAAGCAGCCCTGCATCGGTGTGTCCAGTGGCGTGTCGAAGCTCAACGCCACCGACCAGGTGGGGTCCATCTTGACCCCGGCCACTTGCGTGGCGAGCTTGGGCGCACTGGCCAGCAGCGCGGTGGCCTGGGGCGCCGGAACAGCGAGCACGACGTGGCTGAAGGGTCCATGGCTGACGCCCTCGGCATCCAGCAGCTCCCAGAATTCCTCGCCCTTGAACACCTCGGCGATGCGGCAGGAAAAGGCGGCAGGCAGGTCGACAGCCATGGCCTTGGCAATGGCACTCATGCGTGGCGCACCGACCCAGCGTACCTGCTCGTCGGGCGACGGGCTGAGCCGACCTTGCTTGGCGTTGTACAGCGAAGGCGACCACGGCTGTACGCAACCTTCGGCCTGCCATTGCTGGACTTGGGCCACGAAGCGCCGGTCGCGGGCAGTGAAATACTGCGCGCCGACGTCGATCGAGCCGACCTCGCTGCGCTTGCTCGACATGCGGCCACCCACACCGCGTGCCTTGTCGAAAAGCTGCACCGCGTGGCCAGCCTTGTGCAACGCCTGGGCGGCGGAAAGCCCCGCCATGCCGGTACCGATGATTGCAATAGGTACGGTCGCTGAAGGTCCAGTCGCCGCAGTTGAGGTCGTCGCAGGTGCCGTAGGTAAAGTCGCCGTAGGTAAAGTCGCCGTAGGTAAAGTCATAGTGCCCTCGTAACAGCTTCGTAAGCGCTATGCACACGTGTGTTCGAAAAAACAAACCTGTACAAAAGACTTAATAAGTATAAGTTAACGGGATCCTTTTTGCTCAGGTGTCCTATGGTTCATGAGAGAGGCACGCGGATGGAAAGTGCCTGTCTCATGAAAATAGACTAGCGCTGCAGACGCAACGCCACATTGGAGAAACCTTATGCACATATTGCTGACCGGCGGCACCGGGCTCATCGGCCGCAAGCTTTGCCAGCACTGGGTCGGGCAGGGGCATCGACTGACGGTGCTCAGTCGCCAGCCGGGCCAGGTGAAGCAGCTGTGCGGGGCCAGCGTGCGCGGCGTGGCGCAGCTCGAGGAAATTGGCGACGAAACAGTGGACGCGGTGGTCAATCTGGCCGGCGCGCCGATTGCCGATCGCCCGTGGACGGCGCGACGCCGGGCGTTGCTGTGGAGCAGCCGAATCACGCTGACCGAGCGCCTTCTGGCATGGCTGGAAAGCCGTGCGCAGCGGCCTGAAGTGTTGATTTCCGGCTCGGCGGTCGGCTGGTATGGCGATGGTGGCGAGCGTGAATTGAACGAGACCTCGCAACCGGTCAAGGAGGACTTCGCCAGTCACTTGTGCATTGCCTGGGAAGAGACGGCCCTGCGCGCCGAAGCGTTGGGCGTGCGGGTGGTGCTGGTGCGCACCGGGCTGGTGCTGGCGAGCCAGGGCGGCTTTCTCAAGCGCCTTGCGCTGCCGTTCAAGCTGGGGCTGGGAGGCCCGATCGGCAGTGGCCGGCAGTGGATGCCGTGGGTTCACATCGACGATCAAATCGCCTTGATTGATTTTCTCTTGCGCCAGACCCAGTGCCGTGGTCCCTATAATGCCTGCGCGCCGGAGCCGGTGCGCAACCGTGAATTCGCACGACAACTGGGACGTGCCCTGCATCGCCCGGCTTTCCTGCCGCTGCCCTCGCTGTTGCTCAAGGCGGGGCTCGGCGAGCTGTCAGGGCTGTTGCTCGGTGGCCAGCGCGCACGCCCGGTGGCGCTGCAGGCCGCAGGTTTCAATTTCCGCTACAGCGAACTATCCGCCGCCCTGACCGAATTGTCGCGGCGCCTCTGAGCTCTAAACGACGAACCTGAAATAGGACGCTGCATGACCGATCACGCCCTGCTGCTGGTCAACCTGGGGTCGCCCGCATCGACCCAGGTGGCCGATGTACGTAGCTATCTCAACCAGTTCCTGATGGACCCTTATGTCATCGACGTGCCGTGGCCGCTGCGGCGTCTGATCGTGTCGCTGATTCTGGTCAAGCGCCCCGAGCAATCGGCACACGCCTATGCCTCGATCTGGTGGGAGGACGGCTCGCCGCTGGTGGTGCTGACCCGGCGCCTGCAGGCGGTCATGGCCGAGCAGTGGCGCCATGGTCCGGTGGAAGTCGCCATGCGTTATGGCGAGCCGTCGCTCGATACGGCACTCTCTCGCCTGGCCGAGCAGGGGGTGCACAAAGTCACCCTGGCGCCACTTTATCCACAGTTCGCCCAGAGCACCGTAACCACGGTGATCGAGCAGGCACGCAAGGTGGTGCGCGAACGCAAGCTGGCCATGCAATTCAGCGTGCTGCAGCCGTTCTACGACCAGCCGGAATACGTGGATGCCTTGGTGGCCAGTGCCAAGCCCTACCTGGCGCAACCCCACGACCACCTGTTGATGAGTTTCCACGGACTGCCCGAACGGCACCTGACCAAGATCGACCCCACCGGCGGCCACTGCCTGCGTACGACCGACTGCTGCCAGAATGCACCGCCTGAAGTGCTCGCCGTCTGCTATCGCGCTCAGTGTCTGCGTACGGCCAGTGCCTTCGCCGAGCGCATGGGCCTTGCCGAGGGCAGCTGGTCGGTGTCCTTCCAGTCGCGACTGGGCCGGGCCAAGTGGATCGAGCCCTACACCGAGGCGCGTCTGGATGAACTTGCCAAACAAGGGGTGAAGAAGTTGCTGGTGATGTGCCCGGCGTTCGTCGCCGATTGCATCGAGACTCTGGAGGAGATCGGCGACCGCGGGCGCGAGCAGTTCTGCGAGGCGGGGGGCGAGGAGTTGGTGCTGGTGCCGTGCCTGAACGATCACCCGCAATGGGGTGAAGCGTTGAATACCCTGTGCGAGCGGGCACCCTTGATGCTGTGACGCTGAATCTGCCAGCAGGGAGCGCCACCATGGCGCTCCCTGGCGGCTTCAGGCCTGCGAGTCCTTTTTCCAGTCGCCGTGCCCCGGCAGCAGTAGGTTCAGGGCAATCGCCACCACGGCGCACAGGGCAATGCCCTTTAGGCCGAAGTCATCGGGCCCGGTTCCGGTGCCGACCAACACGCCGCCGATGCCGAACACCAGGGTTACCGAGACGATCACCAGGTTACGCGCCTCGGCCATGTCGACCTTGTGGCGAATCATGGTGTTCAGGCCCACCGCTGCGATGGAGCCGAACAGCAGGCACAGGATGCCGCCCATCACTGGCACTGGAATGCTTTGCAGCAGCGCGCCGAACTTGCCCACGAATGCCAGGCTGATCGCGAAGATCGACGCCCAGGTCATGATCTTGGGGTTGTAGTTCTTGGTCAGCATGACCGCGCCGGTCACTTCCGCATAGGTGGTGTTGGGCGGTCCGCCGAACAGGCCGGCGGCAGTCGTGGCAATGCCGTCGCCCAGCAGGGTGCGGTGCAGTCCGGGTTTCTTCAGGTAGTCACGGCCGGTCACGCTACCCACGGCGATCACGCCACCGATGTGCTCGATGGCCGGTGCCAGCGCCACGGGCACAATGAACAGGATGGCCTGCCAGTTGAACGCCGGCGCCGTGAAGTGTGGCAGTGCCAGCCAGGAGGCTGCGGCGATCTTGGCCGTGTCCACCACACCGAAGGCGAATGCCATGGCGAAGCCTACCAGCACCCCGGCGATGATCGGCACCAGGCGAAAGATGCCCTTGCCGAACACTGCGACGACGATGGTGGTGAGTAGCGCCGGCATGGAGATCCACATGGCCGTGGCGTAGGGGATCAGCTCGGTGCCGTCGCCGGCCTTGCCCATCGCCATGTTGGCAGCGATCGGCGCCATCGCCAGGCCGATGGAGATCACGACCGGGCCGATTACCACGGGCGGCAGCAGGCGGTCGATGAAGCCGGTGCCCTTGATCTTCACCGCAAGCCCAAGGAAGGTGTAGACGAATCCGGCCGCCATGATCCCGCCCATCGTCTCGGCCAGGCCGAACTGGCCCTTGGCAAGGATGATAGGCGTGATGAAAGCAAAGCTCGATGCCAGGAATACCGGCACCTGACGACCCGTCACCAGTTGGAACAGCAGCGTGCCCAGGCCCGCGGTGAACAGCGCCACGTTCGGGTCCAGGCCGGTGATCAGCGGCATGAGTACCAGCGCGCCGAACGCCACGAAGAGCATCTGCGCGCCTGACAGCACCTGCCGCCAAAGCGGATCGTTGAACTCGTCCTGCATGGGTCAGGCGTCCTTCTGCTTGGTGCCGAAAATCTTGTCGCCGGCATCGCCCAGCCCGGGGATGATGTAGCCATGCTCGTTCAGGCGTTCGTCGATCGAAGCGGTGTAGATCTGCACATCAGGGTGCGCCTTTTCCACGGCGGCAATGCCCTCGGGAGCAGCCACCAGCACCATGGCGCGGATTTCCTTGCAGCCGGCCTTCTTCAGCAGGTCGATGGTGGCAACCATGGAGCTGCCGGTGGCCAGCATCGGGTCGATGATCATCGCCAGGCGCTCGTCGATTTCATCGACCAGCTTTTCCAGGTAGGTGTGGGCCTGCAACGTGTCCTCGTTGCGCGCAACGCCCACGGCGCTGACCTTGGCACCTGGAATCAGGCTGAGCACGCCGTCGAGCATGCCGATGCCGGCGCGCAGGATGGGCACCACGGTGATTTTCTTGCCCGCGATCTTTTCGACCAGCACCGGGCCAGCCCAGCCTGCAATTTCGTAGTTTTCCAGGGGCAGATCCTTGGTAGCCTCGTAGGTGAGCAGGGCTCCGACTTCCTGGGCGAGCTCGCGAAAGTTCTTGGTGCTGATGTCGGCACGGCGCATGAGGCCGAGCTTGTGGCGGATCAGCGGGTGGCGGATCTCACGGATAGGCATGGGGAAAGGCTCCGAACGGGCAAAAAAACGGCGGTAGATTAATCTATTGTATCGGGCTGTCCTATAGACATACTGCACGTTAGTGCATGAAAGCCTGGATTGTGCTTGATTCACGTCAGGTGTGTGCGTACCTTTGCCCGCTTTTCTTCCACCGCCCCCCTTGGAGAGCGTCATGTCCGCTGATCTCGAGCACATCCGTCAAGTCATGCGAGAGGCCGACTGCCTGTACACAGAAGCCCAGGTCGAGGCCGCCATTGCCAAGGTCGGCGCGCAGATCAACGCTGAACTGGCCGATCGCAACCCCGTGGTGTTCTGCGTGATGAACGGCGGGCTGATCTTCTCCGGCAAGCTGCTGACTCATCTGGATTTCCCGCTGGAGGCTTCGTACCTGCACGCTACCCGCTATCGCAACGAAACCCGCGGCGGCGATCTGTTCTGGAAGGCCAAGCCGGAAATCTCCTTCATCGACCGCGACGTGCTGATCATCGACGACATCCTGGACGAAGGCCACACGCTCAGCGCCATCATCGATTTCTGCAAGCATGCCGGCGCCCGCGCCGTGCACACCGCCGTGCTGATCGACAAGGACCACGACCGCAAGGCCAGCCCCGACCTCAAGGCCGACTTCGTGGGTCTGCCGTGCATCGACCGTTATATCTTCGGCTACGGCATGGATTACAAGGGCTACTGGCGCAACGCTGCGGGCATCTTCGCCGTCAAGGGCATGTAAGGCCTCTCTCCGGATACCGAGCCTGGGTTTATCGCATTCCCCCAGATCCATGGCGTGCGCCGCCGACGCGGCTTGCGCCGCTGCTACAGGGATTGCGTGTGCCGCCGATGCGGCTTGCGCTTTTGTGACAGGGCCTGTTCAGTGCCAGACCTGATTGCGTTGTTCTTGTAGCAGCGGCGCGAGCCGCGTCGGGGCTCGCCACAGACTCGCCCCCCTTGCAACATGCTAAAGTCCGCGGCTCTTCCACAAGGAGCCGCCCATGCGCCTGACCGTTGCCGCCATTGCCTTGCTGACCTGTCTGCCGCTGGCTGCAGCGCCTGGGCATGGCGTTGTTCATGAACAGTTCCTGCCGCCCGATGAGCAGACCCTGCGCGAAGGTGATCCGCAGCAGCAACTGTTGCAGGTGACCAGCTACTCGGTGGTCATGGGCAACCAGCGCCTTTCCAACCAGCAGCCCATACCGGTGACCGCGCCCATGCTGTTGCGCTTGAAGGGCAAGGCGTTGAGCAAGGACGCGAAACTGGCCGAAGTGCTGATCACCTTCGATGGCGAAAGCAAAAGCCTGAAGCGGCCAGCTTTCGACGCGGCCACTGGCACCTTGGCCCTGACCTATCCGCTGAGCCAGTACCGGATCCTGCTCGACCTGCTGCGCAACGACACCGTCTACGTGCAGTTCCTCAGCTACCCCAATGGGCATGTCTGGGCCGATCTGCACACCGGCAACCTACGCGCGCGTTGAGCCCATCGCCAAGCCGAGGGTAAACTGCCTGCCCCGTGAATGACCGTGATAGCGAGTTGGAGTCGGTAATGCGTAAAGACAAGAAGCAATTGATTGGCGACGAGATCGGCGATGAGCAGATCAAGCTGTTCCTGAATTTCGAGCCGGTCGATGCCACCTCGCCGTCGCTGCACAAGCTGATCAAGGCGTACCGTGGCCTGCGCGTCGATGACTTCGCACGCTTTCTGGTGTTCTTCAAGGAAGCGGGCTACGAGCTCGACGGCAAGGACGAACACGGCAACGATTTCATCACCTTGATTCGCGACCAGCGCAACGCCCAGGAATACATCGACCTGATCCAGCGAGCCTGACACGATCCCCGTAGCAGCGGCGCAAGCCGCGTCGGCGGCACATGCGGTGTGTCTGTGGAAACGCGGTGAGCCCGGACGCGGCTGGCACCGCTGCTACAAGGGCGGTGACCCGGACGCGGCTTGCACCGCTGCTACAAGGGCGGTGGCCTGGACGCGGCTTGCACCGCTGCTACAAGGGCGGTGGCCTGGACGCGGCTTGCACCGCTGCTACAAGGGCGGTGACCCGGACGCGGCTGGCACCGCTGCTACAAGGGCGGTGGCCTGGACGCGGCTTGCACCGCTGCTACAAGGGCGGTGGCCTGGACGCGGCTTGCACCGTTGCTACAAGGGCGGTGGCCTGGACGCGGCTGGCACCGCTGCTACAAGGGCGGTGGCCCGGACGCGGCTGGCGCCGCTGCTACAGGAGCGATGCAATTCCCTGTAGCAGCGGCGCGAGCCGCGTCGGCGGTACGTGCGGTGTGTCAGGCGTAATGCTGCACGCCGTCCGCTTTTTCCGCGAGCTCGAGCGCCACGTCGCTGTCATGGCTGACGCGACGGTAGGTTTCGGCATCGTTCGCCAGTACCTGTTCGCGGGCAGGGAAGATCTCCGCCAGCTTGGTCGCCCACGCCTGTGATCGGGTCTGCTCGGGAAAGCAGCGTTCCAGCAGGTCGAGCATGATCGACACGGTCACCGAGGCACCCGGTGACGCACCGAGCAAGGCCGCCAGCGAGCCGTCGGCGGCAGACACCAGCTCGGTGCCGAATTGCAGCACGCCACCTTTTTTCGGGTCCTTCTTGATGATCTGCACGCGCTGGCCAGCCACCTCCAGACGCCAATCCTCAGCGCGGGCCTGCGGGTAGAAGCGCCGCAACGAATCCAGACGCTGCTCCATGGACTGGCGCACTTCGCTCATCAGGTACTTGGTCAGGTCCATGTTGTCGCGGGCCACGGCCAGCATCGGTCCGATGTTCGCCGCGCGCACCGACAGCGGCAGGTCGAGGAACGAGCCATGCTTGAGGAACTTGGTGGTGAAGCCGGCGTAAGGGCCGAACAGCAGCGACTTGTTGCCATCGACCACGCGAGTGTCCAGGTGCGGCACGGACATGGGCGGTGAGCCCACCGCAGCCTGGCTGTAGACCTTGGCCTGGTGCTGCTTGACCACCTCGGGGTTGTCGCAGCGCAGCCACTGGCCGCTGACCGGGAAGCCACCAAAGCCCTTGCCTTCTTCGATCCCGGACATCTGCAGCAATGGCAAAGCAGCACCGCCTGCGCCCAGGAATACGAATTTGGCGTCGATTTCGCGGGTATTGCCGGTGTTGACGTCCTTGATGCTGACCGTCCAGCCACTGCCCTTGCGCACAAGGCCAGTGACCTTCTTGCAGTACTTGACCTGCGCGCCGGGTGCGCTGGCCAGATGGGCCAAAAGCTTGTTGGTCAAGGCGCCGAAGTTGACGTCGGTACCGCCCATCACACGGGTGGCACTGATGTGCTGATCGGCCGGCCGCCCTGGCATCATCAGCGGCATCCACTCGGCCATCTTTGCCTTGTCTTCGGTGTATTCCATGTCGGCGAAGGCATGGTGGGCCTTGAGCATTTCATAGCGCTTCCTGAGGAAGGCCACGCCCTTGTCACCCTCGACATAGCTCAGGTGCGGCACCGGGCTTATGAACGAACGTGCCGAACCGAAGCTGCTCTTCCTGGTCAGGTAAGCCCAGAACTGCTTCGAGACCTCGAACTGAGTGTTGATCTGCACGGCTTTCTTGATGTCGATGGAGCCATCGGCGGCCTGCGGCGTGTAGTTGAGCTCACACAGGCCGGCATGGCCGGTACCGGCGTTGTTCCACGGATTGGAGCTCTCCGCGGCACCGGAGTCCATGAGCTCGACGACTTCCAGCTTCAATGCCGGGTCGAGTTCCTTGAGCAGTACGGCCAAGGTGGCACTCATGATGCCGGCCCCTACCAATACCACGTCGACTGCTTCGTTTTGCGCCATTTAACGCGTCTCCAAAATCTTCAGCACCCATTGACAGCATGGGACCCCGGTACGTCTGTGCAGGCCTGGGTCGCCATGTCCGAATCTTCGCAACTGCATCGCTGAAATGGCCTGTGCCGACAAGTCTGCCGGGCATTGCCCATGAACTCACGTTCGGCCCGCCAACGCCATAGGACCATGGTTGATACGTGCGTTCAGCGAGCAAGAGCCTTCATGCGAAGCGTTCGATCCTTCCTCGTTGGGCTGTTCGGGACGCAGATAGTGCTGGTACAGATCCAAGACTTTTCATTTGCTCGCCACACTCTTGTGAAGTTGTGAAACCCGTTTATTTCACGCTCTTTTGGAGTCGTGAACCTCAAGAAGGCTGCTTGGAGGATCGGCAGCGGCAGGGTGGCACGAGCGAATGGAAACGCCAGCGCGTGACCTGCGTGGGCGGCTCTCTGTGGGCGGTGCGGAGGCCAAGACGAGTGTGTTGGCAGTGCTGCGAGGCCCGATCAGGAGACGTCCTTATAATCGGGGGAAGATTATAGCGATGAAACGCGGCGAGTTGATCGTTATTTACAGGCTTTTGGTGACCGGCCAGTCAGGCGTGCACCGCTCGAATCCCGCCAGCCCCCGTGGCACGGGAGCTGACGCGGGCATGGGCAGGCAATGGCTGGCCCAGCCATTGTGGGCGAATATCGCCAACCTCGACCCAACCCTCGCCGAGGGGCGCCTGCTGGCATTGCTTGAAGGCGCGGCACAGGCCCTGCTGGTCGAGAGCGACGTAGCAACGATAGGGCTGGCTGGCCCTGAACAGAGACTTGAGAAAACCCATGAGCGATTCTCCGTGCGATGGCGTGCGGTGGACTGTAGCCGCGATACTGCCCGCAGACGGTGACAGGCTGATGACATGCATCACGCTGGGTCGCCTGCACGTGTTTCATGGCTGGTCCATTGCCCGCAGGCCCCGCTATACTCGCGGCTTATCCACTGCCCGTTGCCGGAGAGATGCGCATGTTGCACCGCCTGTTGTTCGCTATGATCGCTGTGACCAGTCTGACGTTGGTCGGTTGTGCCAACAGCCCGCAACAACTCAGCCCGCAGCCGCGCCTGACTTCGCAGTTCGCCGCTGTCGGCCAGGGCCAGGCAGTGGCCGTGCGCGTCGTCGACGGTCGACCTTCGCCGACCCTGGGCACCCGTGGCGGCCTTTATCCGGAAACCAGCGCAGTGAGCGTTGCCGCCAACGATGTACTGCCCAAGCTGCAGGCCCAGGCCGAAGCGGCCGTAAGACTGCTCGGCTTCACGCCCACGGGCAACAATGGCAGCGCGCCTACGTTGACCATCACCCTGGCCGAGCTCAAGTACCAGTCGCCCAAGGACAAGATGTACGTCACCGAGGCCAACATCGGCGCCACGTTCAAGGCCGACGTCACCAACGGTGGCCGTCACTACAGCGGCCGCTACGGCGCGTCCTTGAACCAGCGTTTCGGCATGGCGCCGAACCAGGAAACCAACACCAAGCTGGTCAGCGATGTGCTGAGCGATGCGCTGACGCGCGTGTTCAAGGACGCCACCATTGGCCAGACCCTGTCCCAGAACAACTTCTGACAGCGTCTGCCCGTTACGAAAAAGCCCGCGATGTTCGCGGGCTTTTTCATGGGCCGGATTTCACTGCGTGCAGGCTTCAGGCCGCGCGCATGTGAAAGTCGAGCACGCTGATACCGGTGCCCAGGTCCAGATCGGGCCAGTCACCGTGCTGATGACCGCCCAAGGCGCAATACACCAGCCACTGTCGGTCCTGGACATTGAACGCCAGGGCGTCGATCAGAGCTTCCTGCTCGTCGCTGGCGGTAATGTGGTAGAGACGATCCTGGTTAAGGGCGTGCAGCATGGCGGGCATCCGAAGCGTGTTGGGTGAGGGTGCAACACGATGCCTGTTTTGTATGAAGGGTGCATGAAGGGTGCATGAAGGGCGTATGACGGTGCCATGACGGCCGCATGACACCCTGTACGCTGGCTGACCCTAGAGCGGCAGCCCTGCCTTGACGCGATACTGGTTGCGCACTGGCGTGGCGTATTGCACCACCAGGAACGGTCGCTGTTCCACCGGACACTCGCGCAACCGTCGCAGCCATTCGGCACGGGCCTTTTCCAGCTCGGCGGCTGGAAACACATCGGCTGCTGCAGGTACCTGCAGCTCGGGATCGGCATCCGCCCACTGCGCGTAGGCCAGGTAGTGCACGGGAAACAGGCGATAACCGCCCAGAATCTGCCGGTCGATCTCCATGGCCAACTGCTTGGTGTCTTCGAACGACTCGGTGATGGGCGCGGCAAAGTTGATGTGCACGCGGCCCTTGTAGCCGGTGATGCCCTGGGCAATGCTGACGTCGTCTTCGCCGGGTGCCTTATTGTAGGCGCCCTTGGTGGCACGGATGTACAGCTCGCGTGCCTTGGCCTGATCGCAGGGGTCGTACTCGTAGCTGATCGACACCGGCGTCAGGTTCAGCGCCTTGATGGTTTCGCCGAAAGGCTCGTCCTTGCGGCTCATGTGAAACATCTTGAGGATCGCCGAGTCGGTGCGGTCGTCACCGTCCTTGGCGCGGCCTTCGGCCTGGGCGATCCAGATCGAGGCGCAGTCGTGGCGGATCGAGTGATTGATGTAGGCCGACAGCAGCTGGTAGGACGCCAGCTTTTCACGACGCCCGACCAGCGAGCGATGGACGATGAAGCTCTTGTTCAGGCGCATCAGGTCGCTGACGAAAGGCTTCTGCAGCAGATTGTCGCCAATGGCAATGCGCGGCGTCGGCAGGCCTGCGTGGTACACGGCGTAGTTGACGAACGCCGGGTCCATGACGATATCGCGGTGGTTGGCCAGGAACAGGTACGCACTGCCGGACTTGAACTGCTCGACACCGGTGTAGGTCACACCGTCGGTGGCGCGGTCGATGGTGTGGTCGACGTAGAACTCGACCTTGTCCTGCAGGGTGGCGACGTTGGTGACATCCTTGAACTCGCGGCGCAGACGCCGTGCGATCAACGGCTTGAGCAGCCAGCCAAAGGTCTTGGCCTGACGCGGGAAGCGGAAGTGGGTGAGGATATCCAGGAATGCCGGGTCGCTGAGCAACCGTGCCAGAACGGCAGGTACTTCGGCGTCGTCGTACGGTCGGATGGCATCGAATTCGCCCATCATGCTCTCTTGTTGGAAACGGCTAAGGTAAAGGTACAGGCGCAAGGTTGTGGGCAAAGGGTAGGGGCCCATGTAGCCAACGGCCTGCAAACAGAGTGGCGATTATACGCACAAGTGAGCCGTGGAGGCCGCGATGCTGGAAACCCAAGATTACGATTGCCCCTATTGCGGCGAGCCTGCCGAAGCGGTGCTCGATCTGTCCGCTGGCGATCAGGACTATATAGAAGACTGCCCGGTGTGCTGCCGACCCATCGTGTTCGCCCTGCAGACCGATGGCGAGGACTGGTCGCTGCGCATGCGCAGCGAGAACGAGTGATGCAGCGCATCTACGAGCCCGCCAGTCTGCTGGAGGCGCAGATGCTTCTGGGTATGCTGGAAAACGAAGGGGTGGGTGTGCATCTGGCGGGTCGAGATCTGGTCGGCGGGATGGGCGACCTGCCTGCCATGGGCCTGCTGGGTTTGCTGGTGGCCGACGAGCAGGCCGATTACGCACGGCAGTTGATCGGTGAGTACAATGCCGCGCTGCCCATGTCGGGCGACGAGCCCGACAGTTTTCCCGGGGTTCTGCTGTGCTAGACCCCTCAAGAGTTTTTTCTGATGTGTGGACGTTTTGCCTTGTTTCGCTGGTCACCCGCTTTCGCCGCGCAGGAGGGCTTTCCCCAAGGCCAACAGGCGCAGTGGAACATATCGCCGGGTGACTCGGTGCTGATCCAGCGCCGCGAGGGGGAGCGCTCGACCCTGGCCAAGGCGCGCTGGGGGCTGACCCCGCCGTGGTTGACCGACCTGTCGCGAACCCCTGCCCATGCGCGGGCAGAGACGGTGGCCGAGCAGCCGATGTTTCGCGAAGCCTTGCGCCTGCGGCGTTGCCTGATTCCGGCCAACGGCTTCTACGAGTGGCGGGGCAATGTGCGCAAGCGGCCTTTCTGGCTGACGCCAGGCGAGGGTTCTTCGCTGTTTTTCGCGGGTATCTGGGAAGCCTATCCGGTGCAGGAGCAGGTCTGGTTGAGCACGGCAGTGGTGACCCAGCCGGCCATGAGCCAGCGCCGGCCGTTGATCCTCGATGCCGCCGGGCAGGCGGCTTGGCTGGACCCGGAAACGCCCTTGGCTGCCCTGCAGTCGTTGCTCGCCGCACCGCAGGCCGCCCTGCGCGAGCGTCCGCTGGCCAATCTGGTCAATGACCCCAAGCTCAACGCCCCGGAGTGTCTTACCCCGGCGTGAGTCTTTGCAGACACCGCGTCGCCTGTTTCGCGGCCACGGACCGCTCCCACGGGTTTGCGCGGAGCAACT